>CALRPU020000021.1:0-103837 GCA_943370175.1 Hydrogenophaga intermedia | reverse complement strand
CGCGAGCCGCGGCCTGGGCAAGGCGAAGCTTTGCCCGTTGGGGATGAGAACCGAAGGTCATGGGGACGGAAAAAAACAATCGTGTGCGCCAGCTTCCCCGCAGGCGCCCACCTCATGGCACGCCGACAGATCGGCGTGCCGCCTCGTTGGCCGGTATCCGGGCTGGCGGATCGACCCGTGCAACCTTCCCAAAGCCTGAGGGGCTTCAGTGGCGTTTGCACACGAGCGGCAACCGAAGTTGCGTCCGCTGACCGTTGCGGGGGCAGCGCAGGCTGGCACGGTTCCCGGGGGGAACCGACGCTTCTGCTTCCCGTTTAACTGCACCGGTGAAGAACACCGGCGCGAGCACCAACACGGTGAATGCTAACAGCGAGGTGCCGGGAACCCCGCCGCCTACAATCAACCCAGAGCGGAATGACCGCCACCGCAGGGAGTGCGAGAGCCCATGGCCACACTGGAAGACTTAGCCGAGCGCGTTGAGCGTCTGCTGCTGCGGCACGACGAATACCAGCGGACCCAGATCCTGCTCGAGCAGCAGATCGCCGCCCTGAGCAACGAACGGGACAGCCTGCGCTCGCGACTGAACGCAGCCCGCGCCCGCATCGACGCCCTGCTCGACCGCCTGCCCGGCGATGCACCGGCCACGCCCGCCCCCACGCCGCCTGAAGGAGACCGAGGATGAAGCAGATGGAAGTGACCATCCTCGGCCAAAGCTACGTGCTGGGTTGCCCAGAGGGGGGCGAAGCCAGTTTGCGGCAGGCCGTTGCCGAGGTCGACCGCGAGATGAGCGCCATCCGCGACGCCGGCAAGGTGAAGGCACGCGAGCGGATCGCGGTGCTGGCCGCCTTGAACCTCGGGTTCCAACTGGCCTCGCGGGCCCCCGCGTTGCCAGAGGCCCCGCGCGACCCGCCCACCGCGTCCGATTCAGACGAAGCCGGCGCACCGGACCCCGCAGCCGGTCTGGTCGACCACCTCATTCAACGGATCGACCAAGCCCTGGCGGACGACGGACGCCTGTTGTGAACGCCGCGGCGCGAGCCTCAGCCAAACCACCCCAACGGGCAATTCCCTGCGCGGCACACGGTCTGATCCCGACGCAACGAGCATGCACGGCGCATAGAATGGCGCTGTCCGTTGCATCCGCGTGGGTTTTATATTTCCTTGAACCGATGCTCTCGCGAGCCCGGGCTTGGAACATTGCTTGGCTGGCGTGATCGTCTCGCGTCAGATGAACCCGATGCCTCGCTGACCTCGCCCACCTGAATCCCCTGGGTTCAGGAATGCGGCCCACGGCTTGCAACGGACACCTTCACGCCATCGGCTCTGGATTGGTTCACGCTGCCCTGG
The DNA here is from genome assembly GCA_943370175.1 of Hydrogenophaga intermedia. Lineage (GTDB taxonomy): Bacteria > Pseudomonadota > Gammaproteobacteria > Burkholderiales > Burkholderiaceae_C > Ideonella_A > Ideonella_A intermedia_A. The sequence goes on along the minus strand of CALRPU020000021.1, from coordinate 102,490 downwards.
TCTCCCAGCCGTCGTCACGGCCATCACCTTCTGATCCGATGCGCCACTGGCTGATGAAGAGCGAGCCCGACGAGGCCTCCATCGATCACTTGGCCCAGGCGCCTCGGCAAACGCTGCCCTGGACCGGTGTGCGCAACTACCAAGCGCGCAACTTCATGCGCGACGAGATGCGCGTGGGCGACGGTGTGCTGTTCTATCACTCGTCTTGTGCGGAGCCAGGCATCGCCGGTCTCGCCCGGGTCAGCGCCCTTGCCTACCCCGACGCGACACAGTTCGATCCGGCCAGCCCCTACCACGACCCCGCAAGCGACCCCGCGGCGCCGCGGTGGGTGCATGTGGACGTGACGCTGGTGCGGAAGACGCGCCTGCTGTCGCTGGTCGCGCTGCGTGCCGCGCCGGCGCTCAGCACGATGCAGGTGCTCAAACGCGGCAACCGGCTGTCCATCACGCCCGTCACGCCAACCGAATGGCAGACGCTGCTGCCGTTGCTGGAGACAACATGGCCCTAGGCCTCGAGTGGCCCCTGATCGTCGAGCTGCTGATCCTGGGCAGCTTCACCGGTTTCCTGGCTGGCTTGCTGGGCGTGGGCGGCGGCATGCTGCTCGTGCCCTTCATGACCTTCTTGCTGACGCTCAAGGGCTTCCCGTCGGCGCACATCGTGAAGATGGCCGTGGCGACGTCGCTGGCCACCATCTGCTTCACGTCGGTGTCTTCGGTGCGGGCGCACCAGGGCCGAGGCGCCGTGCGCTGGGACATTGTTCGCACCCTGGCGCCGGGCATTGTGGTCGGCTCGATGCTGGGGGCGCAGCTGGCCAAGCAGCTGTCGTCCAACGTGCTGGCGCTGTTCTTCGCGGTGTTCGTCGGCTTCTCCGCGACGCAGATGCTGCGCGGCCGCAAGCCGCAAGCCAGCCGCCAGTTGCCTGGCACGCCGGGCATGCTGGGGATGGGCGGGGCGATTGGGGGGTTGTCGGCGCTGGTGGGGGCCGGGGGCGCGTTCATTTCAGTGCCCTTCATGACCGCCTGCAACGTGGTGATTCACCAGGCCGTGGGCACCGCAGCGGCCCTGGGGTTTCCGATCGCCCTGGCGGGCACGGTGGGCTACATCATCGCGGGCTGGTCGGTGCCTGACATGCCCGCCGCCACCGCCGGATTTGTCTACCTGCCGGCGCTGGCGGTGGTGTCAGTGGCCAGCGTGACCACCGCGCCGATGGGCGCGCGAACCGCCCACAAGCTGAATGTGAAGCAGTTGAAGCGCGTGTTCGCGTGTCTTTTGTACGGCCTGGCCAGCTACATGCTTTACCGCGGCTTGACCGATTGAGCGCGGGTCCACGCGCATTGCGCTGCCCCGCCGCGGGCCCCGCTCAACCCGGCGCCAACCGGATGGCCGCCAGCGTGACGTGGTTGCCCCCCTGCTGGCGGGCCCGCATCAGGGCGTCATCACTTGCAAGAATGAGGCTGGCTCGGTCTTGCGCCGTGTGCGGGTAGCTGGCCACGCCCATCGACACCGTGAACCGCAGGTCAACGCCGTCGATCACGATGAGTTCGGTGGCGCACTGGCGACGCAGGCCTTCGATCCGCGAATGGGCGGTTGCCAACCCGACGCCAGACAACAAAATCGCAAACCGATCTGCATCCAGCCGGCACGAGGCGTCCATCGCGCGGGTGTTGCTGCGCAGCAAGCGCGTCACCGCTTGCTGAACCAATCGTCGGCCGCGCTCGCCATGCGCTGCAAGGGCCTCGTCGAAGGGGTCGAGCATCACGGTGACCAGCGCGAACTCACGTTGTTCGCGGTTTGACAAGTCCAGCTCCCGGCGGAGCTGGTCTTCAAATTGACGGCGCATGGGCAAGTCGTCTTCCGCCGACACTGGCGATGCGGTGGACGCCGTCGCGTCCAAGTCGCGCTGCGACAGCCGCTCGATCTGCTTGAGCGCCTGCACAAGCTGCCGCTCGCGTTGACGTTGAGCCGTCTGCTCCATCCAGATGCTGCACAGCAGCGGTGCGGCCCCCGGGTCCAGCCGGCTCAGCCGAACGCGCGTCACGGTGAACTCGCGGGTGCCCTCTGGAAACTCCAGCCGGTGCTGATTGACCTGCGCGCCGGCTTGCGTGGCCGCGAACTGATCGGCCGACCGAATGCCGCCCCAAATCGCTGGCGCACACACGTCGGCATCGAGTTGGCCCACGAGGTCGTGCGGTTGACGGCCGAACACCTCGGCCATCGCGAGGTTGACGTGCACATAGCGCCCGGAGGTGACGTCCTTGACGCTGAGACCCGCGCCCAGGCGGTCGACGAAGTCCAGCAACACGCCGGCCAACGAGGACGCGGCCAGGCCGAGCTGCAGCTCAAGCTGGCTGGCTGCCTGCTGGGCCGACACGGACTCTGGTAGCAGCAGCGTATCCGACATCCCTTGGTCCTTGGCCATCAGGCCGCGCTCGCCCGTCGATACTGACCTTCGGGCACCCACATTGCAAGTCCGGTCCCCGACGGTTCGGCCGGGGCCCCGAGCTTGACGCAAGATCGCTCAACAAGGAAGTGGGCACATCGGTGCAACAGAGGGCGCCCGCGCCGGCGTGGGCACGGCGTGGGCGGCGGTGTCAACGACGCTGCGCCACCCAGTCTTGTACCGAGGCCAGGGCCTCGTCCAGGCGGCTCGGATCGCTGCCGCCGGCCATGGCCATGTCCGCCTTGCCGCCGCCCTTGCCGCCCACTTGCTGGGCCACGAAATTCACCAGCTCGCCCGCCTTCAAGCGAGCCGTGTGGTCGGCGGTCACACCGGCGGCGATCTGCACCTTGCCAGCCTCGACCGTGGCAAGCACGATCACGCCCGACTTCAGCTTGTCCTTGAGCTTGTCGAGGGTGTCGCGCAAGGCCTTGGGGTCGGCGCCGTCCAGTCGGGCCGCAAGGACCTTCAGGCCCGCCAGGTCCACGGCCCGGGTGGCCAGGTCATCGCCCTGGGACGATGCCAGCCGGCCCTTGGCGGCGGCCAGCTCACGCTCCAGGGCGCGCAGTTGGTCCTGCAGCTGCGTCAGTCGGGTCGGCAGCTCGGCCGGGGCCGTTTTCAGGCTGCCCGCCAGCTGGTGCACGGTGGACTCCAGACCCTGCAGGTAGGCCAGGGCGTTGTCGCCGGTGACCGCCTCGATGCGGCGCACGCCAGCGGCCACGCCGGATTCGCCAACGACCTTGAACAGGCCGATGTCACCCGTGCGCTGCACGTGGGTTCCACCACACAGCTCGCGGCTGCTGCCGATGTCGAGCACCCGCACCTCGTCGCCGTACTTCTCGCCAAACAGCATCATCGCGCCCGACTTCTGGGCTTCGTCGATGGGCATGACGCGGGCCTGAGCGGCCGCATTGGCGAGCACTTCGGCGTTGACGATCTGCTCGATGCGCAGCAATTGCTCAGGCGTGATCGGCGCGTTGTGGGCAAAGTCAAAGCGCGTGCGCTCGGGCGTGACCAGCGAGCCTTTCTGCTGCACGTGGGCGCCCAGCACGTCGCGCAGCGCCTTGTGCATCAGGTGCGTCGCGCTGTGGTTGCGCACCGTGCGCGCGCGGCGTTCAGCGTCGACGCGCGCCAGCAGCACATCGCCCACGGACAGGCTGCCTTCGAGCACATGCGCCTGGTGTCCAAACACGGCGGCCTGAACCTTGATCGTGTCCTCCACCAGCACGCGGGTGACCGCGTTGCGAAGCTCGCCGGTGTCGCCCACCTGGCCACCGCTTTCCGCGTAGAACGGCGTGCGGTCCAGCACCACCACCACGTCCGACCCAGCGCTGACCGACGTCACGGGCGAGCCATCGGCGTACAGGGCCAGGACCGTGGCCGCGTCCACGCTCAGGTGCTCATGGCCCTGAAACTGCGTGGCCGCCCCGTCGTACTCCAGGCCGGCGGCCATCTTGAACTTGCCGGCCGCCCGCGCCTGCTCACGCTGGCGGTTCATCGCGGCCTCGAAGCCCGCGCTGTCGACCGCGACACCGCGTTCGCGGCAGACGTCCGCGGTCAGGTCAAGCGGGAAGCCGTAGGTGTCGTGCAGCTTGAAGGCGGTGTCGCCATCAATGCCCCGGGCGTCGCCCGCCAGGGCCGCCTCCAGGATCTCCATGCCATTGGCGATGGTGCGGAAAAAGCCTTCTTCTTCCTGCTTGAGCACCTCGCTGGCCCGCTGCTGGTCGCGACGCAGCTCCGGATAGGCGTCGCCCATCTGCTCGGCCAGCGCTGCCACCAGCTTGTAGAAAAACGGCTGGCGGGCACCCAGCTTGTAGCCATGGCGAATGGCGCGGCGGGTGATGCGGCGCAGCACATAGCCGCGGCCGGCATTGCTCGGGATCACGCCATCGACCACGGTGAAGGTGCAGGCGCGGATGTGGTCGGCGATCACCTTCAGGCTCGGGCTGTTCGGGTCGCAATCGCCGGCACCGGCCGCATCGACCTGCGCCTTCGCCGCCGCGAGCAGCGCGACGAAGGTGTCGATCTCGTAGTTGCTGTGGACATGCTGAAGCACCGCGGTGATCCGCTCCAGCCCCATGCCCGTGTCGACACTGGGCTTGGGCAGCTTGTGCATGACACCCGCTTCGTCGCGGTTGAACTGCATGAACACGTTGTTCCAGATCTCGATGTAGCGGTCGCCATCTTCATCGGGACTGCCCGGCGGGCCGCCTGCCACGTCGGGCCCGTGGTCATAGAAGATCTCCGTGCACGGCCCGCAGGGGCCGGTGTCGCCCATCATCCAGAAGTTGTCCGACGCGTAGCGCGCGCCCTTGTTGTCGCCGATGCGAACAATGCGCTCGGCCGGCACGCCCACCGTCTTGTTCCAGATCTCGTAGGCCTCGTCGTCTTCGGCATAGACCGTGACCCACAGCCGCTCCTTCGGCAGCTTGAACACCTCGGTCAACAGCTCCCAGGCGTACTGGATGGCATCGTGCTTGAAGTAGTCGCCGAAGCTGAAGTTGCCCAGCATTTCAAAGAACGTGTGGTGGCGGGCGGTGTAGCCCACGTTCTCCAGGTCGTTGTGCTTGCCGCCGGCCCGGATGCACTTCTGGCTGGTCGTGGCGCGGCTGTAGGGGCGCTTGTCGAAGCCCAGGAACACGTCCTTGAACTGGTTCATCCCCGCGTTGGTGAACAACAGGGTGGGGTCGTCGCCGGGAATGACCGGGCTCGACGGGACGATGGTGTGTCCCTTCGATTCGAAGAACTTCAGGAACTGGCTGCGGATCTCGGAGGCGTTCATGCCGTGTGCTTTCGGTGGCCTTGGCTCGGCCCATCGGGCCGCCAAAACCATCGATTTTACCGACCTGCCCCGCGTCGGCGTGCCGCGCAGTAAAGTGAAGCGCATCACAGCCCGGCGGCCTCGCACCGCGGCACCGCCCGGGCGTCGCGGACCCCTGCCTCGCAAGGCCGCCGCACCGCCCAACCCTCCTGGAGACCACGATGACCGAAGACGCATCCCTTGCCCGCTCCCCCCTGGCGAAGCTCAGTGACCCCAGTCTGCTGAAGTCGGACGCCTTGGTGAACGGCGAATGGCTCGGGCACACCAACCGCTTCGAGGTGACCGACCCGGCCACCGGCCAGGTGCTGGCCCGGGTGGCCAACCTCGGTGCGCGGGAGGCCGAAGAGGCGCTGGCCGCCGCCAACCGCGCGTGGCCGGCCTGGCGCGCAAAGACCGCGAAGGAACGCGGGGCCATTCTCTTGAAGTGGCACCAACTGCTGCTTCAGCACGCCGACGACCTCGCCCGCATCATGACCGCCGAGCAGGGCAAGCCGCTGGCCGAGGCCAAGGGCGAGGTGGGCTACGGGGCCAGTTTCATCGACTGGTTTGCCGAGGAAGCCAAGCGCGTCTACGGTGAGACCATCCCGACGACGGACAACAACAAGCGCTACCTGGTCATCAAGCAAGCGATGGGCGTGTGTGCTGCGATCACGCCGTGGAATTTCCCGATCGCGATGATCACCCGCAAGGTCGCGCCCGCGCTGGCCGCGGGCTGCCCCGTGGTCATCAAGCCGGCCGAGCAAACACCGCTGTCGGCGCTCGCCGTGGCCGAGCTGGCACAGCGCGCCGGCATGCCGCCCGGCGTGCTGAACATCCTCACCGCCGATGCCGAGCAATCCATCGCGATCGGCAAGGTGCTTTGCGCCAGCGACATCGTCCGGCACCTGTCGTTCACCGGGTCCACCGAGGTCGGCCGCATCCTCGCCGCCCAGTGCGCCCCGACCATCAAGAAGCTGTCGCTCGAGCTGGGTGGCAATGCGCCCTTCATCGTGTTTGACGACGCCGACATCGACAGCGCCGTCGAGGGCGCCATGGTCAGCAAGTACCGCAACGCCGGCCAGACCTGCGTGTGCGCCAACCGCCTTTACGTTCAGGACGGCGTCTATGACCGCTTCATCGAAAAGCTCGCCATCAAAGCCCGTGCCATCGTGGTTGGCAATGGGTTTGACGCTGGCGTGGTTCAAGGCCCGCTGATCGACGACCAAGCCTTGTCGAAGGTCGAGCGCCACGTGGCCGATGCGCAGGCCAAAGGGGCTCGGGTGCTGGCCGGCGGGCGTCGTCTGGGCGACCGCTTCTATGAACCGACCGTGTTGGCCGACGCCACCAGCGACATGCTGTGCGCGCGTGAGGAAACCTTTGGCCCGGTCGCACCCGTGTTTCGGTTCAAGACCGAGGCCGAGGTGGTCGAACTCGCCAACAACACCGAGTTTGGCCTGGCCAGCTACTTCTACAGCCGCGACATCGGCCGCATTTTCCGCGTGGCCGAGGCCCTGGAGTACGGCATGGTCGGCATCAACACTGGCCTGATCTCTACCGCCGAAGTGCCATTTGGGGGCGTCAAGCAGTCCGGTCTGGGTCGCGAAGGCTCGCGCCACGGGATCGACGACTATGTGGAGATCAAATACCTTTGCCTGGGCGACATCCTGCGCTGACCGCGGCGCAGGGCGCTCACACGGTGTCGTCGTTCGCTGCCGTGGCCACGCCGCGCTCGACGATGTTCGCGTGTCCGCTGCGCCCCACCCCAGGAATGACCGCCGCCTGCTGAACCGCGCGCTGCAGCAACACGCCAGCGTCTTTGCCGTCGTCGGGATAGCGGCCTTGCCCCACGCTCACGGCGAAGGCCACCGGCTGCCCGGCGACCGAAAACGGGCGCTGCACGGCGCTGCTCAGCTTGGCTGCCACGCCATCGGCATCGGCGGCGGTGTCGATCCAGGCCAGCAGCACCGCGAAGCTGTCGCCACCGATCGACGCCACGACGTCACTGGCCCGCAATGCGGAGCGCAGTCGAACCGCGAGCTTGCGCCGCAAGCTGCTGGCCGCCTCAACGCCGAGCCGGGACTCGGCTGTGGCGAGTCCTTCAATGCGCAGCACCAGCAAGGCCATCGGTGCGGGCTCCCTTTCGCGCAGCGCCAGCAGGTGGCTCATGTGCTCGATGAGCTGTTGCTGGTGGGGCAGGCCGGTGGCGAGGTCGGTGGCATAGGCGCGTCTGGCCGCGGTGGCGTGGCGATGGCGGAGACTTGCGGCCATCAGCCGCCATGCGGCGTCAGGCGCCGCCAGCTCGTCGATGGTCAGCACCTCCTGCACCCCGCGGCGCAACCAATCCACCCGCAAACGCGTCAGCGTGGGGTCGACACCCGGCATCGGCGTCCACACGACCACGGCCGTGCGGTTCGCGAGCACCGCCAGGGCCTCGAGCGCTGGCAGGTGCGTGGCCTCGATGAGCAAGAGGTCATCGGACCCCAGATCGCCCCAGGTGGTGAGGTCGGCTGACACCGGCGATGCCGCAACCGCCAGGCACTGCGCCATGTCCGTCGCCAGCCAACGGGCAAGCAGCTCGGGGTCCACGGCGGGCACCATGGTCAAGTGGCCGATCGTGACGGGATGGACAGGGGGGTCTTCGGTCATGCGGCGCATCCTCTGGCTCATTCGACCCACTGCGCCGAAGGCCACTGGGGCCGCGGCCATCGCGGGTTAACTGGACGAGTCAGCTTTTCGCGATGCAAAATCTGCTGGAACTCAATCACAATGATGGCATGAAGAGCCCGGAACCCAAGTCGCCCACGATCCAGGTCCTGGAACGAAGCTTTGCGCTGCTTGATGTGCTGGCCTCGTACCCGGACCCGGTCTCGCTGAAGACCATCAGCGAGCAGACCGGCCTGCACCCGTCCACCGCCCACCGCATCCTCAACGACTTGACGATCGGGCGCTTCGTGGACCGACCCGAGGCCGGCAGTTACCGCTTGGGCATGCGCCTGCTTGAATTGGGCAACCTCGTCAAGGCGCGCCTGGATGTGCGCGACGCCGCGCTGGCACCGATGCGGGAACTGCACAAGCTGACCAATCAGCCGGTGAACCTGTCGATGCGCCAAGGCGACGAAATCGTCTACATCGAACGCACCTACAGCGAGCGATCGGGCATGCAGGTGGTCCGGGCAATTGGCGGGCGGGCACCGCTTCACCTCACGTCCGTGGGCAAGCTGTTCCTCGCTCATGACGACCCGCAGCGGGTTCGCTCCTACGCCACGCGCACCGGGTTGGCGGGTCACACCCGCAACAGCATCACCGAGCTCTCGGCACTCGAACGGGAATTGGCCAAGGTGTTGCTGCACGGCACAGCGCGTGACGACGAAGAGTTGGAACTCGGCGTGCGCTGCATGGCCGCCGGCATCTTTGACGATCAGTCGAAACTGGTGGCCGGGCTGTCCATCTCCGCTCCGGCCGACCGGCTTGAGGAGGAATGGCTCGGCCGCTTGAAGTCGACCGCGGCGCAGATTTCACAAGCGCTCGGCCACCGGCCCATGGCCAATCCCCGTACGGGCATTGGCTGACGCGTGATGCCCGCCCGTTGACGGGCGCCGCAAATCAGCGCGGCCCGCCCATCCGTGGACAACGGTCACGAAGTGAGCTTGGGCTGCCCTGTGACAACGGCGGGCGTGCTGCGGTCGCCGACGGGTGACGACTCCATCAGCCAGCGGCGCACGCGCTCGGCATCGCCCAGGCGCGAATACTTGCCCGCCGAGTCCAGGAACACCATGATCAACTTGCGGCCCGCCAGGCGGGCCTGCATGACCAGGCAGCGCCCCGCCTCGGAGATGTAGCCGGTCTTCTGCAAGCCAATTTCCCAATGCGGATTCAGCACCAGGTTGTTCGTCGTGCGGTACTGCAGTTGCCGGTCGCCGACGGCGACGGCGTGTTCCGCCGACGTCGACAAGTCGCGGATGATCTGGTGACGGTAGGCCGCGTTGACGAGGGTTGCCAGGTCTCGGGCGCTGGATTGATTCTGGCTGGACAGTCCGGTGGGCTCCACGTAATGCGTGTCGTCCATGCGCAGCTCATGCGCCTTGCGGTTCATCGCGCTGACGAATGCCGGCAAGCCGCCCGGGTAGTGGCGGCCCAAGGCATGGGCCGCGCGGTTCTCGCTGGACATGAGCGCCAGGTGAAGCATCTCGCCGCGGCTGAGTTGCGTGCCCACCCTCAGGCGCGAACGGCTGCCCTTTTCCGTGTCGATGTCTTCTTCCGTGACGGTCAGAACCTCGTCCAGCGGCAAACCAGCTTCGGTCACCACCACCGCGGTCATCAGCTTCGTTATCGACGCGATGGGCAGCACGGCTTGGGGGTTCTTGCTCAGCAGCACCTCGTGGGTGTCCTGGTCCATGACCAAGGCCACGCTGGATTTGAGGTCCAGCGCGTCGATCGTGCTGTGCAGACCATAGAGTTGTCCGAACGAAGGACGGGCCGCTTCGACGCGGGCCACCGGCACCGTCCGCGCCGAAGCCCGAACGATCCGCTTGCCGCCCTTGACCGTCGTGACGCGCGTGGCGGCGGCCGATTTGGATGCTTTGGACGCCTTGGCCGGCGCGGCATGGCGCTTGCCGGCAGCGACGGCAGGGTCCGTTGCCAAGGCGCCCATGGTCATCACCGCGGCGGCCACACAAGCCGACACAAACTTACTCAAATTGCCCACGCAGCCCCCTTCGCCGTCCAGTCCAACGCAGTGTAGGTGAATAAAAAAAGGCACGCAAGATCAAAAGCTTACGTGCCATTCCTCAAGTTCTCACTCGGGACGCGTCAGGTTTGTTACGAACTATCCCTGGGCGGCCACGCGCTCGGTCTTGCTGTGAAGCTTGTTCAACGCCGCGAGGTAGGCCTTGGCCGATGCCACGACGATGTCCGGATCGGATCCGACGCCGTTCACCACCCGCCCACCATGCTGCAGGCGCACGGTGACTTCACCCTGGGATTCTGTGCTGCCCGAGGTGATCGCATTGACCGAATAGAGCAGCATTTCCGCCCCACTGGCGACCTTGGACTCGATGGCTTTCAAGCTGGCGTCGACCGGCCCGTTGCCGTCGCTGGCCGCGTGGTGTTCGACGTTGCCCGCGGCGAAAGCCACCGTGGCGTGCGGACGCTCCCCCGTTTCCGAGCGCTGCGAAAGCGACAACAGCCGGTAGTGCTCGTTCTCTGCGGTGACCGCTTCGTCCATCACCAAGGCCGTGATGTCCTCGTCGAAAATCTCGCTCTTGCGGTCGGCCAAGTCCTTGAACCGGGCAAAGGCGGCGTTGATCTCAGCCTCCGAGTCCAACTCGATGCCCAGTTCCTGAAGGCGCTGCTTGAAAGCGTTGCGCCCGCTGAGTTTGCCCAGCACGATCTTGTTGGCCGCCCAGCCAACGTCCTCCGCGCGCATGATTTCGTAGGTGTCACGCGCCTTCAGCACGCCGTCCTGGTGGATACCGGAAGCGTGGGCAAACGCGTTGGCGCCCACCACCGCCTTGTTCGGCTGGACCACGAAACCGGTGGTCTGCGACACCAGGCGCGAAATCGGCACGATGTGCGATGGGTCGATGCCCAGCTCAAGGCCGAAGTAGTCGCGGCGCGTGCGCACAGCCATCACGACCTCTTCGAGCGAACAGTTGCCGGCCCGTTCGCCCAGGCCGTTGATGGTGCATTCCACTTGCCTGGCCCCACCGATCATCACGCCGGCCAGCGAGTTCGCTACCGCCATGCCCAGGTCGTTGTGGCAATGCACCGACCAGATTGCCTTGTCCGCGTTCGGAATGCGCTCGCGCAGCGACTTGATGAAGTTGCCGTAAAGCTCCGGCACGGCGTAGCCGACGGTGTCGGGGATGTTGATGGTTGTGGCGCCTTCGGCGATCACCGCCTCGAGCACGCGGCAAAGAAAATCGGGGTCCGAGCGGTAACCGTCCTCCGGAGAGAACTCGACGTCCGCGGTCAGGTTGCGGGCGAATCGCACTGCCTGTCGGGCCTGCTCGTGGACCTGGTCGGGCGTCATGCGCAACTTCTTCTCCATGTGAAGCGCGCTGGTTGCGATGAACGTGTGGATGCGCGAGCGGGCCGCGCCCTTCAGGGCCTCCGCCGCGCGGGAGATGTCGCGGTCGTTGGCGCGGGCCAACGAGCAGACGGTAGATTCCTTGATGTGGTCTGCGATCGATTTGACGGCTTCGAAGTCGCCGTTGGAAGACGCCGCAAAGCCTGCCTCGATCACGTCCACCTTGAGCCGCTCCAACTGGCGTGCGATGCGCAGCTTCTCGTCGCGGGTCATGGAGGCACCAGGCGACTGCTCGCCATCGCGCAAGGTGGTGTCGAAAATGATCAGCTTGTTGCTCTGGCTCATGGTGGTCTCCGAAGAAGTGGGGAGCAGAAAACAAAAACGGCCCGATGCGGTTGCAAACGGGCCGTTGGTACGAAAACGATGGACGTGAACGATCAGCGAACCCGGTGAGCTCCTAGCAGCAGGCCTGGCAGGGTGGCACGAACGATCAACATGTTTGGAATGGTAGCACGCCTTGTCAGCGGTGGAGTCCGGCCTCATCCGGCTCGTCGGTCGACGTGGCGATGACACTGACGGGTCGACCCTTGGCACGCCGCCAGGCGTAGATCACGTAGCCTGACAAGCCGTAGGCGCAGAACATCGCAAACAACACGATCGGGGGGTGCACATTGATCAAGGCAATGCCCAAGGCAATGGCGACGATCACGACAAAGGGCACGGAGCGCTTCAAGCTGACGTCCTTGAAGCTGTAGAACGGCGCATTGGTCACCATCGTCAAGCCCGAATACAGAGTCAGCGCGAAGGCGGTCCACGGCAACCACTCGCCCTCGCGCCAGCCCTTGAAACCCTGGTCGTCCATGACCCAGAGGAAGCCCATGACCAGCGCCGCGGCGGCGGGGCTGGGCAGGCCCTGAAAATACCGCTTGTCCACCACCGTCAGGTTGGTGTTGAAGCGGGCCAAGCGCAAGGCGGCACATGAGCAATACACGAAGGCCGCGACCCAGCCCAGCTTGCCCATCCCCTTGAGCGCCCACTCGTACATGATCAGTGCCGGTGCGGCGCCAAACGACACCATGTCGGACAGGCTGTCCATTTGCTCGCCGAAGGTGCTTTGGGTGTTCGTCATGCGGGCGACCCGGCCGTCCAGGCTGTCGAGCACCATCGCGCAGAACACACCGATGGCCGCCTGCTCGAAGCGGCCGTTCATCGCCATCACCACCGCGTAGAAGCCGCCGAACAAGGCCGCCAGCGTGAACAGATTGGGCAAGACATAAATGCCCTTGCGGCGGGGACGGGCCGGCGCATCGTCCGGAGGCTGCTGATTCATGGGGCGGGAGGATACATCAGCGTCAACCACCGCCTTTCCCGCCCGCCGACCGATCGGACTCGCCATGAAAAAGGGCCGCTCGGTGGCGGCCCTTTGCGGCACACAAGGCAATCAGTTGCGGCTCTTGTCAACCAGCTTGTTGGCCTTGATCCAGGGCATCATCGCGCGCAGCTTTTCGCCGACGACCTCGATGTCGTGCTCAGCGGTCAGGCGGCGGCGCGACAGCAGCGTCGGCGCATTGGCGCGGTTCTCGAGGATGAAGCTCTTCGCATACTCGCCGGTCTGGATGTTCTTCAGGCACTGACGCATTGCGTTCTTGGTGTCTTCGGTGACGATCTTCGGGCCGGTCACGTACTCGCCGTATTCGGCGTTGTTCGAGATCGAGTAGTTCATGTTCGCGATGCCGCCTTCGTAGATCAGGTCGACGATCAGCTTGAGCTCGTGCAGGCACTCGAAGTAGGCCATCTCGGGGGCGTAACCGGCCTCGACCAGGGTCTCGAAGCCCGCCTTGATCAGCTCGACCGTGCCGCCGCACAGCACGGCTTGTTCACCGAACAGGTCGGTCTCGGTCTCTTCGCGGAAGTTGGTTTCGATGATGCCGGCCTTGCCGCCGCCATTGGCCGCCGCGTAGCTCAGCGCGAGGTCGCGCGCCTTGCCCGACTTGTCGGCGTGCACGGCGATCAGGTGAGGCACGCCGCCGCCTTGGCTGTAGGTGTTGCGCACGGTGTGACCGGGGGCCTTGGGCGCCACCATCCAGACATCGAGGTCGTCGCGCGGCACAACCTGCCCGTAGTGCACATTGAAGCCGTGCGCGAAGGCCAGCGACGCGCCTTGCTTGATGTTCGGCTCGATGTCGTTCTTGTAAACCGCGGCGATCTGCTCGTCCGGCAGCAGGATCATGACGACGTCGGCGCTCTTGACCGCGTCGGCCACCTCGGCCACCTTCAAGCCGGCCTTCTCGACCTTGCCCCAGCTGGCGCCATTGCGGCGCAGACCCACCGTGACCTTGCAGCCGCTGTCGTTCAGATTTTGGGCATGGGCATGGCCCTGCGATCCGTAGCCGATGATCGCGACGTTCTTGCCTTTGATCAGGCTGAGGTCGGCGTCCTTGTCGTAATAAACCTTCATGCTATCGCTCCAGAAAAATGGGTGGATGGGGACTGCGGGTGGGCGGGCTTCAAACCCGCAGGATGCGTTCGCCGCGGCCAATGCCGCTGGTGCCGGTGCGCACGGTTTCGAGGATGGCGGTGCGGTCGATGGCCTCGATGAAGGCGTCGAGCTTGCCGGCGTCGCCCGTGAGTTCGATGGTGTAGCTCTTCTCGGTGACGTCGATGATGCGGCCACGGAAGATGTCGGCCATGCGCTTCATCTCCTCGCGCTCCTTGCCAACGGCGCGCACCTTGATGAGCATCAATTCGCGCTCGGTGTAGGCGCCTTCGGTCAAGTCGACGACCTTGACGACTTCGATGAGTCGGTTCAAGTGCTTGGTGATCTGCTCGATCACTTCGTCCGAACCGGAGGTCACGATGGTCATGCGCGACAAGGAAGCGTCCTCGGTCGGTGCCACCGTCAGGCTTTCGATGTTGTAGCCGCGCGCCGAGAACAAGGCGACCACGCGCGACAGGGCACCAGGCTCGTTCTCGAGCAACAGGGCAATGATGTGTTTCATGATGAGGTGGGCGTGCTCTTCAAACCGGCGGCGGTAACCGACGGCCCTTGGCGACGCCTGAAGGGTCGAATGAGTGGATGAAACGCCGATGGCAGGCGCCGAATTCCGCCGAGCCCACGGGCCGCGCGGTAACGCGGCCGACGAGCCCGGCGTGCAACGGCTCAGAGGTCCTCGGACCCCAACAGCATCTCGGAAATGCCCTTGCCCGCCTGGACCATGGGCCAGACGTTCTCGGTCGGGTCGGTGCGGATGTCGAGAAAGACGGTGCGGTCCTTCAGCCGGATCGCCTCACGCAAGGCGCCCTCGACGTCGCCCGGGTTCTCGACCTTCAGGCCGACGTGGCCATAGGCCTCGGCCAGCTTCACGAAGTCGGGCAAAGCGTCCATGTAGCTGTGGGAGTAGCGGCCGCCGTAGTCCAGCTGTTGCCACTGGCGCACCATGCCCAGGTAACGGTTGTTCAGCGAGATGACCTTCACCGGCGTCTTGTACTGCAGGCAGGTGGACAGCTCCTGGATGCACATCTGGATCGACCCCTCGCCGGTGATGCAGAACACATCCGCATCCGGCTTGGCCAGCTTGATGCCCATGGCGTAAGGCAGGCCCACGCCCATCGTGCCCAGGCCGCCCGAATTGATCCAGCGGCGTGGCTCGTCAAAGCGGTAGTACTGCGCGGCCCACATCTGGTGCTGGCCCACGTCGGAGGTGATGTAAGCGTCGCTGTTCTTGGTGAGCTCCCACAGCTTCTCGACAACGAACTGGGGCTTGATGACCTCGGTGCTGTTCTTGAAATTCAGGCACTCGCGCTTGCGCCACTCGTTGACCTTGGCCCACCATGCCGACGAGCTGCCCGCGTCGAGAGCGTGGCGGGCCTCCTTGATCTGGGCGATCAATTCCTGCAGCACGTCCTTCACGTCGCCCACGATTGGGATGTCGACCTTCACACGCTTCGAGATCGACGACGGATCGATGTCGATGTGGATGATCTTGCGCTCGACCGAGGCAAAGTGCTTGGGGTTGCCGATCACGCGGTCATCGAATCGCGCACCCACCGCCAGCAAGACGTCGCAGTTCTGCATCGTCATGTTGGCTTCGTAGGTGCCGTGCATGCCCAGCATGCCGAGGAACTTGGGGTCGCTGGCCGGAATGGCCCCGAGGCCCATCAAGGTGCTGGTGCACGGGAAGCCCAGCAGGTTGACCAGTTCACGCAGTTCGGCCGCGGCATTGCCCAGCACGACCCCGCCGCCCGAATAGATGTACGGGCGCTTGGCGCTGAGCAGCAACTGCACGGCCTTGCGGATTTGCCCGCCGTGGCCTTTGCGCACCGGGTTGTACGAGCGCATTTCCACCGTGGCCGGGTAGTGGAACGGCGTCTTGCTGAGCGACACGTCCTTCGGGATGTCGACCACGACCGGGCCCGGACGACCGGTGCGCGCAATGTGGAAGGCCTTCTTCATCGTCATCGCCAGGTCGCGCACGTCCTTGACGAGGAAGTTGTGCTTGACGATCGGGCGTGTGATGCCCACGGTATCGCACTCCTGGAACGCATCCAGGCCGATCGCCGCGGTCGGCACTTGACCGGTGACGATCACCATCGGGATGGAGTCCATGTAGGCGGTGGCGATGCCGGTGATGGCGTTCGTCACTCCTGGGCCGGACGTGACCAGCGCCACGCCAACATCGCCCGTGGCACGGGCGTAGCCGTCGGCGGCGTGAACCGCCGCCTGCTCATGGCGAACCAGCACGTGTTCGATGGTGTCTTGCTTGTACAGCGCGTCGTAGATGTACAGCACGGCACCGCCGGGGTAACCCCAGAGGTACTTGACGCCCTCGGCCTGCAGGCAGCGGACGAGGATTTCGGAGCCATTTGGCTCGGTGGGGGGGGTTTGCGGCTGCGCCGACGTGGCGCGTTTGATTTCCGCGGCAGACATGTCCATGTTGAACCTTTGTGAATTTCTCTGACGAAAAACCATTGGTGCGCCTCTCCGCGCCCTTGTGGGGTGGGTGTGGCGCCTGCGCGGTCAGTGAGCGATGGCCCGTGGTCGGGCAACCGGTGAATGACCTAATGTTGTGCAACCCATGATTATTGCACCGCTTTGGCTGCTGGTCTTCCCGGGGCGCGGGTGGCGCGCGCGCGATGCGATAATCAGTTGCGATTCCACGGCGCTCAGCGCGCCTCCATTCCCTTGGCATCCGACAAAGAACTTGCCGATTTTTTGAAGAGCGTCGAGAAGCGGGCCTTCAAGCGAGCCAGCTACGCGGTACGCGACGACGACTCGGCGCTGGACATCGTGCAGGACGCCATGATTCGGCTGGCCGAAAACTACGCGGACCGGCCGGCCCAGGAGCTGCCGCTGTTGTTCCAGCGCATCCTGTCGAACGCCACCATGGACTGGTTTCGGCGCAACAAGGTGCGCGGTGCGCTGTTCAAGAACTTTTCTGATTTCGACGGTGCCGACGCTGACGGGGAATTTGACATCCTCGAGGCGTTGGAGTCGCGCGACGGGTCGGCCTCCCAAGAAAGCGCGTCCGACAGCGTGTCGCGCGCGCAGGTGCTAGCGGCGATCGATTCCGAGGTGAATCAGCTGCCGGGCCGTCAACGGGAAGCGTTCTTGCTACGTTACTGGGAGGAACTCGATGTCGCCGAGACAGCGTCCGTCATGGGCTGCTCGGAAGGCAGCGTCAAAACGCACTGTTCCAGGGCCGTCCACGCTTTGGCCAAGGCCCTCAAACTTCGGGGTATTTCGCTGTGATCACACCACGCCAACCAGCCACGTCCCACCGGCCCATGTCAGCCCCCGCGCTGGAAGCGCGCCTGGGCTTGCGCTTGTCCGCGCTGCTCAGCGAGGGCAGCGAAGCGCTGCCGAACGACATTGCGACCCGCCTCGAGTTCGCGCGTGAGCAAGCGGTCGAGCGGGCCCGCCAGGCGCGCCGGCTGCAAGCGGCACCCGCCGCCACGGTCCAAGGCGGTGCAACCTTGGCCTTGGGCGGGTTCGGCAAGCAGTCTTGGTTGCGTTTGGCCTCGTTGTTGCCGCTGGTGGCCTTGGTGGCAGGGCTGGTGTTGATTCAGCACGAGCACATGGCCGCGCAGATCCAGGTGGCGGCCGACGTCGACGCCGACCTGCTGGGAGACGACCTGCCGCCGTCGGCCTATGGCGACGCCGGATTTGTCGAGTACCTGAAGACCCCGCGGAACTGATGCCCCTGCCCGCCTCGTCAACACCACGGCGAACACCCTCCCAGCCGCCAGCGCACCACCGTGCGCTGGCGGCGCTTTGGCTTGGTGCGGGCATCGCCTGCGCGACCGCCGCCGGCTTGGCATGGTCCCAGGCGGTGCCCGGCGCCCCAGCGGCCCGGGAGGCCGTGGCCGTCAACGAAGGCCCGACCTGGCAAAGCCTGAGCGTTGCCCAACGCGAAGCGCTGGCACCGCTCGCACCGGACTGGCCACGCATGGACAGCCCGCAGAAGCAGAAGTGGATCGAACTTGCCCAGCGCATGCCCAGCATGCGGGACGATGAGCGCGACCGCATCAAGGCGCGCATGCTGGAATGGGCGCGCATGACGCCTGCAGAGCGCGGCCAAGCGCGACTTCGCTACCTGCAAGCGCGGCGGGCCACGCCGGCGGCTGACCGGGAAGCGCGCTGGGAAGACTACAAGGCCCTGCCAAGCGACCAGAAGAAGCAACTGGCGGCACGCGCCGCGCCCACATCGGCCTCGGCGAGCGCCAACCGAAAGGCCCAGGCCGACAAAGTGGCGAAAGCCACCACGGTAAAGTCCAACCTCGTGCCGAACCCTAACTTCGCGGCTCAACCGCGCAGCGTGGCGCCCACCGTGATTCAGGCGCGCCCTGGTGCGACCACGACGCTGGTGTCCAACCGGCCGGCACCACCGCCCCATCAACAGACCGGATTGCCCAAGATCGCCGCGACGCCCATGTTCATTGACAAATACACCCTGCTGCCCAAGCGGGGCCCACAGGGCGCGGCCACCGTGGCCGTCGGCGCTTCAGCGGCAGCGCCAGCGCCGATGCCCCGCCCGTGAGCGGCGCGCAGGACCCGGCCACCGCAACGGCGGTGGTCTCCGGCGAGGCCGTTCAGGCCACCCCGGGCATTTGGCGCCGGCTCGCAAGCTTCACGTACGAAGGCGTGGTGCTGTTCGGCGTGGTCATGATCGCCGGGTACTTGTTTTCGTCTTTGACGCAACAACGGCACGCGCTGACCGGACGCCATGGCCTCCAGGCTTTCCTGTTCGTTGTGCTGGGCATCTACTTCGTGTGGTTCTGGTCGCGCGGCGGGCAAACCGTGGCCATGAAGGCCTGGCACATCCGGGTCGTTGACACCCAAGGACGCAAGATCAGCCAGTTGCGCGCGCTGGTGCGCTACCTGCTGTCGTGGTTGTGGTTCGCGCCAGCGCTGCTGGCGCTGTGGTGGTCGGGCCTGAGTGGTGCGTCGACCACATTTGGCGTGTTGACCATCGGCGTCTTCGCCTACGCGGCGCTCGCCCGGCTGCAGCCGCAGCGCCAGTTCCTCCACGACGTGCTGTGCGGCACCCGCCTGGAAACCCATCGCCCCGTCCGGCCCGCCAAGCGGTGACCCCATCGACCATGAGCAACCCCCACAAAGGCCGCACCGGCCTGGACCGCGTTGTCCATGCGACGGGGTACTCGCTGTCCGGTCTGCGCAGCGCGTACGCCGGCGAAAGCGCGTTCCGTCAGGAGGTGTGGCTGGCCGTGGTGCTGATGCCCGCGGCCTGGTGGTTGGGCCGCACTTGGGTCGAGGTCGCGTTGTTGGCGGGATCGGTGATGCTGGTGTTGATCGTCGAGCTGCTGAATTCCGGCATCGAGGCGGCCATCGACCGCGTCTCCTTCGAGATCCATGACCTGTCGAAACGCGCCAAAGACCTGGCGAGCGCGGCGGTGTTCCTGTCGTTGATGCTGTGCGGCGGCATCTGGAGCGCGGCCCTCTGGGCGCGCTTCGGCTGAGTGTCACCGCCGACCCTTCTGTGGAAACCACCCAACGAACCTCGGCCAACCGCTGACCCCGCCCGATGAGCTTTTCTCTTTGCGTCTATTGCGGGTCCCGCCCAGGCCAGGACCCCCGTTTCCAACACGCCGCGGTGGCCATTGGCACGGCCATCGGCCAGCGTGGATGGCGCCTGGTGTACGGCGGCGGACGGGCGGGCCTGATGGGCGTGGTGGCCGATGCCGCACTGGCGGCAGGTGCTCAGGTGATGGGGGTGATCCCTCGCGCGCTGATGGCCTTGGAGGTCGGCCATGCCGGACTGCAGCGCTTGCACGTGGTGGAGACCATGCACGAGCGCAAACAGATGATGGCCGAGGCGGCCGACGCCTTCATCGCCCTGCCCGGCGGCCTGGGCACCTTCGAGGAACTGTTTGAAGTCTGGACGTGGCGCCAACTGGGCTACCACGACAAGCCGGTCGGCTTGTTGAACACCGCGGGCTACTACGACACGCTGCTGGCCTTTCTGGACGCCAGCGTGCAAGAGGGTTTTGTCAGCCCGCCTCAGCGGCAGGTGATTCAGGTCGACAACGACCCCGATGCCCTGGTGGCGCGTCTGGCGAAGCTGGCCGCCGCGGCCTCGGCTCCAGACGATTACCGCGCCATCTGAGGCGACGGGTGCGGCGCTCCCGCGGGCGCCTAGGCCAGGCCCCAAGTGCCGATCAGACGGCGTCTTCGTTGGTCTCGCCGGTCCGAATCCGAACCACCTGCTCGACGCTCGTGACGAAGATCTTTCCGTCGCCGATTTTGCCGGTCTTGGCCGCACGCACCACGGCTTCGATGCAGCGGTCGACGTCGGTGTCCTTGACCACCACCTCGACCTTCACCTTGGGCAGAAAGTCGACCACGTACTCCGCACCCCGGTACAACTCCGTGTGGCCTTTCTGCCGCCCGAAGCCCTTCACCTCGGTGACCGTCAGGCCGGTCACACCCACCTCGGCCAAGGCTTCGCGCACTTCTTCGAGCTTGAAGGGTTTGACGATGGCGGTGATTTGTTTCATTGCGGACTCCTGGGGCGTGATGGGGGTGAGTTTATGCGCGGAACTTTGAGGTGATGGGGTAGCGCCAATCCCGACCAAACGCGCGGTGGGTGATGCGGATCCCCACCGGGGCCTGTCGCCGCTTGTACTCGTTGAACTTGATCAGGCGGGTCACGCGGTCCACGTCGGCTGGGGCGAAACCGGCGGCCACGATGTCGTCGATGCTTTCGTCCTCTTCCATGTAGCGCTGCAGGATGGCGTCCAGCACCTCGTAGGGCGGCAGGCTGTCCTGGTCGGTCTGGTCGGGCCGCAGCTCGGCCGACGGCGCCCGCGTGATGATGCGCTCCGGAATCACCGGAGCGTTGCCCTGCGCGTTGCGCCAGCGGGCCAAGCGGTACACCAGGGTCTTGGCCACGTCCTTGATGACGGCGAAACCGCCTGCCATGTCGCCATAGAGCGTGCAGTAGCCGGTCGCCATCTCGCTCTTGTTGCCCGTGGTCAGCACGATCGAGCCGAACTTGTTGGACAACGCCATCAGCAAGGTGCCGCGCACGCGCGCCTGGATGTTCTCTTCGGTCGCGTCTTCCGCGAGGCCGGCAAAGTCGCTGGCGAGGCTGTGGCGGAAGGCGTCGACCATGGGCGCGATGGCGATCTCGTCATAACGGACACCCAGCCGTTGTGCCATGTCGCGCGCATCGACCCAGGAAATTTCCGCGGTGTAAGGCGACGGCATCATCACGGTGCGGACCCGCTCGGCACCGAGTGCGTCGACCGCGATGGCCAGCACCAGGGCCGAGTCGATGCCCCCACTCAAGCCGATCAGGGCGCCGGGAAAGCCGTTCTTCCCGATGTAGTCCTGAACGCCCTGGACCAGGGCCCGCCACGCTTGGGCCTCGGCCGATGGCACGTCCGACACCTCGCCACGGACGGTGCGGCCATCGGTGTCGACGATCAACAGCGACTCGGTGAACATCCCCGCTCGGGCACCCAGCGCGCCATCGGCGTCCAGCGCGAAGGAGGCGCCGTCGAACACGACCTCGTCCTGTCCGCCGGTGAGGTGGACATAGAGCAGGGGCAAACCCACGTCGCGGGCGCGCTCGGCCATGCGCTGTTCGCGTTCGCCCACCTTGCCAAGGTGAAAGGGCGAGGCGTTGAGCACGCACAGCACGTCGGCACCGGCTTCCCGGGCGAGGCGTGCGGGCTCGTCAAACCAGGCGTCCTCGCACACCAGCAGGCCGAGCTTCAAGCCGCCGACGTCGACGACCGTGGCCCCTTGCCCGTGGTCGCGGCCGGACGCGAAGTAGCGGCGCTCGTCGAACACTTGGTAGTTGGGCAGTTCGCGCTTGCAATAAGTGGCGACGACCTGGCCGCCGTGAAGCACCGACGCGGCATTGAAGCGCAGCGGCACGGCGTGCGACCGCGACCTGAGTTGGCCCTGCTGCCCCCACTGGTGCGGGTGACCAACGACCACGTGGAGGTTCGGCAGGTCCGCCAGCGCCCGCGCGCAATCCAGCAGGGCGGCCTGGCAGGCTTGCATGAACTGCGGGCGCAGCAGCAGGTCCTCGGGTGGGTAGCCGCACAAACTGAGCTCGGGCGTGAGCACCACGGTGGCCCCACGCGCCTGTGCGGCGCGGGCAGCGTCTACGATGCGGCGAACATTGCCATCCAGGTCACCCACCGTGACATTGAGCTGGGCCAGTGCAATCCGAACCGTGGGCGTGAGTGACATATGAAACAGCAGTCGAGGTCGAACGATTATGTCATTCGGGTGCACGACGACCCGACCGCCATCGACCGTGCGGCATGGAACGCGCTGCTGGCCAAGCAGGACCTTCCCACGCCCTTCATGCGCCTGGAATACCTGGCGGCACTGCATGAATCGGGCAGCGCCAATGCCGCCACCGGCTGGCTGCCGCAATTCATCACCGTCAGCCAGGGCGACCACCTGGTGGCGGCGTGCCCGGTCTACGTCAAGGACCATTCCTACGGCGAGTACGTTTTCGACTGGGCCTGGGCGGACGCGTACCAGCGCCACGGGCTGGCCTACTACCCGAAGCTGTTGACCGCAGTGCCTTTCACGCCGGTGCCGGGCTCGCGGTGGCTGGCGCGGGACGCCGACAGCCGGGCCGCGCTGGTTCAAGCAAGCGTGGCGCTGGCGCAGGACGCAAGGTTGTCGTCGGTGCACGCCCTGTTCCTCAGCGACGCCGACCGCGACGCCGTGGCGACCGTGAACGGAACGCGGCCGGGTGCCACTGCCGCGCCCGGCTGGATGGGGCGCAGCACCGTCCAATTCCACTGGCAGAACCGGACGCCTTTGCCCTACGGGGACTTCAGCGACTTCCTGGCCAGCCTGCAGCGCGAGAAGCGAAAGAAGGTCCAGCAGGAGCGCCGCAAGGTCGACGAGGCCGGCGTGTATTTCACGGCGCAGACCGGTCTCGACATCGCCGCCGCCGACTGGGATTTCTTCTACCGCTGCTACACCCTCACCTACCGCGCTCACCACTCGACGCCCTACCTCACCCGGGACTTTTTTGCGCGGATGGCCGAGGCCATGCCCGAGCACTGGCTGCTGTTCACAGCCTGGCGTGGGGGGCAGCGGGTGGCCACCTCGTTGATCGGCCTTCAGCCCGCGTCCGGTGTCGCCTACGGACGCTACTGGGGCGCGGTCGAGCACATCCCGTGTCTGCATTTCGAGGCCTGCTACTACCAACCGCTGGCCTGGTGCATCGCCCAGCGCTACCAGCGCTTCGAGGGGGGCGCCCAGGGCGAGCACAAGATGGCGCGCGGCCTGTTGCCGGTGCAGACCCACTCCGCGCACTGGCTGGCGCACCCGCAGTTCGCGCAGGCGGTGGCCGATTTCCTGGCCCGCGAGGGCTCAGGCGTGGCCAACTACCTGGACGAACTCAACGACCGGCGGCCGTTCAAGGCTTGAAGTCGCCGGCAAAGCCGCTGACGAAGCGGTCCGGCTTCAGGTAGGTGCGCAGCGCGGCGTTCACCTGATCCAGCGTCAAGGCGCCGATGGCGGCGTCGACCCGGGCAGACACCGCGAAGCTGCGGCCCAGGACCAGGTTGCTGGCCAATGCAGAAGCCAGCGTCGCGTCCTGGGCGCGGCCCAGCCGGCGGAAGCTCAGCAGTCCCCGCTGGCCTTCGGCCAGTTCCGCCGCGGTGAAGCCGTCCTTGAGCACGCGGGCCAGCTCTTCGTTGAAGGCGGCTTCGACCTTGGCACGGTTCTGCGGCGCAAAGATGGCACCGGCCTGCCAGCTCGAATTCGGCTCCCAGGCATTCCAGGACATGCCGCTGTAGACGCTGTAGGACAAGCCATCCTTCTCGCGGATGCGCTTCCACAGCCGCGAGTTGCCGCCGCCGCCCAGCAAATGGTTGGCCATCATCAATGCCGCGTAGTCGCGGTCGGTGTCCTTGAGCGGCACGCCCAGCTCGACGGCCATGCTGGCGTTCTGCTTGTCGGGCGTGACCAGGCTGAGCTGGACCGGTGCGCGCGCCACCATCGGCTGGGGAATGCGCACGAAGGGCTCGCCGCCCTGCCAATCGGCGAAGCCGGCACGAAGGGCCTCGCGCACCGCGGCCACATCCAGGTCGCCCACGGCCGCGAACGTGGCGGTGCGGGCGCTGTAGAAGCGCTCGTGGTAGGCCTTGACCTGCTCCAACGTCACGCCCTTCACATCGTCCACGATCTCGTCAAAGCTGCGGGCGTAGCGCACATCGCCACGTGGGTAGGGGTTGCCGTGTCGCGCCAGCGCGTTGGCCAGCACCGCCTCGGGCTCCTTGCGCTGCTGCTCGATGCCCGACAAGGCCTGGCTGCGCACCTCTTCCAGCACGGCGCCCGGCAGGGCCGGGCGCCGCAGCAGCTCGGCGATCAGCGCGATGGCCGCGGGCAGGTGTTCGCGGCGCGACGCCAGCTGCACCGTCACACGCCCGGCGCCGGACGACACCGCCAACTCGGTCTTGAGCGCCGACAGCCGGTCCTGCACCTGTTGGCGGTCCAGCCGATCACTGCCTTTGTCGATCAACGAGGCCAGCATGCTGGCCACCTCGCCCTGGCCTGCCAGGCTTTTCTCATCGCCGAAGCGCAGTGTGAGGTTGGCCGTCACGGAGGCGCCGCGCGTGCCCTTGGGCAGCAAGGCGACGTCCACCCCCCCTTCCTTGAAGCGCTGGGTGCGCTGGTCGATGTTGGCGGGCGAGGCATCGAAAGACTCCACGCGCGCGGCAGCCGCCTGGGGCTTGAAGTCCTTCATGGCTTCCGCGATCGGCACGCGCTTGGGCAGGTCGGCACGCAGCGGCTGGTCGGTGGGCAGGTACACGCCCAGCGTCCGGTTGGACGGCAACAGCACGCGCGTGGCCACGCGCTGCAGGTCGGCCAGGCTCAGCGCCTTGACCCGGTCTCGGCTGAGAAAGAACAGCCGCCAGTCGCCCTGGGCCACGGTTTCGCTGAGCGACACGCCGATGACCTCCGGGTCGGTGAATGCGCGCTCCCATTGGTTCAACCATTTGGCCTTGGCGCGTTGCAGTTCGGCCTCGTCGATGGGACGGGCCGCCAGCCGTTCCAGGGTGTCCAGCAGGGCGGCGCGCGCGGCCGCCGAGTCCTGCCCCGGGCTCAGCTGAGCGCCGAACACGACGAAGCCGGGGTCGGCGAGCGCAGCCGAGAAGGCAAAGGTGTTCGATGCCAGCCGCTTTGTCGTCAGTGCCTCGTGCAAGCGGCCGGCCGGGGTGTCGCCCATCACGAGATTGAGCACCTCGATGGCGGCGTAGTCAGGGTGGGGGCCGGGGGGCACATGGTAGGCCGCGTAGATCATCGGCACGCCGCCGGCGCGGCGGAGCACCACCTCGCGCTCGCCATCCTGCACGGGGTCGAGCGTGTACAAGGTGGGCAGGCTGCGCGCCGGCCGCTTGACGCGGCCGAAGCCCTCGTTGACCCATTGCAGCACCTTGGCCGGCTCGAACTTGCCGGACACGATCAAGGTGGCGTTGTCGGGTTGGTAGTAGCGTCGATAGAAGGCCTGCAGCCGCGGGATGTCGACGTTCTCCACGTCAGCGCGGGCGCCGATGGTCGAATGGCCGTAGTTGTGCCAGTCGTACATCGCGCCGATGGTGCGCTGGAAGAGGATGGAACCGGGGTCGTTCTCGCCCATCTCCATCTCATTGCGCACCACCGTCATCTCGGTGTCGAGGTCCTTGCGCGCGATGAAACTGTTGACCATCGCGTCGGCCTGCCAGTTCAAGTACCAACGCAGGTTGTCGTCGTTGGCTGAAAAGCTGGCGGTGTAGTTCGTGCGGTCCAGCCAGGTGCTGCCGTTGGCGTCCAGCCCGCGTTTGGTGAACTCGGCCCACACTTTGGGGTGCTTCGGCGACCCCTTGAACAACAGATGTTCCAGCAGGTGCGCCATGCCGGTCTCGCCGTAGCTTTCGTGGCGCGAACCGACTCGGTAAGTGAGGTTGACCGTGGTGGTCGGCTTGGAGTCGTCGGGCACCAAGAGCACTTGCAGGCCGTTGCCCAGCCGGTACTCGTCGATGCCCTCGACCGAGGTGACCGCCTGCACACCAGGCGGCAAGGCGGGTGCGGCGGCCAGCGGGCCCGACACCACGAGGGCGACCGCACAACACCACTGTGCGCCGATGCGCCAGACCCCGCTCAACCCACCGCCCCATCGACCATCGAACGCCATGACTGCCTTCCTCGTTGCACCGGACCGGGCCGGCTTCGCGTGAAGACTAACCGCAGCGAACCGACCCCGCCGGGATGACCCCGGCCTGGGCCGATGGTTCAGGCGGTGTCACCGTGGGTCATCACTTGACCTGGGCGGCCTGGTAGGCGGCCAGACCCGAGGTGATTTCAGCGCGGGCGGCTTCCGGGCCTTCCCAGCCTTGGACCTTGACCCACTTGCCTGCTTCCAGGTCCTTGTAGTGCTCGAAGAAGTGCTGGATGGCCTTCAGGCGCATCTGGTTGATGTCTTCGGGCTTCTGCCAGTGGGTGTAGATCGGCAGGATCTTGTCGATGGGCACCGCCAGCAGCTTGGCGTCGCCGCCGGCTTCGTCGTCCATCTTCAGCACGCCAATGGCGCGGCAGGTCACCACCACGCCGGGCGACAGCGCATACGGCGTGATCACCAGCACGTCGACCGGGTCACCGTCGTCGGCCAGCGTTTGCGGGATGTAGCCGTAATTGCACGGGTAGTGCATCGCGGTGGTCATGAAGCGGTCCACGAACAGGGCGCCGCTGTCCTTGTCGACCTCGTACTTGATCGGGTCGGCGTTCATCGGGATCTCGATGATGACGTTGAACTCGTCCGGGCACTTCTTGCCGGGCGTCACGTTGTGAAGGCTCATGGTGGTGGGTCAGCTGGGGGGAAAGCCCCGGATTTTAGCGGCCCGACTTTCGGCGGCCTGACGCTGAAATGGCCCGTGCGCCATGGGCACCTGCCCCGCGCAATGCACTGGAAAACACCATGTTGGCGTCGTTGCCACGGCCCAGGCGCTCCCGTACGATGAAACGCAGCTTCGGGCAGTCCGGGCTGACCTGATCCGGCTGACGAACGAATCCATCGAAGCTCACCGAGGAAGGAGACACCCCTCATGATGACCACCAATGTGGCGCTGTATTTCGCGCTGGTCTGCGGGCTGGCGGCCGTGGCCTACGGTTTTGTCCAGCGCGGCTGGATCCTGAAGCAAAGCGCGGGCAACCCGCGAATGCAGGAGATCGCCGGTGCCATCCAGCAGGGCGCTGCCGCTTACCTGGCGCGCCAGTACAAGACCATCGCGCTGGTGGGCGCCGTGCTGGCGGTGCTGATCGGCGTGTTCCTCGATGGCGTGACGGCCATGGGCTTCGTGGTTGGCGCGGTGCTGTCGGGCGCCTGCGGCTTCATTGGCATGAACGTGTCGGTGGCGGCCAATGTGCGCACCGCGCAGGCGGCCACACAGGGCATGGCGCCGGCACTCAATGTGGCCTTCAAGGGCGGTGCCATCACCGGCATGCTGGTGGTCGGGTTGGGGCTGCTCGGCGTCGGCCTGTTCTTCATGTTCCTGGTGGGCAATGGCAACCTGACGCCAGACAAGAGCCTGTCGAGCGTGCTCAAGCCCCTGCTGGGCCTGGCATTCGGCTCGTCGTTGATCTCGATCTTTGCGCGGCTGGGCGGCGGCATCTTCACCAAGGGCGCCGACGTGGGCGCCGACCTCGTGGGCAAGGTCGAAGCAGGCATCCCCGAGGACGACCCGCGCAACCCGGCAGTGATCGCCGACAACGTGGGCGACAACGTGGGCGACTGCGCCGGCATGGCCGCCGACCTGTTCGAAACCTACGCCGTGACGCTGATCGCGACGATGTCGCTGGGCGCCATCGTGGTGGCCTCTGCGCCAATGGCCGCGGCGATCTACCCCTTGGTGCTGGGCGGCTTTTCCATCATCGCCTCGATCATCGGCTGCGGTGCCGTCAAGGCCACGCCCGGAATGAAGAATGTGATGCCCGCGCTCTACAAGGGCCTGATCGTGGCCGGCGTCATCTCCCTCGTGGGCTTTTTCTTCATCACCAAGGCGGTGATGCCCGACGACGCGCTGGGCGCGGGCACGCAGATGCGCCTGTTCGGCGCCTGCCTGGTGGGCTTGCTGCTGACGGCCAGCATGGTGTGGATCACCGAGTACTACACCGGCACCCAATACAAGCCGGTGCAGCACATCGCCCAAGCCTCGACCACCGGGCACGGCACCAACATCATCGCCGGCCTGGGCGTGTCGATGCGCTCCACCGCGTGGCCGGTGCTGTTCGTCTGCCTGGCCATCCTGGCGGCGTACCAGCTGGCGGGCTTGTACGGCATCGCGGTGGCGGCGACCTCGATGCTGAGCATGGCTGGCATCGTGGTCGCGCTCGACGCCTACGGCCCCATCACCGACAACGCCGGCGGCATTGCCGAGATGGCCGAGATGCCCAAGAGCGTGCGCGACATCACCGACCCGCTGGACGCCGTGGGCAACACCACGAAAGCGGTGACCAAGGGCTACGCCATCGGCTCGGCCGGCCTGGCCGCGCTGGTGCTGTTCGCCGATTACACGCACTCGCTGGAAGGCCGAGGCATGCAGGTCAACTTCGACCTGAGCGACCCGAAGGTGATCGTCGGTCTGTTCATCGGCGGATTGATTCCCTACCTGTTCGGTGCGATGGCGATGGAGGCGGTGGGCCGGGCTGCGGGCTCGGTGGTGGTCGAGGTGCGGCGCCAGTTCCGCGAGATCAAGGGCATCATGGAAGGCACCGCCAAACCCGAGTACGGCCGCGCCGTCGACATGCTGACCACCGCGGCGATCAAGGAAATGATCGTGCCCAGCCTGTTGCCCGTGGTGGTGCCCGTGATCGTGGGACTGCTGCTGGGGCCGGCGGCGCTCGGCGGCTTGCTGATGGGCACCATCGTCACCGGCCTGTTCGTTGCCATCAGCATGTGCACCGGCGGTGGCGCCTGGGACAACGCCAAGAAATACATTGAGGATGGTCACCACGGCGGCAAGGGCAGCGAGGCCCACAAGGCGGCAGTGACCGGCGACACCGTCGGCGATCCCTACAAGGACACGGCCGGGCCCGCGGTGAACCCCTTGATCAAGATCATCAACATCGTGGCGTTGCTGATCGTGCCGCTGTTGCCGCTGCCCGCGGCCACGGCCGGCGGGGGGCACTCCCAGGTCACGCCGAGCCTGCCGGTGGCGGCTGTGGCGGTGTCGGCAACGGTGGTGCCCAGCTTGGCCGGCAAGTAGCGTGACGCCAGCCCGCTCCGGCGGGCGGGGTGGCGCATCAGGCGCCAGGCGCGACGTCCATCGGGATGACGCTGACCTCGACGTCCATGTCCTGGCTGCCGCCGCCCAGGATCACCCCGCGCAGCGGCACCACGTCGGCAAAATCGCAGCCCCAGGCCAACGTGATGTAGCGGGGGTCGGCGAGCTGGTCGTTGGTGGGGTCGAACTCGACCCAGCCCAGCCCCGGTGCGAACGCGGCCACCCAGGCGTGCGAGGCGTCCACCCCCATCAGGCGAGGCTGGCCCTCGGGCGGGTCGGTCAGCAGGTAGCCCGACACATAGCGCGCGGGCAAGCCGTGGCCGCGCAGGCAGGCCAGCATCAGGTGCGCAAAGTCCTGGCACACGCCGCGGCGCCGGTCCAGCACCTCCTCAACGCGGGTGCTGACGGTGGTCGCGCCGGGTTCGAACTCGAACTCGGTGTGGATGCGGTGCATCAGCTCGGTCACCGCCTCCAGCCAAGGCCGGCCCGCGGTCAGCGACGGCAGCGCGTAGCAACGCGCGGCCTCGGACAGGGGAATCAACGGTGTGGCCTCGGTCATGCGGGCCGCCGCCAGCCCGTCGAGTTCCGGGCGGTGGCGCACGGCGTCGCGGACCCCTTCCCAAGTGGCCGATGGCGGCACGCTGGCAGGCGCTGCCCGCACCTCCGGCCGCGGCCCGACCTCGACCTCGCAGCGCATGCGCACCTGCAAGGACCGGTGGGCGCCGTGCAGGCCGAAGTGGACGACGGTGTTGCCGAAGCTGTCGATGGCGTCGTGGCGTTCGTCCGGTGCCGGGTCGATGGCGAGTTGGTGGGACACCACGCGCTGCCAAGGCAAGGCGCGCGGCGTCAATCGCGCGAGCTGCCACGACTGCGACACCGGGGCGGTGTAGGCGTAGTGGGTCAGGTGCTCGACGGTGTAACGCTGCCAATCCACGACCGGTTTGGCAGACAGCGCCTGCGTGGCCGCCAAGGCAGGCGTGGCGTCGACGGGCGCCGCAGCGCCCGCACCGCCGGCGGCGGGAAGGTCCAGTTCGGGCAGGTCGTTCATCACGCTGCCAGCGACAAGACGCTGCGCGAAGACGCGTGCGAAAAGAACTTCAGCGTCAGCTCGTCCGACACCGCGTGCGCGCTGCGCTGCAGCTGGTCCAGCAGGTCGGACAGGCGCTCGTTCTCCGGGTGCAGATCGCGGGGATCGAAGCCGCGCAGCGCCACCAGCGCGGGGTTCATCACGTCGCTGGCAAAACGGCCATGGCGCATTTCCAACTTGGCGATGTACTCGGACAGGCCTTTGACCTGAAAGCCAACGGAGCGCGGGTTCGATTCATCGCGCAACAGCAGGTCGAGCACGGGCAACCATTCGGGCGCCACCAGGTAGCGTGATCGGTAGGTCACGGTGGAGTCTGCAAGGTCAAGCAGCCAGTCCAGACCATGGTTCGGGCCAGCCTGGATCGCGACCTGCAACACACTGCACAACGTGGACAGGCGCTCGATGCGCCGCCCGATGGACAGAAAGCGCCACCCCAGCCCACGGGTCATGCCGTCCAGCACAAAGCCCGACAAGGTCATCATGGAAGTGACCGCCTTGTCCAGCCACACCAGCGCCAGCGGCAGGCCCATCGACGAGTCGAGCCCGCGCTGGAACACCGGGTCGCCGACCAGTTGGTTCAAGGTGCGCCAGTTGTCGGCCGACATGCGGTCGCGCAGGTTGAAGGCCGAGCGGGACAGCTGACGGAACAGGCTGCTCAAGCCCTCTTCGGGGTGGGTGGCGGCGCGCAGCAGTTGGACGCCGACGTTGTCCCCGCCCTCGATGAGGCCGAGTCGTTCGGCCAGGGCCACCGCCGGGCTGCGCTGGCCCAGCAGCGTGGACTCGTCGTCGAGAACGCCTGCGATGGCCACGCGCAGCAGCCGCACGGCCGCGTCGCAGCGCTCGCCATAACGCCCGAACCAGAACAGGTTTTCGGCGGCGCGCGACGGCAGGTTGGCGCTGGCGCTGACCAAGTCCTTGGGCTTGACGGTGGTGGTGAGCAGCGAAAACGACGCGTTGACCGGCGCGTCCGACAACACCCAGGTGTCCTTGGAGCGCCCGCCACGCTGCATGGCGATGACCCGGGAATCGAGGTCGCCGGCGACGCGCGTCAAGCCGCCCGGCATCACCCGGTAGCCAGTGGGCGTGGCCACGGCAAACACGCGCAGACCCACGGTGCGGGCGGCCAGCTTTTCGGACCCACGCGCCGCGCCCAGCTCGCGTTCCAGCACCGGCGCCTGCGAGACGTGCACCCATTCCTGCGCCACGTAGCGCTGCGGGCGCGCGGCCACCTGGTCGTGCAGCGCCAGGCGCTCCGCGGCCTTCAGGTCGGCACCGAACACCGCGGGCTCCGCCATCGAGCGCTCCAAAGGCTTGATGATCAGGTGGTCCAGGCGCTTCCAGGCGTCGGTGAAGGCGGCCGGCTCGCCCAGCCACCACGTGGCGACCGACGGCAGCTTGAGTGGCTCGCCGAGCAATCGTTCGCTCAAGGCGGGCAGGTAGCCCAACAGCGCACCAGACTCCAGCACGCCAGAGCCCAGGGCATTGGCCAGCAGGATGTTGCCGCGGCGCGCGCAGTCGGTCAGGCCTGGCACGCCGAGCGCCGAGTCGCTGCGCAGCTCCAACGGGTCACAGTAGTTGTCGTCCTGCCGGCGCATCATGGCGTGCACGCGCTTCAGGCCCTCGACCGTCTTCATCCACACGCGCCCGTCGCGCACGGTCAGGTCACTGCCTTCGACCAGCGGAAAGCCCAGGTAGCGGGCGAGCAGGGCGTGCTCGAAATAGGTTTCGTTGTACGGCCCCGGCGTCAGCAACACGATCAGCGGCGGGCCGTCGCCCTTGGGCGCCCAGCGCAACAGCGACTCGCGCATCGCACCGAAAAATGAGGCGAGGTGCTGCACGTGCAGCTCGCGGAACATCTGCGGGAACACGCGCGAGATCACGAGGCGGTTTTCCAGCGCGTAGCCCGCGCCCGACGGCGCCTGGGTGCGGTCACTGACCACCCACCACTTGCCATCCGGCGAACGCGCCAGGTCGGCGGCGTAATTCACCAGATGAACCCCGCCCGGCGGTTCGATGTGCTGCGCCGGGTGCAGGAAGCCGCTGTGGCCGAAGATGATCGCCGGCGGGATCGCCCCGCAACGCAGCAGATCCTGCGGGCCATAGATGTCGGCCAGCACGCGGTTCAGCAAGTCGGCTCGCTGCGCGATGCCGGCCTCGATGTCAGCCCATTCACTGGACGACAGCAGCAACGGCAGGGGGTCGACCTCCCACGGTCGGTCGGCGCCCTGGGGATCGGCGTAGACGTTGTAGGTGATGCCGTTTTCACGGATGTCGCGTTCGATGAGCGACAGCGTTTGTCCCACCTGCGGCCCCTGGCGGGCCGCCAGCGAGCGCAAAAATGCGTCCCACTGTGGCCGCGGCACGCCCGGCGCGCCGAGCATTTCGTCGTAGCGACCACTCAGCGGGGCGTAGGCGGACAGCAGTTGTTCAAGCATCAGGGCGTGGGTGCCAGGGGCAGCCCCGGATTGTGGCCGAGGACCCGGCGGCCGACGCAGGGGCACAACCCGCACACCAGGGCCGCCCGGCGCATTGCCGCCGGGCGGCGACCGTGCCAGCGGCGGCCGCGGTCACGGTCGGCCGGGTCGCCGTCGCAGGTCCAGCGTGAACGGGAAATTCGGGTTGCGCTCCTCTGGCGGCACCGTCATGGGACCCGGGGTGTGCCCGAGCCGGAAGAAACGGGCCAAGCGACGCGCCTCGGCCTCGTACGCGTTGACCGGGAAGGTGGCGTAGTTGCGCCCGCCCGGGTGGGCCACGTGGTACTGGCAGCCGCCCATCGAGCGGCTCATCCAGCTGTCCAGCAAGTCGAAGGTCAAGGGCGCGTGCACATCGATGGTGGGGTGCAGCGCCGACGGCGGGTGCCACGCACGGTAGCGCACCGCGCCGACGAACTCGCCGACCTTGCCGGTCGGCTGCAGCGGCACCACCCGCCCGTTGCAGGTCAGCACGTGGCGGGCGTTGATCAAGCCCGTGGCCTTCAACTGAACCCGTTCCACCGATGAGTCGACGAAGCGCACCGTGCCACCGGGCGCGCCCTCCTCGCCCATCACATGCCAGGGCTCCAGGGCCAGGCGCAGTTCGATGTCGACGCCGCGGGCGCTGAAATCACCCAGCCGCGGGAAGCG
Organism: Hydrogenophaga intermedia; assembly: GCA_943370175.1. GTDB lineage: Bacteria > Pseudomonadota > Gammaproteobacteria > Burkholderiales > Burkholderiaceae_C > Ideonella_A > Ideonella_A intermedia_A. Next base: position 69,255 of record CALRPU020000021.1, on the reverse strand, counting down.
GAAGTTCAGGTGCGGCGCGAACCACTCGGGCTTCAGGTCGTGGCCAAAGTCACTCAGCTCCTGCAGCACGTCGCACAGGTCTTCCCAGATGAAGTGGGGCAGCATGAAGCGGTCGTGCAACTCGGTGTTCCAGCGCTTCAGGTGCGGCGGCCGGTAAGGCTGCCTCCAGAAGCGCGAGACCAGCGCCCGCATCAACAGCTGCTGCGTCAGGCTCATGCGCGCGTGCGGCGGCATCTCGAACGCGCGCATCTCCAGCAGGCCCAGGCGGCCGGTCGGGCCGTCCGGCGAATACAGCTTGTCGATGCAGAACTCCGCCCGGTGCGTGTTGCCGCTGACGTCGATCAGCAGGTTGCGCAAGATGCGGTCGATCAACCACGGCGGGCAATAGGGCACGTCCGCGGCGGTGACGCGCTGCAGCTCGGCGAAGGCGATCTCGATCTCATACACCGAGTCGTTGCGCGCTTCGTCCACCCGCGGCGCCTGGCTGGTGGGCCCGACAAACAGGCCCGAGAACAAGTAACTCAGTGCCGGGTGGTTGTGCCAATAGGCGACCATGCTGGCCAGCAGGTCGGGCCGGCGCAGGAAGGGCGAATCGGCGACGGTGGCGCCGCCCAGCACGAAGTGGTTGCCTCCCCCGGTGCCGGTGTGGCGCCCGTCGAGCATGAACTTCTCGGTCGACAGCCGCGTTTCGTGCGCGGCCTGGTACAGGTGGGTGGTCTGGTCGACCAGTTCGGCCCAGCTGTGCGCCGGATGGATGTTGACTTCGATCACGCCCGGGTCGGGCGTGACGCGCAGCGTGCTCAGGCGCGGGTCCTTGGGCGGCTCATAGCCCTCCAGGATGACCGGCAGCTTCATCTCGAGCGCCGTGTCCTCGACCGCGGCAACGATTTCGAGGTAGTCCTCGAGGGTGCTGGCCGGCGGCATGAAGATGTACAGCCGGCCGTCGCGCGGCTGGGCGCACATCGCGGTGCGGGTGATCGAGGCCGCGGACTCGAACGGCGCAGGCACGCGCGGCACCGCCGGCGCGGCCGAGGTGACGCTGACGCCAGGCGCCTGGGCGGCGCGCGAGCGCTCGGCAAAGCTGCCGTTGCCCAGCGCAGCCGAGGCGCCCAAACCAGGCGCGCCGGGCAGCCGACCGGCCTCGTTCGACCCAACGGCGTAGCGCAGCCGCTGGTACGGCGGCAGCGGCGCCAACGGCTGCGTCTGGTCGATCGGGTGGATCCACGGCAGGTCGCCCGGCTCGGCCCAGGGCTGCGAGTCCAGCGGCAGTCGGTAGCCCAAGGGCGAATCGCCGGGGATCAGGTAACAACGCTCGCTGCGCAAGAACCAGGGCCCGGTCTGCCAGCGGGGCAGCGCCATCGGCGCTGGGTTGCGCGACACCGGCAGCACGTGGCCGACCACCTTGTCCAGTCCCTGGGTGAAGACCTTGCGCAGCCGGTCGCGCTCCAGCTTGTCGTCCAGCCGGGCGTCGAAGGGGTCGACGTTGGTGGGGAGCTTGCGCTCGCGCCACAGGTAGTACCAGGTGTCCTCGTACGCCGGGAACACGTGCTGCGGGTCCAACGCCAGCCGCTTGGCCACGCCGACCAGGAACTTGCGCGCCTCGACGTCGGTGACGGCGTAGTCCAGGTGCTCGCTGGCGAACAGTTCGGGATGGGTCCACACCGGCTCGCGGTCCTTGCGCCAGTACAAGTTGAGCGACCAGCGCGGCAGTTGCTCGCCGGGGTACCACTTGCCTTGACCGTAGTGCAGCAGGCCGCCGTCGCCATACTTGGCGCGCAGCTTGTCCATCAGGTCGGCGCTGAGCAGGCGCTTGGTCGGGCCCATGGCGTCGGTGTTCCACTCGGCGCCGTCTCGGTCGTCCACCGACACGAAGGTTGGCTCACCGCCTTGGGTCAGGCGCACGTCGTGGCGGCGCAGGTCGTCATCGACCTGGTGGCCCATGCGCTCGATGTCGGCCCACTGAGCGTCGGTGTAGGGCAGCGTCACCCGAGGGGCTTCCCACACGCGCGTGACGCTCATGTGGTGCTCGAATTCAGTTTCGCATTCGTCGAGCGCACCGGTCACCGGCGCGGCAGCCGACGGGTCGGGCGAGCAAGCCAGCGGAATGTGGCCCTCGCCGGCGAGCAGGCCCGACGTGGGGTCGAAGCCGATCCAGCCGGCGCCAGGCAAGAAGACCTCGCACCACGCGTGGAGGTCGGTGAAATCGACCTCGGTGCCGCTCGGACCGTCCAACGACTTCACATCGCTCTTGAGCTGGATCAGGTACCCCGACACAAAGCGCGCGGCCAGCCCCAGGTGCCGGCACAGCTGCACCAGCAGCCAGCCGGTGTCGCGGCACGAACCGCTGCCATTGGTCAGCGTGACCTCGGGCGTTTGCACACCCGGTTCCATGCGGATCAGGTAGCTGATGTCGCGCTGCAGGCGCTGGTTCAGCTCCACCAGGAAATTGGTGGTCTGCTTCTTGTCGCGCGGGATGCTGTCCAGGTACTTTTTCAGCAGCGGCGTGAGCTCGCCCTTGACGCGGTACGGCGCCAGTTCATTGACGAGCCCTGGGTCGTACTCGAAGGGAAAGTTTTCGGCGGACGGCTCCAGGAAGAAGTCGAACGGGTTGAGCACCGACATCTCGGCGACCAAATCGACCTCGATGCGAAAGCTGGTGGTCTTGTCCGGAAAGACCAGGCGCGCCAAGTAGTTGGACTGCGGGTCCTGCTGCCAGTTGATGAAGTGCGTGGCGGGCTCCACGCGCATTGAATAGCTCAGGATGCGCGTGCGCGAATGCGGCGCGGGCCGCAGCCGGATGACCTGCGGGCCGAGGTTGATCGGCCGGTCGTACCGGTAGTGGGTCACGTGGTTGAGCGCGACGTGGATGGACATTCAGGACTCCAGATCAGGATGAAACGTCGGCCGATGCAACCTTGGCGGCCGGGCGGTGCTCAGGTGTTGCCTGGCACCAGGAAGTCGCGGCTGATGCCCACACCGAGCGTGCCCACGCGCTCAAGGAACTGGGTCAGGAAGGCGTGCAGCCCCGTTGCCAGAATTTCGTCGATGCGGCCGTACTGCAGGTCGGCGTACAGGCGCCCGGCGCGGCGCAGGGTTTCGCCCGACTGCTCGTTGGCGACCATGCGCAGGTTCGACAGCACCTCGTGCATGCAGGCGGCCAGCGAGCGCGGCATGTCCTGGCGCAGGATCAGCAGCTCGGCCACCTTCTCAGGGCGGATCACATTGCGGTAAGCCTTGCGGTAAACCTCGAAGCCAGACACCGAACGCAGGATCGCCGACCAGTGATAGAAGTCGAACTCGATTTCCTTGTCCGGGTCGGGCCCACCGCCGTCGGTGCTGTTCTGCTGAATCTGACCCATCGCGCCCAGGCGCTGCGAGGCGCCGAAGAACTCACTTTCGACGGCGTGGAACTTGACGTCCAGCAGCCGCGCGGTGTTGTCCGCCCGCTCCAGAAAGCTGCCGATGCGCAGGAAGTGAAAGGCCTCGTCCTGCAGCATCGTGCCCACCGTGACGCCGCGCGACAGGTGCGAGCGGAACTTCACCCATTCAAAGGCGGCGGACGGGTCTTGCAGGAATTCGCGGTCGTCGGCCATGCGCTGGAATTCGAGCCAGGTCTGGTTCTGCGTTTCCCAGACTTCGGTGGTCAACGAGCCGCGCACGGCGCGGGCGTTCTCACGGGCGGCCATCAGGCAGCTGCGGATGCTGGAGGGATTGGCGGCGTCGGCCACCATGTAGGTCATCACGCTGCGCGGGGTGACTTCGCCGAAGCGCTTGGCGAAGTCGCCGCTCAGCTCGGAGATGCTGAGCAGGCCCTTCCAGCCCTTCTCGGCGGCGTCCGCGGACTGCGGCAGCAGCGAGGTCTGGTAATTGACGTCGAGCATGCGCGCGGTGTTTTCGGCACGCTCCATGTAGCGCGCCATCCAGAACAAGTGGTCGGCGGTTCTTGAAAGCATCGGGGTGGTCTCCGCAGTGGGCTGGTGCGTGTTCTTGTTGCGGGGTCGAGGCTCAGTCTTCGAGCACCCAGGTGTCCTTGGTACCGCCACCTTGTGACGAGTTGACGACCAGCGAGCCCTCTTTGAGCGCCACGCGCGTCAGGCCGCCCGGCACCATCTGAACCGTGCTGCCCGACAGCACGAAGGGGCGCAGGTCGATGTGCCTTGGCGCGATGCCCGACTCGACAAAGGTGGGGCAGGTCGACAGGCTCAGCGTGGGCTGCGCGATGTAGCGCGCGGGGTCGGCGATCAGCGCCTGGCGGAAGTCGGCGATCTCCTGCTTGGAGGCGGCCGGGCCGACCAGCATGCCGTAGCCACCGGCCCCGTGAACTTCCTTGACGACCAGCTCGCCAAGGTGGTCGAGCACGTACTTCAGATCGTCTTCGAGCCGACACAGGTAGGTCGGCACGTTGTTCAGAATCGGCTTCTCGCCGAGGTAGAACTCGATCATCTGGGGCACGTAGGGGTAGATGGACTTGTCGTCGGCGATGCCGGTGCCGATGGCATTCGACAAGGTCACGTTGCCCGCGCGGTAGGCCTTCAGCAGGCCGGCGCAACCCAGGGTGGAGTCGGGCCGAAAGACCTCCGGGTCGAGAAAATCGTCGTCGACGCGGCGGTAGATGACGTCGACCCGCTTCGGCCCTTGCGTCGTGCGCATGTAGACGAAGTTGTCCTTGACGAACAGGTCCTGGCCTTCGACCAGCTCGACGCCCATCTGCTGGGCCAGAAAGGCATGCTCGAAGTAGGCGCTGTTGTACATGCCGGGCGTCAGCACCACGACCGTCGGGTCGTTGACCGAGGACGGCGCGACGGCGCGCAGCGTTTCCAGCAGCATGTCGGGGTAATGGGCCACGGGGGCGATGCGGTGCTGGCTGAACAGCTCGGGGAACAAGCGCATCATCATCTTGCGGTTTTCCAGCATGTAGCTGACGCCGCTGGGCACGCGCAGGTTGTCTTCCAGCACGTAGTAGCTGCCGCTGCCGTCCGGGTTGCCGGCGCGAACGATGTCGATGCCAGCGATGTGCGAATAGATGCCGCCCGGCACGTCCACGCCCATCATTTCAGGGCGGAACTGGGCGTTCTTGTAGATCTGCTCGCCGGGCACGATGCCGGCCTTGATGATCTCCTGGCCGTGGTAGACGTCGTTGATGAAGCGATTGAGTGCCGTGACGCGCTGCGCCAGGCCCTTCTGCATTTCCGACCACTCGTGGGCCGGGATCACGCGGGGAATCAGGTCAAAGGGAATGAGCCGTTCGGTGCCAGCGCCGTCCTCGTCCTTCGCGCCATAAACCGCGAAGGTGATGCCCACGCGGCGGAAGATCATCTCCGCCTCTTCGCGGCGCGACCGCATCATGTCGGCGGCCTGTTTGTTCAACCACTGCCCGTACACCTCGTAGTGGGGCCGCACCTTCAACGACCCATCGGCCGTGGCGCTGTTCATTTCATCGAAGCTTTGTTTCATCGGCAAACTCCTCGAGCGGCATCGAAGCAAAAAGTGGGCCAAACCGGTGCATGAATGTGCTCGGACCGCGGCATCTTCCCACGCCCGGCGGGCCGCGGGCCGCGGATTTCCCGGGGTTGTGTGGTGACGCGGCGGCGCCTCAACGTTCGGGTGGACCCGGCGGCGAACTGGGGACCGGTGACGACCCGGACGGTGCCGGTGCCGGTGCCGGTGCCAAGAGCGGCGACGGCAGCGCCGACCACGACCACGGCGACGGCGGCCGGTCATGCCAGTGGCGCAGGCCGCTGTCGCGCTGGCAGTCGGCCTCCGCCACCGCGGCGTCGCCCCGCCAGGTCCAGGCACCGCAGCGCGGGGAGTCCACCATGCGGATGTCGCGCTGCGCATAGCGCATCACCACCGCTGGGGCCGGGTGGCCAAACCGGTTGCGGTAGCCGGATTGCACGACCACCACGCTGGGCCGCGTGGCGTCCAGAAACGCGCTGCTGGACGAGGTCTTGCTGCCATGGTGCGGCGCCATCAGCACATCAACCTGCAGGCCGGCCGACCCCCATGTGGCGACCAGGCGCTGTTCCTGCTCTCGCTCGATGTCGCCGGTCAGCAGCACCGACCCACCGCCGGGCGCCCCGGCCCGCACCCGCAGCACGCAGGACCGCGCATTGGCCTTGCGCTTGGGGCCGAGGTCGGCCTCGGTCGGGTGCAGCACCTCGAAGTGCACGCCGTCCCACACCCACCGGTCGCCCGCCCGGCACGGTCGGTGCGGCACGCCTTGCGCCAACAACGGGTGGTCCGCCTCCAGCGAACTCAGCAGCTCGCCAACGGGCAGCGCGTGCATCACCGAGGCGGCGCCACCGACGTGGTCCAGGTCGCGGTGGCTCAGCACGAGGCGGTCGATGCGCCGCTCGCCGCGAGCGTGAAGCAGCGGCACCAGCAGTTGCTGGCCCGCGTCGCTGTCGCCACCGAAGGCGGGGCCCGTGTCAAACAGCAGCAGGTGGCCTTGGGTGCGCACCAGCACCGCCGTGCCCTGGCCCACGTCGACCGCCACCAGGTGGAAGCGGCCCGGCGCCGGCCGCTCCAGTGGGGGCCACAGCAGAGGCAGCACCAGCGGCAGGGCCAGCCAACGCACGCGCCAAGGCAAGGGCGCCACCGCCAACAAGGCGGCCAGCAGACCCGCGGCCTGTGCCCACAACGGCGCCACGGGCACGGGCCACATCGCAAGCGGCCACTGCGCCAGCAGGCCCAGCAACACGCCGAGCGCGTGAACCGACCAGGCCGCCAGCGTCCACAGCCACGGCACGGCCACGCCCATCAAGGCCAGGGGCGTCACCCACAAAGTGACCACCGGGATCGCCACCAGGTTGGCCAACAAGCCCACCAACGACAGCTGCTGAAAAAACACCAGCGTCAGCGGGGCCAGTCCCACGGTCGCCAGCACCTGGGCGCGGACGCCGTCCGCCACCAGGGTGCCCAGCGCGGCCGACCAGCGTCTGCTGCGGCCAATGGGCGGCGCGTCAACCAACGCCCCCCGCTCGGCCACCATCGGCGAGCCCGAGGCCATCAGCAGCCCGACCGCGGCAAACGACAGCCAGAAGCCGGGTTGCAACAAGGCCCAAGGGTCCAGCGCGGTGACGACCACCGCCGCCGCGAGCAGCACCATGGGCCAGGGCCAGCGCACGCCAGCGCTGCCCAGGGCGCACACCACCCCAAGCATCCACACCGTGCGCTGCGCCGGCACGCCCCAACCGGCCAGCAGCGCATAGGCGGCCGCGGCCGCCCAGCCACCCCAGCGGCCGGCGATGGGCGCCGGCCAGACCCACATGGCGGCGCCGCAGCGCCGCCACAGCGCGGCCAGCAGGCGGCCGGCGAGCCAGGCAAACATCGTGACGTGCAGTCCGCTGATGCTGACCAGGTGCGCGATGCCGGTGGCACGGAACAATGCCCAGTCCTCCCGCGCGATGGCGGACTGATCGCCCACGGCCAGGGCGGCCAGCACGCCGGCCGCCCGGTGATCGTCCACGTGGTCAAAGATCGCGTCCCGCACCGCCTGGCGCAGGCGCTCCACGGGATGGCGCCAGCGGTCCTCCATGAGCACGGCACCGGGCGGCCCACCGCGCACATGGCCGACGGCACGCACGCCCTGCTCCATCAGGAACAGCTCCAGGTCAAAGCCGTGGGGATTCAGGTTGCCATGGGGGCGGCGCAGCCTCACCGTGAACCGCCACCGTTGCCCGGCGCGCAAGGTGGCCTGCGGCAGGCTGCGCACCGACGCCGCGTCGACCGCGCTGCCCCAAGGGGCATACCAGCCGAGCGAGATCACTGGCGGCAGCGTCACGGCGCGGCCGTCCACGGCGGCGCTCAGTGGCTCGAAGCGGAACCTGACGCCGTTGGCCAGGCGCTGGGGCATGTCCAGCACGGTGCCGCTGAGCACGATGTCCACGCCCTCAAGCGCGTGTGGCAGCACCGCGTCCACCTGCACACGCGCTTGCCAACCGGTGTGAAGCCAGCCGGCCGAGAGCCCGAGGGCGACGAGGCTCAGGCAGCGCAAAGCCCGACGCCACGGGGAAGCGAGGCCTGACACACCGCCGCCAACGCGCGCCGGGACCCCGTGCGAGACCCGAGATTTCAGCGACGCCGCCAACACCGCAAGCGCCACCAGCGCCACCAGCCCCGCCGCCCAGGCCAGGTCGGCCGGCGACGGCGCGGCCGCCCGACCCAATTGGAGCGCCGACCCGCCCAAATACGCCAAGGCCACCCAGGTTGCGGTGAACGCGGCATTGGCGGCGGAGCGGGCCTTCACGGCGGCGTCCGAGCGGGCGATGGCGCCTGGGCCTGCGGGCCGCTCGCCTGGGGGTGAATCCGCGCCCTGGGACCCGGTCGAGTCCGCTGCCGACATCCGCCGCAGTGTAGGATTTGCGGCTCTTCAGCAGCCACCCGCCAACCCCCCCGGTCGGGCGAATTCCCATGTCCACCAGCCCCACTTCCATCTACGACCGCCTCGCCCAACTGGGCATCACGTTGCCCCCCGTGGCCGTGCCGGCCGCGGCGTATGTGCCGTTCGTGCAGACGGGCAAACTGGTGTTCCTGTCGGGCCACATCGCCAAACGCGATGGCAAGCCCTGGGTGGGCCAATTGGGGCGCGACGTCGACACCGCCACCGGCAAGTTGGCCGCACGGGCCGTGGCCATCGACCTGCTGGGCACGCTGCACGCGGCGGTGGGCGACCTGAACCAGGTCACCCGCATCGTCAAAGTGATGAGCCTGGTCAACAGCACGGGCGACTTCACCGAGCAGCACCTGGTGACCAATGGGTGCTCCGAGCTGCTGGGCGACGTCTTTGGTGCCCGAGGCGCCCATGCTCGCAGCGCCTTTGGCGTGGCCCAGATCCCGATGGGCGCCTGCGTCGAGATCGAGCTGATCGCCGAGATCGCGTGAACGCGCGGCACGAACTCCGGAACGCACGATGAAAGTCAACGACACGGTGCTGTTCGGCAGCGTCGCTGCGCTGGGTGTGCTGGCGGTGGCCGCCGCGCTGGTCTCGCAACATGCCTTCGGGATGGAGCCCTGCCCGTGGTGCGTGCTGCAGCGGGTCATCTTTCTGGCCATCTCGCTGAGCGCCTTGGTGGCGCTGGCCTGGCGCGGCAACGCGGGCCGCTGGCTGGGCGGCGGGCTGGGCGTGCTGCTGGCGCTCAGTGGCGTGGCTGCGGCGCTGTGGCAGCACTTTGTCGCGGCGGCGTCGGCCTCGTGCAACCTCACGCTGGCCGACAAAATCGTCTCCGCCCTGAAGCTCGACAGCCTGCTGCCCGACGTCTTTTCGGCCCGCGCCAGCTGCGCCGATGCCAAGGTGGCGCTGCTCGGCCTGCCCTATGAATTTTGGAGCTTGGGCTTGTACACCCTCATCGCGGTCTCCCTGGTGACGGCATTGACCTCGGCCGGCCGCAGCCGTCGCGCCTGAGGCCGGTGCCCCTGACCGCCCCCGGGTCTGACGGGAGCGACGGCAGCAAGGGGCACCTTTAAGATGGTCGAGAGGCCGCTGCCGTCGGCGGTCCGTCGTCAGCCTGGGCGTTCGACCCGGGCGAGGAGACACGCCATGCGCAGCCCCCGCCACGCGGCCTTGCAAAGCCGCCAACGCGAACACATTGCCACGGTGATGCAGGTCGCCGCCGGCGCCCGGTCCGGGGCTGCGCCAACGGACGAATCGCGCCGCTCGATCGCCGCGCACGACGCGGTGATCCAGCACTCTTGGCATCGGTGTGTGCACCAGCACCGGCTCGACCCCACGCGCATGCAGGAGGCCATCATCCTGCCCAGCCAGCGCCTGCGCGAGCACCAGGACCAACTGGACGCTTTCCTGCACATTGCCCGCCACGGCCTGGAAACCCTCTACCAGCAGGTGGCAGGGCTGGGCTATGTGGTGCTGTTGACCGACGCGCGCGGCGTGACCGTGGACTTCATCGGTGACCTGCAGCTGGACCACAGCCTTCGTCGCGCCGGCCTGTACCTTGGCGCCGATTGGAGCGAGCAGATGGCGGGCACCTGCGGCGTGGGCACCTGCATCACCAACGGCGCGGCGATCACCGTCCACCAGGGCGACCACTTTGACGCGACCCACATCCCGCTGACCTGCAGTGCGGCGCCGGTGTTCGACGCCCAGGGGCAGTTGACGGCGGTACTGGACATCTCGGCCCTGAGCTCGCCGCAACCCAAGTCGAGCCAACACCTGGCCCTGCAGCTGGTGAAGGTCTGCGCCGGCCACATCGAGAACGCGAGCTTCCTGCACCGCTTCCGTCACGACTGGATCCTGCGGCTGAGCGGTGCGCCGCAGTTCCTGGACGTCAATCCGGACTGCCTGGTGGCGCTGGACGCCGCCGGTCGGGTGATCGGGCACAACCGCCGTGCGCAGCTGTTGCTCGAGGACGCCCAGCGCAGCCGGCCCGCGGCGCCGGGCCGCATTGGCAGCGTGATCGGCGTGCCGTTCGACGCCCTGTTCGAGGCGCAGTTCGAAGCACTGGGCCGGTTCCTGCCATTGCGCCCATCGGGCCAGCGCACGGTCCGCGTGGTGGGCAACCCGCAGCTGCTGTTCATGTCGGCCACGCCACCCCCGCCGACCCCGCGCGCGCAGCCTCGGGCCGCGGCGCCGATTTCGGCGACGCCTGAGGCCTCAATTCCGGCGCCGCTGGCGGCCCTGTCGGGCGGTGACGCCGCGCTGGACCGGCAGATCGAACGGGCCGCGCGCCTCGTCAACTCGCCGATCCACGTGCTGCTGACTGGCGAGACGGGCACCGGCAAAGAGGTTTTCGCCAAGGCACTGCACGACAGCAGCGAGCGGCGGCATCAGCCCTTCATCGCCGTCAACTGTGCGGCCATCCCGGAAAGCCTGATCGAAAGCGAGCTGTTCGGGCACCTGCCGGGCAGTTTTTCTGGCGCGCTGGCCAAAGGCAAGCGCGGTCTGATTCAAGCGTCCGACGGCGGCACGCTGTTCCTGGACGAAATCGGCGACATGCCACGTGCGCTGCAGGCCCGACTGCTGCGCGTGCTGGCCGAGCGCGAGGTGCTGCCCATCGGCGCCACGCGCCCGGTGCCGGTCAACCTGCGCGTTGTCGCCGCCACGCACTGCCCCTTGGACGACCTGGTGCGCGGCGGCCAGTTCCGCGACGACCTGTACTACCGCTTGACCGGCGCCACCGTGCAGCTGCCGGCGCTGCGTGATCGCAGCGACCTGGACTGGCTGATCGAGCGCATGTTGACCGAGGGCACAGCGACGGCCGGCGCGCGCGCGCCCACCACCGTGCCGCGCTTGCACGACGACGCGCGCCGCGCCCTGCACCGCCACGCCTGGCCAGGCAACCTGCGCGAGCTGCGCAACGCCATCGACTACGCACGCGCCGTGTGCGGACCGGCCGGAATCACCGTGCACGACCTGCCCGACCCGCTGCACCATGCCGAGCCGCGGGCGGTGGGCGGCGGGGTCGGAGTCACCACGCCACGGGGCGGCCACAACCAGCCAGCGGAGCCTCAGCACCTGCTGAACAGCCTGCGCGCCGCCCAGTGGAACGTCACACTCGTGGCCAGGCAGCTGGGCGTGTCGCGCATGACCCTGTACCGGCGGATGAAGCGCTGGGGCATCCAGTCGCCCAACCAGGTCGACGCCGCCGGCCTGTGACAGGTGTCTCGCCCACGGGCGTGACAACCGTCGAGGTGTGACGCCCAAGCGGCGCCGGCGTGCTGCACCGCAGCAGCTGCCGCGCCCCACCCGATCGCCAGTCACGACAAGCACTTGGGCACGCACGACGCGCCAGTGATGACCCCCGCATGCTGCAGGCACGCCGATTGCCCTTCCAGGCTTGGACGCGGCGCCAGTCCGCGAACCACCCACCCCTTGTTCAACCTGGATGGAGACAACGACGATGAGTGCAGTGATGCAAGCCCCGACCGCGGCCTCGGCCCCGAGCCAGCAGATCAGCCAGTGGCTCAGTGCCTTCGGGCACGCGCTGGCCCAAGGCGACACGGCCGCGGCCAGTGCCATGTTCGAGGCCGATGGCTTTTGGCGCGACCTGGTGTCGTTCACCTGGAACATCAAGACGCTGGAAGGCCGCGGGCAGATCCAGGCGATGCTGGACGCCACCCTGCGACATGTGAAGCCGGACGCGTTCCGGCTGGACGGGGACGCCAACCATGCCGACGGCGTCACCGATGGCTGGTTCACCTTCGAGACCGCGGTGTCGCGCGGTCGCGGCCACATCCGCCTGAAGGGCCAGCAGTGCTGGACCTTGCTGACGACGATGGTCGAGTTGAAGGGCTTCGAAGAGCGCAACGGCCTGCGCCGCGCCAAGGGCGCCGAGCATGGCGTGCAGGCGGGCCGCCAAAGCTGGCTCGAGCGCCGCCAACAGGAAGAGGCCGAGCTCGGCACCACCCGTCAGCCGTACGTCGTGATCATCGGCGGAGGCCAGGGCGGCATCGCCCTGGGCGCGCGGCTGCGCAAGCTGGACGTGCCCACAGTCATCCTGGAACGCAATGCCCGCGCGGGCGACAGCTGGCGCAACCGCTACAAGTCCCTGTGCCTGCACGACCCGGTCTGGTACGACCACCTGCCCTACCTGCCCTTCCCGGCCGACTGGCCGGTGTTCGCCCCCAAGGACAAGGTGGGCGACTGGCTGGAGATGTACACCAAGGTGATGGAGCTGAACTACTGGACCCACACCGAATGTCAGCGCGCCACCTTCGACGAGACGACGCAGACGTGGGTGGTCGAGGCCCTGCGGCATGGCCAACCGGTCACCCTGCGGCCCAAACACGTGGTGTTCGCGCTGGGCGTGTCGGGCTTTCCGAACGTGCCGCAGATCCCGGGGGCCGACAGCTTCCTCGGCGAGCAGCACCACAGCAGCAAGCACCCCGGTGGTGACCGCTACCGCGGCAAGAAGGCCGTTGTGCTGGGCTCGAACAACTCAGCCCACGACATCTGCGCCGACCTGTGGGAGCACGGCGCCGACGTGACGATGGTGCAGCGCAGCTCGACCCACATCGCGCCGTCGGAGTCGCTGATGGAACTGGCGCTCGGCGGGCTCTACTCCGAGCAGGCCGTGGCCAATGGCATCGACCACCACACGGCCGACCTGGTGTTCGCATCCGTGCCGTACAAGATCATGCACACCTTCCACATCCCGGTGTACGAGGAGATGAAGCGCCGCGACGCCGACCTGTACCGCCGGCTCGAGCGGGCTGGCTTCAAGCTCGATTTTGGCGACGACGGATCGGGGCTCTTCATGAAGTACCTGCGCCGGGGGTCGGGTTACTACATCGACGTGGGCGCCAGCGAGCTGATCGCCAATGGCAGCGTGAAACTGAAGAGCGGCAACATCGAGCGCATCCAGCCTCACTCGGTGGTGCTGACCGACGGCACGGAACTGCCGACGGACGTGTTGGTGTACGCCACCGGCTACGGCTCGATGAACCAGTGGGTCGCCCGCATCGTGTCGCAGGAGGTCGCCGACAAGGTGGGCAAGGTCTGGGGACTGGGATCGAACACGACCAAGGACCCCGGGCCCTGGGAGGGAGAGCTGCGCAACATGTGGAAGCCCACGCAACAGCGCAACCTCTGGTTCCACGGCGGCAACTTGCACCAGTCGCGGCACTATTCGCAGTTCCTGGCGCTGCAGCTGAAAGCCAGGATGGAAGGCCTGGACACCCCGGTCTACGCCCTGGCGCCGTCGCACCACACCAAGTAGGCGGCCAGTGCTGGGCGCGCGCCCTTGGCCGACGTGGCGAACGGCGCGCGCCCTGTCCCCGCGCGCCGCACTCGCAGACAATCGCCACTGCACGACGGAGGCGATCGATGAACAAGTTGCTGGTCCTGAACGGGCCAAACCTCAACCTGCTGGGCACGCGCGAGCCGCAGACCTACGGCGCCACCACGCTCCCCGAGGTCGAAGCGACGCTTGCCGCGCAAGCCGCCGCGCTGGGCGTGGCAATCAACTGCTTCCAAAGCAACCATGAAGGTGCCTTGATCGACCGCATTCACGCCGCGCGTGGCACGGTGGACGCCATCGTCATCAACCCCGGGGGCCTGACCCACACCAGCGTCGCGCTGCGCGACGCGCTGGCCGCGGTGGCGATCCCGTTCGTCGAGGTGCACATCAGCAACGTGCACCAGCGCGAGGCCTTCCGCCATCACTCGTTCCTCAGCGCGATCGCCGTCGGCGTGCTGGCTGGTTTCGGCGTGCACGGCTACGGCATGGCGCTGCGCTACCTCGTGGACAGTGGCCGTTTGAAGGCCCTTTGAAGGCCGTTCGAGGCCCGTTTGAAGGCGGTGGGCCACTGGCGGCCTGCAGTCTGCGCCCGATGGCAGGCTCAGACCGGCGCGACGGGTCCACCGACAGGCCCGGAATCCAGCGCCTTTGGCGCGCCCGGGTCGGAACGCCGACGTCGTCGGGCCCGCCCAGCACCAGTTCCGGGTCAGGCCGCAGCTGGCGTCCCGCGCACCGCACCGCACCGCACCTCACCTCACCGCCCAGCGCCAGCGCGTCGCCGAGCGTCTTGAGCGAGTTGGCATGCTGTCCGGTGGTGGGGTCGCGTCGGTGGGCACCACCATGTTCATGCCGTCGTTGCCCCCGCACGGAAAGATGCAGACCAGGGCTTTGCAGTCGGCCGCTCGCGCCGGACCGCTGACCGCCAGCAGGCGGCTCAAGGCACCCAGGCCGACGGCGCCGCACGGCAAATCACTGCGACGCAGCCCATCGCGACCGTTCAGGAACAGGAAGTTGTTCGTCATGGACAACTCGGCGCTGGACTTGAAGATGCGGTGTGGCCAGCACCACACCAGGTCGGCGGCCTGCTTGACGCGCTCGCTGCGCCATGCGGCGCCTTTTGACGCGGTGAAGGACTGCGACGGCGGTGACGATGGTGCAGCGCTCCGCCGCCGGACTGGTCAGTGAGGTGGTTCAGTCGCGCGGGCGCGGTGTTCGCGTTGCGCCATCCGAAAGCCAGGCCGGTCAAGGTCGAGCTCGGCACCGGGTCATCGGGCGGGCAGAAGTTGAAGACCGACGGCGGCCGGAACACCTGCCAACGCAGCGACTCACCCCACCACCGGGTCAGGGCCTCGCCATCGCTGCGCTCGTTCAGCGCACTGAACGCCCGGGCGAACATCAGCACCGGCTCTCGCAGCTTGCCCGCCCTGGTGCCGGTGCCGAAAGCGCCAAATGGGGTCCGCGTCGCTGGTGGTGTACGCCAATGCACCGAAGCGCACCGTTCGGCGTGGTTCACCCGGCCCGTCGCAGCGTCGGCGCCGAACACTGCGGTGGCAAGGGCCGCATTGCGCCCGTCGGGCACCGCACCCGCCGGTCCAACGGGCACGCCACGCCTGCTTTGGATCGGTCGATGGTGAGGCCAGCTGGAGCGCAAGATCGTTTCAACTTGTAGCGAAAACCCCCGTCAAACCCCCATTCCACGGCCCTCACGCCGCCCGCAGGCCTTGCGGCTTCAAGCCCTCGACCGCGCGTCCCTTGCGGGCGCGCTTGCCGGTGTAGCCAAGCACCGCCGCGGCGCGAAGGACCTCCTCGCGCGGCTTGCCACCGCGCAAGGCCAGGCCGGTGACGACCAGGCCTGCGCCACAGGGCGCGACCGCCGCCAGCCGGTCTCCGGGCTCCAGGTCCATCAGCGTCAGGCCGCGGCCCCCGTTGGGCTGCAGCTTCAGCTCGTCCAGCCCGAACACCAGCAGGCGGCCAGAAGCCGACAGGCAAGCGAGCGGCCCGCTCTGGTCCGACGGCACCACGCAAGGCGGCAGCGGCTGCTCGCCGGACTCCAGCGTCAGGAAGGCCATGCCCGCACGCCGCTTGGGCACCAGGTCGCCCACCCGCACCAGCAGGCCAAAACCACCGCTGCTGGCCAGCAGCACCGTGCGTGCGGCGTCGCCCGCCAGGTAGTGCAGTGGCTGCGTGCCGGACTCCAGGTCGATCAGGGTCGTGATCGGTTGCCCATCGCCGCGGCCGCCCGGCAGCAAGCTCACCGGCGTGGCATAAACGCGACCGTTGCTGCCGAACACCAGCAAGGGGTCGACGCTGCGGCAGGCGAACGTCGCCAGCAGGGAGTCGCCGGACTTGAACTGCAGCACCGCCGGGTCCACCTCATGGCCCTTCAAACTGCGCACCCAGCCTTTGCTGCTGACCACCACCGTCACCGGCTCGTCGATGACTTTGACCTCGGCCACGGCCTTCTTTTCGGCCTGGATCAGCGTGCGGCGATCGTCGCCATGCTGCTTGGCGTCCGCCTCGATCTCCTTGATGACCGTGCGGCGCAACGTGGCCGGGCTGTTCAGGATGTCTTCCAGCTTGCTTTGCTCACCGCGCAGCGCGGCCAGCTCCTGCTCGATCTTGATGGCCTCCAGCCGCGCCAGCTGGCGAAGGCGGATCTCGAGGATGTCCTCGGCCTGCCGGTCGCTGAGCCGGAATCGTTCAATCAGCGCGGCCTTGGGTTCGTCGCTGGCGCGGATGATGCGAATCACCTCGTCGATGTTCAAGAGCACCAGCTGCCGGCCTTCGAGCACATGGATGCGGTCCAGCACCTTGTCCAGCCGATGCCGGGTTCGCCTTTGCACGGTCGCGAGGCGGAAGGCGATCCACTCGTTGAGCACCTGCCGCAAGCTCTTCTGCGTGGGCCGCCCGTCGGCGCCCACCATCGTCAGGTTGATCGGCGCCGAGCTTTCGAGGCTGGTGTGGGCCAGCAAGGTGGTGATCAGCTCCTGCTGCGACACCGTGCGGCTCTTGGGCTCGAACACGAGGCGCACCGGGGCGTCCTTGCTGGACTCGTCGCGCACCGTGTCCAGCACGGCGAGCACGGTGGTCTTGAGCTGAACCTGGTCCAGGCTCAGCGCTTTCTTGCCGGCCTTGACCTTGGGGTTGCTCAGCTCCTCGATCTCTTCCAACACGCGCTGGGTGCTCGCGCCCGGGGGCAGCTCGGTGACCACCAGCTGCCATTGGCCGCGGGCCAGTTCCTCGATCTTCCAGCGCGCGCGCACCTTCAGGCTGCCGCGGCCGGTGGCGTAGGCGGCGCGGATGTCCTCGGCGCTGCTGATGATCTGCCCGCCACCCGGGTAGTCGGGCCCAGGCAGGATGGCCGCCAGCGCGTCGTCGCTGAGCGCCTCGTCGCGGATCAAGGCCACCACCGCGTCGGCGATCTCGCGGAGGTTGTGGGACGGCACCTCGGTGGCCAGCCCCACCGCGATGCCACTGGCGCCATTGAGCAGCACAAACGGCAGGCGCGCGGGCAGCTGGCGCGGCTCCTCGGTCGAGCCGTCGTAGTTGGGGATGAAGTCGACGGTGCCCTCGTCGATCTCGTCCAGCAACAACCGCGTGATCGGCGCCAAGCGCGCTTCGGTGTAGCGCATGGCCGCCGCGCCATCACCGTCGCGGCTGCCGAAGTTGCCCTGGCCGTCGATCAGCGGGTATCGCTGACTGAAATCCTGCGCCATGCGCACCAGCGCGTCGTAAGCCGCCTGATCGCCGTGCGGGTGGAAGCGGCCCAGCACGTCGCCCACGACGCGCGCGCTCTTGACCGCCTTCGGCCCGCTGGCCGTGGTGAAGGCCAGGCCCATGCGCTCCATGGCGTAAAGGATTCGCCGCTGCACCGGCTTTTGGCCGTCGCACACGTCGGGCAAGGCACGACCCTTGACCACGCTGAGCGCGTACTCCAGGTAGGCCCGCTCGGCGTAGTGCGACAGGCTGATGGCATCGCCCGTGGGCGGCTCAGGGGTGAACAGGTCGTTCATGGTCTTGAATCAAGGGACGGTGCGGCAGGTGCGGTCAAGAAGCTCCACCAGCGCACGGCAAATCAATGGGCGGCCGCCTGCCGGGCGAGGTGTTCCGATTCCAGCATCGACATGACGATCAGGGAGTCGTAGCCCTGGGCGGTCTTCACGCTGTCGCGCAGGCGGCCTTCCTCGATGAAGCCCTCGCTGCGGTACAGCGACTGGGCGCGCAGGTTCAAGGCCTTCACATCCAGCCAGAAGCGGTGTGCGTGCAGGTCGCGAAAGGCCATCTGCGCCAGCAGCCGCAGGCAAGCCCGGCCCAGACCCGCGCCCTGCACCAACGGCAACAGGACCAGCCGCTTCAACTCGACCGAGTGATGCGGGTTGCGGCAACCTTGCAGGATCACGAAGCCGCTGGCACGCAAGTCGGCACCCGACTCGACGATGAAGTGCCGGAAGTCGGGAAAGCGCACCGCGCCCTCGTGCTGGATGCGCTCCCACGGCGTGATGAAGGGCTGGTTGGCGGGGTCCTGCTCGACCGAGATCACGAAATCGAGGTCGGACAGCATGGTCGGGCGCAGCCGCAAGCGGGGCGCCACGGCCGCGACAGGGTCCACCGCGTCAGACATCGACCTCGACCTCGTCGCCGTGCAGCTCCATGAGGTCGCGTCGCGCCTGGGCCTCGCCCTTGCCCATCAGCTTGCTCAGCGAGTCCACGGTCTGCGTGAAACCGTCGGCGAGAAAGCCCACTTGCAGCAGGCGCCGGGTCTCGGGGTTCAGTGTCGTGTCCCACAGCTGCTCGGCGTTCATTTCGCCCAGGCCCTTGAAACGGCTGATGGTCCAGGCGGACTCGCGCGCGCCTTCCTTGCGCAGCTTGTCCAGGATGGCGGTCAGCTCGCCCTCGTCGAGCGCGTACAGCTTGGCCGCAGGCTTCTTCCCGCGAGCCGGTGCGTCCACCCGGAAGAGCGGCGGTTTGGCGATGTACAAGTGACCGGTTTCGATCAGCTTCGGGAAATGACGGAAGAACAGCGTCAGCAACAACACCTGGATGTGCGAGCCGTCGACGTCGGCGTCACTGAGGATGCACACCTTGCCGTAGCGCAGGCCACTGAGGTCGGGGCTGTCGCTTGGGCCGTGCGGGTCCACGCCAATGGCCACGGCGATGTCGTGGATCTCGTTGTTCGCGAACAAGCGGTCGCGCTCGACTTCCCAGGCGTTGAGCACCTTGCCGCGCAGCGGCAGGATGGCCTGGGTTTCCTTGTTGCGGCCCATCTTGGCGCTGCCACCGGCAGAGTCGCCCTCGACGAGGAACAGCTCGTTGTGCAGGAGGTCGCGGCTCTCGCAATCGGTCAACTTGCCGGGCAGGACGGCCACCCCGGAGCCCTTGCGCTTCTCGACCTTCTGGCTTGCGCGCTGGCGGGTCTGCGCCTGCTTGATGACCAGCTCGGCCAGCTTCTTCCCCAGCTCGACATGCTGGTTGAGCCACAGCTCAAGCGCCGGCTTGACGTAGGTCGACACCAGCCGCAGCGCGTCGCGGGAGTTCAGCCGCTCCTTGATCTGGCCCTGGAACTGCGGGTCCAGCACCTTGGCGCTCAACACGAAGCTGGCGCGCGAGAACACGTCCTCTGGCATCAGCTTGACGCCTTTGGGCAGCAGCGAATGCAGCTCGATGAAACCCTTGATCGCACCAAACAGGCCGTCCTTCAAGCCGGATTCGTGGGTGCCACCGGCCACCGTGGGGATCAGGTTGACGTAGCTTTCGCGCATCGGCGCGCCGTCCTCGGTGAAGGCAACGCACCACGCTGCGCCCTCGCCTTCCGCAAAGTTGTCGGACTCTGCGCCGTCTGCGTAATGCGCGCCCTC
Organism: Hydrogenophaga intermedia; assembly: GCA_943370175.1. Taxonomy (GTDB): domain Bacteria; phylum Pseudomonadota; class Gammaproteobacteria; order Burkholderiales; family Burkholderiaceae_C; genus Ideonella_A; species Ideonella_A intermedia_A. The sequence continues at coordinate 49,706 of CALRPU020000021.1, read as the reverse complement.
AAACAAGGGGATGACCGGCTCGGCGTTGAGGTTCTGCGCCAGGTAATCGCGCAGACCGCCCTGGTACAGCCAGCGCTGCACCTCGCCGGACTTCTCCAGCGTCAGGGACACGCTGGCCCCCGGCATCAGCACCGCTTTGCTGCGAAGCAGGTGGGTCAATTCACCGCGTGGAAAGTCGGCGCTTTCAAAGTACTTCGGGTCGGGCCAGGTGCGCACCGAGGTGCCACTCTTGCGCTCGCCGCTCGCCTGCTTGCGCAGCGCCAGCGGCTCGATCACGTCACCGCCTGAAAACGTCAGCGACGCCACCTGCCCGTCACGGTAGACCGTCACTTCGAGCCGCTTCGACAAGGCGTTGGTCACGCTGACGCCCACGCCGTGCAAGCCACCAGAGAAGCTGTAGGCGCCGCCCGCCCCCTTGTCAAACTTGCCGCCGGCGTGCAGGCGGGTGTAGACGATTTCGACGACCGGCACCTGTTCTTCCGGGTGCAGTCCGAACGGGATGCCGCGGCCGTCGTCGTGCACGCTGACCGAGCCATCGGTGTGCAGGGTGACGTCGATCCGGCGGCCATGACCGGCCAGGGCTTCGTCGGCCGCGTTGTCGATCACCTCCTGCACGATGTGCAAAGGGTTGTCGGTGCGGGTGTACATGCCCGGCCGCTGCTTGACGGGCTCCAGGCCCTTCAGCACGCGGATCGAGGCTTCTGCGTAACTGCCTTGCTTGCTGCTTGCCATGGCGGCGGATTCTAGGTGGGTGCGCCGCGTTGTCCCGCCGCCGTGCCATGCCGCCGTGTCCCTTGCCCGACAGCCCGCGACGCTGGAAATGGATACAGTGGCGGCATGACTTCCTCTCCCCAGGCGCCGATGCGGCTGTCCATGACCCAGGTGCTGGTGTGTGGTGCCTTCATCGTCACCTTGTCCATGGGCATCCGGCACGGTTTCGGCCTGTGGTTGCAACCCATCACGATGGACCGCGGCTGGACGCGGGAGACCTTCGCCCTGGCCCTGGCCGTGCAGAACTTGGCCTGGGGCCTGGCCGGGCCGGTGGCCGGCGCCCTGGCCGACCGCCATGGCGCATTCCGCGTGCTGATCGTCGGCAGCCTGCTGTACGCCAGCGGTCTCGTGCTGATGGGTTTGTCCACCAGCGGGCTGGCTTTCATGGGCAGCGCAGGGCTGCTGTTGGGCATGGCCCAGTCGGGCACCACCTACGCGGTGGTTTATGGCGTCATCGGCCGACAAGTGGCACCGGAGAAGCGCAGCTGGGCCATGGGCGTGACGGCCGCCGCGGGCTCGTTTGGTCAATTCCTGATGGTGCCGGTGGAGAACGGCTTGATCGGCTCGATCGGCTGGCAAGAGGCCTTGTTCGTGCTGGGGGCGCTGGCGCTGTTCATCGCCCCGCTGGCCCTGGGCCTGCGCGAGCCGCCGGCGCCAGCGCGGGTGGGCGTGCAGCAAAGCATTGGCGAGGCGCTGCGCGAGGCCTTCCGCTACCCGAGCTTTCGTTGGCTGATGGCCGGTTACTTCGTGTGCGGCTTCCAGGTGGTGTTCATTGGCGTGCACATGCCCAGCTACTTGAAGGACAAGGGCCTGGGCCCTGAGGTGGCCACCACCGCGCTGGCGCTGATCGGCTTGTTCAACGTGCTGGGCACCTACGCCGCCGGCTCGCTGGGCCAACGCATGCCCAAGAAGTTCATTTTGTCCGGCATCTACGCGCTGCGCTCGGTGGTGATCGTCGGCTTCCTGTTGTCGCCGCTGACGCCCATGAGCGTCTACGTGTTCGCCGCCTTGATGGGCGTGTTGTGGCTGTCAACCGTGCCGCCGACCAATGCGGTCGTGGCCCAGATCTTCGGCGTGCAGTACCTGTCGATGTTGGGCGGCTTCGTGTTCCTGAGCCACCAGGTGGGCAGCTTCCTCGGCGTGTGGCTGGGTGGCCGCTTGTACGACATGACCGGCAGCTACGATGTGGTCTGGTGGATCGCCGTGGCGCTGGGCATGTTCGCGGCATTGGCGAACCTGCCGGTGCGCGAGGCGGCCATCCAGCGGCTGAAGCCCGCCGCGGCCTGAGTCCATGGCAACGCCGTCCCCCAACCGTCAACGTCTGGCGCGCATGGTGGGCGCGTTGGCTGCGTTGGCAACGCTCGGCGGCGTGTTCCTGGCCTACTTGCAACCTGACATGGCCGTTCGATTGGCGCAACAACTGTGGTCCTGCCTGTGACAGACGATGACACGCCTGCCGGCCGCCCGACGGCGCCGGGTCGCGAGGCGCTCAAGCACCCCCCCATGCCCCACGGTGCCGGCGCGCCGTCGCCCTGGGTCCAGCGCTGGGCCGCACTGCCCAGGCCGGGCGCCACCGTGCTGGACGTTGCCTGTGGCGCGGGCCGGCACGCGCGCTGGCTGGGCGAACAGGGTTGGCGCGTCAGCGGCGTCGAACGCGACGGCGCTGCGCTGGACAGCTTGCGCGGTGCGGCCGGCGTCGTCGAGCGGGTTCAAGCCGACATCGAAGGCGCGGCGTGGCCGCTGCCAGGGCGACAGTTCGACGCGGTCGTGGTCACCAACTACCTTTGGCGCCCGTTGTGGCCCACCCTGCTGGCCAGCCTCGCCCCAGGCGGGCTGCTGATCTACGAAACCTTCAACATCGACCACGCGCAGGTGGGTCGCCCCAGCAACCCGGACTTCCTGCTGGCCCACGGCGAACTGATGGAGCGCTGCAGTGGCCTGCACCTCATCGCCTACGAGAACGGCTGGTTGGTCGACCCGGTGCGCGCAGTGCAGCGGGTGGCCGCGCGCGCGCCGGCGGTGGGTGCAGGCGGGGGTACGGGTGCGGGCTTCGGCGCGTCGCTGTCGGCGGCCGGCCCCCGCGACACGTTGTGAGCCGCAAGCCCGCCGAAGGCCCCATGCCGCGGCGGCTAAAATCCGCGGATTGCGAAGGAAGCTCCGAATGAACCCCTTGGTTGGAAGCATAGTCGCGCTCGTCACGCCGATGCACGACGACGGTCGCGTCGACTATGACGCGCTGCGCAGCCTCATCGACTGGCACATCGCCGAAGGCACCGATTGCCTCGGCGTGGTCGGCACCACCGGCGAATCTCCCACCGTCTCGGTCGAGGAGCACTGCGAGATCATCCGCGTGGCCGTACAACATGCCGCAGGCCGGGTGCCCGTCATGGCGGGCGCGGGTGGCAATTCCACCCGCGAAGCCATCGCCCTGGCCGCTTTCGCCAAGCAGGTCGGCGCGGACTGCAGCTTGTCCGTCGTGCCGTACTACAACAAGCCGTCGCAAGAAGGCATCTACCAGCACTTCAGGGCCATCGCCGAAGCGGTCGACCTGCCGATGATGCTCTACAACGTGCCCAGCCGAACCGTGGCGGACATGCAGCCCGAGACCGCCCTGCGCTGTGCCCAGCTGCCCGGCGTGTTCGGCATCAAGGAGGCCACCGGCGACATCGCGCGCGCGGCCTGGCTGATCAAGCAGGCGCCGGCGGGCTTTTCGGTCTACTCGGGTGACGACTCCACCGCCGTGGCGCTGATGCTGCTGGGCGGCAAAGGCAACGTCAGCGTGACCGCGAATGTGGCACCCCGCGCCATGCACGACCTGTGCATCGCCGCCATCGAGGGCCGCGTGCGCGAGGCCACCGCATTGCACCTGAAGTTGCTGCCCCTTCACAAGCAGTTGTTCTGCGAGCCCAGCCCGGCACCCACCAAGTGGGCGCTCGCCAAGCTGGGCAAGTGCGGCGCCGGCTTGCGCCTGCCCATCACCCCACTGACCACCGCCGGCCAGGCCACCGTCGCACAAGCGATGGCCGATGCCGGGCTGGCGTGAGCTGCGGCCAACGACGCCCCCACCCGAGCGCTCACCTCACGCCGTTGGCGAGACCCCCACGCCTTTGGCGTCCACCCCATCCCGGTGCCCTCACCTTGGCATCCCTGGAGATTTCCAACGTGTCCCAGACTTTTCGCAACAGCGCCCGCCACGCCACCGGCCTCACCCTGATCGCAGCGCTGCTGGCGACCTTGTCGGGCTGTTCGACCGTCGAGAATTTTGTCGCCGGCGACAAGGTCGACTACAAAGGCACGGCCAACCGCACCGCGGGCCTTGAGGTGCCGCCGGACCTGACCCAGCTCGCCCGTGACAACCGCATTCCGCAACCGGGTGCCGTGGTCAGTGCGTCCACTTACCAGACCGCCGCGGCGCCAGCCGCCCAAGCGGGCACGGCAGTGGCCGTGGCCGCCAGCGACATGCGCATCGAACGCCAGGGCAACCAGCGCTGGCTCAGCACCAAGCTGACGCCGGAGCAGTTGTGGCCGCAGTTGCAGGGGTTCTGGAAGGAACGAAACCTGGCGCTCACCCTGGACGACGCCCAGGCGGGTGTGATGGAAACCGAATGGGCCGAGAACCGCGCCAAGCTGCCGAACGACCTGATCCGCAGCACCCTCGGCCGCTTGATCGACAGCCTGTACTCGACCGGCGAGCGCGACAAGTTCCGCACCCGGGTCGAGCGCACCGCCACCGGGTCCGAGGTCTACATCAGTCACCGTGGTCTGGCCGAGGTGTACACCACCACGCAGAAGGACCAGACCACCTGGCAGCCGCGGCCGAGCGACCCGCAACTCGAAGGCGAGATGCTGCAGCGCTTGATGATCAAGCTGGGCGCCAAGGAAGAGGCGGCAAAGGCCACCGTGGCCGCCACCAACACCGCGCCCACGGCCGCCGCGCGCGCCCGGGTGGTGACGAGTCTGCCGGCCGCCGCGCTGGAGGTGGACGATGGCTTCGACCGCGCCTGGCGCCGTGTGGGCCTGGCGCTCGACCGCAGCGGCTTCACGGTCGAAGACCGCGACCGCAGCCAGGGCGTGTTCTACGTTCGCTATGTCGACCCGGCCCAGGCGGGCAAGGAAGAGCCCGGCTTCTTCGCCAAGCTGCTCGGATCGAGCAAGGTTGAAGGCCCGTCGCGCTACCGCGTCAGCGTGAAATCGCAGGGTGACAAGAGCACCGTCGAGGTGTTGAACAGCCAGGGCGGCCCCGAAAACGGTGCCGCCGGCAAACGCATCGTGAGCCTGCTGGTCGACGACTTGAAGTGACGCGGGCCGCGGCCTCAGCGGCACCGATGCGCTTCACCAGCCTGGGCAGCGGCAGCACGGGCAATGCGACCCTGGTGGAGGCACGGTCGGGCACCACCACCAGCCGCGTGCTGCTGGACTGTGGCTTTTCTCAGCGTGAGCTGTCATCGCGGCTGGGCCGCGTGGGCGTGGGCCTCGACCAGATCAACGGCATTTTCATCACGCACGAGCACGGTGACCACGTCGGCTGCGCCGTCGCGCTGGCCCGCCGCCACCGCATTCCGCTGTGGATGAGTCGAGGCACCTGGCGCAACATCGCGCCCCGGGCAACGGCCGACGACCCGACGCTGGACGGCGGGCTCGCCGACGTGCTGAATTTCGCCCGCGACGGCGAGGCCATCGAGGTCGGCGACCTCAGAATCACGCCCTACACCGTGCCCCACGACGCCGGCGAGCCGCTGCAGGTGGTGTTTGACGATGGCGATGCGCGCCTGGGGGTGCTGACCGATGCCGGCTCGTCCACCGACCACATCCTCGCGCATTTGCAGGACTGCACCGCCCTGCTGCTGGAGTGCAACCACGACCCAGCCTTGCTGGAAGCGTCAGCCTACCCTGCCTCGCTGAAGGCACGGATCAGCGGCCGCCTGGGTCACTTGGCCAACGACATCGCCCGCGACATCCTGGCCGCCTGCGTGCATCCCGGCTTGAGGCATGTGGTGGGCGCCCACCTGAGCGAGCGCAACAACAGCCCGACCCTGGCCAAGGCCGCCTTGGCCGCGGGCTGTGGTGCTTCGCCGGACGACCTGCTGGTGGCCGATCCCGCGCTTGGCCTGCATTGGCTGGACCTGCGCTGAAGACAGGCACAAAAAAGCCGCCCGGAGGCGGCTTTGATGCACCGATGAAACGGTCTTACTTGCTGGCGCCCGAAGCGGCAGCGTCGGCAGCGGCCGGCGCACTGGCGGCGGCGCTGGCAGCGTCGGCGGCAGCGGGGGCGCTGGCCTCAGCGGCGGGAGCGGCCGGGGCGGCCATCGGAGCGGCTGCCGGGGCAGCAGGAGCCTCTTCCTTCTTGCCGCAAGCGGCGAGAGCGACGGCAGCAACCAGGGAAGCCAACAGGAGCGACGATTTCATAGTTTTCCTCGTGTCTAAAAGGTCGAACATATACCGGTAAATGTGAGACCCTGAGAACCCTCTCAGGGCCCGCAAAATCTCAACGCTCACAGGCAGGGAAAGCCCGAGCCTTTCCAGTGCCTAGCCTTCTATTATACGGCTTATAGGTAGCTACCCTAAAGACCCAGATTGGTGACGGGAAAGGCCTCGTGCGAACGTTGCAAAAACGCGTCAAGGTCGTCGCGATCACGCACCCCATCGGACAGCTCGAAGGACAAACGCCCCCGAAAGCGCACTGGATCGTGCACACGCAAGCTCAGCACGCCAGGCGCAAGCACCATGGTGGGGATGGTGGGTGCGTCAGACTCGTCCACCTGGCGGCAATGCACCACATGCGACCATTGCCGTCGCCAGTTCACCCAACGTGGGTGGTCGCGCTGAACCGTGTCGAAGCTCGCCGCCAGCACGGTCAGGCGGCGGTGTGACATCGCCCAGCGCGTCAAGTCGTCGACCGCGGCCCGTTCGCCAAGTGGCCAGTCCTTGAAGTCCCGGTCACACAAGAACACCTCACGGCAGCCTTGGCGCGCAAGCTGCGCCAGGGCGTCACGGAACGACTGCTGAAAGTCCTTGCGGGACAAAAAGTGCCGCGCCGCCGCCGGGCCGGGTGCGGCGCGGTCATCACGGGCGCCATTGGCGCCGTCCGAAGGCCGAGCCAGGGGTGCCTCGTCGGGCGAGGCGGAGGATTCACCATTCACATTGCACCTCGCTTCACGCCTCACCCAGCGGCGGTCTCCCCGTGAACCCAGCCAGCCTGGGCCCAGTCATCCAGCAGGTCCGCAGCGGCCGGGCTGAGCCCGGCACGCTCCCTGGCCGTCAGACCCCGCTCGTCGGCCAACCGCCGCATCAGGGTGGCGTCGCGGCCGGCGGCGCTGAAAGACTCGCCATTGATGAACACATGCCAATCGTCCCACAGCATGCGGGTGCGGCGGTCCAGCACCACACCGCACTGTGGCGCCAAGGCCATGCCGTCGTCAAACCATACCTGAGGCTTGGGCTCGCTCAGCCACTCGCCGAGGGAACAGGCCAAGGCGCGCCGGTCGTCGACCAAGCGGCGCACGGCGTCTTCGGCGAAGGCCAACATGGCCCCCGGGACGGCCGCAGGGTGCTCGGTGGCGGGCTGGGTGGGGTCGCGGTACAGCCCCTTGACCGGTCCGGCGGTCGGCACCGCCGTCGTGACGGCGTCCGCCTCGTCTGCGGCCGCGTCCAGGCAGCGCTGCAGCACCTCGCGGGCGAACTCATCGCGCGGCGCGGCGCGAAAACCGACCGAACAGGTCATGCATTCGCCGTCTGCGACACCGTCATGGGCCCAGCGCGGCGGCAGGTAGAGCATGTCGCCGGGCTCCAGCACCCATTCCTCTTCGGCCTCGAAATGGGCCAGCACCTTCAGGGGCAGGCCGGGCTCCAGAGTCGGGTCGGTCAGCGGGCCGATGCGCCAGCGGCGGCGCCCATGGACCTGGATCAGGAACACATCGTAGGAATCCACATGGGGACCCACGCCGCCGCCATCGGTGGCATAGGACAGCATCAGGTCGTCGAGTCGGGCGTCGGGAATGAAACGGAAGCGGTCCATCAGCGCGCGGGCCGCCGGGCTGTGCAGGTCCAGGCCCTGAACGAGCAGGGTCCACGCGCGCCGGTTCAGCGGCGGCAGGGCGCGCCGCGGCAAGGGGCCGTGCTTCAGGTGCCAGCGGCCCTCGTGGTGACGAACCAGGCGCGACTCGACGTGCTCGCGCGCGGCCAGTTCGAACAGGTCGCTGCGGGTGACCGGCGGCGCGATGCCGGGCAAGGCCTGGCGCACCAGCAGGGGCTTTTTCTGCCAGTGGCGGCGCATGAACTGCTGCGGGCTCAGGCCGCCCAGCAAGGGCGTGGCCAAAGAGGGATCGTGGTGCGAAGACATCCCTGGATTGTGCGACGCCCGGCGCCCCGGCCCACCCGCTGTGAGATCATCTCCTGATGCTCATCACACCCCCTTGCGTGGTCAGCCTGGTGTGGCGCCTGGAAGACGCCCAAGGCCAGTTGATCGATGAATTGACAGAACCGGTCGAGTTCTTCGTGGGCGGCGACGACCTGCTTCCCAAAGTCGAAGAAGCGCTGATCGACCAGGAAGTCGGTTACCAGGCCCAGCTGCACCTCGAGCCCGAACACGCGTTCGGCGACTACAACGCCGACCTCGTTTTCTTCGAGGACCGCGCTTTGTTCCCTGACGGGGTCGAGCCTGGCATGCAGTTCGACGGCCCGCCCGAAGGCGCCACCACACCGGACCTTGTGAGCGACGCCATCTACACGGTGACCGAGGTCTACCCCGAGCACGTGGTGCTGGATGGCAACCACCCGCTGGCCGGCGTGGCCTTGCGTCTGAACCTGACCGTGCGCGCCGTCCGGGAGGCCAGCGCGGAGGAAGTGGACAACGGCAGCGTGGGCAGCCCGGCGCTCAGCGTGCTGCAAGCCCACCCACCCAGCCAGCAGTTGCACTGACAGTTCGGCCGGATCGGCACCTCAACCGGTGCCCGTGGACCCAAACCCGCCCTGACCCCGGTCACTGGCACCAAACTGGTCGACCACGCGGAAGCTGGCCTGCACCACGGGCACGATGACCATCTGGGCAATGCGGTCCAGCGGCTGCACCGTGTGGTCTTGCGAACCGCGGTTCCACAAGCTGACCATCAGCGGCCCTTGGTAATCCGAGTCGATCAGGCCCACCAGATTGCCCAGCACGATCCCATGCTTGTGGCCCAGGCCCGACCGCGGCAGCAGCATCGCGGCCAAGCCCGGGTCGCGCAGGTGCACCGCCAAACCGGTGGGGATCAGGCTCACCGCGCCAGCGGCCAGCGTCAGTGGCGCGTCCAGGGCAGCGCGCAGGTCCAGGCCCGCGCTGCCGGGGGTGGCGTAGGCCGGCATCAGCGCGGCAAGGCGCGGGTCGAGCACTCGAACATCGATCAGGGTCATCGCGGGCGGGTCGTGGGAAAGTGAGGGGGCGATGGGGGGATCAAGCGCCGGTCGCGTCGGCGGCCAGCCGACGGGCGATGTCCGCCACCAGTTGACGTGCCAGGCTCAGCTTGTCGGCCTGGGGCAGCGTGCGGTGGCCGGCGGCGTCGACCAGCAGCAGCTCGTTGTCGTCCTGTCCGAACGTTGCTGGCCCGAGGTTGCCGACGATCAAGGGCACCTGCTTGCGCTGCAGCTTTTCGCGGGCGTGGTGGAGCAGGTCCTGGCTCTCTGCCGCAAATCCCACGCAGAACGGGCGCTTTCGGGGACCATCAGCGGCCAGACGGGCCACCGCCGCGAGGATGTCGGGGTTTTCGGTCAGCTCGAACACCGGCGGCTGCTTGCTGCCGTTCTTCTTGATCTTGTGCTCGCTCAGCGCCGCAGGCCGCCAGTCGGCCACAGCGGCCGTGGCAATGAACACGTCGTGGTGAGGGACGGCGGCCAGCACGCGCTCCAACATGTCCTGTGCCGTTTGCACGTCCACGCGCTGCACGCCCTGGGGCGTGGGCAGGTGCACCGGGCCGGCCACCAGGGTGACCTCGGCACCGGCCTCGCGCGCTGCCCGGGCGATGGCAAATCCCATCTTGCCGCTGGACCGGTTGGTGATGCCGCGCACAGGGTCGATGGGCTCGAAAGTCGGTCCCGCGGTGATCAACACCCGCTGGCCACGCAACAGCTTGGGTTGGAAGTGGGCGGTGATGCCGTCCAGCAGCGCTTCGGGCTCGAGCATGCGCCCGTCTCCCACCTCGCCGCAGGCCTGGTCGCCGTGGCCAGGCCCCAGCACCGTGGCGCCATCGGCCACGAGCTGCGCGATGTTGCGCTGGGTGGCGGGGTGCTGCCACATCTCGCGGTTCATGGCCGGCGCCACCAGCAAGGCGCAGCGCTCGATGGGGCGGGCCAGGCACAGCAGGCTCAGCAGTTCGTCGGCCCTTCCCTGCGCCAGGCGCGCCAAAAAGTCCGCGCTCGCCGGGGCCACCACCACGGCGTCGGCGTGCCGGGTGAAATTGATGTGGGGCATGGCGTTGGCCTCGCGGGCGTCCCACTGGCTGGTGGCCACGCTGCGGTTCGACAGGGCCTGCATCGTCAGCGGGGTGATGAAGCGCTCCGCCGACGCGGTCATCACCACCTGAACGCCGGCGCCCGCCTTGATCAACCGCCTCAGCAGCTCGGCCGCCTTGTAGCAGGCGATGCCCCCCGACAATCCCAGCACCAGTTCACGACCTTGCAGTGGCGTGGCGGACGGTGCGGTCGCGGGCAAATCGGTCGGGTCGAGGGGGCGTGGGCCTGAGGCGGTCATGGCGTGGTCGGCTGGGCCTGCCTGAGCACGGCAGCACCGCACCGTGGGCTGAAGAATGGGGGGCGCGGCGGCGATTGTCACCGAACGGCACCCCGGCCCGCCGTGCCGTGCGCGCGCACGCGCACTACAGTGTGTGCATCCGACGGCGACATGCTGCGTACACCAAACCTAGCACCACCGGTGCATCACCCTTGAATGACCGAAGCGCGCCCCGCCCGCTCGCCTCACCAGGCCACCACCGCCGACGGCACCCACCGACCCCACCAGCCCACCGATGAGCGACCACCCGACCTCCCCGCGCGAGCCACGATTCATCCAGATCCACCGCGACGACCCGGACGCCGCCCGTCTGGAACTGCTCGCCGGCCTCAGTGCGCCGCATGCGCAGGTGTCGCCCAAGTTCCTGTACGACCAACTGGGCTCGCGCCTGTTCGAAGCCATCACCGAGCTGGACGAGTACTACCCCACCCGGGCCGAGGCCGACGCCTTCGCGCGCCACGCTCAGGCGATGGCCGCGGCCATCGGCCCGGTGGGCAGCCTGATCGACCTTGGCGCGGGCAACTGTGCCAAGGCGGCGTCGCTGTTCCCGGTGCTGCGCCCGCAGCACTACATCGCCGTCGACATCTCGGTGGAATTTCTTCGCGAAGCATTGCGGCGCGTTCAATGGGCTCACCCCGCACTTGAGGTCACGGGCCTCGGCCTCGATTTTTCAAGCCGGCTCGCTTTGCCTGACGGGCTGGTCACGGGGCGACCGGTCTTTTTCTACCCAGGCTCGAGCATCGGCAACTTCCTGCCGGCGCAAGCCTTGGCCTTTCTGCAGGGTCTGCGGGCCCAGGCCGTGGGGGGCGGCCTGTTGATCGGGGTGGACTTGGACAAATCGCCGGCCATGCTGGAGCCAGCGTATGACGACGCCCTGGGCGTCACCGCGGCGTTCAACCTGAACCTGCTGCTGCACTTGAACCGCCTCATCGGCAGCAACTTCGCGCCGCGCCTGTGGCAGCACGTGGCGCACTACAACGTGGCGGCCACCCGCATCGAGATGCACCTGGAGTCGCGTTGTGACCAGACCGTGCGCTGGGCCGGCGGCGAACGCCATTTCGCACAGGGCGAGCGCCTGCACACCGAGTACTCCTGCAAATACACCGTGGCGGGCTTTTCCGCGTTGCTGATGGACGCAGGCTTCCAGCGCCCTCTGCATTGGACCGACGAACAAGGCCGCTTCGCCGTGTTCTGGGCCGCCGCCTGAGGCCGAATGCCGCGCGGCGCGCCGCCGGGGATCAGCCCCGCGGGTGATGCTGCGCGTGTAGCTGCCGCAAACGTTCGCGGGCGACGTGGGTGTAGATCGTCGTCGTGGAGATGTCGGCATGGCCCAGCAGCATCTGCACCGCCCGCAGGTCAGCGCCATGGTTCAGCAGGTGGGTGGCAAAGGCATGGCGCAGCGTGTGCGGCGACAGCGGCGCGTGCACGCCGGCCCGCAGCGCATGCTGTTTGACGAGCTTCCAGAACATCTGTCGCGTCATCGGGCCGCCCAGCCCGGTCACGAACAAGGCCTCGCTGCTGAGGCCACCCAGGATGAGTGGCCGGGCCTCGGCCAGGTAGCGTGTCAACCACGCATGGGCTTCCTCGCCAAAAGGCACCAGGCGCTCGCGGCTGCCTTTGCCTGTCACCCGCAGCGCGCCTTCGGCCAGGCCCAGGTGCACGGACTTCAAGCCGACCAGCTCGCTGACCCGCAGGCCGCTCGCGTACATCAACTCCAGCATGGCGCGGTCGCGCAGGCCCAGCGGCGAGCGAACGTCGGGCGCGGCGAGCAAGGCATCGACCTGCGCTTCGCTCAGCGTCCGCGGGACCCGAAGCGCCTGCCGCGCGCTGTCCAGGCGCACGGTGGGGTCGGATGACGTCAGGTGCTCGCGCAGGGCCCACCGGAAAAAGCGCTTGAAGACGCTCAGGCGGCGGTTGCTGCTGGTGGCCTTGCTGAGCCCGTGGCGGTGCAGCGCGTACGCCCGCAGGTCGACCTCGCTGGCGGTGCACAGCGCCAACCCGCGCGAGGCGTCCAGCCACTGCGCAAGCAGGTTCAGGTCGCGCCGGTACGCTTGCAGGGTGTTGCGCGAGAGGCCGTCTTCGATCCAGAGCGCGTCAATGAAGCGGTCGATGACCTCGGCGCTGTCGGCACGCAAGAGCACGCCGCCCACGGGCGCGGGCGGCGCCGTGGGCAGCGCGGTCACTCGAGCGTCAGCTTCTGCTTCGCCACCACGCTGCGGTAGACCTCGAACTCGGCCTTGATCTGATCGGCGAACTGCTCGGGGGTGTTGCCCACGACGAGCGAGCCGGTGTCTTCGATGCGCTTCTTCACGGCCGGGTCTTCCAGCGTCTTGCGCACCGCGGCATTGATCTTGTCGATGATGTCGCGCGGCGTGCCCTTCGGGACCAGGAAGCCGTAGTAGGCCAGGCGGTTCACCGGTTCAAGGCCGACCTCTTTGAAGGTCGGCACGTTCGGCAAGGCCGCCAGCCGCTGCGGCGCCGCCACGACGATGGGCACCAAGCGGTTGTCCTTGATGAACGGCAGGGCCGACGGCAGGTTGTCGAAGATCACCGGCACCTGCCCGGCCACGGTGTCGTTCAAGGCCGGGCCTGCCCCGCGGTAGGGGATGTGGGTCATGAAGGTGCCCGACAAGCTCTTGAACAGCTCGGTCTGCAGGTGGCCGATGCCGCCGGTGCCCGAGCTCGCATAACTGAACTTGCCCGGGTTCTTCTTCAGGGCGTCCACGAAACCCTTGTAGTCCTTGGCCGGAAAGCTTGGGTGCACCGCGATCACGTTCGGCGTGGCCGCGATGTTGATGACTGGCAGGAAGTCGGTCAGCGGGTTGTAGCCGATCTTGGTGTTGATGGCCGGGTTGGCCGCGGTGGTCGACACCGTGGCCATGCCCAGCGTGTAGCCGTCCGGGGCCGACTTGATGAGTTCCAGCGCGCCGATGGAGCCGCCGCCACCGGCCTTGTTTTCAACCACCACCTGCTGGCCGAGGTTGGGGCCGAGCTTTTCAGCGACCACGCGGGCCACGATGTCGGTGGTGCCACCCGGCGCAAACGGGACGATCAACCGCACGGGCTTGTTCGGATAGGCCTGAGCCCAGGCGCCGCCGGCGGCCAACACGGTGGCCGACAGCGCCATCAGGGTCACAAGGGGTCTGCGCTTCATGAACTCTCCTGAATCTGGAAAACGACGATGGGGAACGAGGAACGGGCAAACGGATGGCGTTCAGCAGCATTGTTGAACCAGGCGACGGCATGTGCCATCCCGGCCAACCCGCGGCGCAGTATGCCGGCAAGTCGGCGCGGCGCGTGGCAGAGCCCTTCGGGCACACTCGACCAATGAGCTTTGCCTGGTTGCTGCTGCCCGACTTCCTCCTCATCCTCAGCGGCTTCGTGATCTGCCGCGCCACCGCCTTGAACCGCAGCGTCTGGGAATCCGCCGAGAAGCTTGTCTATTACGTGTTCTTCCCGGTGTTGTTGTTCAACGCCATCGTCAAAAGCCCTCTCCAACCGGCGCAAACCGCGGGTCTCGCCGCCGCCGGCGTGGGCACCATCGCCGTGGGCGTGGCCTTGGCGATGGCCTTGGGCCGTTGGCCTGGCGTGCCCGGCACGCAACACGCTTCGGGCGCGCAGGTGGCGTTCCGCTTCAATTCGTTCATCGCGCTGGCACTCGCAGAGCGCTTGGCCGGGCCGCCTGGCCTGGCCTGGACCGCCTTGTTGATCGCGCTGTGCGTTCCGCTGTGCAATGTGGCCGCGGTGTGGCCACTGGCGCGCCACGGTGGCCACGCCTATCACCGCGAGCTGTTGCGCAACCCGCTGATCCTGGCCACCGTCGCCGGCCTGCTGGCCAACCTGGCGGGCCTGAATTTGCCCGCGGCGGCCGAAACCACCCTGCAGCGCATCGGCAGCGCGGCGCTGCCCATCGGCTTGATGGCCGCCGGTGCCGGCCTGCAGATCGGTGGCCTGAAGGCAGCGCCAGGTCTGGCGGCCGGCCTGCTGACCATTCGCCATGCGGTGCTGCCGCTGGTGGCGATCGGACTGAGCCTGCTGCTGAACCTGCCCACCGCCCAGGCCATCGTGCTGGTCGCGTTTGCCTCGCTGCCCACGGCCAGCAGCGCCTACGTGCTGGCGGCGCGCATGGGTGGCGACGGTGGCTACGTGGCGGGGTTGGTCACGCTGTCCACCTTGCTCGGCATGGTCAGCATCGCGTTTTGGCTCGCCGTGCACCGCGGCCTGCAGTGACCGTGCTCACGGGGGCTTGCCGCCCGGCCAGCCCGGGCACGCAGAGCGGAGAACGCCCCGAAGCGACGAATCTGTGATTTTTTGGTCGATCGATGGCATAGGCGTTGCTATCGTTCACCCACTTTCACGGAGACCCTGACATGGCTCAACGCTTTCCCCTGCGACCCACCCGCGCCCGCTGCGTCCCCCGCCTTGACATCCGCCCCGTCGGCGCGGCCGCCGGGTTGCTGGCCTGTGCCGCCGCGGTGGCTCAGCAGACCCCTGCGCCCAGCCAGCTGGGCACCGTCACCGTCACCGCAGACCGCCGCGTCGAGAACATCAAGGACGTGCCCAGCGCCGTCTACTCGCTGTCGGGCGAGAAGTTGGACATCATCAATTCCAGTGGCCAGGACGTGCGCATGTTGTCCGGGCGGGTGCCCAGCCTGAACATCGAGTCCTCGTTTGGCCGCGCCTTCCCGCGCTTCTACATCCGCGGCTACGGCAACACCGACTTCCGCAGCAACGCCTCGCAGCCGGTGTCGCTGGTCTATGACGACGTGGTGCAGGAAAACCCGATCCTCAAGGGCTTTCCGGTGTTCGACCTGGCCGCCATCGAGGTGTTGGCCGGGCCGCAGGGCACGCTGTTCGGGCGCAACACGCCGGCCGGCGTGGTGAAGTTCGACTCGGTCAAACCGTCCAAGAAGCAGGACGCCTACGGCAGCATCTCGGTGGGCACCTTCCGCACGGTGAACGTCGAAGGCGCCGGCAACGTGCAACTGGGAGACCAGTGGTCGGCCCGCATCTCGGGGCAGGTGCAACGCCGCAGCGACTGGGTGGACAACACCCGGCCCAACACGCCGACCAGCAGTTTCGAGGGCTACGAGGACCGCGCCCTGCGCCTTCAGGCGCAGTACACGCCGGCCAGCGACTTCAGCGCGCTCTTCAACCTGCACCACCGGCACCTGGACGGCACGGCGCGGCTGTTCCGGGCGAACATCATTCAAAAGGGCACGAACGACCTCGTGCCGGGCTTCAACATCAAACAGGCGTCGACCGACGGCGCCAACGGTCAGCGGCTGGAAACCAACGGTGGCAGCGCCAGGCTCACGTGGAACCTGGGCAACATGAAGCTCTACTCGGTCACCGGCTTTGAAAGCGTGCATGCCTACAGCCGCGGTGACATCGACGGCGGCTTCGGCGCGGCTTTCCTGCCCACTGGCGGCGGGCCAGGCCTCATCCCCTTCCCGTCTGAAACCGCAGGGGGCATCCGGGACCACCGGCAGCTGAGCCAGGAGGTCCGGCTCGAATCCAACACCGCCGCACCGCTGGGCTGGCAAGCGGGCGTGTACCTGTTCGACGAGAAGTACACGATCGACAGCTACGACTACAACACCCTGGGCGGCGGGGTGCTCAGTGGCTTGTCCAGCGCCACGCAAAGCAACCGTGCCTACGCGGTGTTCGGCTCGCTCAGCTACGCGGTCAGCCCGGCGCTGAACCTGCGCGGCGGCCTGCGCTACACCAGCGACAAGAAGGACTTCTCCACCGTGGCCGTGCTCGGCACGGTCAACACCAGCAACGGCCTGACCGCCAGCACGAAGGATTCCAAGGTGAGTTGGGACCTGAGCGGCACGTACGCGCTGAACAAGTCCTTGAACGCTTATGGCCGGGTCGCCACGGGCTTCCGTGGGTCCAGCATCCAGTCGGCGTCGGCGTTTGGTGGCCAGACCCAGGCCGGGCCTGAAACCATCACCTCCTACGAGCTGGGCTTGAAGGGCGACCTGCTCGACAAGCGTGCGCGCATTTCGGCCGGGCTGTTCCGCTACGACATCAAGAACCAGCAGCTGACGGCCGTGGGCGGCGGCGCCAACGTGACGCGCCTGCTCAACGCGAAGAAGACGACCGGCGAGGGTCTGGAGTTCAACCTGGACGCCTACCTGAGCGACGCCTTGCTCGTCACGCTGGGCGGCAGCATCAACAACACCAAGATCAAGGACCCGAGCATCGCGGTGGCCGGCTGCGCGCAGTGCACGATCACCGACCCGGCGGTGACCATCGGCACGGCCACGTTCTACCGCATCGATGGCAACCCGCTTCCTCAGGCACCGAAATACACGCTGAACTTCACCGCGCGCTACGGCATTCCGGCAGGCCCGGGCGCCGAGTACTTCATCTACACGGACTGGGTGTACCGCAGCAAGGTCAACTTCTTCCTGTACGAGTCGGTGGAGTTCACCGGCAAGTCGCTGACCGAAGGGGGCCTGCGCCTGGGCTACAACTGGGGCAATGGCAAGTACGAGGCGGCGGTGTTCGGCCGCAACATCACCAACCAGGTTCGCGCGGTGGGTGGCATCGACTTCAACAACCTCACCGGCTTCGTCAACGAGCCGCGCACCTTGGGCGTGCAGTTCCGGGCCACCTTCTGAGGCGCTGAGGCGTTCGGACCCGGGACTCAGGGAACAACCTGGCCCCGGGGCCGACACCGCGGGCCCGAGCCGCTACGACAGCGCCCAGTCGATGTGTTCCTGCAGCAATGGCGAAGCGCCTGAGCGGGCCGCCTGCAACGCGGCGCGCACCTCGTTCAACAAGGCAATGGGCACATCGTCGGCCCGCAGCAGGTTGCCCAGGGCCACCGCCAGATTGCGCTGCCAGCGTGCGTGGCCGATGCGGCGGATCGCGCTGCCTTCGGTGTGGCGCAGAAACTCGGGCTCGGTCCAGCGAAACAGCGCCAGCAGCTGTGCGCGCTGCCATGGCACGCGAACGTCGAAGTCGGGCAGCGGGCTGTGCACGGCAAACTTGTTCCACGGGCAGGCAAGCTGGCAATCGTCGCAGCCGTAGATGCGGTTGCCCATGGCGGTGCGCATCGCCACCGGGATCGGGCCGTCCTGCTCGATCGTCAAGTAGGCGATGCAACGCCGCGCGTCCAGCCGATAGGGGGCCACGATGGCCTGGGTCGGACAGGCGTCGATGCAGGCGCTGCACCGGCCGCAGTGGTCGTCAACCGGGTCGGTGGGCGGCAAGGCCAGGTCGACAAACAGCTCGCCCAGAAAGAACATCGAGCCCGCGTCCCGGTGCAGCGCCAGCGTGTGCTTGCCCCGCCAGCCCAGACCGCTGCGGGTGGCGAGCTCGACCTCCAACACGGGGGCCGAGTCGGTGAACACGCGGTGGCCGCGCGGGCCCACGCGCGCCTGCAGCCGGTCTGCCAGGGCCTGCAGGCGCTGGCGAAGCACCTTGTGGTAGTCCCGGCCGCGGGCGTACATCGACACGACCGCGCTGCCCGGGCTCGCCAGCTGGCGCCATTCGGCCGCGCGCCAGTCGAGGTCGGTGGATGGGCTGGCTTCGGCCGGGACGTCAACCACGGCGCCGGGGATGGAAGCCGACCCATGACCGGTCGTTGAGGTGGCGCGGGGCCGATAGTCCATGCGCGCGGTGATCACGCTGAGCGTGCCCGGCACCAGCTCGGCTGGCCGCGCGCGCACCACGCCATGGCGGGCCATGTAGGCCATGTCACCGTGGAATCCGGCGTTCAACCATGCCATCAGGCCGGGTTCGGCGGTGCTCAGGTCGACCGCGCTGACGCCGATCTGGGAAAATCCCAACAGGGCCGCTTCCTGGCGCAGCCAGTCGAGCAGGACCCGCGCCTCGGTGGCGGTCGGCGTCACGGACAACCCACGAAGGCAGTGATCATTTGACGATTCTAGAAAGCCAAACCCTGCACTGGACCGACGAGTCCGATTGCCAAGCAAGCGCCCAGGCAATGGCCGGGCGCGCTGGCGTGCGCCGCGCCTTGATCGCGCTCCATGGCGACCTGGGCGCCGGCAAGACCAGCTTCAGCCGCCATTTGCTGCGCGCCCTGGGCGTGCAGGGGCACATCAAGAGCCCCACGTACACGGTCGTGGAGGAGCACACGATGGCCCCGGCCAACGGCGACTCCACCGGGCCGGTGCAGGCCTGGCACTTCGACTTTTACCGGTTCAACGACCCGCAAGAATGGGAGGACGCCGGCTTTCGCGACCTGTTCGCCCAGCCCGGGCTCAAGTTGTGCGAGTGGCCCGAGCGCGCCGCCGGGTTGCTGCCGCCGGCCGACCTCGTCGTGCACATCGCCGTCGAGGCGCCGGGCCCGGATGGCGCGGATGGCGCCCGCGTCGTGCGCCTGGACGCGCTGACCCCCCTCGGCCAGGGCCTGATGTGACGGCGCCGACCCGACCATTGGACGGCGTCCACGGCCAACTCGACCGGCGGCGCGCCTTGACGGTGCTCGGCAGCCTGGCGCTGTGGCTCGGCCCGCAGGCGCTGGCGCAGGGCGCCACCATCGTGGCCGTGCGCGTCTGGCCGGCCGCGGACTACACCCGCGTCACGCTGGAAAGCGACACCGCCCTGCAGGCACGGCACTTCCTCGCCGACAACCCGCGCCGCCTCGTCATCGACGTGGATGGGCTCGAGCTCAGCCCCTCGCTGCGCGAACTGGTGGGCAAGGTGCGAGCCGACGACCCCTACATCGCCGGCGTGAGGGTGGGACAGAACCAACCACGCGTCGTGCGCCTGGTGATCGATCTGAAGCAGGCCATTGCGCCGCAACTGTTCGCCCTGACGCCCGTGGCGGCCTACCAGCACCGCCTGGTGTTCGACCTGATGCCCACCGAGCCGCCGGACCCACTGCTTGCGCTGATCCAGGAAAAGCAGGCCGCCGAACGCGAGGCGGCGCAGAGCGTTCGCGACGCCCTGGGCGAGTTCATCGACCGGGTGAACCGGCCCCCGGGCGAGCCCGCGGGCAACGACGCCGGCCGCGACGCCACCAAACCGGCGGCGGCGGCCTCGGCCGCCACGCCTTCTGCCCGACCGCCGGCGGCCGGCGGAACGCAGCAAACACCGTCACCCGCCGGCCCGGTGGTGCCCTCGCCCGCCCTGCAACAACGCATCGACCGGCTGATCGTCGTCGCCCTCGACCCAGGGCACGGCGGCGAAGACCCTGGCGCCATCGGCCCGAACGGCCTGCGCGAAAAGGACGTGGTGCTGTCGGTCGCGCTGCAACTGCGCGACCGCCTGAACGCGATGCCCAACATGCGCGCCATGTTGACGCGCGACGACGACTTCTTCGTGCCCTTGCAGGAGCGGGTGCGCAAGGCCCGTCGCGTGCAGGCGGACCTGTTCGTGTCGATCCACGCCGATGCCTTCTTCACGCCGGAGGCGCGCGGCGCCTCGGTCTACGCCCTCAGCGAACGCGGCGCGAGCAGCACGGCCGCGCGCTGGATGGCCAGCCGCGAGAACGCCGCCGACATCGTGGGCGGCGCCAACATCAAGGCCGCCGACGCCCACGTGCTGCGCACGCTGCTGGACATGAGCACCACCGCGCAGATCAAGGACAGCCTGCACGTGGGCCGCGAGGTGCTGGGACAGATCGGCAAGGTGGGGCGACTGCACAAGCGGCAGGTTGAACAGGCCGGGTTCGCCGTGCTGAAGGCGCCCGACATCCCGTCGATCCTGGTCGAAACCGCCTTCATCTCGAACCCCGAGGAGGAGGCCAAGCTGCGCAGCACCGCGTACCAGGCCGAGCTGGTCGAGGCGCTGGCCGCCGGCATCAAACGCTACTTCGCCAAGAACCCGCCGCTCGCCCGGCAACGAACGCTGTAGCGACGCGACCTGCGGAAACTGCGTAGCGCCAACCGGGCCGCCGCCACCCAGAATCCAGCGGGCCGGCACCTTGAGACCGGCCCCAGGACTCACCATGATTCACCGTCGCCCCATCGCCTTGGCTGGCCTCGTCGCCATCGCGTCCCTTGCCAGCGCTGGCATGTTCTCCACGGCCGCGCAGGCCGCCGAGGCCTACCCGACGCCGGGCAAGCCGATCAAGTTCGTCGTGCCCTACCCGCCCGGCGGACCCACGGACCTGATGGCGCGCATCCTTGCGCCCGGGCTGCAACAAAGGCTCGGCGTGCCAGTGGTGATCGAGAACCGCGCCGGCGCCGGTGGCAACCTGGGCACGGACGGCGTGGCCAAGTCCACCCCGGACGGTCACACCTTGCTGCTGGCGGCCAGCGGGCCGATGTCGGTCAACCAGTCGCTGTACAAGGCCCTGCCCTACAACCCGATCAAGGACCTGGCGCCGGTCATCCAGATTTCGGCCTTTCCACTGGTGCTGGAAGTGCACCCGAGCCTCGCCGCACGCAACCTGAAGGAGTTCGTCGCCTTGCTGAAAGCCAAGCCGACCGGCTACAACTTTGCGTCCGCCGGCAACGGCACGCCACAGCACCTGGCCGGTGAAATCTTCAACAAGCAGGCCGGCGTCAAGATGCAGCACGTGCCTTACAAGGGCGCCGGCCCCGCGCTGAACGACGTCCTGGGCGGCCAGGTGCCGATCATGTTCGACATCCTGGCCAGCTCGGTGCAACACCTGCAGGCCGGCAAGTTGGTGCCCATCGCGGTGACCACCGCGCAGCGCAGCCCGGCGCTGCCGAAGGTCCCCACGCTGGCGGAACTCGGCGTCCCGATGGACTTCTCGGCGTGGCATGGGATTGCCGTGGCGGCCGGCACGCCCGAGCCGATCATCCGCAAGCTCAACACCACCTTGAACGAGCTGTTTGCCGACCCCGCCATCAAGCAGCGCTGGGCCGAAATCGGCTCCCCCATCGTGGGCGGCACGCCCGAGCGATTTGGCAGCCTGGTGCTGACCGAGTCGGTGCGCTTGGGCCGCGTGGTCAAGGAGTCCGGCGCGGTGGTGGACTGACGCCCGCCCTTGGCCTTTGCCGGCAGCGCCTGCCGCCCCTCCTGCCCGTCTTGCCCGCCTCGCCCGTCTTGCGCCTTCGCCAAGCCGCCGAGGCCCCAACGTGCCCTTCAACCCGACCTCAAGCACCATGGCCCGCCTGCCCTTCATCGACGACACGACCCCTGGCCTGGACCACGACCTGGTGGCGGCCGTCCGCCAGCGCCGTGGCGGCCAGTTGCTGAACCTCGACCGCCAGCTGCTGCACAGCGCCCCGGTGGCGCGGGGCTGGAACGCCTACCTCGGCGCAATCCGCACCGGCGGCGTGCTGGACGGAGGCCTGCGGGAGCTGGTGATCTTGCGGGTGGCGGTGATCAACCGGGCGCCCTATGAGTTCATCCAGCACGCACCGGTGGCCCTGGCCGAAGGCGTGCCCCAGGCGAAGGTCGACGCGGTGACCGACTGGCCAGCCTCGCCGCTGTTCGACGCCCGCGAACGCGACGTGCTGGCCTATGCCGACGCGATGACGCGGGACGTGCAGGTGGACAGCGCCGTGTTCGACCGCCTGCGCGCGCACTTCAGCGACCGCGAGGTGGTGGAGCTGACCGCCACGGTGGCGGCCTACAACATGGTGTCGCGCTTTCTCGAGGCGCTGCAGATCGAGCCCGAAGCCGAGTGAAGGTCCGGCCCCCCGGATCGGCCTTTCTGCCGGCGCCGGCAGCCTCCACCCCGGATCACGCCACCTGGGCCTGGGGCTCGAACACCACCACGCGGTTGCGCCCGGAGGCCTTCGCCGTGTAGAGCGCCGTGTCAGCACGGCGAAGCAGATCGCGCACAGCGAGCGACTGGGTGAACGGGGTTGGCGGCGCGGGCAGCTCGTTGGGCGCCACCGCCGGGGTCAGGGTCTGGGGCTCGGCGCCGAGCGATGGCACACCCGCCTGCAGCACACCCGTCGACGGCACGCGGCCGCTGGCCTGGGCCACGCCAATGCTCACGCTGAGAGGCCACAAGCCCGGCACCTGCAGGCTGGCAACCGCCGCCCGCAGCTTCTCGGCCACTCGGCGCGCCGCGGTCGGGCTGGTGTCGGGCAGCAGCACGATGAATTCTTCGCCGCCGAATCGCGCGACCACGTCGGTCGCGCGGCATTGCGCGGCCAGGCAGCTCGCCACCTCGCGCAGGGCCAGGTCACCCATGGCGTGGCCGTGCTCGTCGTTGATCCGCTTGAAATGATCCACATCGACCATCAGCACGCACAGGTCGTGCCCATGGCGCAGGTGTCGGGCGAGTTCCAGGCTCAATCGCTCGTCGGCGCTGCGGCGGTTCAGCAGGCCGGTCAGGCCGTCGCGCCGCGCCAATGCTTCCAGCTCCTGGTTGGCTTGCGCCAAGGCAGCCGTGCGCTCACGCACCCGTTCCTCCAGCGAACTGTTGGCTTGCTGCAAGGCCGACTTGCCGTCTTGCAGCGCCTGGGTCATGCCCTGCAGCGCGCTCGCCAACCGGCGCAACTCGGTGCTCGCGCGGCTCAGCCCGGGGATCCTCGCCCCCAACTCACCGCGCTCGATGGACTGTGCCGCGTTGGCGATCTGCTGCAGCGGCCGGCTGATGCGCCCTGCCATCCAGCCACTGATCAGCATGACCAGCACCGCGGCCACCAGGCCCAGGCCGACCACCACGAGGCGCACCTCGCGGGCCGCTGCCAGGGCCTGGCTTTCGTGCTGGCGCACGAGCACGGTCCAGTCGAGGTTGGAGGCGATGGGCGTGGGCGGCAGGCTCAGGGCCGACGTCAGGTAGCGCTCCCCATCGGGCCAGGTGGCCATCACGGCCAGCGCCCCCGGCCCGCGGGGCACGCCCAGGACCGCAAGGTCGATGCGCTCGGTCTCAGCGGGCTGGCCGCCGGGCCGGTGCAGCACCTTGCCATCGGCACCGACGATGTAGACCTCCACGCTGCGGCTGGCGTCCAGCTCGCTGCGCAGCTGGCTGATGACTTCAGCGGCGAACGCCCAGTCGCCATGACCGCCCAGCACACCGCGCAGGCCACCGTCGGGCCCATAGACCGGCGCCGCAAAATCGACGAACCGCGGCGGGCCCGCCGGCCGCGATGGCAACAGGGACGCGAGCAACTTGGCTGGGTGCACGTCGCCGATGTGCGGGCCGTCACGGCCCGCCTCGAACCAGGGCCGTTGGGCCACACTTAGACCCAGCAGCATCTGCCCGGTGGACACCTGCACGGTGCCCTGGGGATCGACCAACCCGACCCAGGTGAACGACTGGCCCCCGCGCATCAGCCGGTTCAGGCTGCCCTGCACCTCCGCCCGGTGGTCTGACCAATGCGCCACGAACGCCGAGGCGGCCAACAGCTCGATGTCCTGCAAGCGCGACCGCAGCCCGCCCGCGAGCACACCGGCCACGCCGCGCCCCAGGCTGTGCAGCGCCGCCCCGCTGTCGGCGGTCAGGCGGTGCGTGAGCAATTTGTCGACGGCCACCGACAACAGCGCCACCAGCACGAGCGCCATCCCGCCGATGATCAGCGAAACGCGGGCACGAAAACTCTGGAGGTCCATGGAGCGGCGGTCGGGCGCGACAAGCCCGTTGACCGCCTTATCGGCCGATGCGCGGGCGACTTGATGCCCGTGGCCGCGCCGTGTTCAGGCCGGCTGCTGGCGGCGGGCGCGCCAGGCGCCGGCCAGCGCGATCAGCCCCGGAATGAAAATCATGGCCCAGATGATCTTGTCGAGGTGGCGCTGCACCCAAGGGATGTTGCCGAACAGCACCCCCGCCGTCGTCAGCGACAGCACCCACAGCAGCGCGCCGCCGATGTTGTAGGCGGTGAACTTGCTGCGCGTCATCTGCGCGACGCCGGCCACGAAAGGCGCGAAGGTGCGGATGAACGGCATGAAGCGCGCAAGCACGATGGTGATGCCGCCGTAGCGTTCATAGAAGGCGTGGGCCTGGTCAAAGGCGCGGCGGTTGAAGAAGCGCGACTGCTCCCACTGGAACACCCGTGGGCCAATGTGCCGCCCGATGGTGTAGTTCACCTGATCGCCCAGGATGGCCGCCGCGATCAGCACGGCCATCGACAAGGGCAGGTTCAACAGGCCGGCGCCGCACAGCGCCCCCACGACGAACAACAGCGAATCGCCCGGCAGGAAGGGCATGACAACCAGCCCGGTCTCGACGAACACGATGGCAAACAGCAGCGCGTAGACCCACGGCCCGTAGGCTTGCACGAAGTTGGCCAGGTGCACGTCGACGTGCAGGATGAAATCGATGAGGGTGGCTAGGACGTCCATGGTCGCGGATTATCCCGGGGCGGCGGCGGGGCGCCTTCCTACAATTCGCCGCATGGACGTTCCCGAGCTGACCCCGCCAACCCCGCCGCGCCGCGCCATCCGCGAGTTGCCGGACGAGCTGATCAGCCAGATCGCCGCCGGCGAGGTGGTGGAACGGCCAGCCTCGGTGGTGCGGGAGTTGGTGGACAACGCACTGGACGCGGGCGCCACCGAGGTGGTCGTCAAATTGACCGGCGGCGGTGTCCGCGCCGTGCTGGTCGAAGACGATGGCGCGGGCATCCCGGCCGACGAACTGCCCATGGCGCTGCGCCGCCACGCCACCAGCAAGATCGCGTCGCTGAGCGAACTGGAGCAGGTGGCCACGATGGGCTTTCGCGGTGAGGCGCTGGCCGCCATCGCGTCGGTGTCGGAGATGAGCGTGCTCAGCCGCCCGACTGGCGCGCCGCAGGCCCGCCGGCTGGATGCGCGCAGCGGCGAGCTCGCCCCCGCGGCGCGCGCCACGGGCACCACCGTCGAGGTGCGCGAGTTGTTCTTCAGCACCCCGGCGCGCCGCAAGTTTCTGAAGACCGAAGCCACCGAACTGGCGCACTGCACCGAGGCCTTGCGCCGCCACGCCCTGGCCCGCCCGGACGTCGCCTTCAGCCTGTGGCACGACGGCCGGCTGACCCAGCAGTGGCGCCGTTGCACGGCCGACCAGCGCATCGAGCAGGTGCTCGGCGATGACTTCATGGCGCAGAGCCGGCCACTGACCTTGGACCTGGGTGTGATGCGCCTGCGCGGCCGCGTGGGCCTGCCCGAGGCGGCGCGCACCCGCGGCGACCAGCAATACCTGTTCGTCAACGGCCGCCACGTGCGGGACAAGCTGGTGGCTCACGGGCTGCGCTCGGCCTACGAAGACGTGCTGCACGGCGGGCGGCAACCCGCGTACGTGCTGTTCATCGAGATCGCGCCCGACCGGGTGGACGTCAACGTCCACCCGACCAAGGTCGAGGTGCGCTTTCGCGAGGGCCGCGAGGTGCACCAGGCGGTGCGGCGCGCGGTGGAGACCGCGTTGGCCACGCCGCGGGCCGGACAGGGCGACGCGGCTGCCGCGTTGGCGGGGTCGGCGGGGTCGGGAGCGTTGGCGGCGTCGGCCACGCTGTTCGGGGCAGCCACGGCGGCAAGCCGAGGCGCCGACCCCGGTTCGTCCCGGTGGGACCCGCTGCCCGGGGCGGGGCGGGCGCCCGGCGGCTTCGAGGCGCGTCCGTGGCAGGGGCTGGGCGCCCAGCAGCAAGGGCGCCTTGGCCTGGCGCAGCTTGAGGTGTTGACGGCGCGCGAGGCGCCACCGCGGGCCTATGGCGAGGCCGTCGGACCCGCTGGCAGCGCGGGCGTCTCGGGCGCCGGCCTCAGCGCTTTCGCCGACCAGGCGGGCGCCGGGCCCGTCCCGGCCACCGACGACTGGCCGCTGGGCCGCGCACTGGCCCAGCTTGGCGGCATCTACATCCTGGCCGAAAACGCCCACGGCCTGGTCGTGGTCGACATGCACGCCGCGCACGAGCGCATCGTCTACGAGCGATTGAAGTCCGCGCTGGGCGAGCAGCCCGAACGCCGCCTGCCGGCCCAGCCCTTGCTGATCCCGGCCACGTTCGCCGCGACGCCCCAGGAACTCGCCACGGCGGAGGCCCATGCCGCCACCTTGCTGCAGATCGGCCTGGAGACGGCGGCGCTCTCGCCCACGGTGCTGGCGGTGCGCTCGCGCCCGGCCGCGCTGGCGGGGGCCGACGTGGTGGACCTGGCGCGTGGCGTGCTGGCCGAACTGGCCCAGTTCGGCGCCAGCGCCACGGTGGAACGCGCCCAGCACGAGATCCTGTCGACGATGGCCTGCCACGGCGCCGTGCGCGCCAACCGCCAGCTGACGCCCGAGGAAATGAACGCCCTGCTGCGCGACATGGAACGCACCGATCGGTCCGACCAGTGCAACCACGGCCGCCCCACCTGGCGACAAATCAGCCTGCGCGAACTGGACGGCCTGTTCTGGCGCGGTCGCTGAACCGGACGCCGCTTCGAAACTTTCTGCGTCCCGCGCGGATCATTCGCCGATGGCCAGCCCCCACCGACCAACCCCCGAACGCCGCACGCTCCGGCCCCCCATTGAACTCACCGCAGCGCCTCGGCGGTGGCGGCTGCCGATGGCCGGGCTGGTCGCCACCGTGGCGCTGGCGGCCGTCCTGGCCGGCTGCGCCACGCTGGACCATCAGCAGCGCGAATGGATCTTCCAGCCCGCCGCCACCGGCCCCCGGGCCGCCGACCCGGGCGACGACATGAGCGACGTGTGGATCGAGCACACCAGTCAGGTGAGCCGCCAGCCCATTCGCTTGCACGCCTTGTGGGCGCCGCACGACCGGGCGGACGCCCCGCTGCTGCTGTATTTGCACGGCGCCCGGCGCAACGTGGAAGGCAGCCGATTCCGGATCGAACAAATGCGGGCGCTGGGCTTCTCGGTGCTGGCGGTGGACTACCGCGGCTTTGGGCAAAGCACGGACGAGCTGCCGTCTCAGGACAGCGTCGTTGAAGACGCGCGGGCGGCCTGGAACTGGCTGGCGACCGAGCACCCGGGCCGGCCAAGGTACATCTTCGGCCACTCGCTGGGCGGTGCCATCGCAGTGCAGCTGGCAAGGCAAACGCAGGACGAACGCGGGCTGATCGTGGAAGGCAGCTTCACCTCGGTGCCCGACGTCTTCAAGACCTTCCGATGGGGCTGGCTGCCGCTGACGCCGTTCATCACCCAGCGCTTCGATTCGGCCGAGGCGATCAAGCACGTGGGCTCGCCGGTGCTGGTGGTGCATGGCAGCCGCGATGGCCTGATCCGCCCCGCGCTGGGGCGCGCGCTGTACGAAGAGGCGGTGGCCCCAAAGCGGTTCGAGCTGGTCGAGGGCGGCACCCACTACAGCACCAACGGCCTGGGCGCGGCCCAGTACCGAGAGGCGCTGCGCGCACTGTTCGGGCTGGGCGCACCCGTCGACACCGCCCGGCGCTGAGGGCCGCGCCCGCGCATGGTCCAATCGCGGGTTACCTGAAAGACACCTATGGCCACGCTCAAGCTCAAACCCAAGGGACCCGCCGCCCCGGCCGCCCACCGCCAGGGGACCGGTCGAGGCGCGGGCACACCGCCCAGCCGACCGCCGGTGCGCGGTGGCGGCCCGAAAGCCCGACCGACCCTGGCCCAAGCCCAGGCCGAACGGGCCGAACGCGAGGCCCGTTTCCGACCCGGCGGCGAGGCACCACGGCGCGATGGGTGGGATGAGCCGCGACGCGATGGGCCACGCCGCGAGGGCGGGGGCGATCCCCGTCGCGAGGGACCACAGCGCCATGGCCGCGATTCGGCTCACCGCGATGCACCGCGGCGCGATGGGAGCAACGCCTTTCGCCGGGACCCGCCACGGCATGGCCCCGTTGATGAACGGTTCCAAGGGGCACCCCGGCCCGGCCCGCATGAAGCCGGGCGCGGCGGCGGCCAAGGGCCCCGCCCCGATGGCCCCCGCGGGGGCCGGCCCGAGCCGCACCATGGGCCACGGCACGAGGTGCGCAACGATGGGCGCCATGAGGTGCGCCATGATTCGCGGCGCGGCCCACCAGCCGCGCAACGCCAAGAGCCACCGCGCCCCGGGCGTCAGGCGCCTCGCGACGCCTCGGGCTGGGATGCCCCTCGCGACGCCGTGCGCCCGAACCATCGGCAAGACGCTCAGACCCGCCCCGCGGGGCCGGCTGGCCCGGCCGGTCCCGGTCCGCGACACGCCGCCTTCCACCGCGGCACGCTGCCCCTGCGACCCCGCCCCGAGCCGGTGGACGGCCCGACCAGCGCCCCGGGCAGCCTGCGCCTGTCCAAATACATGGGCCTGCTCGGCCTGGCGTCGCGCCGCGAAGCCGACGAGTGGATCGCCAAGGGCTGGGTGCGCGTTGACGGCCAGGTGGTGAGCGAGCTCGGGTCGCGCGTGATGCCCGGCCAGCAGGTCACCATCGACGCGCGGGCCAGCCATGTGCAAGCGCAGAAGGTGACGGTGCTGATCAACAAACCCGTGGGCTACGTCAGCGGCCAGGCCGAAGACGGTTATGAACCTGCCTACGTGCTCGTCAAACCGGCCAACCAATGGCGGGAAGACCAGTCGGGCATCCGCTTCATGCCCCAGCACCTGCGCAGCCTGGTGCCGGCCGGGCGCCTGGACATTGATTCGGTCGGCTTGTTGGTGCTGACCCAGGACGGGCGCGTGGCCAAGCAACTGATCGGCGAGCACTCCGAGGTGGAAAAGGAGTACTTGGTGCGGGTCGAACCGGCGAACGGTGCACCGCTGGGCGACGACGGGCTGGCATTGCTGCGCCATGGCCTGACCCTGGACGACGTGGCCTTGCGCCCCGCCGTGGTGGAATGGGTCAACGAGGACCAGCTGCGCTTCGTGCTGCGCGAAGGCCGCAAGCGACAGATCCGCCGCATGTGCGAAGCGGTGGGGCTGAAGGTGCTGGGCCTGAAGCGCGTGCGCATTGGTCAGGTGATGCTGGGCGACCTGCCGACCGGCCAATGGCGCTACCTGCGCCCGGGCGAATCGTTCAGCTGAATGGCCCCGCGGTGACCGCGGCGGCACCCGCACCCGCACCCGACCCTGCCCCGCCCCGGGCTTGGCGCGCGCGCTGAGCGTCGCGCAGCAAGGCGGTGGTCTCGGCCCGCCACCGCGGGTCGTTCAGGTACTCGGCTTCCAGCGCCACGCGCCAGGCCGAGTCGGGCAAATCCGCGTCAAGCAGGGTGCGGCCCAGGTTGATCCACGCCGGCGTGTTGCGGTGCCGCCGGGCGGCGGTCTGAAAACTGTCTGCCGCCAGCACCTTGTTGCCCGCGGCGAACGCCGTGTTGCCCAGGCCAAGGGTCAGCGCCAGGCTGTCGGGCCAGCGTTGAACGGCGCTGGCGTAGGCCTTCAGGGCCAGGGTGGGCGCCACGGCCCGCTCCAGGCCAATCGCGGCTTCCACCACCGCCGGCTCTTCGGCCGTGGCGGGCCACAGGCCCGGTGGCAGCACCACAAACGCCCAGCTGCCAGCGCGCACCCAGGTGTGCTCGAACACCGACATCGGCAGGCGCTGGCGGGGCGTGGTGCCGGAGCGCAGCAGCACCTCGCGCGGGTCGAGCCGGTAGCCGATGACCACCGCGTAGTGCCACACCGGCGCCGCATCGAGGCCCAGGTTCTGCAGGACCACCACCGGGTGACCCGCGGCGATCTCGCGCAGCAGGTCAAGAAGCCGGCCGGGCAAGCGAACGGCCGCGAGGCCTTCTCGGCGGGCGCCGGCCAGCATGTCCACCTGCAAGGTGCCGCGGCGCGCCGGCAGGAAGATCCGCTCGCCCAGCACGTCCGGCGAGACCGAGCGCCCCTGCGCGGCCAACACCGTGGCAAGCGCCGCCGGCCCGCACTGGTAGGCGGTCTGCGGAAAGAACGGCGTGTTGGTCAACTCAACCGCCGTCGGCAGCCCGTGGGGTGAAGGCGCCTGGCCCAGGGCGGTGGTCTGCGGGGCGGCGCAGCCGCTGAGCAGGCCGACGCCACCGGTGGCCAGCGCGGCCATCGCCCCGGTCAAGCCCCTCAGCCAGGGCCGCCTCGCCAGGCAGGTCACGCGAGGTGACACCGGCTGGGTCAACGCACCGAACGGGTGAACGGGAACACTTTGGTCAGGCCGAGGATGTCGGTGACCAGCAGCAGCACGAAGATGAAGACCAAGGTCCCCAAGACGCCATCGGCGCCGGCGGGGGCGCTGTCGATGCGCTCGGCCACCAAGGCGGCCTCGGCGTCGCTGAGGGCGGCCACGCGCTCACGCGCTTGGTCGACGCTGACGCCGCGCTGGCTGAGGGCCGCGGCCACGTCGGCGCGCTCGAGGGCGGACAGCAGACGCGCCCGCGGCGCGGCGTCGGGGGTGGTGGCGGCGGCGAGGGCCTGTTCGGTGCCGATCAACGGGCCGCCGACCTCGGCGGCCTGCACCGCGGGGGCCAGGCTGGACAGGGTGACGCTGGCGGCCAAGGCCAGGGAGATCAGGCGCGTGCGGCGCGGCGAACGGGACATGGGTGCTCCAGTCGGTGAAGAAATGCGGTGAATCATCGTAACCGGGCCCGGCGGCCCCATCCCGCTCGGTCATCCCGGCGACCGCTGCCGGCGGGCGAACCTGCTAGGCTCGGCGGATGCCCATGCCGTCCCCTGGCACCGGCGGTGCGGCGGCCGCGATGGCCCCCGCCACCGTGGTGCTGCTGCTGACCCTGCTGCTCGGCATTCAGCCGATCACCACCGACCTGTACCTGCCCGCGCTGCCGACGCTGCAGCGTGAACTGGGCGCGTCCGTGTCCTCCGTTCAACTGACGCTGTCCGCCCTGATCATCAGCTTCGGGCTGGCCCAGCTCGTGGCCGGGCCCCTGGCAGACCGCTTCGGGCGGCGGCCGGTGTTGCTGGTGGGGCTCGTCGCCTACACCGTGGCCAGCCTCGGCGCGGCCTGGTCGCAGCACATCGACACGCTGGTGGCCTGGCGGGCCGTGCAGGGCGCGGCGATGGCGGCCGCCGTCACCGGCGCGCGTTCCATCGTGCGCGACCTGTTCGAGCCCCAGGATGGCGCCCGCGTGATGTCTCGGGCCTTGAGTGGCCTGGGCGTCATCGCCATGCTCAGCCCACTGGCAGGGGGCGTGCTGGTGCAGTACCTGAGCTGGCATGTCGCGCTGATGACCTTGGCGCTGTTCGGCGCGGCCACGCTTGCAATCGTTACCTTGCGATACCAAGAGACCCTGAGACAGCGTGACATCCACGCCACAAGCCCGGGCCCGCTGTGGCGCAACTGGCGCGAAGTGCTCGCCAACCGCACCTTCCGCGCCTGGACCTTGCTGTCGATGCTCGCCTATGGCGGCCTCTTCGTGATCCTGGCGGGCTCGTCCTTCATCTACATCGACGTGCTGGGCTTGTCGCGCATCGGCTACGGCGTGCTGATGGCGGTCAACTCGCTCAGCTACATCGCCGGCACCTTCTTGTGCCGGCAATGGCTGTCCCGGCATGGGCTGCGCGGCACGGTCAAGCGCGGCACGGCCTTCAGCCTGCTGGGCGGCCTGGGCATGGCGGGCATGAGCCTCGCCGGCGTGCACACGGTGTGGGCGCTGTTCGTGCCGCAATGCCTGTTCGCCGTGGGCCATGGCATCCACCAGCCGTGCGGGCAAGCGGGCGCCGTGGGGCCGTTTCCGGACAAGGCGGGCACCGCCGCGTCGCTGAGCGGCTTCGGCATGATGCTCAGCGCGTTCGGGGTCGGGCAGTGGCTGGGTTGGCGGCTGGACGGCACGGTGTACCCGCTGAGCCTGGGCGTGGCCGCCTTCGGCATCGGCTTGACGGTGGTCGGTCTGACGCTGATTCAGCGCGATGGCGAGGCCCATCGCCCATGACCCGGTCCGCTGCCCTGCCCTGCGTGTGCCTGGCCGGACCGACCGGCGCGGGCAAGACCGCGGCGGCCCTGGCCATCGCCGACCACTTGCGCCGCCACGATGCGGTCGAGGTGGAAGTCGTCAGCGTGGACTCGGCCTTGGTCTACCGCGGCATGGACATCGGCACCGCCAAGCCGACCGCCAGCGAGCGCGCCGCCGTGCCGCACCACCTGATCGACCTGATCGAGCCCAACCAGGCCTACTCGGCGGCGCGCTTCGTCGACGACGCTGCGCGCCTGATCGCCGAGGTGCGGCAACGCGGTGCCGTGCCCCTGCTGGTCGGCGGCACGATGCTTTATTTCAAGGCCTTGTTCGAGGGCCTCGACGCCATGCCGCCCAGCGACCCGGCGGTGCGCGCCGCCGTGGACGCCGACGCCGCGCGCCTGGGTTGGCCGGCACTGCACGAGGAATTGCAGCGCGTCGACCCGGTCACCGCCGCCCGGCTGCCACCGGGCGACACCCAACGCATCCAGCGCGCACTCGAGGTGCACCGCCTCAGTGGGCGCCCGCTGTCCAGTTTCCACACCCGCGCCGACCAGCCGCGGCGCCCGGCCCCGGTGCTGCTGTCGCTGGAGCCCGAGGACCGCGCGTGGCTGCACGCCCGGCTCGCCGAGCGCTTCGATGCCATGCTGCGACAAGGCCTGGTCGACGAGGTGCGCCGCCTGCGCGCCCGCGGTGATCTGCACGCTGACCTGCCGTCGATGCGCTGCGTGGGCTACCGGCAGGCCTGGCAGGTGCTGGACCGCGCTGCGGCGCGCGGCGACGAACGCGGCGGCGGCGCGGTGGACGCGCCGCTGCAAGCCGCGCTGCGCGACACCGGCCTTGCCGCCACCCGTCAACTGGCCAAACGACAACTGACCTGGCTGCGTGGCCTGACGATGCGCCAGGTCATCGCCTGCAACGCCGACGACGCGCTTCAGCAGGTCGTCCAGGCCGCACGCCCTCACCTGCTCAACCTGATGTCCTGCCATGCTTGAAGTTCGCGCGCTTGCCAAGCGCCACGGTGCGTCCTGGGTGTTCCAGGGCGTCGACCTTGACGTGGCGGCGGGAGAGTTTGTGGCCATCCTCGGCGAGTCCGGCGTCGGCAAATCGACGCTGCTGAACTGCCTGGCGGGGCTGGACAGCATCGAGGCCGGCACGGTCCGCATCCATGGCAGCGCGCTGAGCGACCTCGACGACGACGGGCTGGCGCGCTTCCGGCGGGCGAACCTGGGCTTTGTGTTCCAAGCCTTCCACGTGCTCCCCCACTTGAGCGTGGCGCAGAACACCGCGCTGCCGCTGATGCTGCTGGGCGGCCTTAGCGTGGCCGAGCAGGCCCACCGCGTCAACGAGGCCTTGGACGCCGTCGGGCTGAGCGGCTTTGGTGCGCGCCTGCCCCAGACCCTGTCGGGCGGTCAACTGCAACGCGTCGCCATCGCGCGGGCCCTGGTGCACCGGCCGCGGCTGCTGCTGGCGGACGAACCGACCGGCAACCTGGACCCGGGCACCGCCGAGAAGGTCATGGACGTGCTGGTTGACCAGGTGCGTCGACGCCACGCTGCCTGCGTGCTGGTGACCCATTCACGCAGCGCCGCGGCGCGCGCCGACCGGGTTCTGGAACTCACCGCCACCGGCATCGTCGATGCCGCGGCGGGCTGAGCGCGGCGAGATCAGGGAATGTCGTGCTTGGCCTGGCCTTCGTCTTCGATGGTGATCACGCCACCCCAGCTGCACATGAGGACAGAACTCTTGTTCAAGGCCGGCTGGTTGGCCAGCATGACGGTGGGCGACCCAGGCGTCCAGGGTGCGAGCGTCAGGGGGATGCAGGGCATGGGCGTGAGGGCGCCCAGCGCGGCCGCCGTGGCCGACGCCGTGGCGGGAAACATCAAGGACTTGCAAGGGCCGAACGGCATGATGTTCACCGCCGGCTTGTGGTCCATGATGTTGGCCGCCGGCACGTTGTTGGTCATCACCCGGTTCAGTGGCAGGACCACCAACTTGCTGGGCGCAGAGCCCATGGCGCATTTCAGCGTCGCGCCCATGCAGACGTGGTGTGACATGAGGAGGCTCCTTTGGCGCTGGCGAATCGAACGCGGCCACCGCAGCAGGGCGGGCGGCGCGCAGGGTCACCGGCACTATAGACGCGCCCGTGGCGAGCCGGCGCGGCCACCGCGATGGCTCGCCGCCCAGTCATGCCGAACTTCACACACTGCGCCCGACGGCCCGGCCGGTGGGCGCCTCGCCCCGCACCCATGGCACTGATCTGGCAGCTGCGCCACCTGTCGTGGCCTGAGCTTCGACACCACCCCTGGCGGCACCTGACCGCCTGGCTGGCGGTGGTGCTGGGCGTGGCCTTGGCGTTTTCGGTGCAACTGATCAACAGCTCGGCGCTGGGCGAGTTCAGTGCCGCCGTGCGCAGCGTCAACGGCCAGCCGGACCTGGAACTGCGGGCGCAGCGGGAGGGCTTCGACGAGGCGCTCTATGCGCGCGTGGCCGCGCACCCGCTCGTCGCGGTGGCCAGCCCGGTGATCGAGCTGGACACCAACGCCTTCGACGCCAAGGGCCAGCGATTTGCCCTGCGCGTGCTGGGCCTGGACCCGCTGCAGGCCGCGTCACTGTCGCCCGCGCTGATTCCTCGGCTGGACGCCGCGTCGGGGCGCA
Source organism: Hydrogenophaga intermedia (assembly GCA_943370175.1). GTDB lineage: Bacteria > Pseudomonadota > Gammaproteobacteria > Burkholderiales > Burkholderiaceae_C > Ideonella_A > Ideonella_A intermedia_A. The sequence goes on along the minus strand of CALRPU020000021.1, from coordinate 14,886 downwards.
CCGCGATGTTCGACCCCGACGCCGTCTACCTCAACGCGGCCGCGCGCGAGCGGCTGTTCGGCAGCGCCGCGCCGGCCCCCGCGGGCAGCCGGCTCGCCCTGCAGCAGGGCCTGAGCCTGCTGGACCTGCCGGTGCGCGGCCAAGTGGGCGCCGGTGGCCCACCGCTGGCGGTGATGGACATCGCGGGCGCGCAGGCGCGGCTGGGCTGGCTGGGCCGGCTGACACGCATCGACCTGAGGCTGGCCCCCGGCGCCAGCCGCGACGCGCTGCTGCGCACGCTGTCGCTGCCCGCCGGGGTGCGGGCCGCCGCGCCCGACGAGTCGACCCAACGGGTGTCCAACGTGTCGCGCGCCTACCGCGTCAACCTGACGGTGTTGGCGCTGGTGGCCTTGTTCACGGGCGCCTTCCTGGTGTTTTCGATCCTGTCCCTGTCGGTGGCCAAGCGCCTGCCGCAGATGGCGCTGCTGGGCGTGCTGGGCCTGAGCGCGCGCGACCGGCTGCGGCTGGTGCTGGCCGAATCGGCCCTGCTGGGCCTGGCCGGCAGCGTCGCCGGTCTGGCCCTGGGCACCGCGCTGGCGGTCATCGCGCTGCGTTTGCTCGCCGGCGACTTGGGCGGCGGCTACTTTCCCGGCGTCGCGCCCAGCCTGCAATGGAGCACCGCGGCCGCGCTGGTGTACGGTGCGCTCGGCGTCGTGGCGGCGGTGGTGGGCGGTTGGCTGCCAGCGCGCATCGCCCAGCGAATGGCGCCGGCGCAGGCACTGAAAGGGCTGGGGGGTGACGCTGGCCGCGGCACGTCGGGCGCGCTGGGGCCCGGGCTGGTGGCCTGCGGCACCGCCCTGGCGTTCGCGCCGCCCATCGCGGGTCTGCCGCTGCCGGCCTACGCCGCGGTGGCGCTGTTGCTGATCGGGGGCATCGTCTGCGTGCCGTCAGGGGTGGCGGTGCTGCTGCGCGGCTGGCCCGCGCCACCTCACCCGCTGGCGATGCTGGCAGTGCAGCGCGCCCGCCACCAGCGGCACACGGCAACGGTGGCGGTGGCGGGCGTGGTGGCCAGCCTCGCGTTGTCGGTGGCGCTGACCGTGATGGTGGCCAGCTTCCGCGACGCCATCGTCGAGTGGCTGGACACCGTGCTGCCCGCCGACCTGTACGTGCGCACCGCCGGCGGCGCGGCCGGCGACACCGCCTACCTGCCGGCCGCGCTCGTCGAACGCGTGGCCGCGGTCAGCGGCGTGGCGCGGGTGGAGGCACAGCGCGTCGTCCAGGTTCAGCTGGCGCCCGACCGACCGGCCGTGGTGCTGATCGCCCGCCCGCTGGCCGAGCCGGCGCGCGCCTTGCCACTGGTCGGCGACCTGCTGGCCGTGCCATCCGGCGAGACCCCCGCCTACGTCAGCGAAGCCATGGTCAGCCTGTACGGCAGCCGTCCAGGCACCCGCTTGACGCTGCCGCTGCCGAACGGCCGCACCGGCACGCTGTGGGTGGCCGGCGTCTGGCGCGACTACGCTCGCCAAAGTGGCGCCGTGATGCTGACCGCTGCCGACTACCAGCGCCTGACGGGCGACCAGCGCGTCAACGACCTCGCGCTGTGGCTGAGGCCCAGTGCCGAACTCGCCGCAGTGCAGTCGGCGATCCGCGCACTGGCCGAGACCAGCGCCACGGCCGACCCCGCCGCCCGCGCGGGCGTGCCGCCGCCCGGCCTCATCGAGTTCGCCACGCCCGGTGAGATCAGAGCCATCTCTCTGCGCATTTTCGACCGCAGCTTTGCGGTGACTTACTGGCTGCAGGGCGTGGCAATCGCGATCGGCCTGTTCGGCATCGCCGCGAGCTTCTCGGCGCAAGTGCTGGCCCGGCGCAAGGAATTCGGGCTGCTGTCGCACCTGGGCCTGACGCGCCGGCAGGTGCTGGGGCTGGTGGCCGCCGAAGGTGCGGTGTGGACCGCGGCGGGCACGCTGCTGGGCCTGGTGCTGGGCTTGGCAGTGAGCGTCGTGCTGGTGAAGGTGGTCAACCCCCAGAGCTTCCACTGGACCATGGACCTGCGCCTGCCCGCGGTGCGCCTGGCCGTGTTGTGTGCCGCCGTGCTGCTGGCCGGCACGGTGACCGCCTGGATTGCGGCGCGCGCGGCGTCCGGGCGGGACGCGGCCCTGGCGGTCAAGGAAGATTGGTAGGGCCACGCGCTGCGCCAGAATCTCACCATGCTCCAGTTCAGCGACATCCAAGCCGCCGCCGCCCGCCTTGAAGGCGTGGCCCACCGCACCCCGGTGCTGCGCTCCCGCACGCTCGACACGCTGCTGGGCTTGCAGGTCTTTCTCAAAGCCGAGAACCTGCAGCGCATGGGCGCGTTCAAGTTCCGCGGCGGCTACAACGCGATCAACATCCTGAGCGACGAGGCGCGTTCGCGCGGGGTGGTGGCGTTCTCGTCCGGCAACCACGCGCAGGCGGTGGCCCTGGCCGCGCAGCTGCACGGGTGTCGGGCCACCATCGTGATGCCGCACGACGCGCCGCCGCTCAAACTGGCTGCCACGCGCGGCTACGGCGCCGACGTGGTGCTGTACGACCGCTACACCGAAGACCGCGCGCAAATCGCCAACGCCCTGTGCCAGGAACGCGGGTCGGTGCTGATCCCGCCGTTCGACCACCTGCCGGTGATGGCCGGCCAGGGCACGACCGCGCTGGAGCTGATCGAGCAGACGCGCGACGACGGCCCGCTGGACGCGCTCATCGTGTGCACCGGTGGCGGTGGCCTGCTGTCGGGTTGCACCGTTGCCGCGAAAGCGCTGCTGCCGGCCATCCGCGTGTACGGCGCCGAGCCATCGCGCGGCAACGACGTTCAGCAGTCGCTGCGCACCGGCCGCGTGGTCGCGCTGACCGAGGTGCCGCGCACCATCTGTGACGGCCAGCAAACGCAGGCGGTGGGGCAACAACCCTGGGAAGTGATCCGCAACCAGGTCACCGACGTCCTGGACGTGGCCGACCCGGCCGTGGTCGAGGCGATGCGCTTCGCTTTCGACCGCCTGAAAGTGGTGCTGGAGCCCTCCGGCGCCTGTGCCCTGGCGGCGCTGATGACGCATCGCGCGCAGTTTCAGGGTCAGCGGGTCGGCGTGACGTTGTCCGGCGGCAACATCGGTGTGGACCGCTTCGCGGCGCTGGTCAGCGGCGCCGAAGCGGTCGACTGAGCGCCCCGGGTCAGGCCAGGTTCACCCTGCGGCGTGAGCCTGCAGCAGATTGACCACGTTGACGCCAACCTCGTCGACCGCGTAGCCGCCCTCGAACACGAACACGGTGGGCAGCCCGCCGAGCGCCTGCGCGATGTCCTGGCCGACGCGGCGGTAGTCGTCGCTGCGCAGTCGAAAGCCTGAGATCGGGTCGCCTTCGAAGGTGTCGACCCCGAGGGACACGACCAGCGCCGTGGGGCCGAAGCGCTGCACCGCGTTCAGCGCGGTCGCCAGCGCCTGGCGCCAGTCGTCGAAGCCGGTGCCGCGCGGCAGCGGCAGGTTGAGGTTGCAACCGAGGCCCGGGCCCACGCCGCGCTCGTCGGCGTGGCCCAGGTAGAACGGGTACTCGGTGCGCGGGTCGCCGTGGATCGACGTGGTCAGCACATCGCCGCGGTCGTAGAAGATGCTTTGGGTGCCGTTGCCGTGGTGGTAGTCGATGTCCAGCACCGCCACGCGGGCGTGGCCGCCGTCGCGCAGGGCCTGCGCGGCCACCGCCGCGTTGTTCAGGAAGCAGTAGCCCCCAAAGAAGTCGTGGCCCGCGTGGTGCCCCGGCGGGCGTGACAAGGCAAACGCGCTGCGCGCCTCGCCCTGCAGCACGGCACGGGCGGCCGTCAAGGCGCAGGCCGCGCCCGCGCGCGACGCGGCCCAGCTGCCGCTGGTCAGCGGTGTGCCCGCGTCAAAGGAGTAAAGGCCCATGCGAGCCGCGAAGTTTTCAGGCTCGACGTCGTGGCGGAAGCCGCGCACCGGCCACACCGACGGCAGGATGTCGAGCGCCGCGTTGGCGGGGTCGAGCGCCACCCATTCGCTCCACGCCGAGGCCAGGAAGGCCAGGTAGCGCGGCGCGTGCAGGCGGGCCAGCGCGGCGTCCAGGCCTTCCTCCGCGGGCTCGACGAGCCGACCGAACGCGCGTTGGCGCAGTTCAGCCAGCACATGGTCCTGACGCGACGGCAGCTCGTGGCACGGAACGAGGCGGCCACGGAACATTTCGTGGCGGCCCTGGTGAAGGTGGTGAACCGGGTTGTGGACGATCAGCATGGCGAAGGCGTTGGAAGGCGGTTGGATGCGGTAGACGCAAGGGGTTCACAGGGCGGCCGACGCGTCGCCGCGGAGGCGTGCGGACACGGGTGCGGCGCCTCGGTGCGGGCCACGTTGCGGCCGGCCCGCCGTCCCGGCCGCGCGTGCGCGGCGTGCCCCGAGCGTGGATTTTGACCCGCGGGCACCCACCGACCGGCCCTCGCGGGCAAGGCCTTGCCCGCTGTGCCATGCTCGCGCCCCATGCACCGTCGACCCCTGGTCATGGCCTGGGCACCCGCCACCGCGCTGCTGCTGGCCGGACACCGCCCCTCCCTCGCCGCCCAGCCCGCGGCCACACCGACCATGGCGGGCGCTACCAGACCTGCCCCGGCCACAGCGCCCAGCGCCACCGTGGCCGACGCCAACCCGCCCCGCGGCGTGGGCCGCCGCCCGCTGCGATTTCCGGTCGACTTCGGCGCCCACCCGGACACCCGCATCGAGTGGTGGTATGCCACTGGCCAGCTCGAGTCGCAGGGCCGACCTTACGGTTTCCAGGTCACCTTTTTCCGTTCACGTACCGGCGTGGCTGAGCCGCACCCCAGCCGCTTTGCCGCCACGCAGTTGATCTTCGCGCACGCGGCCGTCAGCGACCTCACCGCCCGCCGGTTGCGGCACGATCAGCGCGTCGCCAGGGCCGGCTTCGGCGTGGCCGATGCGGCCACCGGTGACACGCGGGTGAACTTGCGCGACTGGCACTTCCGGCGCGAGCCGCGGGTCGACGGGCCCGTGGCGGCCAGCCGTTACCGGGCGCTGGTGGTCAGCGTCGACGCCGGCTTCCGCCTCGATCTGCAGCTGGACACGACGCAGGCGGTGCTGCTGCAAGGGGACGCCGGCTTTTCGCGCAAGGGCCCGGACGAAGGCCAGGCGAGCCACTACTACAGCCAGCCGCAACTGGCGGTGACCGGCACCCTGGCGCTGGACCGGCGGGCCGGCCCCGTCACCGGACGCGCCTGGCTGGACCACGAGTGGAGCAACACGCTGCTGCACCCCGACGCGGTCGGCTGGGACTGGATTGGCATCAACTTGGACGATGGTTCGGCCTTGACCGCGTTTCGCCTTCGCCGGGCGGATGGCAACGCCGTGTGGGCCGGTGGCAGCTGGCGCGCGCCCGGCGCGCCGGCCCAGGCCTTCGGCGCCGACGCGGTGCGTTTCGAGGCCGGGCGGCGCTGGCGCAGCGCCACCTCTCAGGCCATCTACCCGGTGCAGTGGACCGTGGTCACGCCGCTGGGTCGTCACACCGTGGAGGCCGCGTTCGACGATCAGGAACTGGACAGCCGCCGCAGCACTGGTTCTGTCTACTGGGAAGGCGCCTGCCGTCTGCTGGACGCCCAAGGCGTCCTGGTCGGCCGCGGTTACCTGGAAATGACAGGCTACGCGGCCCCATTGCAACTGTGAGGCGGGCCGGCCGAACGCCGGCCGGTGTTCAATCGATCATCTTCACGCGCAGTCCGGGCAGGCCCGGCACCTGCGCGTCCAGCACGTCGCCACTGACCACGGCCGCCACGCCCTCGGGCGTGCCAGTGAAGATCAGGTCGCCCGGCGCCAGCGTCCACGCGGCGGACAGGTGCTCGATGATTTCCGGGATGCTCCAGATCAGCTTGCCGATGGTGCTGCCCTGGCGGGGCTGGCCATTGACGGTGAGGGTGATCGGTGTGTCGGCCGTGATGTGGCACTGTGCGGCCGGCACGAGGTGACCCATCGGCGCGGACTCGTCAAAGGCCTTGCCGATGCACCAGGGGCGGCCTTCCTTCTTCATTTGGTTCTGCAGGTCGCGGCGCGTCATGTCCAGCCCCACGGCATAGCCCCAGACATGCGCCAGGGCATCGGCCGCGGGGATGTTGCGCCCGCCGGTGCCGATGGCCACCACCAGCTCCACTTCGTGGTGCAGGTTCTTGGTCATCGGCGGGTAGTGCATGGTGCCCGTGGTGCCCTCGGCCACTGGCAGCACGGCGTCGGCGGGCTTCAGGAAGAAGAACGGAGGCTCGCGCCCGGTGAAGCCCATCTCGATGGCGTGGTCGACGTAGTTGCGGCCGACGCAATAGACCCGGCGCACCGGGAAAGCAGCGCCCGGGCCGGCGCCATGGACGGGGACCGAGACGACGGCAGGGGCAGGGATGACGAGGCTCATGGTGTCGTGGTGTGGTGATGGAGGGACGCGGCGGGGGGTGTTCAGCGTGCGCCATGGGTGATGGCCGCCGTCAAAGATGATGCCACGCTGCCCCGCTGTGGCGAAGACACGCTCGCCCGCGCCCGCGCCTGGGAGATCCCTTCGGGCTTGGGTTCGCCAACAGGGCGCCGCTACACTCGCCGCATGCTTGAAATGCGTTCGATCCGGCACTGCAAGAGTTGCGGCAACAAGGTTGTGTATGAGGTGCCACCGGACGACAACCGCGAACGCGCGGTGTGCACCGTCTGCCACACCGTTCACTACGAAAACCCGCTGAACGTGGTGGGGACCTTGCCCGTTTGGGGCGACCAGGTGCTGCTGTGCAAGCGCAACATCGAACCGCGGCACGGCTACTGGACCTTGCCCGCCGGCTTCATGGAATTGGGCGAGACAACCGCCGACGGCGCCCTGCGCGAGACCATCGAAGAAGCCGGTGCCCGCATCGAGATGCAGGGCCTGTACACCCTGCTCAACGTCACCCGCGTGAGCCAGGTCCACCTGTACTACCGGGCCCGGCTGCTCGACCTCGATTTCGCGCCGGGGCCCGAGACGATCGAGGCGCGCCTGTTCCACGAACACGAGATCCCGTGGGACCAACTTGCCTTTCGCACCGTGCGGGCCACGCTTGAACATTTTTTCGCTGACCGCAGTCGGGGTCAATTCGGCATCCATTTCGCCGATATCAGCTGAACGCTTCCCACCCTGACCATGACCACTGTCAGCCAGCAAGGCCACCCACCCACCGCCGCGCCCCCCGGCCATGCCCCCACGCCAGGCACGCCACCAGTGGCCAAGCCCCCGGTGCCACCCGGCGCCGCCAACGCGCCGGTCAGCCGGCTGCGCGAGGACCTGATTCACCCCGACCCGCTGCTCGACTGCCTCGTCGAGGTCTGCCGGCTGCAGGGCACGGCCGCCTCGCGCGCGTCCTTGTCGGCCGGGTTGCCGATGGGCACGGGCAAGGACGCGCGCCTGACGCTGGAGCTGGCCGAGCGCGCCGCTGCCCGCGCCGGCATGAGCGCCAAGCTGCAACGCCTGCCGCTGAACAGCATCGACGCGGCGACCCTGCCGGTGGTGTTGATCCTGTCGAACAACCAGGCCTGCGTACTGATCGGTTGGGACGACGACGGCAAGACCGCCCGCGTGCTGCTGCCAGAAACAGGCCAAGGCTCGGTCACCGTGACGCGCGAGCGCCTGGCCGAGCGCTACATCGGCGTCACGCTGTTCGTGCGGCCGCATTTCCGTTTCGACGCCCGCACGCCCGAAGTGCGCAAAGTCAAGGCGCAGCACTGGTTCTGGAGCGCCGTGCTGGAGCAACGTGGCGTCTACCGCGACGTGCTGTGGGCCGCGCTGCTGATCAACGTGTTCGCGCTGGTCACACCGCTGTTTTCGATGAACGTGTACGACCGCGTGGTGCCGAACAACGCGGTGGAGACCTTGTGGGCCCTGTCGGTGGGCGTGTTGCTGGTGATCGCCGCCGACCTGTTCATGCGGATGCTGCGCAGCCATTTCGTCGACGAGGCCAGCGCCCGCATCGACGTGCGCATTTCCGCCACGCTGATGGAGAAGGTGTTGGGCATGCGGCTGGAGAACCGGCCCGAGTCCATCGGCTCGTTCGCCTCCAACCTGCGCGGCTTCGAGCAGGTGCGCGACTTCATCGCCTCGAGCACCGTCACCGCGATGATCGACCTGCCGTTCGCGTTGCTCTTCATCATCGTGCTGGCGTGGATCTCGCCGTGGCTGGCGCTGCCGGTGCTGGTGGCCTTCGGCATCATCCTGACCATGGGCTGGGTCATGCAGACCCGGCTGCATGAGCTGTCGGAAACCACGTACAAAGCCGCGGCGATGCGCAACGCCACGCTCATCGAGAGCCTGGGCGCCATCGAGACCATCAAGGCCCAGTCGGCCGAGGGCGTCATCCAGGCCCGCTGGGAACGCGCCAACAGCTTTCTCGCGCTGACCAACGTGAAGATGCGGGCCATGTCGTCCAAGGCGATGTACATGACCAACACCGTCACCCAGCTGGTGTGGGTGGTGATGATCCTGGTGGGCGTGTACTTGATCAGCCAGCGCGAACTGACCATGGGCGCGCTGATCGCGGCCAGCATGCTGTCGTCGCGGGCCCTGGGCCCGGCCAGCCAGATCGTCGGTCTGCTGATGCAGTACCAGGGCGCGCGCACGGCGCTGGACTCGCTGAACCAGGTGATGGCCAAGGAGGTCGAGCGGCCAGAGGGCAAGACCTTCATCCAGCGCCCACAGCTCAAGGGCGACATCGAGTTCCGCAACGTCAAGTTCAACTACCCCAACCGCGACGATTCGGCACTGGAGGGCGTGAGCTTCAAGATCAACGCCGGCGAGCGCGTGGCGCTGATCGGCCGCGTCGGGTCGGGCAAGTCGACGATTCAGCGCCTGATCATGGGCATGTACAAGCCCACCGAGGGCGCGGTGCTGCTGGACGGCATCGACCTGCGGTAGCTGGACCCGGCGGACGTGCGCCGCAACGTGGCCAGCGTCTCGCAGGACGTGACCTTGTTCTATGGCAACCTGCGCGACAACATCACCTTCGGGCTGCCCTTCGCCGACGACTCGGCGGTGGTGGCCGCCACCGAGGTGGCCGGCCTGGCCGACTACGTGAACCGCCACCCGAAAGGCTTCGACATGCCGGTGGGCGAACGCGGTGAATCGCTGTCGGGTGGCCAGCGCCAGAGCGTGGGCATCGCCCGCGCGGTGCTGCACAACTCGCCGGTGCTGCTGCTGGACGAACCCACGAGCGCGATGGACTTCTCGACCGAGGCGCAGATCACCAACAAGGTGGCCGCCTTCGCGCAGAACAAGACGGTGGTGCTGGTGACGCACCGCACCTCGATGCTGGCCATGGTCAACCGCGTCATCGTCATCGACGGCGGCAAGGTGGTGGCCGATGGCCCGCGCGAGCGGATCATGGAAGCGCTGGCCAGCGGCCGCATCGCGAGGGCAGCATGATGGACAAAGGCAAGGCCATGGGCCCCAACCCCGGACCGGTCATCCCGCAGCTGCCGCCTTCGCTGCAGCCGCCGACCCCGCAACCGAACATGGTGACCACGCTGCTGCGCCACCTGTTCAAGGCCTCAAAGCCCGAGGACAAGGCCGCGATGTCGGCCCAGCTGCGCCAGTTCGAGCTGGAAGCCGAGGTGGTGATGTCGCGCGAACGCACCCAGCGCGCTCAGCTCATCGTGCGTGCCGCCATCGGCATCATCGTGCTGCTGGTGATCTGGGCCAGCTTCGCCCACGTCGAGGAAGTGACCCGCGGCGACGGCAAGGTGATTCCGTCCAAGCAGCTGCAGGTCATCCAGTCGCTGGATGGCGGTGTCGTGTCGGAGATCCTGGTGCGAGAGGGCGAGGTGGTCGAGGAAGGGCAGCTGCTGCTGAAGATCGACGAAACCCGCGCCACCTCCGGCGTGCGCGAGAGCGCGGCCCAGGGGTTTGCGCTCAAGGCCCGCTCGGCGCGCCTGCGCGCCATCGCAGAAGGCACGTCCTTCAAGCCGCCGGCGATGACCAACGCGAACGACGTCGAAGAGCAGCGCATCCTCGAAGAAGAGCGCCGGCTGTACGAGACCAAGATGTCCGAGCTCAACACGATGGTGGCGATCAACCGCCAGCAGTTGGCGCAGCGTCAGCAGGAGCTCAGCGAGATGCGATCGCGGCGCGATTCGGCCGCCCGCAGCTTGGCGCTGAACCAGCAGGAATTGAACAAGACCAAGCCGCTGCTGGCCACCGGCGCGGTGTCGGACGTCGACATCCTTCGACTGGACCGCGAGGTCTCGCGCAGCCGCGGCGACGTGGAACAGGCCACGGCGCAGATTGCCCGGGTCCAGGCGTCCATCGGCGAGGCCCAGCGCAAGATCCAGGAAACCGAGCTGGCGTTCCGCAACGAGGCGCGCCGCGACATGGCCGACGTGATGGGCAAGTTGAATGCGCTCAACGAGGGCGCGGTGGCGCTGCTCGACAAAGTCGACAAGTCGCAAGTCAAGAGCCCGGTGCGCGGCCGCGTGCAGCGGCTGCTGGCCAACACCGTGGGCGGGGTGGTCACCCCCGGCAAGGACATCCTGGAAATCGTGCCGCTGGACGACCAGCTGGTGCTGGAAGCCAAGGTGCTGCCGAAGGACATCGCCTTCATCCACCCCGGGCAACAGGCCACGGTCAAGTTCACCGCCTACGACTTTTCAATCTACGGCGGCTTGGACGCCAAAGTCGAAAACATCAGCCCGGACACCATCGCGGACGAGCGGGGCAACGCCTTCTACCTGGTGCGCGTGCGCACCGCCAAGCCGAACTTCAGCGAGAAAATGCCCATCATCCCGGGCATGACCGCCGAAGTGGACATCCTGACCGGCAATAAGACGGTCATGTCCTACCTGCTCAAGCCGGTGCTGAAGGCCCGCGCCTACGCGCTCAGCGAACGCTGATCCCACCCCCCTGTGCACGGGGCGACGCCGCAAGGCGCCGCCCCGTTCTGCATTCTGATCGCGAGAAAAGAACGGTTTTCACGTTTTTACTATTTCGATCACTTATCGACTTTTCGTGATCCAAGTCGCAAAACTTGGGCAAGGTTTTTGGATTGGGCACCTCAAGTTGGGTTTCCCACCATCCGATAACGACGAAGCAGGTTGAGGAGGCAGGGATCGGCGAGGGTGTTTCAGGCCCCAAAGATCACCCCCCTTATTCGAGTGCTGAAGGCTTCGTTCGTGATGTGAATCACGATCAAATGCGCCCAACGGCCGAATAAGGAAACCTGCCCTCAGGCCGAACTGAAACAATACGTCCCAAAGTTGATTCGCGTTTCACGCACACCCCTCAAGGAGCTCCCGCCATGCCCACCATGATCCAAACCACCTCCGGCAAAGTCACGGGCTTGTGGGGCAAGGCGATGATTCGCGGTGCTGACGGCAAGATGCGGCCGCTGAACGTGGGCGACATCGTGGTCAAAGGCGACGTGATCCTGACCTCGCAAGACGGCATCGTTCAGCTGAACCCGGACATCACCGCGCCGCGCGTGGTCAAGGGCGACCTCGACGACCTGGACCCGACCGCTGCCGGCGCTGGCGCCGGCTCGTCCCTGGGTGAGGGCCTGCGCGTGGGCCGCATCTCGGAGGGCACCGGCGGTGGCGATTTCAACGGCACCCAGTTCGTGGAGTCGTCGCGCATCGCGGCGAGCGCCACCGGCGACAACCTCAACCTGGCCCCCGCGGCCACACCGGCCCGGTTCACCGGCCCCGAGGACTCGCTGCTGCCGATCAGCCTGACCGGCAACGACCCGGACGGCACCATCACGAAGGTGACGGTCGTGCGCGTGCCCACCGGTGGTGTGTTGACGACCAGCACCGGCACACCGATTGCCGACAACACGGAGCTGACGCCGGCTCAGGCGTCGCAGCTGATCTTCACGCCCGCGCCCAACTTCAACGGCGACCCGGGCCGCATTGAATTCACCGTCACCGACAACAACAACACGACCTCCCCGCCCGCCGAGGCGGTCATCACCGTCACCCCGGTGAATGACCCCCCGGTGCCCGGCACGGTCAACCAGGGCGCCGAAGACGCGCCCGTCCCGGACACCGACCCCGCGCACATCCCCGGCACGCCCAACTACCAGCTCCGCACCGACGAGGACACGCCAGTCACGGGCACGGTCCGAGCCACCGACATTGACCGCGATGTCCTGACGTTCACCGCGACAACGCCGCCGACCAACGGCACCGTGACGGTCAACCCGAACGGCAACTACGTTTACACCCCGAACCCGAACTACAACGGTCCGGACCAGTTTGTCGTGACGGTCAGCGACGGCAATGGCGGCACCGCCACGTCCACCGTCTTCATCACGGTGACGCCGGTCAACGACGCGCCCAACAGCGCCGACGCCACCCGCACCACGGCCGAAGACCTGCCGTACGTTTTCGAGTCCAACGACTTCGCATTCAACGACGTGGACCGCGGCGACACGCTGGCCGGCGTTCGCATCACCACCGTCCCGGCCGCTGGCCAAGGCAGCCTGCTGCTCAACGGCACCCCGGTCACCGCCGGCACGGTCGTGACCGTGGCCCAGCTCGAAGGCGGTGCACTGAGCTTCGTGCCGGGCCCGAACGGCAACGGCTCGCCCTACGCCACCTTCACCTTCTCGGTGCAGGACAGCGCGGGCGCATTCGACCCCACGCCCAACACCTTCACGCTGAACGTGACGCCGCTGAGCGACACGCCGTCCGTGGCCGACGACGTCGCCACCACGCCGGAAGACACCCCCGTCACCATCGACGTGCTGGCCAACGACAGCGACCCGGACGACGGCGACGTGCTGCGCGTCGTGGCCATCAACGACACGCCCATCACCGCGGGCGGCAGCGCCGTCACGGTGACCAGCCCCGACGGCACGGTCATCGGCAGCGTGGTGCTGACCCCCACCGGCCAGCTGACCTTCACCCCGGCGCCCAACTACAACGGCCCGGCCGACTTCACCTACACCGCCACCGACGGCCTGACCCCGGTCAAGGGCACGGTGTCCGTGGCGGTGACGCCGGTCAACGACGCGCCGACGGCCAACCCCGACGTCATCAACATCCCCGAAGACAGCGGCCCCGTCGCGATCCCGGTGCTGGCGAACGACACCGACCCCGATGGCGACACGCTGACCATCAGCAGCTTCACGACCCCGTCAGGCGGCACCGTCACGCCGGGCACCGTTCCTGGCACGCTGATCTACACCCCGGCACCGAACTTCAACGGCCCGGACACCTTCAGCTACACCGTGACCGACCCGTCGGGCACGACCTCGACGACCACCGTCACGGTGAACGTCGGCGGTGTCAACGACGCCCCCACCGCGAACCCGGACGTGGCCACCGTCAGCGAAGACGGACGCCTGAACGTCACCGCCGCGAACGGCGTGATCAACGGCCCGGGCCGCGACACCGACCCCGAAGGCGACACCCTGGTGGTGAACCGCGTGTCCTTCGGCAACACCACGGGTGTCGTCGGCCAACCCGTCAGCGGCGCCTGGGGCACCTTGGTGCTGCGCCCGGACGGCAGCTACACCTACACGCCCTCGCCCGCCGCCCAGGCCCTGGACGACGGCGAGACCCGCGTTGACCAGTTCTCCTACACCGTGACGGACCTGGGCGGCCTGACGTCCACCAGCACCTTGTCCGTCACCGTGACCGGCTCGAACGACGGCCCGGTGGCCGTGGCCGACCGCGTGGTCACCCCGGAAGACACGCCCATCGTCATCGACGCGCTGGCCAACGACTTCGACGTCGAGGGCGATGCACTGACTATCGTGGCCGTGAACGGCCAGCCGGTCACCGTGGGCACGCCGCTGCCCATCAACGACGCCACCACCGGCACACCCATCGGCACGATCACCCTGGCCACGGACGGCAAGCTGCTGTTCAACCCGGCCCCGGGCTGGAATGGCCAGCTGTCGGTGCCTTACACCATCTCCGACGGCACCAGCACGTCCACGTCGACCATCAACATCACCGTCGACGCGCAGAACGATCCGCCGGTGGCCCGCCCTGATGTGGCCACGGGCCCCGAGGGCACCGTGGTCACCTTCGACCCACGCGCCAACGACGCCGATCCTGAAGGCGACCCGCTGACGATCACGTCGATCAACAACCAACCCATCGCCATCGGCACGCCGGTGACCTTGACGGAAGGGGTGATTTCGCTGAATCCGGACGGCAGCCTGTCGTTCCAGCCCAACCCTGGCTACAACGGCCGACTCAGCTTCGACTACACCGTGAGCGACGGCGCGCTGACCGACAGCGCCACCGTCACGCTGAACATCACCGCCGTCAACGACGCGCCCGCTGGCCAGGACACCACCCGCACCACGCCGGAAGACACCCCCTACACCGTGGAAGCCAACGACTTCGGCTTCACGGACCCGGACGTGGGCGACACCCTGGCCGCCGTGCGCATCGACAGCCTGCCGACGACCGGCAGCCTGTTGCTGAACGGCACCGCCGTCGCTGCGGGCACCGTCGTCACGGTGGCCCAGCTGGCCGCCGGCGCGCTGACCTTCGTGCCCGCCACCAATGAGAACGGCTCGCCGTACGCCAGCTTCACGTTCTCCGTGCAAGACGACGGCGGCCTGTTCGACCCGGTACCGAACACGCTGACGCTGAACGTCTCGCCGCTGAGCGACACGCCGTCCGCCGCGGATGACCGCGCCACCACCCCGGAAGACACCCCGGTGGCCATCGACGTGCTCGCCAACGACAGCGATGTCGACGTCGGCGACGTCCTGTCCATCGTGGCCGTCAACAACACCGCCATCACCCTGGGCGGCCCCGGCGTCGTCGTCAACGGCGCCGCCGGCGCCCCCATCGGCACCGTCACCCTCGCCACCATCGACGGCCGCCCCCAGCTGCTGTTCACCCCGGTGGCCAACTACAACGGCCCGGC
>CALRPU020000020.1:0-104590 GCA_943370175.1 Hydrogenophaga intermedia | reverse complement strand
GGGCCAGCCCGCCCACGCCGAGCAGCGCGGCGCCGCCAGCCACCAACAAGGCACGACGTCGCGCCAGCGCGCCGTCACGGGGGTCACACATTGGGGGGTCTTTCAGGCGTTGGATTGACGGCTTCTTGTCAAGGTATCGACGGGCGCTGGGGAAACTGGAGCGCGAAAATGCGTTCGGAATCGATGCAGATGTGAACCGATGTAACCGTCTCGCGACCGCGGCTGGCACTGACGACGGCACTTGGGGCTTGATGGAGGGCGTGAACGATGGGGCTCAGGCGATGAAGAAAACGACAACCGGCGGCCTGGTCTATTCCACCGACGCGGGCCGCATGTGCCCGGCCTGCCGGCAACCGGTGGCCGCCTGCGCCTGCGGGCAGCGCCCGGTGCGGCCAGGCGACGGCGTGGTGCGGGTGGGTCGGCAAACGGCTGGGCGCGGCGGCAAGGTGGTCACGCTGATCACCGGCCTCGGCCTGGACGACGAGGCCGCCACCGCCATGGCCAAGCGCCTGAAGGCGGTGTGCGGCTGTGGCGGCGCGGTGAAGGACGGCGACCTGGCGCTGCAAGGCGAGCACCGCGACAAGGTGGTGCTGGCGCTGCAGGCCGAGGGTTGGAAGGTGAAGCGCATCGGCGGCTAGCATCGGCCCCTGACGCGTGCATCGCTTGTGGTTGCTTGCGCTTTGGCGCCCTCGCGCCTTCGCACCGTCGTCGAACCCACTGCCATTGCCATCGCCCGCCCACTTGCCATGACCCCCACCTCATTGACCCGTCCTCACAACGCCCGTTGGGTCCTGGCCCTGGCCGCAGCGCTGCTTGCCGTGGCCGCCGGCCCGGCAGCGCAGGCTGCCAGCTCCGCCGCGTCCTCGGCGTCGGACAGCCTGACCACCTCGGTGGGCAGCCTCAGTGGCTCCATCCAGCAGTCCAGCACCAGTTCGGCGCGCACGGTGGCCGAGGGCGACTACCGCGTGGAGCGCGTGGCCGCCGTGGCCGAGCGGCCGGGCCAAGTGCGGCTGACGCTGCAGCCCGTGGGGGCGACACCGGCCGACGCCGGCTTCGACCTGCTGCTGCCGGCCGAGGCGCTGGCCCGCACCGCCGTTGCCGCCGGCGGCACCGTCACGGCGGTGCAACGTCCTTACGGCGTTGAGTTCGCCGAGGGTCGGCCGCGAACGGCGTTCTTTCTCGTGCTGAGCGACGACTGGCACCGCGAGCTGCGCAGCACGCCGGTGGGCCTTTGACCCCCTGGCGCGTCGCCGCGCGGCGACGCGCGCTGGCACCCACCATCGCCATGGCACTTGCCATGGCCCTCGCCTGCGCGGGCATGGCGCTGACCGCGGCGCCGGCCCGCGCCACCGGCTTGCGCGCCTGTGCCGCGCCGGCCACCTTGACGCCCACCCAGCAAGACCGCTTGTTCCGTTTTGCCGCGGTCGTCAAGGGCGAGCTGGACCGCAGCGGCCGGCGCGTGGCGCTGGTGGCGCGCTCGGGTCTGGCGCTGGACCGGTACGGCGTGCGCTATTCCCACGCCGCGTTGAGCCTGCGCGAGGGCCTGGACACGCGGTGGGCCGTCCGCCAGCTGTACTACGCCTGCGACGAAGGCCGCCCCCGCGTGTTTGACGAAGGGCTGTCGGGCTTCCTGACCGGCCTGAACGACCCGGACGGCGGGCACGTGTCGGTGGTGACCTTGTCCGGCGACGCGGCCGACCGCCTGGAACGCGCGGCCCTGGACCGCCGCCAGGCGCTGGCCCTGCTGGGCGAGCGCTACAGCGCGAACGCCTACCCGTTCTCGCGGGCCTATCAGAACTGCAACCAATGGCTGGCCGAGCTGCTCGCCGCCGCGTGGGCCGCCCCGTCGCCCGCGCCGCAGACCCGCGCCGACGCGCAGGCCTGGCTGCTGGCCCAGGGCTACCAGCCCACCGAGTTCGCGGTGCAGTTTCCGCCCGTTCGCCTGCTGGCGCTGCTGCCGTGGTTGCACCTGGACGACCACCCGACCGCGCTGCTCGACGCGCAGCGGCTGCAGGTCAGCCTGCCGGCGGCCATCGACCATTTCGTGCGGCGCCAGGTGCCCGACGCCGAGCGGCTGGAGTTCTGCCTGGCCGCCGGCCGCGTGGTGGTGCACCGCGGCTGGCAGCCGTTGGGCGAAGGCTGCCAGCCCGGGCCGGACGACACGGTGGTGGCGCTGGACTGACCGTCGACGGCGCCGACCGCGCGGCCCGGGCACCGGGCCCGCGGCACGCGGTCGGCGATCAGCGGTCGGCGATCGGCGGCCCGGCGTCCATTGCGCGACAGCGCCGCGCGCCGCGCTTCGCTAAGGTGGGCCACCGCCAACCCCGTTGCCGGCCCCTGCCGGCGCACCCTGAAAGACGCCCATGACCCTGCCCCCGCTGCACACCACGCGCTACGACGTCCAGGACGGCATCGCCACCATCACGCTGCACCGGCCCGACAAGCTCAACGCCTACACCGCGCAGATGCGCGACGAGCTGCACGCGCTATTCGACGCCGCCGACGCCGACGACGCGGTGCGCGCGGTCATCGTCACCGGCGCCGGGCGGGCCTTCTGCGCGGGCGCCGACCTTTCCAGCGGCGGCCAGACCTTCGACTACGCCGCCCGCGCCGACGAGGCCCGCGAGGCCCACCGCGTCAACGGCGTCTACCGCGACGGCGGCGGCCTGACCACGCTGCGCATCTACCAATGCCTGAAGCCGGTGATCGGCGCCATCAACGGCGCCGCGGTGGGCATCGGCGTGACGATGCAGCTGCCGATGGACTTCCGGATGGCGTCCAGTGACGCCCGCTTTGGCTTCGTCTTCGCGCGCCGCGGCATCACGCCGGAGGCGGCGTCGTCGTGGTACCTGCCGCGCCTGGTGGGCATGCAGACCGCGCTGGAATGGACGCTGACCGGGCGCATCTTCCAGGCCGACGAGGCGCTGGCCCGCGGCCTGGTGCGCTCGGTGCACGCCCCGGCCGACCTGCTGCCGGCCGCGCGGGCGCTGGCCCGCGAGATCGCCGACCACACCGCGCCGGTGTCGGTGGCCTTGGCCCGCCAGCTGATGTGGCGCATGTCGGCGGCGCCGCACCCGATGTTCGCGCACCGCATCGACAGCCGCGCCATCCAGTCGCGCGGGCAGTCGGCCGACGCCCGCGAAGGCGTGTCGTCCTTCCTGGAAAAGCGCCCGCCCACCTACCCGAACAAGGTGTCCACCGACATGCCGGACTTCTTCCCGTGGTGGGACGAACCCCACTTCGAGTGAACGCCTGACGCGCGGCGGTGCGCCCCGCTGCGCTCCCCCGTGCTCCGCCTTGCTCCGCCTGGCTCCGCATTAACCCGGCAGGGTTTCTCGGCATTCCGCTCGTCCGTTTGTCCGACAAAGATGCGGCCACGAGACAGGCGGCTGCACCCGGTGCAGACCGCCTCGGCAGTCGCACCAGGAGACAAGCCAGGTGGC
Source organism: Hydrogenophaga intermedia (assembly GCA_943370175.1). GTDB lineage: Bacteria > Pseudomonadota > Gammaproteobacteria > Burkholderiales > Burkholderiaceae_C > Ideonella_A > Ideonella_A intermedia_A. Next base: position 101,147 of record CALRPU020000020.1, on the reverse strand, counting down.
CAAGGCATCGAGCAGCGTGCAGGCGGACAAGGGCGGCAAGGCCAAGGCGGCCGCCGCGCTGGTGTTCCAACGCGTGCGGGTCGAGCCGGCCTACAAGGCGGTGTCCGCGGCCATCGAACGCCACATCCTCAACGGCGACCTGCCGCCCGGCGCGCCGCTGCCCACCGAGCAGGTGCTGTGCGAACGCTTTGGCGTGCACCGCTCCACCGTGCGCGAAGCCATCCGCCAGGTCGAGCAGGAAGGCCTGCTGCAGCGCCGCGAGGGCCGGCGCCTGTACGTGGCGCTGCCTGGCCTGTACGACCTGGCGCCGCGCACCACCCGCTTGCTGCTGCTGCAGCGCGTCACCTTCCGCGAGTTGTGGAACGTGGCGATCGCGCTGGAGCCCGTGGCCGCGCGCCTGGCCGCCGAACACGCCGACGCGACCGACCTGGCCCAGCTCGCCAAGAACCTCAAGGCCACCGCCGCGTTGACCCGCCAGGTGGGCGATCGGCAAGGCGACGCGGCCCGCGACGACGACGTGGCGCTGGTGGCGCTGGACGTGTCCTTCCACGCCCTCATCGGCCAGGCCAGCCACAACCGCGCGCTGATGCTGGCGCGCGAACCGGTCAGCCTGTTCTACCGGCCCACGCTGTTCCAGATCCACCAGCGCCTGCCGCAGTCGCGCCAGCGCAACCTGGAGGCGCACCGCCGCATGGTCGACGCCATCAAGCGCCGCGACGGCGCCGAGGCGGCCGATTGGGCGCACAAGCACATGGTCGATTTCCAGCGCGGCTTTGCCATGACCGGGCTGGACCTGGACACCCCCATCGAGCTGCCGCAGGCGGCTGGTGACGTCGGGCCGAGCGCGGCGGCCCGGCCCCTGAACTGAGCCGCGACCGACCCGTCGACCCCCGTCGACCCTCTCGTCCCTTCCCAAGAACACCACCGGAGACCCCCATGCACCTCATCTCGGCGACCCCCCGATCCTGGCACCACCTGGCCCGCAGCGGCCTGGCCACGGCCGCGGCCACCCTGGCCGGCCTGCTGGCCAGCGGCGCGCAGGCGCAGGAAACCTTCAAGGTCGGCATCGTCAGCTTCCTGTCCGGCCAGGCGGCGGAAAGCTTCGGCATCCCCGCCGTCAACGGCGCCAAGGTGGTGATCGAGGCCTTCAACAGCGGCAGCGCGCCGGCCCCCTACAACAAGACGGGGTTCGGCGGCATGAAGATCGAGCCGGTCTACGTCGACGAGGCCGGCGGCGCCACCAAGCAGGTGCAGGAACTGCGCAACCTGTACGACCGCGAGAAGGTCGACGCCGTGGTCGGCTACGTGGGCTCGGGCGACTGCCTGGCGGTGGCGCCGGTGGCCGAGGAAATGAAGAAGTTCCTGATCCTGTACGACTGCGGCACGCCGCGCATCTTCGAGGACGGCAACTACAGCTACGTCTTCCGCACCGCCTCCCACGCCGCCATGGACAACGTGGCCCTGGTGCGCTACCTCAAGCAGCGCAACATCAAGGTCGGCAGCTTCAACATGATCAACCAGGACTACGCCTGGGGCCAGGACTCGAAGAAGGACTTCACCTGGGCCATGGAGAAGGTCTACCCCGAGGCCAAGGTCGGCGAAGACCTGCTGCCCAAGTTCGGCGCCGGCCAGTACGGCACCGAAATCTCGGCGTTGATGTCCAAGCCCGCCGACGTCACTCATTCCAGCCTGTGGGGCGGCGACCTGCAGGCCTTCATCCTGCAATCGGGTCCGCGCGGCTTGTTCAAGCGCTCGCAGGTGGTGCTGTCGGCGGCCGACCACGTGCTGCCCGGCCTGGGCGACAAGATGCCCGACGGCGCCATCATCGGCGCGCGCGGGGCCTACGGCCTGATGTCGCCGAAGTCGGCGCTCAACGATTGGTGGTGGGGCATCTACCAGAAGGCCTACAACGTCTACCCGGTGCAGGCCCCGTACCGCATGGTGCAGGCGGTGCTGGGCCTGAAGCTGGCCGCGGAAAAGGCGATGGCCGCCAACGGCGGCAAGAAGCCCACGCCGGAACAACTGGCCGCCGCGCTGCGCAACAGCGAATGGGACTCGCCGGCCGGCAAGATCCGCATGGTGCTGGGCAATGGCCACCAGGCCATCCAGGAAACCGCCATCGGCCGCACCCGCTACGACGCGGCCAAGAAGATGGTGGTGCTCGACGACGTGCAGCGCTTCAACGCCGAATGCGTCAACCCGCCGGCCGGCATGAAGTCGGAGGACTGGATCAAGTCCGGCTTCAAGGGCGCCGTGTGCAACTGAGCGCCGCCTGAGCCGAACCACCGCACCAAGGCACGCCCACCATGGCCCTTGCACTCACCATCCTGATCGACGGCCTGAGCTACGCGTCCTGGCTGTTCATCGTGGCCCTCGGGCTGACCCTGGTCTTCGGCGTGCTGAAGATCCTGAACATCGCCCACGGCAGCTTCTACGCGCTGGGCGCCTACGCGGCGGCGACCTTCGTGGGGCTGGTGGCCACGTGGAAGCTGGCGCCGGCTTGGTCGATCCTGGCGATGCTGCTGGCCGCGGTGGTGGTGGCCGCGGTGCTTGCGCCGCTGACGGAGCGCGGCCTGCTGCGCTTCTTCTACGGCCGCGACGAAGTGCTGCTGGTGCTGGTGACCTACGCCACCTTCCTGATCTTCGAGGACGTCACCAAGCTGATCTGGGGCGCCAACCCGTACTACGTGTCCGAGCCCTACGGCCTGTTCGGCAACGTCGAAGTGGGCAGCCAGATCTACGTGCTGTACGACTTCGTGCTGTTCGGCATCGCGGTGCTGGTGGGCGGCCTGGTGTGGTGGGGCCTGAACCGCACCCGCCAGGGCAAGATCGTGCTGGCCGTGATCCACAGTGAAGAGGTGGCGTCCAGCATGGGCGTCAACGTGTCGCGGGTGTACATGCTGGCCTTCTCGGTGGGCATCTTCCTGGCGGCGCTGGGCGGTGCCTTCACCGCGCCGATGATCAGCGTGCAGCCGGGCGTGTCGGTGGGCGTGATCATCGTCAGCTTCGCGGTGGTGATCATCGGCGGGCTGGGCAGCATCCCGGGCGCAGCGGTGGGCGCGTTGATCGTGGGCCTGGCGCGCTCGCTGGCGGTGCACCTGGCGCCGGTGGCGGAGCTGTTTTCCATCTACATCGTGATGGCGCTGGTGCTGGTGTTCCGGCCCGAAGGCCTGTTCCAGCGCATTCAGGCGAGGAAGATATGAGCGCAAGCCTTCCCCTTGGTGCCGCCGCGGTGCCGCGCCCGACGGGGGCCCCGCGCCGCTGGTGGCTGGTGGGCGTCGTCACGCTGCTGGTGCTGCTGGCCGCCGGCTGGTGGATGCCCAAGTGGCTGAGTTTCCTGATCACGCTGGCCGCGTCGCACGGGCTGGTGTCGCTGGGCATCGTGCTGCTGATGCGCGGCGGCGTGGTGTCCTTCGGCCAGGGCCTGGTGTTCGCGGTGGGCGGCTACGCGGCGGCGCTGGTGTCGGCCAAGCTGGGCTTCACCGACGCCATCGGGCTGACGCTGGTGGGCGGGCTCGCGTCCACGCTGGTCGCCGCCCCGTTCGCGCCGCTGCTGTCGCGCTACCGCGGCATCTTCTTCGCGATGCTGACGCTGGCGATGTCGATGGTGGCCTACGGCATCCTCGTCAAGACCGACGCGCTGGGCGGCTCCGACGGCTTCAACATGGCGCGGCCCACGCTGTTCGGCCTGCCCTTGGCCGACCTGAACCCGGCCCACAACCCGGGCTACGTGATGTACGGCGTGACCCTGGCTTTCACCATCGTGTTCGCGCTGCTGGCGCGCATCTACTTCGACTCGACCCGCGGCCTGGTGACGCTGGCCATGCGCGACAACGAGCTGCGGGTGGAGTACCTGGGCGGCTCGGTGCGCCAGGCGATGGCGATCAACTTCGTGCTGGCGGCCTTCGTCGGCGGGGCGGGTGGGGCGCTGACGGTGATGTCGCTGGGCCACATCGACCCCAACTTCAGCTTCTGGACGACCTCGGGCGAGTTCGTCTTCGTCGCCATCCTGGCGGGCTGGCAGAGCGTGGTGGCGGTGTTCCTGGCCTCGCTGGTGCTGGAGATCGTGCGCTCGTTCTCCAGCCTGTACTTCCCGAACAGCTGGCAACTCTCGCTGGGCTTGTTCCTGCTGCTGGTCATCCGCTTCCTGCCGCGCGGCATCGGCTCGCTGTGGATCGGCCGCAGCGGCCACGCCGCCGGGTCGAAGGAGCCCCGCCCATGAGCGCCGTGTTGAAGCCGGCGGCGGCGCCGCGCCTGCTGCTGCAGGCCCAAGGCCTGGAGAAGCGCTTCGGCGCGGTGGTGGCGGCCACCGGCATCCACATCGACGTGCCGGTGGGCCAGCGCGTGAGCCTGATCGGCAGCAACGGCGCGGGCAAGACCACCTTCGTCAACATGATCACCGGCTACCTGAAGCCCGACCAGGGCCGCATCACGCTGGACGGGCAGGACATCACGCCGCTGTCGCCGCGGCAGATCACGCGGCTGGGCGTGGCGCGCTCGTTTCAGATTCCGCAGCTGTGCGCCGAGCTGACCGTGCTCGAGAACATGCTGGTGGCCACCGCCTGCCAGGACCGCACGCTGAGCTTCTGGCAGGCCGCGCGGCGGCCCGGCGCCGTGCAGCGCGCCGATGCGCTGCTGCACCGCTTCAAGCTGGAAGAACACCGCGAGCGCCGCGTGGCCGAACTGCCCGGCGGCGTGCGCAAGCTGCTGGACATCGCGATGGCCCTGACCGGCGAGCCCAAGCTGCTGCTGCTGGACGAGCCGACCAGCGGCGTGTCGGCCGAAGAGAAGTTCCCGATGATGGACATCATCATGACCGCGCTGGGCGCGCTGCCGATGACGGTGCTGTTCGTCGAGCACGACATGGACATCGTCGAACGCCACGCCGACCGTGTGATCGCTTTCTACGCCGGCAAGGTGATCGCCGACGCCCCGCCGGCGACCGCCCTGGTCGACCCGGAAGTGCGCCGCTACGTGACCGGCACGCTGCACAAGGACAAGCCATGCTGACGGTGGACAAGCTGCAGGTTTCGATCGAGTCGGTGCAGGTGCTGCGCGGGTTGTCGCTGCAGGTGGACGCTGGGCGCATGGTCGGCCTGGTGGGCCGCAATGGCGCGGGCAAGACCACGCTGATGCGCTCGGTGATGGGGCACCTGTCGCCCAAGGGCGGCGGCATCCGCTTCGACGGCCGGGACCTGGCGTCCCTGCCGCGCCACGCGCGCGCGGCGCTCGGCATTGGCTATATGCCCGAGGACCGCGGCCTGGTGCCCGAGCTGACCGTGGAGGAGAACATCCTCGTGCCGGTCTGGGCGTCGAAGACCCTGAACGCGGCCGAGCGCCTGGACCTGGTTTACCGCGTGCTGCCCGAGCTGCGCGACATGCGCGACCGCCGCGCCTTGCTGCTGTCCGGCGGCCAGCAGAAGCTGGTGGCGCTGGCCCGCGCGCTGGCGGTGGGCACGCGGCTGCTGCTGCTGGACGAGCCCTTCGAGGGCGTGGCGCCGGCGCTGTCGCAGCGGCTGGCCGACGTCATCGCCGGGCTGAAGGGCGCGCAGATGGCGGTGCTGATCGCGCAGTCCGACCTCAACCATTCGCGCGACCTGGTGGACAGCGAGTTCGTCATCGAGCGCGGGGCCAACCTGGCCCCCGCGTCCGCGCCGGCCTGAACGCGGCCCGCGCGCTGCCGACGCACCCGCTGCACCGCGCACCCACGCCGCACCCATGCCAAACCCCCGCCGCGAGAACCCCGCGATGACCCCCTGGCAAGACTGCCCCGTGCCGCCCCTGCAGCGCGAGCGCCATTTCGGCGGCCGCGCGGTGCTCAGCTTCGGCGCGCGCCCACGCAGCGTCAGCGCCCTGTTGCAACGCGCGGCGGCCCAGCACAGCGGCCGCGACGCCCTGGTGTGCGGCAGCGTGCGCTGGACCCACGCCGAACTGGCCGCGCGCACCCAGCGCCTGGCCAACGGCCTGGCTGCGCAAGGCCTGGGCGCGGGCGACCGGGTGGCGATGTGGATCGGCAACCGGCCCGAGTTCTTGCTGGTGCTGCTGGCCGTGCAGCACCTGGGCGCCATCGCCGTGCCGGTGGGCACGCGCGAGCAGGGCGCCGGCCTCGCCTACATGCTGCAGCAGTGCGGCGCGGTGGCGCTGGTGTTCGACGCCGAACTCGCCGAGCGCCTGCCGCTGGCGGCCGACACGCCCGCCCTGCGCCTGCGCATCGCCCTCGACGCCCCGGGCGCGCCCGCCACCGCGCCGCGGCCGCCGGATGCCTTGCGCCTGCAGGCCGTCATCGACGCCGCCCAGGGGCATGCCGATGTGCCCCTGGCCGAGCGCCGCGAGGAGGACCCGGCGGTCATCCTCTACACCTCGGGCACCACCGGCCACCCCAAGGGCGCGATGCTCACGCACTTCAACATCGTGCATTCGGCGCTGCACTACGAGGCCTGCATGGGCCTGACCGCCCAAGACCGCTCGGTGCTGGCGGTGCCGGCCAGCCACGTCACCGGGCTCATCGCCATCCTGATCGCCATGCTGCACGTGGGCGGCTGCACGCTGGTGATGCCTGCCTTCAAGGCCGACGACTTCATCGCCCTGGCCGAACGCGAGCGCATGACCCACACCCTGATGGTGCCGGCCATGTACAAGCTGTGCCTGATGTCGCGCGCCATGGCCGGCGCGGACCTCGGCGCCTGGCGGGTGGGCGGCTACGGCGGCGCGCCCATGGCCGTGGCCACCATCGACGAGCTCGCCCGCCGCCTGCCCGGCCTGTGCCTGATGAACGCCTACGGCGCCACCGAGACCACCTCGCCCACCACCATGATCCCGCCGGGCCGCACCCGCGACCACGCCGACAGCGTGGGCGTGGCCCTGCCGGCGGCCGAGCTCAAGGTGGTCGACGACGACGGGCGCGAACTGCCGTGCGGCGAGACCGGCGAGCTGTGGATCGCCGGCCCGATGGTGGTGCCTGGCTACTGGGACAACCCGCCAGCCACCGCCAGCGCCTTCACCGACGGCTACTGGCATTCCGGCGACCTGGGCAGCATCGACGCCGACGGCTATGTGCGCCTGTTCGACCGCAAGAAGGACATGCTCAACCGCGGTGGCTACAAGGTCTACTCCGTCGAGGTGGAGAACGTGCTGATGGCCTGGCCCGGGGTGATCGAGGCCGCCGTCATCGGCCGCCCTTGCCCGGTGCTGGGCGAGCGCGTGCACGCCTTCGTGCACGCCCCTGGCGTGGCGAGCGACGACGCGGCCCTGCTGGCCCACTGCGCCGCCCACCTGGCCGATTACAAAGTCCCTGAAACCCTGACCTGGCACCCGGACCCGCTGCCCCGCAACCCGAACGGCAAACTGCTGAAGCGCCGCCTGCGCGAGCAGCTGGGCTGAACCGGAGACCGCCATGCGCCCCAACGACCCGTCCGCGGCACCTGCCGCTTCCGCGCCCTCGGCGGCCACCGCGTCGCTGCCCACCGACCTCACGGCCTGCACCGCCACGCAGTTGCTGCGCCTGTACGCGCGCGGCGAAGCCTCGCCCGTGGAAACCACCCGCGCGGTGCTGCAGCGGGTGGCCCGCCTCAACCCGGCGCTCAATGCCTTCTGCCTGGTCGATGGCGATGCCGCCGAAGCCGCCGCCCGGCTCAGCGAGGCGCGCTGGCAGCGCCACCGCCAAGCCCTGGCCCAGGACCAGCCCGAGGCCGAGCCCATCGGCGCGCTGGACGGCGTGCCGGTGTCGATCAAGGACCTGATCCTGACGCGCGGCTGGCCCACCTTGCGCGGCTCCCGCACCGTCGACCCCCACCAGCCCTGGGACACCGACGCCCCGGCCACCGCGCGGCTGCGCGAGGCCGGCGCGGTGCTGTTCGGCAAGACCTGCACACCCGAGTTCGGCTGCAAGGCCGAAACCAATTCGCCGCTCAGCGGCATCACCCGCAACCCCTGGCACCTGGGCAAGACGCCGGGCGGCTCGTCGGGCGGCGCGGCGGCGGCGGTGTCGGCGGGCCTCGGGCCGCTGGCGCTGGGCACCGACGGCGCGGGCAGCGTGCGCGTCCCGGCCGCGTTCTGCGGCAACGTGGGCTTCAAGCCCAGCTTCGGCCGCGTGCCGGCCTACCCGCTGTCGCCCTTCGGCTCGGTGGCGCACCTGGGACCGCACGCGATGAGCGTGGCCGACGCGGCGCTGATGATGAATGTGCTCAAGCGCCCGGACGCGCGCGACTGGACCTCGCTGCCCTTCGACGGCGCCGATTACATGCTGGGCCTGGCGGGCAGCGACGACCTGGAAGACCAGTGTGTCGAGCCCGACGCCGCGCTGCACGGGCTGCGCATCGCCTTCTCGCCCACCTTGGGCTATGCCCGCGGGGTGGACGCGGAGGTGGCGGCCGCGGTGGCGCAGGCGGTGGGCCGGCTGCAGGCGGCGGGCGCGGTGGTCGAAGCGGTCGACCCGGGCTTCGAGGACCCGCTGGACATCACCACCGGCCTGTGGTTTGTCGGTGCGTGGACGGTGTGGAGCGGCCTGAGCGCGGCCCAGCAAGCCCAGGCCGACCCGGACTTCCGCGCGCAGGCCGAGCGCGGCGCGCGCTTTTCCGCCCTCGACATCCAGCGCCTGCACCTGCGCCGCGGCGAGCTGGGCAGCCGGCTGCGCCAGTTCATGCAGCGCTTCGACCTGATCGCCACGCCGTCGGTGGCCGTCCCCGCCTTCGACGCGCTGCCTGCCGGCCACCGACCGATGGACGAGCAGGCCATGCTCGGCTGGACGCCGTTCAGTTACCCCTTCAACCTCAGCCAGCAGCCGGCCTGCTCGATCCCCTGTGGCCTGACGCGCGACGGACTGCCGATCGGCCTGCAGCTGGTCGGGCCGATGTTTGGGGACGCGCAGGTGCTGCGCGCCGCGGCCGCGTTCGAGGCCCTGAGCCCGATCCCGCGTCCGCCCATGACCTGGGCCATGGCGGAAAGTGCCAAGGCCGCGCCGCCCGTCGGCGCCCGATAATCCGCGGCGGCACGGGCGGTGGTCGCCCCTGCGTCAGCCCACCGCGCGTGGGCGCACGGCACGAGGAAGTTCCATGAGCGTCACAGCAGGGGCCCTGCCCAGCGACATCGAGATTGCCCAGGCCGCCCCGATGCGCCGCCTGATCGGCCTGGCCGAGGAAAAGCTCGGCATCCCGGACGAACACCTGTCGCCGCACGGCCACTACAAGGCCAAGCTCTCGCTGCCTTATGTCGACTCGCTGGCCGACCGCCCTGATGGCAAGCTGATCCTGGTGACCGCCATCTCGCCCACGCCCGCCGGCGAAGGCAAGACCACCACCACGGTCGGCCTGGGCGACGCGCTGAACCACATCGGCAAGAAGGCGCTGATCTGCCTGCGCGAGCCCTCGCTCGGCCCGGTCTTCGGCATGAAGGGCGGCGCCACCGGCGGCGGCATGGCCCAGGTGGTGCCGATGGAGGACATCAACCTCCACTTCACTGGCGACTTCAACGCCATCGCGCTGGCGCACAACCTGCTGGCCGCGCTGATCGACAACCACATCCACCACGGCAACGCCCTGGGCTTCGACGTGCGCCGCATCGCCTGGAAGCGGGTGATGGACATGAACGACCGCTCCCTGCGCGACATCGTGCTGGGCCTGGGCGGCACGCCCAACGGCATCCCGCGCGAAGGCGGCTTCGACATCGTCGTGGCCTCCGAGGTGATGGCGATCTTCTGCCTGGCCACCAGCCTGGCCGACCTGAAGGCGCGCCTGGGCCGCATCGTCATCGGCCGGCGCGCCGACGACAGCCCGATCACCGCGGCCGACCTGAAGGCCCACGGCGCGATGGCCGTGCTGCTGAAGGACGCCCTGCAGCCCAACCTGGCGCAGACGCTGGAGCACAACCTCGCCTTCATCCATGGCGGCCCCTTCGCCAACATCGCCCACGGCTGCAACTCGGTGCTGGCCACCAAGGCCGCGCTGAAGCTGGCCGACTACGTGGTCACCGAGGCGGGCTTCGGCGCCGACCTGGGCGCGGAGAAGTTCTTCGACATCAAGTGCCGCAAGGCGGGCCTGAAGCCGGCCGCGGTGGTGCTGGTGGCGACCGTGCGCGCGCTGAAGTTCCACGGCGGCGTCGAGGTGGCCGATGTGGCCAAGGAGAACGTTGACGCGCTGGAGCGCGGTCTGGTCAACCTGGAGCGCCACATCGACAATCTGCAGGAGCGCTTTGGCATGCCCTGCGTGGTCGCCATCAACCACCGCACCCACGACACCCCCGCCGAGATCGACCTGCTGATGAAGCGGGTCGCCGCGCGCGGCGTCAAGGTGGTGGTGGCCCGGCACTGGGCCGAGGGCGGGCCCGGCGCGGCCGAGCTGGCCCGCGAGGTGGTGACCTTGTGCGAGCGCCCGGCCAGCCTGCGCTTCCTCTACCCGGACGAAGCCAGCCTGTGGGACAAGATGACCGCCATCGCCACCCAGGTGTACGGCGCCGCCGGCATCAGCGCCGACGCCAAGGTGCGCGCGCAGATCGACCGCCTGCAGGCCGAAGGCCATGGCCGGGTGCCGGTGTGCGTGGCCAAGACCCAGTATTCGTTCTCGACCGACGCCGGCAAGCGCGGCGCGCCCAGCGGCCACACGGTGCACATCCGCGAGGTGCGCCTGGCCGCCGGCGCGGAGTTCGTCGTCATGGTCTGCGGCGACGTGATGACCATGCCCGGCTTGCCGAAGAAGCCCGCGGCCGAGGCCATCGACATCGACGGCGAAGGGCGCATCGTCGGCCTGTTCTAGGCCCCCTGCGGACCCAAGCGGAACCAGTCGGCCCGGCGCCGACTCCACCCCGCCGCGCCGTGGCCTGCCCCGGCGGGCGGGGCGTCACGCGCCCCACATACAATGTGCGGTTCGGCTGCGGGCGCGGTGCCCGGGCCCCAAGAGGACGATCACGTGTTCATTTCCGAAGCTTTTGCGCAGGCCGCACCGGCCGCAACCGGCGGCGCCGAGTCCATGTTCGGCAGCATTGGGTCGATGTTGCCGCTGATCCTGATGTTCGTCGTGTTGTATTTCGTGATGATTCGTCCGCAGATGAAGCGTCAGAAAGAACACAAGGCGATGATCGACGCCCTCGCCAAGGGCGACGAGGTGGTCATCGCCGGCGGCATGCTGGGCAAGGTGGCCAAACTGAACGACAGCGTCCTGCACATCGAGATCGCCAATGGCGTCGAGGTGCAGGTTCAGCGTCCTTCCGTGGTGCAGGTGCTGCCCAAGGGCAGCGTCAAGTAACCGCACCCCTGCGGCGCGCGCCGGGCGCGCCGCCCCTTGCCGGACACCGTCATGAATCGTTACCCCCTGTGGAAGTACCTGGTGCTCGTCGTGGCGCTGGTGGTGGGCGCCCTGTACGCGCTGCCCAATGTGTTTGGCGAGGCGCCGGCCGTGCAGGTCAGCAGCGGCAAGGCCACCATCAAGCTCGACCCGTCGATGGCGAGCCGGGTGGAATCGGTGTTGAAGGACGCGGCGATCAAGGCCGACTTCGTCCAGTTCGAAGGCACTTCGGTGCGCGCTCGCTTCACCGACACCGACACCCAGATCAAGGCCAAGGACGCCATCACCAAGGCGCTGAACCCGGACCCGGCCGACCCGTCGTACATCGTGGCGCTGAACCTGGTCTCTCGCTCGCCCACCTGGCTGACGTCGATGCACGCGCTGCCGATGTACCTGGGCCTGGACCTGCGCGGCGGCGTTCACTTCCTGATGCAGGTCGACATGAAGTCGGCGCTGACCAAGAAGGCCGAATCGCTGACCGGTGACGTGCGCACGCTGCTGCGCGACAAGACCATCCGCCACGCCGGCATCAGCCGCGATGGCAACTCGGTGCAGATCCGCTTCCGGGAAGCCGACACCCTGACCGCCGCCCGCAACCTGCTGACCGACCAACTGCCCGACCTCGACTGGGCAGCTGGCGGCGGCGGCACCGAGCTCACGCTGACCGGCACGCTGAAGGCGGCGGCGGCCATCAAGGTGCAGGAAACGGCGGTCAAGCAGAACATCACCACGCTGCACAACCGCGTCAACGAGCTGGGCGTGGCCGAGCCGGTCATTCAGCAGCAGGGCCTGGACCGCGTGGTTGTGCAGCTGCCCGGCGTGCAGGACACCGCCAAGGCCAAGGACATCATCGGCCGCACCGCCACGCTCGAACTGCGCATGGTGGACGACAGCGCCGAGGCGGCGGCCGCCGCCACCGGCAATGGCCCCGTGCCCTTCGGCACCGAGCGCTTCAAGGAGCGCAGCGGGGCCTTCATCGTCGTCAAGCGCCAGGTGGTGCTGACCGGCGACAGCCTGACCGACGCGCAGGCCGGCTTCGACAGCCAGACCCAGGAGCCGAAGGTCGACCTGACGGTGGACGCCAAGGGCGGCCGCATCATGCGCGACGTCTCCCGCGAGAACGTGGGCAAGCGAATGGCCATCCTGCTGTTCGAAAAGGGCAAGGGCGAGGTCGTGACCGCGCCAGTGATCCGTGGCGAGTTGGGCACGCGCTTTCAGATCAGCGGCAGCATGACCACTGTCGAGGCCAGCGACACCGCGCTGCTGTTGCGCGCCGGCTCGTTGGCCGCGCCGATGGAGATCATCGAAGAGCGCACCATCGGCCCGAGCCTGGGCGCCGAGAACATCGCCAAGGGCTTCAACAGCGTGCTGTACGGCTTCATCGCCATCGCGGTGTTCATGTCGCTGTACTACCTGCTGTTCGGCGTCTTCTCGACCGTCGCGCTGGCCTTCAACCTGCTGCTGCTGACGGCGGTGCTGTCGATGCTGCAGGCCACGCTCACCTTGCCGGGCTTCGCCGCCATCGCGCTGACGCTGGGCATGGCCATCGACGCCAACGTGCTGATCAACGAACGCGTGCGCGAAGAACTGCGCAACGGCGCTTCGCCGCAGGCGGCCATCAACATGGGCTACGAGCGGGCGTTCGCGACCATCCTCGACTCCAACATCACCACGCTGATCGCCGGCCTGGCGCTGCTGGCCTTTGGTTCGGGCCCGGTGCGCGGCTTCGCGGTGGTGCACTGCATCGGCATCCTGACGTCGATGTTCTCGGCGGTGATGTTCTCCCGCGGGCTGGTGAACCTCTGGTACGGCCGCCAGAAGAAGCTGAAGTCGGTGTCCATCGGCCAGGTGTGGCGTCCGACGCCCGCGCCGGACGCGGCCGTGGCGACCAAGCGCTGACATCACCCGCGACTTCACAGCGAGACCCCCAGCATGGAATTCTTCCGAATCCGCCGCGACATCCCGTTCATGCGGCATGCGCTGATCCTCAACGCGATCTCGGTGCTGACTTTCGTCGCCGCGGTGTTCTTCATTGCCACCCGCGGCCTGCACCTGTCGATCGAGTTCACCGGCGGCACCGTCATCGAGGTCGAGTACCCGCAGTCCGCTGACATCAACAAGGTGCGCACCACCGTCGAAGCCCTGAACTTCGGCGAAGTGCAGGTGCAGAACTTCGGCACCTCGCGCGACGTGCTGATCCGCCTGCCGGTGCGCGGCGACATCAAGCAGGCCGAGGTGGTGAGCCGCGTCTTCGGCGCGCTGTGCCAGGCGGAAGCGGGGCAAGTCACCCAGAAGCAATACACCTCGGACAAGGGCGAGGCCGTGACCCGGCCGGCCTGCGACAAGGCGGGTGGCGAGGCGGTCAAGCTGCAACGCAGCGAATTCGTCGGTCCGACCGTCGGCTCGGAACTCGCCCGCGACGGCGCCTACGCGCTGCTCGCCACCGTTGCCGGCATCATGATCTATCTGGCCTTCCGCTTCGAATGGAAGTTCTCGGTGGCCGGCATCATCGCCAACCTGCACGACGTGGTGATCATCGTCGGCTTCTTTGCCTTCTTCCAGTGGGAGTTCTCGCTGGCGGTGCTGGCCGCGCTGCTGGCGGTGCTGGGCTACTCGGTCAACGAGTCGGTGGTGATCTTCGACCGGGTGCGCGAAGCCTTCCGCAAGTACCGCAAGCTCAGCCCGCGCGAGGTCATCGACCACGCCATCACCAGCACGATGAGCCGCACCGTCATCACCCACGGCAGCACCCTGATGATGGTGGTGTCGATGCTGATCTTCGGCGGGCCGACCCTCCACTATTTCGCGGTCGCGCTGACCATCGGCATCTTGTTCGGCATCTACTCGTCCGTCTTCGTGGCCGCGGCCATCGCGATGTGGCTGGGCGTCAAGCGCGAGGACTTGGTTCACGGCGGACCGGCCAAGGAGGCCGACCCGGACGACCCGAACGCGGGCGCCGTGGTGTAGAGTGGGTCGACGTAACGAATTGACTCACTTCGCAACATCCCATGGCGACCGGCGCCAACTCGCTTGTTCTGGCCTCTCAGGCGCGGCGTGCCTACGTCGATGGGTTGTTGAAGGCGATGCCGGTCATCTTGCAGGCCGTGGACACCGGCGCCAGGGTGATGCTGGGCCAGGTCGCCGACCCCGCCTTGGTGCTTCGCCGCCGCCAAGCGGTGGACGACCTGAAACGCCACGGCACGCTGTGGTTGCATGGCATGCAGAGCCTGCTTCGTGGTGCCCACAGCAACGGCTTGCTGGAGCAGACCCGGCCCGGTGACCTGGGCGGCGGCCGCTCGCTGGACTTGAGCCTGGTCGAGGACGCGACGATCGAGGGTGAAATCCTCAGTTCGCGGCTGTCATTGGCCATCATGGATCGCGCCTCCTGGGAATTCAGCGACATCCGATCGCGGATGACCGTGCTGGAGCAGCGCGACGAGCTGGACCCGCAAGACATCCTGCGGCCCCACGTGCTCGCCAGAGCGGTCACGATGGCGTGGCAATCGGCCGGCTTGACGCAGGACAACTGGAAGGTCCTGCAGACCGTCGTGCACGCCGAGTTCGCCCACACCGCGGAGGAGACTTACCACGAGGTCAACCGCCTGCTGGTCGAGAACGGCGTGCTGCCCGAAGTCGACTTGCGTCCCTTCATTCGCCGCGCCCGCGACACGGGCCTGGCCGCTGGCGCCGACGGCGAGGGCTTTGACGCCCGCCGCACGGGGCTGTTTTCTCCGGGACGCACCGGCGTGTTCGAGCCGCAGCGCACCAACACCTTCGAGCCGCAGCGCACCACCACCTTCGAGCCGAACCGCACCACGACCTACAGCCCAGGGCGAGGCGGCGGCGCCACCGGCGGGGCCGATCCGACGCGGTTTGACGCGAGCCGAACCAACACCTACGAGCCGCGCGGCGGCCCGTCGGCAGGCAGGGCCACCAGCTTCGAGCCCGGCCGCACCAACGTGTTCGCGCCCACCGCGGTGGCGTTGGCGCGCAGTGGCGTCCACGAGGAAACCCGCTTGCAGACGCGCAGCACGCCGCTGGTTCGCGGCGAGGCGCGCGACGAAGCCGTGGTGCTGGCGCAGCTGAATCGCCTGATCGCCCGATCGCTGCCCGACTTTGCCGCCACCGACATGGCCGAGCGCCGGCCGTCGCCGGCGCTGACCGCCGCCATCGGGCAGGCGCAGCAAGGCTTGGCGCAACGCCTGTCGGCGGGGGGGCAGGTGGGCGGTGACGCCGTGCCCCTGAGCACGCCGGCCATGCTGGAGGACTTGCAACAGCGCAAGCAAGCCTTGAAGCAGGCCGCGACGACGCCGGTGGAGCGCGCCACCATCGAGGTCGTGGCGCTGTTGTTCCAGAGCCTGCTGACAGAAGAACGCCTGCCCGCGTCCGTGCGCGTGTGGTTTGCGCGGCTGCAGATGCCGGTGCTGCGCGTGGCGGTGTCCGAGCCTGACTTCTTCGCCGCCACCGACCACCCGGCGCGCCGGCTGATCGACCGCATGGGGGCGTGCGTCATGGGCTTCGACGCGACCTTGAGCAAGGCCGGCGAACTCTTGGAGCGCGAGATCAAGCGCGTGGTGCAAGTGGTGGAGGCTTACCCCGACACCGGTCGGCGGGTGTTCCAGACCGTGCTGACCGAGTTCGAGAAGTTCCTGGAGAACTTCTTCAAGAACGACAACGAGGCAACCCGCAAGGGCGTGTCGCTGGCCCAGCAGGTCGAGCAGCGTGAAACCCTGGCCATCCAGTACACGATCGAGTTGCGCAAGATGCTCAGCGAGGTCCCGGTTCAGGAGGGTGTGCGGGAGTTTCTGTTCCACGTTTGGGCCGATGTGCTGGCCATCACCGCCGTCAAGCAGGGCCTGACCAGCGAGCCGGCCAAGCAGATGAAGCAGGCGGCGGCCGACCTGATCTGGTCGGCCAGTGCCAAGGTGTCGCGCGAGGACCGGGCCGCCGTCATTCGGCGGCTGCCGCCACTGCTCAAGCTGCTGCGCGAGGGCATGAACAGCGCGGGCATCCCCGGCGCGAAGCAGGACGAACACATCCAGCAGCTGAACACCTCGCTGGCCGCGGCCTTCACCGCGCGGGTGGCGGCGATCTCGCCCGAGCGGATGGACGAGCTCAAAGCGCGCCTGGCCACGCTCGAGGAAATCCTGCCGGACGCCGAGGACATCGAGATCGACGAGTCCATGGTGCTGGACCTCTCAGGCCACGAGAGCTCCGAGCTCGAGGTGGTGGGCGACGGCGGGTCCATGCCCACCCCGCAGATGCTCGATTGGGCCAACGAGCTTCAGGTGGGCACCTGGTATTCGCTCGACTACCGCAGCCGCACCGAATCGGTCCAGCTGGCGTGGCGCGGCCTGCGCCGACAGCTGACCTTGTTCGTCAGCCAACAGGGACGCGGCATCTTGTTCCAACAGCACCGCCTTGCGTCGTTCTTGCAAGCGGGCTTGCTGGTCCCGAACCAGGAAGAAGCGCTGACGGTGAAAGCGACGCGCAGCGCGCTCGCCAAGATCGACGCCGACCCGCAGCGCCTGCAAAACTGAGCGGCGAGGCCGACCGGCACGCTGGCCTGATCGGGCGCCCGCGGCGGACCTCAGTGAATCAGCCGCTCGTCCTCGTCGACGAACAGCTCGTCGAGGATCAGGGCATCGGGCTCTTCGCCCAGACTCCAGAAAACCATCAGCACGATGATCTTGAGGTCTTCGAGGTCGATCGGACCGCCCGGGATGGCGCTGGCGCGGTCGAGCACCATTTCGCGCATGGGCGGTGGCAGAACGCCGGCGGATTCGAGGAAGCTGATGAAGCCGATGGAGGCCTCGCCGAGGTGCTCCTGTTCGGTCTGGGAATAAACGCGCAGACCGGCCTCGCTCTGCGTGCCGACGTAGGCTTCGGCGGCCGTCGCCAGGCCGTCCAGCCAGGTCAGGGCCTCCTGGATTTCGTCCGACTCGAAGCCCACCGCCGACAGCTTGCGCATCAGCTGCGCATGGTCGGGACAGGCGTCCGGCCGCCAGTAGGTTTCGTACAGGTAAACAAGCACGTCGAACATCGAAACCACTATACCCCAGCGCATTCGCCCGGCGACACCCCGCCGGCGCAGGGGTCAGCCGGATGCAACGCCGACGCGCTGGAACAGTTGCCCGGGCAGGCGCGCCACGTGGCCATCGAGCTCCAGCTGCAGCAAGGCGGCGCCGAGGGCCTGGGCACTTTGGCCGGTGCGGGCCACCAGCACATCAAGCATCACCGGGTCGTGGCCGAGTGCGTCGAGCAGGTCGGGCGGGGCAGCGCAGGCCCTGTCCAGGCCCGCCATTGCCGGGTCGTGCGCGGCCGCCGCAGCTTGGCGCGGGCCCGACCGCCGTGGACGGTCGGCGGGCGACAACGCCGCGCCCACGGGCACGGCGGGCGCGGTGGCGGCGAGGCCCAGTTCGTCGAGGATGTCCTGTGGGGTTTCGACCAGGCTGGCGCCCTGGCGGATGAGGTGATGACAACCGCGCGACTGTGGTGCCCGCACCGACCCGGGCAGGGCGAAGACCTCGCGCCCCGACTCGGCCGCGAGGCGCGCGGTGATCAGCGAACCTGAGCGCATCGCCGCCTCGACCACCAACGTGCCGAGCGTCAGGCCGGCAATGATGCGGTTCCGCATGGGAAAGTTGTCGGACAACGGCGGTGTTCCCAGCGGAAACTCGCTGACCAGCAGCCCCTGCACGGCCAGGCGATGGGCCAATGCGTGGTGCCGTTGCGGGTAGACGCGGTCGAGGCCCGTGCCAACCACCGCCACGCTGGTCCCGCCGGCATCGAGCGCACCCGCGTGGGCGGCCGCGTCGATGCCCAAAGCCAGGCCGGAGACGATGCACAGGCCTTGACGCGCCAGCACGCCGGCGAACTCGGTGGTGAGCTCCATGCCCTGCGGCGTGGCGTGACGGCTGCCCACGATGGCCAGGCTCGGGCGTCTCAGCAGGTCAACCCGGCCCTGCAAATGCAGCATCAGCGGTGGGTCGGGCGCGTGCAGCAAAGGGGCCGGGTAGTCGGCATCGGCCAAGGTCAGCACGCGGCGGGGCGCCTCATCGGTGCTGGCCGAGAGCCACGCGGTGGTGCGTTCGCAGAGCGCGGCCCACTGCGGCGGCGGCACCGCCAGCGCAGCGGCCAGCGCGGGCCCCACCACCGCCGACCGAGCGGCCGGCTCGGCCGTCCAGACCGCTTGGGCCGACCCGAACGCGGCCAGCAGCTTCCGGGTGGCGCTGCGGCCCAGGCCGGGCGTGGTCAGCAAGCGCAGCCAGGCGTCGCGCTCGGCGGCGCTGTCCGGGGTGGCCGCCAGGGTGGCGGGGAACGACACCGTCAGGTCAGGGCGGCGTGAAGCGGTCGCCGGGTCGAACCGGGTCCTGCACCGACAGGATCAACGCGTAGGACATGCGCTCGAAGGTGCGGAAAACAAACAGCAGGCCGTGCCGCTCATCGGGCAGCTTGACCATCGCGCGGGCGTCGTCGGTCTTGTCGACCACGCGGCTGCCCGCTCGCCACAGGCCCAGCACATGCCCGCGCTGCAGGCCGTCCCGCTGACCGCGGTTCAAGGCCACGATCTGGTTCTGCCCGGCCGTCAGGGCGTCGCCGTAGATCGACACGATCTGGCCGCTCACCTCGGTGTCGGGTGCGCGGGGCGCGTAGTTGCTGAAGTCCCTCGGGGGCACGGCGGCCAGGCGGTCGCCCACGTTGGCTTCTTGCTTGACCGACACGACGCGGAAGGTGGCCGGGACGATGTCGGTGCCATTGCCCGCCCCGGGGCGCGACTCGCCTTCGCGCACGAAGTCGACGTTGCCGACGTAATTGGCTTCGTAACCGAGAACCTCGCCCGTGCTGGGGTCCTTCAGGGCGCGGGGCTCGCGGAACAGCCGGTAGCTGGCGCCTTTGTTGATGTCGCCGCGCACGTAGGCGAGGTCGCCGCGCGACAACAGCACGCGCCCTTCCTGCGCGGCCACCACGCGAGGGGCGGTGGCGATTTCATTGGTTTCGAAGATCACCGCTTCGTTGATGAAGGGCTCGATCAGTCGGAAGTCGATGGACGCGATGGCCCCGTTGTCGAGCGGTGAGCTGCGCGCGGTCGGCGACAACTTGACGTCGCCGACTGGCTTGCCCATGCGCAAGCGGGCGCGGTCGCCCGACTTGTCGAGGTAGAGGATCTGCCCAGGATAAATCAGGTGCGGGTTGCGAATCTGGTCGATGTTCATGCCCCACAGCTCGGGCCACCGCCAGGGACGCTTCAGAAAGATGCTGGAAATGCCCCACAGCGTGTCGCCGCGCTTCACCGTGTGCGAATCGGGGGCGTTGGGCGCCAATTCCGACAGGGGCACACCGTCTTGTGCGACTTTCTTTGCCGTGTTGCGCTGGGCTTCGGTGATCGGCAGGTTGGACGGGTTGGCCAGCGCGGCGCCCGTGGCCAAGGTCAAGCTGGCAAGCAGCATGGCGCCGACGCCGCCCACGAGAAACGCCTGGCGGTCGGTGCGGACGGTGAGGCGCGGGCGAATGGTGGGCATGTTCATGAGTGCAAAAGAAATGCGCCGCAGATCGGCGAAAATCTTCGATTGATTTCACAGATTCTGCCCCCAAACCCTTGAGGTCGCAACGAAACCGGCGTGGGATTCGGCCCGCCGAATGCCCTCTTTTCCGGGCTTGTGATCGCACGCGCCATGTGCTTCAGCGCGGATCGATGCAAGCATTGCGCCCGGGCGCAACACCGTCATGGCCAAACTCACGATCCTTCGATACCCCGATCCCCGCTTGCACACCGTGGCCCGTCCGGTGGCCGCGGTGGACGCGCGCGTTCGCCAGCTGGCCGACGACATGCTCGAAACGATGTACGCGAACGACGGTGTTGGCCTGGCGGCCACCCAGGTGGACGTGCATGAGCGCCTGGTGGTGCTCGACACGTCCGAGGGCCGCGACGACCCGCGCGTCTTGATCAACCCGGAGATCATCGGGCGCAGCGCCGAGACCAAGCTCAGCGAGGAAGGCTGCCTGTCCGTGCCGGCCATCTACGACAAGGTGGAACGCCACGCCTGGGTGACGGTGCGCGCCCTGGGGCGCGACGGCGAGCCCTATGAGTTCACGGCCGAGGGCCTCCAGGCGATCTGCGTGCAGCACGAGCTGGACCACCTGATGGGCAAGGTGTTTGTCGAGTACCTGAGCAGCCTGAAGCGCGACCGCATCAAGACCAAGATGCTGAAGAAAACACGCGACGAGCAGCGCTGATGAGGCTGGTCTTTGCGGGAACGCCCGATTTCGCGCGTGTGGCGCTGGACGCGCTGGTCGCCGCCGGCCACGAGGTGCCGCTGGTCCTGACTCAGCCCGATCGCCCCGCTGGCCGGGGCATGAAGCTGCAGCCTTCGGCCGTGAAGCAGGCGGCACTGGCCCACGGCTGCCCGGTGGCCCAACCGCGCAGCCTGCGGCTGGATGGCAAGTTCGCCGACGACGCCGCGCAGGCGCGCAACCAGCTGCTGGCCGCGCAGCCCGACGCCATGGTCGTCGCGGCCTACGGCCTGATCCTGCCGCCCTGGGTGCTTGAGCTGCCGCGCCGGGGGTGTCTGAACATCCACGCCTCGCTGCTGCCCCGATGGCGCGGCGCGGCGCCAATCCACCGCGCCATCGAGGCCGGAGACGCCGAGACCGGCATCACCATCATGCAAATGGACGCGGGTCTGGACACCGGGCCGATGCTGCTGACCGAGCGTGTGGCGATCCCGCACCGCGCCACGACGGGCCAGCTGCACGACCTGCTCGCGGGGGTGGGCGGCCGCCTGATCGTCGACGCATTGCACCGGCTGTCGGGCACGGGCCTGCGCGCCCAGGCTCAGCCGGCCGAGGGCATCACCTATGCCCACAAGATCGACAAGGCGGAAGCTGACATCGACTGGCACGCGCACGCCGTCCAGATCGAGCGGAGGATCCGTGCTTTCGACCCCTTCCCGGGCGCCACCACCCACGTGGACGGCGAGCTTCTGAAATGCTGGGAGGCCTGCGCCGAGCCCTCCGGGGGCACGCCTGCTCCGGCGGGCACGGTGCTGGAGGCTGGCGCGGACGGTTTGCTGGTGGCCTGTGGTGAGGGCGTGCTCAGGTTGAATGCACTGCAGCGCGCCGGTGGCAAGCGGCAGCCCGCGGCCGCGCTGTTGCGCGCGCACCCGATCCCGGTGGGCACCCGACTGGGCTGACCCCCGCCAGCTTTGGCTTGAACTCCCGCCGGCGAACCGCATCTGATCGGGGCAGGGCGGCAGGCCGCCCACGCCGCACGGCCGGACGCCGTGATTTTCCAGGGTGACGCATGTTCAATCTGTTGAAGACGGCCGTGTTGATGGCGGCCATCACCGCGTTGTTCATGGCCATCGGCAGTCTGCTGGGTGGGCGCACCGGCATGATGCTGGCCCTCGCGGTGGCCGTGGGCATGAATTTCTTCAGCTACTGGTTCTCGGACAAGATGGTGCTGAAGATGTACAACGCCCAGCAAGTCGACGAGCATTCGGCGCCCGAGTTCTACCGCATGGTGCAAGAATTGGCGCAACGGGCCCAGCTGCCGATGCCGAAGGTCTACCTGATCAACGAAGACGCACCCAACGCCTTCGCCACCGGACGCAATCCCCAGAACGCCGCGGTGGCGGCCACCACCGGCATCCTGCGCGTGCTGAGCGCGCGCGAGTTGCGCGGCGTCATGGCCCATGAGCTGGCGCACGTGCGGCACCGCGACATCCTGATCAGCACCGTCAGCGCCACCATGGCCGGCGCGATCTCGATGCTGGCCAATTTCGGCATGATGTTCGGCGGCCGTGACAGCGAAGGGCGCCCGCACAACCCCATCGTCGGCCTGCTGGTGATGTTCCTGGCGCCGTTGGCGGCCAGCTTGATCCAGATGGCGATCAGCCGGTCGCGCGAGTTCGAAGCGGACCGCGGCGGCGCAGAGATTGCTGGTGACCCGCAGGCACTGGCGAGCGCCTTGCAAAAGATCCAGCGCTACGCCAGCGGCATGCCGATGGCGGCGGCCGAGCGCCACCCCGAGACGGCGCAGATGATGATCATGAATCCCTTGTCGGGTGGCGGATTGCGGGGGCTGTTTTCCACCCACCCGTCCACCGAAGAGCGCGTTGCACGCCTGCTGGCGATGCGCTGACCGGCGCGGCGCCTGCCCTCAAGCCAGCGGCCCGGCGGCCGATATGACTGAGACCGGGGTGCTCCCCACCGTCATTGCCGCCATGTCACGCGTTGCCTGCCTTTCACTGATCGCCGTCACCTTGCTGCTGGCCGGCTGCGAACAGCTGGGCATCGAGTCCCCTGAAAAAGTTGCTGCGGCCCGCGAAGCCGATGGCCGCGCCGTCGGCGGGGCCTGTCGCCACGCCGGGCGCGCCATCGAGGACTGCTACACGCTCTACAAAAAGGCCGACCGCGCCGCGGTCTTTGCCGGCTGGCGCGACATGAACGACTACATGCGCGAGAACAAGATCGACGTGGTCGTGCCAACCCTGCCCAGCGCTGCCACTCCGGTGGCGGCCAAGCAGGACGAGGTCGTCGACGAGGTGGCCGAGCCGCCAAAGAAGGTCGCCAAGTCGTCCCATTGACCTGGGCTGGGCGCCGACTCGGCAAGTCGGCCGGCCATGCGCCGGGGGTGCGTTGAGCGCACCGGGCTGCGACAATCGCGCCATGGATCGCATTTCGGCCGCCTGGCGGCACCCGTCATTCCGCGCTGGTGTGCGCGACATGGGCTCGGTGAGCCTGGGCATCGCCGCATGGGGCCTGGTGACGGGCGTCGCCATGGTGAAGAGCGGGCTGTCGGTGCCGCTGGCCTTGCTGATGACCTTCACGGTGTTCGCAGGCAGCGCGCAGCTGGCCGCCTTGCCGCTGATGGCCACCGGCGCGCCCCTGTGGGTCATCTGGGCCACGGCGGTGTGCGTGAATTTGCGCTTCGTGATCTTCAGCGCGCAGTGGCGGCCATTTTTCATGCGGTTTCCGCTGCGCGAGCGCCTGGCGCTGGGCTACGTGTCGGCCGACCTCAGTTATGTGCTGTTCATGAAGCGATTCCAGGAGCCGCGCGACGACGAGGGTCAGATCGAATACTTCATGGGCGGCAGCGCCATCAACTGGCTGTCCTGGCAGACCGCCTCGGTCATCGGCATCGCGCTGGCCGACGTGATTCCCACGCAGTGGGGCCTGGGCTTTGCGGGCGTGCTGGCGCTGCTCGGCCTCGCGTGCTCGCTGTTGTCGGACCGGGTCACGGGGATTGCCGCGGCAGTGGCTGGCGCGGCGGCCGTCGCGGCCTTCGCCCTGCCATTCAAGCTGAACATCCTGGTGGCGATCGCCGCGGCCGTGTGCGTCGGTCTGATGATCGACGGCGGCGGCGATGCCGGACGCCGGGTGCGCGACGCGCTGCTGCGCGCGGCCGACAAAATGCGCCCTCCCGTGCCGCGCAGCCCCAAGCGCGAGGTCAACCCATGAGCACGCTCGAGTCGGTCATCACCATCCTGGGCCTGGCGGTGATCACCGTGGGCACGCGGGCCTTCTTCCTGGTGTCGGAGCGCGAACTGGTGCTGCCCGACTGGGTCAAGCGCGGGCTGCGCTATGCGCCGCTGGCCGCGCTGGCCGCGGTGGTGGTGCCGGAGGTGGTGATGTCGCAAGGCCGCTTCATTGACACCTGGCAAGACGCACGGCTGTTCGCTGCCGCGGCGGCGGTGGCTTACTTTTTCTGGCGTCGCGGCATCCTGGGCACCATCCTCACGGGCATGGCGGTGCTGGTGCCCCTCAAGCTGGGCCTCGGGTGGTGAGCCGGGGCCGTCGATCGATTCTTCCACCTCGACCCCTCGCATGAACATCCTTCGCTTCCAAGACCTCGTCACCCAGGGCCGTGTCGCCGGCCAGCGCGTGTTCATTCGCGCCGACCTGAACGTGCCCCAGGACGACCACGGCGCCATCACCGAAGACACCCGCATCCGCGCCAGCGTGCCGTGCATCCAGATGGCGCTCGACGCCGGGGCCGCGGTGATGGTGACTTCTCACCTGGGTCGGCCCACCGAGGGCGCGTTCAAGCCCGAGGACAGCCTCGCGCCCGTGGCGGCCCGATTGGCTGAGTTGCTGGGCCGCCAGGTGCCGCTGTTGTCGAACTGGGTAGAGGGTGTGGCGGTGGCGCCGGGCCAGGTGGTCATGCTGGAGAACTGCCGCCTGAACCCGGGCGAGAAAAAGAACGACGAGGCCCTGGCCCGCAAAATGGCTGCGTTGTGCGACATCTTTGTCCACGACGCCTTCGGCACCGCCCACCGCGCCGAGGCCTCCACCTACGGCATCGCCCAGTACGCGCGCATCGCCTGCGCCGGGCCGCTGCTCTCGGCGGAAATCGACGCCATCACGAAAGCGCTGGCCACGCCGCGCCGGCCCTTGCTGGCGATCGTGGCGGGCAGCAAGGTCAGCACCAAACTGACCATCCTGAAGTCGCTCGCCGACAAGGTGGACGGCCTGATCGTGGGTGGCGGCATCGCCAACACCTTCATGCTGGCGGCGGGCCTGAAGATCGGCAAGAGCCTGGCCGAGGCCGACCTGGTGGGCGAAGCCCGCGCCGTCATCGAGGCGATGAAGGCCCGCGGCGCCGCGGTGCCCATCCCCACCGACGTGGTCACCGCCAAGGCCTTCAGCGCCGACGCGCCGGCCACGGTGAAAGCGGCCACCGACGTCGCCGACGACGACCTGATTCTCGACATCGGCCCGCAGACTGCCACGCTGTTGGCGGCGCAGCTGGAGGCGGCCGGCACCATCGTTTGGAACGGCCCGGTCGGCGTGTTCGAGTTTGAAGCCTTTTCGCACGGCACCGAGACCATCGCCCGGGCGATCGCGCGCAGCAGCGCGTTCAGCATCGCCGGCGGTGGCGACACCCTGGCCGCGATCGCCCAATACGGCATCGAGAAGGACGTTGGCTACATCAGCACGGGCGGTGGCGCATTCCTCGAAGTGCTGGAAGGCAAGACCTTGCCGGCGTTCGAGGTGTTGCAACAGCGCGCTGCCGGCTGACGTCGACCGGGTGGCGGCGGGCCGCCGATTGGCGCAAAAGCGAGGCGCAAAGTAACGCGTTCGTAACCGCCGCAGCCGTGCGGCGGCCGCCCATAATCGTCGGCAAAACCAGCCGGCATGGCGCCGACCGCCACCGGCCCCACCGGAGACCCCATGTCGCGCGCCACCAAGATCGTTGCCACCCTCGGCCCTGCCTCCAGTTCGCCGGAGGTGCTGGAACGGATGATTCGCGCGGGGGTCGACGTGGTGCGGCTCAACTTCTCGCACGGCACCGCGCAGGACCACATTGACCGCGCCAGCCTCGTGCGCTCGGTGGCCCGCGCCGCCGGCAAGGAGGTGGCGATCATGGCCGACCTGCAAGGCCCGAAGATCCGGGTCGGCAAGTTTGAAGGCGGCAAGACCGAGTTGACGGCGGGCCAGGCTTTCATCCTGGACGGCGCGACCACGGCGCTCGGCACGAACGAGCGCGTCGGCCTGGACTACAAGGCCCTGCCGCGCGACGTCAAGCCCGGCGACACCCTGCTGCTCAATGATGGCCTGCTGAAGCTGACGGTCGACGCCGTGCGCGGCGAGGAAGTGCACACCACCGTCGTCGTCGGCGGTGAGTTGTCGAACAACAAAGGCATCAACAAAGCCGGCGGCGGCCTCACCGCGCCGGCATTGACCGCCAAGGACATGGAAGACATCAAGACCGCGATGAGCTTCCAGTGCGAGTACCTGGCGGTCAGTTTCCCGAAAAGCGCCACCGACATGGAAATGGCACGCCAGCTGGCCAACGTGGCCGGCGAGGCCACCCGTCACCGTCCAGCCATGATCGCCAAGATCGAGCGCAGCGAAGCCATCCCGGTGCTCGAGGCGATCCTGCGCGCCAGCGACGGCATCATGGTCGCGCGCGGCGACCTGGCCGTCGAGGTGGGCAATGCCGCGGTGCCCGCGTTGCAAAAGCGCATGATCAAGATGGCCCGCGAACTGGACCGCGTGGTGATCACCGCCACCCAAATGATGGAAAGCATGATCGTCAACCCGGTGCCCACCCGCGCCGAGGTCAGCGACGTGGCCAACGCGGTGCTCGACGGCACCGACGCCGTGATGCTGAGCGCCGAAACCGCCGCGGGCAAGTACCCGGTGGAGACCATCGAGCAAATGGCCGCCATTGCGCAAGAAGCCGAGCGCGCCGAGGACACCAGCATCGACACCGACTTCGCCAACAAGCGCTTTGGCCGCATCGACCAGTCCATCGCGATGGGCGCGCTGTTCACCGCCCATCACCTCGGCTGCAAGGCCATCCTGGCGCTGACCGAGTCGGGGTCGACCGCGCTGTGGATGAGCCGCCACAACGTCAAGGTGCCGATTTACGGCCTGACCTCGCAGCTGCTGAGCCAGCGCAAGATGTGCCTGTACCGCAACGTGCGGCCGCTGTTGATGCCCGCGTTTTCAGACCGCGACGAGGCGCTGGCCAAGGCCGAGACGCTGCTGGTCGAAAAAGGCGTGCTGCGCCCGGGGGACACCTACGCCATCACCTGCGGCGAGCCCATGGGCTACCCCGGTGGAACCAACATGCTCAAGGTGTGCCGCGTCGCATGAGCCTCGAACTGGCCGACGTGCAAGCCGCCGCTCAGCGTCTGCGCGGCCAGGTGCTGGACACGCCTTGCCTTCACTCGAGAACGCTGTCGGCCATCGCCGGCTGCGAGGTCTACCTGAAGTTCGAAAACCACCAGTTCACTGCCTCGTTCAAGGAGCGCGGCGCGCTGAACAAGATCGCCCAACTGGGCGACCGCGAGCGCGCGCGCGGCGTGCTGGCAGTGTCGGCGGGCAACCATGCCCAGGGGGTGGCTTACCACGCACAGCGGCTGGGCATCCCGGCCACCATCGTGATGCCGCGGTTCGCGCCATCGGTCAAGGTCGAGCGCACGCGCGGCTTTGGCGCCGAAGTGGTGCTGCACGGTGACAGCTTCGACGACGCGCGCACCCACGGGCTGGCCCTGGCCGAGTCGCGCGGGCTGACCCTGGTGCACCCGTACGACGACCTCGCTGTGGCCGCGGGGCAGGGCACGGTTGGTCTGGAAATGCTCGCCCAACAGCCGGCCATCAACACCCTGGTGATCGCCGTGGGCGGCGGCGGGCTGATCACCGGCATCGCCACGGCGGCGCGTGGCCTGCGGCCGGGCATCGAGGTGATCGGCGTTCAAACCGACCGCTTTCCCGCGGTCTGGAACCACGTGCACGGCGGTGACCGGCCCAGCGCCCAGGCGACCATCGCCGACGGCATTGGCGTCAAGCTGCCCGGTGCCCAACTGCTGCCGTTGATCTCGCAGCGCGTGTCCGACGTCCTGCTGGTCAGCGAGGAAGACATCGAGCAGGCCATGGTGATGCTGCTGGAGATCGAAAAGAACGTGGTCGAAGGGGCGGGCGCCGTGGGCCTTGCCGCCTTGCTGAAGCACCGCGAGCGATTCGCGGGCCGCCACGTGGGTCTGGTGCTGTGCGGCGGCAACATCGAGCCCCTGGTGCTGGCCGAGATCATCCAGCGCGGCATGGTCAAGGCCGGCCGCCTGGCGCGCCTGCGCATCGACGTGCGCGACGTGCCGGGCGCCCTGGCCGACGTGGCCAACCTCCTGGGTCAGCACGGCGCCAACATCGACGAAGTGCAGCACCAACGGGCGTTCAGCTCGCTGTCGGTCGAGCGGGCGCAGATCGAGGTGGTGGTGCAGACCCGGGGGTTGGCGCATGTCGAGGCCGTGCTGACGGCCCTGCGCGCCCAGGGCTACCAGGCCGAACGCGTGGGTTGACGGCTGGCGCGCCCGCCGTGACCACCGTGCGCGTGGGGCAGATCCTTACAATTCAGGCAGTTACGTCGCGGGTACGGCCTGCGCACCGGCGTTTGTCGGGTGCGGGGCTGGGTGTCCACGGCCCCGGTTTTGTCACTCTCGGAACTTGATCATGCCCCTCGTCTCGATGCGCCAGCTGCTGGACCACGCTGCGGAAAACGGCTACGGCCTGCCCGCCTTCAACGTCAACAACCTCGAGCAAGTGCAAGCCGTGATGGCGGCCGCTCACGAGGTGGGCTCGCCGGTCATCCTGCAGGCCAGCGCCGGTGCGCGCAAGTACGCGGGCGAGGCCTTCATCAAGCACCTGATCCAGGCCGCGGTGGAGGCCTACCCCCACATCCCGCTGGTGATGCACCAGGACCACGGCCAAAGCCCGGACGTTTGCCAAGGTGCCATCGACCTGGGTTTCAGCTCGGTGATGATGGACGGCAGCCTGGAAGCCGACGGCAAGACCATCGCCAGCTACGAGTACAACGTTGACGTCACCCGCAAGGTGGTGGACATGGCCCACGCCCTGGGCGTCACCGTGGAAGGCGAGTTGGGCTGCCTGGGTTCGCTGGAGACCATGAAGGGCGACAAGGAAGACGGCCACGGCACCGACGCCACGATGACCCGCGAGCAGCTGCTGACCGACCCCGAGCAGGCTGCCGACTTCGTCAAGCGCACCCAGCTCGACGCGCTGGCCATCGCCATCGGCACGAGCCACGGCGCCTACAAGTTCACCCGCAAGCCCACCGGCGACATCCTGGCCATCAGCCGCATCAAGGCAATCAACGCCCGCATCCCCAACACCCACCTGGTGATGCACGGCAGCTCCAGCGTGCCGCAGGACCTGCTGGCGACCATCCGCGAGTTCGGCGGTTCGATCAAGGAAACCTATGGCGTGCCGGTCAGCGAGATCCAGGAAGCCATCAAGTACGGCGTGCGCAAGATCAACATCGACACCGACATCCGGCTGGCGATGACGGCCGCCGTTCGGCAGTTCCTGTTCCAGAACCCGGAGAAGTTCGACGCCCGCGAATGGCTCAAGCCGGCGCGCGAGGCGGCCAAGGCCATCTGCAAGCAGCGCTACCTCGAGTTCGGTTGCGAAGGTCAGGCGGGCAAGGTCAAGGCCGAGGCCTTGTCGGTGGTCGCTGGGCGGTACGCGAACGGGGAACTGGCCCAACGCGTCGCAGCCTGATCAAAGCGGCAGGAAGGTGATGGAAATGCGAGCGAGTGGCTCGCTGCCGTCAACCTTTGCAGGATGCCGGTCGGTGGTGCGTCCCTAAAATTACGCCCTCTCTTTTGACCGACCGGCCATGACCTCTGCCCTGCTCAACTCCACCCTGACGTCTTTGCCGTTGCTGGCCCGCGGCAAGGTGCGCGACAACTACGCGGTGGGACACGACCGCATCCTGATGATCGCGTCAGACCGCCTGTCGGCCTTCGACGTGGTGATGGGCGAGCCCATCCCCGGCAAGGGCGCTTTGCTGACCACGATGGCGTTGTGGTGGTTCGACCGGTTGAATGACATCGTCCCGAACCACCTCACCGGCGACGATCCCGAGTCGGTCGTGCCGGCCGACGAACGAGCGCAGGTGCGCGGCCGGTCCATGCTGGTCAAGCGCCTGAAGCCCTTGCCGGTCGAGGCGGTGGTGCGGGGCTACCTCGCCGGCAGCGGCTGGTCCGAGTACCAGGCCAGCCAGCAGGTCTGCGGTGTTGCCTTGCCGCCGGGGCTGCGCAACGCATCGCCCTTGCCCGAGCCGATCTTCACGCCCGCCACCAAGGCCGAGATGGGCGACCACGACGAAAACATCAGCTTCGAGCGCATGGTCGGCATCGTCGGGGCCGAGCTGGCAGGACAAGTGCGCAGCGCGGCCCTGGCCCTGTACCAGCGCGCCGCGGCCATCGCGTTGGCCAAAGGCATCATCATCGCCGACACGAAGTTCGAGTTTGGTCTGGACGACGCAGGTCGCCTGACCTTGATGGACGAGGTGTTGACGCCGGATTCGTCCCGCTTCTGGCCCGTCGAAGGCCACGCCCAGGCGCTGCAGGACGGCCGAAATCCGCCCAGCTACGACAAGCAGTTCGTGCGCGACTGGCTGGAACAGGCGCAGGTCGATGGCGCCCCGTGGAACAAGCAGGCCCCGGCCCCCGCCTTGCCTGCCAGCGTGGTTCAGGCCACGGCGGACAAATACCGTGAAGCACTTCAACGGCTGACGACGTGAGCCGCCACCTTGGCGTGCCCGCGGGCGGCAACGGGGGTGGCCAGTGAGTCGGCCGGGGCAGGCCGAGCCACGGCTGCTGGCTCGGTTGGACAGCCAGATTCGACAAGCCACCCACCCGGTGGAGCAGGCTTGCCTGCGGGCCGAGCGGGCGTCGATGCACGCCCGGCTGGGGCAGTTGGATTTGGCGCGCGCCGAGATCGACGCGGTGCAGGCCCAGTTCGACCGCCAGCCGCAGGTGGCCGTCACCGCCTGGCTGTGCTTTGCCGACGGCTGTGTGCGCTACTACGCCAGCCTCAGCAGCGCAGCGCGTGATCGCATGCAGCGCGCCCACGCCTTGAGCACGGCCGCCCAGCTGCCCCGCATCCGCGCGCTGAGTTCCGCCTGGCTCGCACACATGGACTACGCCCAACTCGACCACGACGCGGCTGCTGCGCATGTGAGAGAGGCCCTGATGCTCAGCGAAGGGACGCAGGGCGCAGACCGATCGGCCGTGTCACGCGCCTGCCTCGTCGTGGCCGTGGCGCTGCATTTCGCCGAACGCGCTGACCTCGCCCAGGCCTGGTACGCCCGGGCCCGCAGCGAAGCCAGCAGCGATGGGGACGAGGCCACGCTCCAGGCCATCACCCACAACATCGCCTGGTTGCGCAGCCACCACGCGGTTCAGGCGTCGGTGTTCGGCGGCGACGCACCGGTGTTCGTGCGGCAGGCCTTGGCCGGCGCGGAGGCGGCTGACAACCTGGCCGGCTGGCTCGGCGGGACCGCCTTGGACGCGATGGTGCCGATGCAGCGCGCCGGTGCCTTGTCCGCCTTGGGCGAGGCCGCGCAAGCGCTGGTGTTGTACGAACGCCATTGGCAAGATGCCCGGCGCCAAGGCCTTGGACGCCTGTCCGCGACCTTCCTGGCCGACATGGCCTGGTGCCGCTGGCGCTGCGCCGACCGCGAAGGCGCCTTGCGCGACGCGGCGGCGGCAGCGGCCACCATCGACCCGGCCATGCACGCTGATGACCTGGCCGTGGCCCATGCGCGCATCGCCCAGGTGTTCAGGGCCGCGGGCCAGACCGACTTGGCGCTCGACCACGAAGGCCGCTCGCGCGACCTGTGGGCGCGCCACCGGCGCGACCAATCCCGGCTGCTGGCCTTGTTCGCCGACCTGCCGCTTCCGCGTTGATCAGAACAAGGCCATGCTCAGTTTGCGGCGGTAGCTGTCGATCACAGGGTCGCTGGGGGCGGTGGTGACCTTGCCGGCCAACTCCAGCGTGCCCTTGGCGGCGCCTGCCTCTGGTTTGGCCGGCGGGGCGGCGGGCTTGGCCATCACCTCCAGGATCGCCACATAGGTGCGGCGGGCCAGTTCGTCGCTCCAGGCCTTGTCGCGCATGATGATTTCGAGCAATTCGTCCATGGCGTCGGTGAAGCGCTGGGCGGCGAAGTGGTGCTGTGCCAGTTCATGGCGGGCCTCGAAGTCGCGCTTGTTCGCCGTGATGGCGGCCCGCAGTTCGTCGGCGCCGCGGCCTTGGGCCGCGCGGTCGCAGGCCTGCAGCCACAGCTGGCAGGCGTTGAAGCGCAGGTCCGGGATCACACGCCCCAGGGTCGGCTCCAGCGCGCGGCGCGCTTCGTCGAGCCGGCCCACCTGCAGCAAGGCGCGCAGGTAGTCGTAGCGCGCGGTGTCATTGGCCGGATTGATGGCGAGGGCTTCCTGCAGCTTTTCGATGGCGCTGTCGGTGTCGCCCTCCGCCAGCAGTTCCTCGGCGGCCTCGAGGTCCTCGTCTGATGCGAGGGCTTCGGCGGTGGGCACGTGCTTGTCGAGGAACTCGCGGATCTTGGCTTCCGGCAAGGCCCCGACGAAGCCGTCGACGGGCTGGCCGTCCTTGAACATGACGCAAAACGGAATGCTGCGCACGCCGAACATCTGCGACAGCTGGCCGGCAATTTCAGGTTGTTCGTCCGAATTCAACTTGGCCAGTTTGAAGCGGCCCGCGTAGGCCACTTCGAGCTTCTCCAGCACCGGTCCCAGCGACTTGCACGGGCCGCACCATGGCGCCCAGATGTCGAGCAGGACCGGCTGCTGGACCGAGCCGTTGATCAGGTCGGTTTCGAAGTTCTGCAGGGAAATGTCGATCATGGTGGCAGGGCTCGGTGGGGCTGGGCGGGGTCAGGGGCGGGGCACGTCGACCGATCGGCCGGTCGGGCACCGGCACGCCGGCACCTGGCAAGGACGTGGAGTCGCGCCACCTACAATTCAAGGATGACGCGACCGACGAGACCTTGCCCGTGACCGGCCCGACTGTGATGGTGGGCGTTGTCATGGGGTCCAGCAGCGACTGGGAGACCATGCGCTGCGCCGCCGAGATTCTGACCGAGTTCGGCATCGCCTACGAAGCGCGGGTGGTCTCGGCCCACCGCATGCCCGACGACATGTTTGCCTACGCCCAGGAGGCTGCCGACCGCGGCCTGCGCGCGATCATCGCGGGCGCGGGGGGCGCGGCCCACCTGCCGGGCATGCTGGCGGCCAAGACCACGGTGCCGGTGCTCGGTGTCCCGGTGGCCAGCCGGCACCTGCAGGGCGTGGACTCGCTGCACTCCATCGTTCAGATGCCCAAGGGCATACCGGTCGCCACCTTCGCCATCGGCACCGCGGGCGCCGCCAATGCGGCCCTGTTCGCGGTGGCGATGATGGCCACGTCCGACCCCGCCTTGCGTGCGCGCCTCGACGCTTTCCGCTCGGCCCAACGCGATGCCGCCCGCGCCATGAGCGCGCAACTGACCTGACCTGACCCTCCCTTGCCATGAGCGCTCACGCCCCCTCGGGTTCCACACCGGCCGGCGCCGGATTGATTCCGCCCGGCGCCACGCTGGGGGTGATGGGCGGCGGCCAGCTCGGCCGCATGTTTGTGCAGGCCGCTCAGCAGATGGGTTACTTCACCGCCGTGCTCGACGCCGACCCGGCCAGCCCGGCGGGCATGGTGGCTCACTACCGCATCGAGGCCCCGTACCTCGACGAGCAGGCTCTGGCGCAGTTGATGCAGCGCTGCGCAGCCATTACCACCGAGTTCGAAAACGTGCCCGCCGAGGCGCTGGTGACGCTGGGCGCGCACCGCCGCGTGGCGCCGTCGTCCGAGGCCGTGGCCGTGTGCCAGGACCGCGCCGCCGAGAAGGCGCACTTCAAGCGCGCCGGGGTGCCCTGCGCGCCGCACGCGCTGATCGGCTCGGCGGCGCAACTCGCCGACGTCAGCGACAGCTTGCTGCCGGGCATCCTGAAAACCGCCCGGCTGGGCTACGACGGCAAGGGCCAGGCCCGCGTCGGCAACCGTGCCGAGCTGGCCGCGGCGTGGCAGCAGCTGGGGCAGGCCGACTGCGTGCTCGAAAAGCGACTCGCGCTGCAGGTTGAACTCAGCGTCATCGTGGCGCGCAGCGCGCAGGGCGACATGGTCGAGCTGCCGGTGCAGCAGAACCTGCACCGCGACGGCATCCTGGCGGTGACCCAGGTGCCGGCGCCCGCGGTGTCGCCGGCGCTGGCGCGCCAGGCGGTCGACGCCGCCCGCGCCCTGGCCGACTCGCTGCGCTACGTGGGGGTGCTCTGCGTCGAATTCTTCATCGTCGACGATGGCCAGGGCGGCAGCGTGCTGGTGGCCAATGAAATGGCGCCGCGCCCGCACAACTCCGGCCACTACAGCATCGACGCCTGCGATGTCTCGCAGTTCGAGTTGCAGGTGCGCTGCCTGGTGGGGGCGCCGCTGGTCGCCCCGCGACTGCATTCCCCCGCTGTGATGCTCAACTTGCTCGGCGACCTGTGGTTTGCCGCCGACGGGCGCGAGCACACCCCGCGCTGGGCCGAGGTGTTGGCGCTCCCCGGGGTGCACCTGCATCTGTATGGCAAGGCCACGCCCCGCCCGGGTCGCAAGATGGGCCACCTCACCATCACGGCGGCCGACGCGGCGTCCGCGCGGGCGGTGGCCTTGCAGGCGGCCGCGTTGCTCGGCCTGCCGTCGTTCTGACGCCCTTGGCGCATGGCCCAACCGGTGCTTGACGGCCACGACCCGGCCGCGGTCGAGCGGGCGGCGCAGGCCTTGGCCGCAGGCCGCCTTGTGGCCCTGCCGACCGAAACCGTCTACGGCCTGGGCGCGCGCGCCGACGACGACCAGGCGGTGACCGCCATCTTCGCCGCCAAGGGACGACCGCCCGATCACCCCTTGATCGTGCACGTGCTGGGCGAGGCCGAAGCGCTGGCCTTCACGCCGGCGTTCACCCCGCTGGCCCGTCGCCTGGCGCGGGCGTTCTGGCCCGGCCCGGTCACGCTGATCCTGAACCGCCGCGCAGGGGTGGCCACCGCCGCAGCGGGCGCCCAGGACAGCATCGGCCTGCGTTGCCCGGCGCACCCGGTGGCGCGCGCGCTGCTGCAGGCGGCGGCGCGGCACGGCGTGCCCGGGGTCGCTGCACCCAGCGCCAACCTGTTCGGCCGCATCAGCCCGACCACCGCGGCCCACGTGGTGGCCGACTTCGGCGATCAGCTGCTGGTGTTGGACGGCGGCGCCTGTGAGGTCGGCATCGAATCCAGCATCGTGGACTGCCGCGGCGACCACCCGGTGCTGCTGCGCCCCGGCGTGCTCACGCGCGAGCAGATCGAGCACGCCGCGTCGCAGCCCCTGCGCGAGCGCGGGGCCGACGCGCCACGCAGCTCGGGCAGCCTGGCATCGCACTACGCACCACGCGCCACGCTGCGGCTGATGGACAGCATCACGCTGGCGGCCGCACTGCAGGTGCTGGGCGACGACGTGCCCGACGTGGCGGTATATTCGCGCGGCGCCGCGGCCGGTGGGCCGTCACGGCAGGGCCTGCGGCGGCGTCGCATGCCGTCCCACCCCGACGAAGTGGCTCGCGAACTGTTCGCCGTGCTGCGCGACTTCGACGCCGCCGGCGTTCGGCTGATCTGGGTCGAAGTGCCCCCCGACGACCCGGCATGGGAAGGGGTGCGCGACCGCCTTCAACGCGCCGCCACCCGATAATGGCGGGCTCGAGCCGTCCATTGAACTCTTTGATGGCCGCCGCCTCATTCACCGCTTGCTGATTCTTTTTGGAGTGTCTATGTCGATGTCCGGTCTGATGGCTCGTGGGGCGTTGCGGCGCACAGTGTTGGCCACGGCCATGGTGGCGGGTGCGACGGCCCTGCTTGCCGGTTGCGGCGGTGGTCAGCAGCTGGTCGCCTACGTGCCGCAGCGTGTGCTGGTCTTCGGCGACGAGGCCAGCGTCATCAACGCCGACGGCACCAAGTACACCGTCAACGGCCTGACCACCGACAACAGCAAGCTGGACTGCACGGTCAATCCGATCTGGGTCCAGTACGTGTCCAACAGCTACGGCCTGGCGTTCCCACAGTGCAACCCGAATGCGGTGGCCTCGCCGACGAGCCGCATCCTCGCCAAGCCGGGCGCCAAGGTGGCCGACGTGACGGCGCAAATCGACCAGCAGCTCGCCTCGGGCGGGATCAGCGCCAGCGACATGGTCACGGTGATGGTCGGGGCCAATGACGTGCTTGAGCAGTACCGCCGCTACCCGACCGCTTCGGCCGCCGACGTCACGGCCGCGGTCGAAGCCGCGGGCACCGCCCTGGCCAACCAGGTCAACCGCATCGCCAACGCCGGCGGCAAGGTGGTGCTGGCCAAGGTGATCGACCTGGGTCAGACGCCGTTTGCGCTGGCCGAGCAGGCGACCAAGAAGGACATCGACCGCGCCGCGTTCCTGACCTCGCTGGTCGACCGTTTCAACGCCAGGCTGCGCGTGGGCATCCTGAACGACGGCCGCAAAATCGGCCTGGTCCAGTCGGACGAGCGGCTGCAAACCGTGGTCAAGTTCCCCAGCAGCTTCGGCTTCGTCAACGTGACTCAGGCGGCTTGCCTGTCCACCGCGGTCGCGCCCACCTGCACGACGCTCACGCTGGGCACCGACTCGACCGGCGCCGCCGCCAACGGCACCAGCTGGCTGTGGGCCGACTCGATCAACATGAGCGCGGGGGCGCACGCCCAGATTGGCGTGCTCGCCGAATCGGTCGCGCGCAACAACCCCTTCTGACCGCCCTTTGATCGGGCGCCGACGCCGTCGGCGTCATGGCGCTGTCAAGGCGCCGTCATGGCCCACTGGGTCACGGCGTCGAGCACGGCCCGCCCCCCCTGGGCGTTCGGGTGGTTCAAGACGGCCACCACGATGCGGCGCCGGCCGTTGTCGGCCAGCACATAGCCGGCGATGCCGGCCACGTCGCGCAATGAGCCGGTCTTGAGGTGCGCCCGGCCTGGCGCCAGTCGCGAGCGCCTGAGCGTGCCGTCCAGGCCGCTGGCCGGCAGCGAACTCAGCAGGTCGGACATCGTTGGTCCCGCCCAGGCGCGCTGCAACAGCTGCGCCAACAGCGCGGCGCTCACGCGGTTGTCTCGCGAGAGCCCGGACCCGTTGTCCACCACCAGCCCGTCCGCCTCGGCGCCCAGCCGCTCGGTGGCCCAGCGCGTCAACAGCGCGCGGGCGGCGCTGGGGTTGCCGCGACCCTCGAGGGCCAAGGGCAGGCTCAGGAACAGCTGCTGCGCCATCACGTTGTTGCTGAACTTGTTGATGTCGCGCACCACGTCGGCGAGCGGCGGCGATTCGAGCTCGAAGCTGGGGGGCGCCGAGGTCGGCGCCAGCCCATCGCGCACCTGCCCGCTGAGCCCGCCGCCCATCGAGCGCCACAACGCGTCCAGCAGCCGTGCGTTCGTGCGTTCTGCCTCGGGCGGGGCCACCGGCCAGCTCCGCTCGCCGCAGGCCGCGGGGTAGCTGCCTGCAAAGCGCCAACGGCTTGGGTGGGCGAGGTCTGCCTTCAGGCCAGTGCGCCAGTCGCCGCAGGGCTCGGCGTTCAGCGGCACCGTGGCGTCGACGGCCAGCCCGGCCAGCGGGGGTTCGATGGCGATGCGCGCCACCCCGGCCCCGGCGTCGGGCCGCACGCTCAGCTGCACGGCCTTGAGGTTGAACAGCAGGGCGTCGGGGCGGACGTTGTACGGCCGCAAGGCTTCCCCGTCGAAGTCCGCCGGGTCCTGGGCCGGCAGCTCGAAGGCACTGCGGTCGAGCACGATGTCGCCGTCGATGTCGCGCACGCCCAGCTGTTGCAAGCGCCGCCCCAGCAGCCACAGCCGCTCGATGACGAGGCTCGGGTCGCCGCTGCCCTTGATGACGACCTGGCCGCGAAACGCACCGGGCCGGGCGCCATCACCGGCCGCGCTCAGGCGGCCGTCCAGCCAAACGGGTGTCTTCCAGCGCCAGCTGGGCCCCAGCAGGTCCAGTGCGGCCTGCGTGGTCAGCAGCTTCATCAGCGACGCGGGGTTCACCGGCTCGCGCGGGCGCCAGGCGAGGCGTGGGCTGGCGCCGTCCACGTCTTGCACGATGGCCACCAGGGCCTGCGCGGGCAACTGGGCGCGCTGCAGTTCCGCGTTGATCTCGGCCGGCAGGGTCGCCGAGGCGCCGCGTCCTTGCGCCAGGGCCGTGCCCGCACACAGCAGCGCGGCCAGGCCCATCCAGCGCCACCGCGTCCCGAGGCGGCCGGGCGTTGACCGTGGGCTTTTGCGGTGGGTCAGAGCGTCGGGGGGGCGTCGGTGCGTGATCTCCAGCGTCATCCAACGATGATCGCACGGTGCTTTCGCACGGTGCCGTCGCGCCTTCGTGTCGCGGTGGATGCAATTGCTCACAACAAGGGCCTCAGTCTGCCGCCGCATTCGCCGATGACACCGCTACGCTGCGGAACAAACAAAAAATGGGGGGTCCGATGGGGGGTCCAATGGGAGAAGCGCGAGGCATCAACGCGAACCGCGTGCCGTCAGCGGCGCCACACATGCCTGCGGGCCGGCGGGCGGCCGCAGGGCGTGTGGCGCTGCTGGCGGCCCTGGCCTGCGCCGGGCTGGCCGCGCTGACCGGGTGCGGCGGCGGCGGTGGCGGCGGCGGTGGCGACTCGGCCGCGCCCGCGCCCACCACGCCACCGGCGGCGGTGGCCGATCCGCTGACCGACGCTGGCGCCGCCCGCCTGCTCGGCCAGGCCAGCTTTGGCGCCACCGACACCGACCTCGCCGAGGTCAAGCGCCTGGGCTACGCCGGTTGGGTCGACGCCCAGTTCAGCCAGCCCATCACCTCGCACCGCGCGGCCATCGACCGCCGATCGGCGGAGCGCGCCGCCGCCAATGAAGGCGCCGTCAGCCAGGACGACTTTTTTGAATCCTGGTGGCAGCAGGCCGTCACCGCGCCCGACCCGCTGCGGCAGCGCGCCACCTTCGCGCTGTCGCAGATCTTCGTGGTGTCTTTCGTCGACGGCAACGTGGCGCCCCAGGTGCGCGGCGTGGCCAGCTACGTGGACATGCTCGCCGCCAACGCCTTTGGCAACTTCCGTGACCTGCTGGACGGCGTGGCCCGCCACCCGATGATGGGGCTGTACCTGTCGCACCGCGGCAACCAGAAGGAAAACGCCGCCACCGGCCGCGTGCCCGACGAAAACTTTGCCCGCGAGGTGATGCAACTGTTCAGCATCGGCCTGTACGAGCTGAACCCCGACGGCAGCGCGCGCCTGGCCAATGGCGTGCCGGTGGAAACCTACACCGACGCCGACGTGAAGGGCCTGGCCAAGGTCTTCACCGGCTGGAGCTGGTACGCCGGACCCGCCGAGGCCGATCGCACGGCCACCCGCTTCAACGGCGGCAACGCCAACGCCGACCGCGACTGGCAACCGATGCAGGCCTACAACGCCTTTCACTCGACGAGCGAGAAGCGCTTTCTGGGCACCGTGATCCCGGACCAGACGGGCAAGCCAGACACCGAGGGCGACTTGAAGACCGCGCTCGACACCTTGTTCAACCACCCGAACGCCGGCCCCTTCCTGTGCCGCCAGTTGCACCAGCGGCTGGTCACCAGCAACCCCACACCGGCGGCCATCGCGCGTTGCACGGCGGCCTTCAATGGCGGCAACGGCAGCCCGCGTGGCGACATGAAGGCGGTGTGGCGCGCCGTGCTGCTGGACCCGAGCGCCCGGCTGCTGGACCCCGCCGACTCCGCCTTCGGCCGCGTGCGCGACCCGGTGCAGCGCCTGGCCCACTGGATGCGGGCCTTCAAGGCGAGCGCGGCCGACACCGGCGGCCGCTTCCGCGGCATCGGCAACACCGACGACACCGCCACGCGGCTTGGCCAGTCGCCGATGCGCGCGCCGTCGGTCTTCAACTTCTACCGCCCAGGTTACGCCCCGCCGGGCACCAGCCTGGCCAGCGCCGGCCTGGTGGCGCCCGAGCTGCAGCTCACCCACGAGGTGACCGTGGCGGGCTACCTGAATTACCTGCGCGGCTGGGTGCCCATCAGCACGGCCGCCAACCGCTACGTGCGCCAGGACTACACCGCCGAGCTGGCGCTGGCCGACAAGCCCGCGGAGCTGGTCGACCGGGTGAGCCTGCTGCTGACCTCGGGTCAGCTGGCCACCGATGCGCGGGCGCAGGTCATCGAGGCCGTCACCTCGCGCACCATTCCAGCGCCCACGACCAACGCCGCCGGAGCGGTCACCAACCAGGCGGCGATCGACACCGCCCGACGCGACCGCGTCTACCTGGCGGTCTTCCTGAGCCTGGCCTCTCCCGACTTCCTGGTGCAGCGATGAGCGATTTCACTTCAGCCGGTCGGCGCACCGATCTCCACGCGCCCGCGGTGCTCGGCGAACCGGGTCAGGCCGCGCGCCGCGAGTTCATGCGCCGGGCCGCCGCCATCGGTGCGGGCCTGGGGGCCGGCGCGACGCCCTTTGCGCTGAACCTGCTGGGCCTGAGTGCCGCGTCCGCGCAGGCGGCGCCGGGCTACAAGGCGTTGGTGTGCCTGTTCCTGTTCGGCGGCAACGACTCGGCGAACATGGTCCTGCCCACGGACGCCGCGTCCTGGCAGGCCTACACCGCGCTGCGCTCGCAGGCGCCCGACCCGATCGCGCTGCGGCCGGTGGGCACGCCACGCGACTTGAGCGCCGCGTCCGGCGTGCTGGATTACCTCGGCGGGGTGCTGCCGCTCACCCCCCGCCACCTGGCCTTCCCGGTGAACGCCGGACGCGCGCTGGCCTTGCACCCGGCCATGGGTGAGGTGCAGGCCTTGTTCGAACAAGGCCGCCTGGCGGTGATCGCCAACGCCGGCCCGCTGGTGGAGCCGCTCGCCAACAAGGCCGCCTACCGCAGCAGCAGCACCCGCAAGCCGGCCAAGCTGTTCTCGCACAACGACCAGCAATCGACCTGGCAGGCGCTGGCGCCGGAAGGCGCGCGCGTTGGCTGGGGCGGGCGCCTGGGCGACCTCGTGGCGTCCAGCAACGCGCGGGCCGTGTTCACCAGCATTTCCGCGGCCGGCAACGCGGTCTTTGCCGCCGGCAACACCGTGTTCCAGTACCAGGTGGGCAGCACCGGGGCCACCGCCATCGGCGGCCTGCCGGGCGTCAACGCGACGCTGTTCGGCTCGACCACCGCGGGCGCCAACCTGCGCACCTTGATCACCGGCGAGCGCAGTGGCTTGCTGGCCAAGGAATACAACGGGGTGACGCGCCGCTCGGTGGAGGCGCAGGCGCAGTTCCAGGCGGCCTTCACGCCCACCGACGCGGCGGTGGCCGCCCCCGGCAACTACACCAACCCGGCCACCCGGCAGGCCGGTGCCAATGCGCTGGCCTTGCAACTGCGCACAGTGGCGCGCATCGTCGCGGCCGCGCCCACGCTGGGGGTGCAGCGCCAGGTGTTTTTCGTCAGCTTGGGCGGCTTCGACACCCACGACAACCAGAACCGCACGCAAAGCGACCTGCTGGCCCGCGTGTCGCACGCCATCGCTTACTTCGACGGGGTGCTGGACACGCTGGGCGCGCGCAACCAGGTGACGCTGTTCACGGCGTCCGACTTTGGCCGCACCTTCACCAGCAACGGCGACGGCACCGACCACGGCTGGGGCGCGCACCACTTCGTCCATGGCGGTGCGGTGCGCGGGCGCGACGTGTACGGCCGGGTGCCCCAGATCGGTGTCAACCACGACGACGAGGTCGGGTCCGGCAGCTTCCTGCCCGGGGTCGCGGTGGATCAGATTGGCGCCACGCTGGGTCGCTGGTTCGGCGTGGGCGACAGCGCCCTGGACGCGGTGTTCCCGAACCTGCGCAACTTCCAGCGCGACCTCGGTTTCATGGCGTAGGCACGCGCGCAGCCCGACCCCGCCCGGCACCGGGCGTCGGGGCCTGACCTAAACTCGGCCGATGCTGTCCATCGTCACCCACGAGCCGCC
The DNA here is from genome assembly GCA_943370175.1 of Hydrogenophaga intermedia. Classification (GTDB taxonomy): domain Bacteria; phylum Pseudomonadota; class Gammaproteobacteria; order Burkholderiales; family Burkholderiaceae_C; genus Ideonella_A; species Ideonella_A intermedia_A. Next base: position 59,552 of record CALRPU020000020.1, on the reverse strand, counting down.
GAGCCTGCCCTGTCGGGTGCTGGCGCTCGACACCTCGACCGAGCGCATGAGCCTCGCCCTGGTCATGCCCGACCAGGTGCTGAGCGCGGAGTCCGAGGGCGGCGCCCAGGCCTCCGCCACGCTGTTGCCGGGGGTGAAGCAGTTGCTGGCGCAAGCGGGGTGCACGCTCGCGTCGCTGGACGCCATCGCCTTCGGCTGCGGCCCGGGCGCGTTCACGGGTCTGCGCACCAGCTGCGCGGTGGCGCAGGGCTTGGCGTTCGGCGCGAACAAGCCGGTGCTGCCGGTGGACAGCCTGATGCTGGTTGCGGAGTCCGTGCGCCTGCTGGCCCTGGCCCGCGGCCTGCACACGCTGTGGGTGGTGCAGGACGCGCGCATGAACGAGATCTACGCCGCGGCTTACCGCTGGCAGGGCGCGCGCCCGGGGCATTGGCAGGTCAGCGTGGCGCCGGCCTTGCACTCGATCGACCGGCTCAACGAGCGCTGGGCCGACCTGGCCTGGGCGCGGTCCGCGGGGCCGGCCGGCGTGGGCCTGGTCGGGTCGGCGCTGGACGCGATGGGCGATCGGTTGCACGCCGGTGGCGCGCCCCGATTGGACGTGGCCGACGGCGTCGGGCGCGCGATGGCGCTGGCCACGCTGGCCCAGCGCGGGTGGGACGACGGCGCGCTGCTGGACGCCAGCCATGCGCTGCCGGTCTACCTGCGCAACAAGGTCGCGCAGACCACCAGCGAACGCGCGCTGGCGCGGGCGACGGTGTCGCCGCCGCCCGCGCCATGAGCCGGCCGGCCACGCTGCGGTCGCTGCAGGTCAGCGACCTGGACGCCTTGATGGCCATCGAGGTCGAGGCCTATGCCTTTCCGTGGACGCGGGGCAACTTCATCGACTCGCTGGCGGCGGGGTACCTCGCCCACTGGCTGGACGATGGCGAAGGTCGCATGCTGGGCTACTTCGTTGCGATGCCGGGCGTGGACGAGATGCACCTGCTGAACATCACGGTGGCGCCGGCCCTGCAAGGGCGCGGGCTGGCGCGGCAAATGCTGGACGCGCTGGTCGACCTGTGCCGCTCGCGCGGCGAACCCATGCTGTGGCTGGAGGTGCGCACCAGCAACGACCGCGCTCGCGCGTTGTACCGTCGCTATGGTTTCGCAGAGATCGGGCTGCGCCGCGGCTACTACCCGGCGCCGAAAGGCCGCCGGGAGGACGCGGTGGTGATGAGTCTGGCGGTGCCCGTCGCCGAAGCGTCCGAGGCGCAGCGGGCGGCGACCCGTGCCGCGATGGCCACCGCCACCGTGGCGGCCACGGCCATGGCCGTCGGCGCGGCGCCCGCATCGGTCGTGGCCAACGCGCCCTCGGGCGCCATTCAAGGAGCCCGCGGTGCCCTGGACTGAGCGACAGCGCCGCCTGTTGGGCGAGCTGGGCGTGCCGGCGTGGCTGGCGCCGGGCTGGCCCGCGGACCCCGCACCGTCCTCGGCCGACGGCCTGGCGCCGTCGCCGTCCCCGAGCAGCGGGGCCCCGCCGGTCGAGGGCGCGGCGTCACCGGCCTCCGCCTTGGCCTCACCGCTCCCCGCCGCGGTCTCACCCGTTGATGGCGCGGCATCACCGCGCCATGGGGCCGTCCCACCGCCCCCCGAGCAGGGCCCCGCCCAGCGGCCGACGGTGGAACCGCCGCCGCGCGACGAAGCACATGTCGGCCTGGCGCGGGTGGCGCGCACGGGGACCATCGCCGAGCCGACCGCCGGCCCGCTCGACACCCTGGACTGGCCCGCGCTGCGCGCCGCCGTCGCCGGCTGCACCGCCTGCGGCTTGTGCCAGGGCCGCACGCAGACCGTGTTCGGTGTCGGTCACCCGTCGGCGCACTGGATGGTCGTCGGCGAAGCGCCCGGCGAGCAGGAAGACCGCCAGGGTGAGCCGTTCGTCGGCCGCTCGGGCCAGTTGCTCGACAGCATGCTGCGCGCCCTGGGCCTGACCCGCGGCGACGCTGAGCCGGCGCAACAGGTCTACATCGCCAACACGCTGAAGTGCCGCCCGCCGGGCAACCGCAACCCCACGCCCGAGGAACTGCAGCGCTGCGAGCCTTTCCTGGTGCGACAGATCGCGCTGGTGCGCCCGCGCCTGATCCTGGCCATGGGCCGGTTCGCGGTGCAAAGCCTGTTGCGCAGCACCGAGCCCATCGGCCGCCTGCGCGGCCGCGTGCACCAGTACCAGGGCGTTCCCCTGGTGGTCACCTACCACCCGGCCTACCTGCTGCGCAACCCGCAGGACAAGGCCCGCGCCTGGGACGACCTGTGCCTGGCCGCCGAGGCGATGGAGGCGATGGACGCCCCGGAAGCGCTCAGCGCGCCTTCTTCGTCGGCCGCACCCAGCCCTCCAGGCTGACCTGGCGGGCCCGGGTCACCGTCAAGGTGCCCGCGGGCGCGTCTTTGGAAATCACCGACCCGCCGCCGATGGTGGCGCCGTCGCCCAGCACCACCGGCGCAATCAGCACGCTGTTGCTGCCCACGTGCACGTCGTTGCCGATCGTGGTGCGGTGCTTGTTGGCGCCGTCGTAGTTGGCCGTGATGCTGCCGGCGCCGTAGTTGACGCGCTCCCCGACCGTCGCATCGCCCAGGTAGGCCAGGTGGTTGGCCTTGGCGCCGCGCGCCAGCGTGCTGTTTTTGACCTCGACGAAGTTGCCGATGTGCACTTCGTCGCCCAGCACCGCGCCGGGGCGCAGGCGGGCAAAGGGGCCAATCACCGCGTTCGCGCCGACGCTCACGCCGTCGCGGTCGCCGTCGATGTGGCAGAACGGGTGCACCACCGTGCCGGCGGCGATGCGCACATTGCGCAGGCAGCAGTGCGCGCCCACGCGCACGTTGTCGCCCAGCTCGACCCGGCCTTCGAACACGCAGTTCACGTCGATCTCGACGTCGCGGCCACACACCAGTGTGCCGCGCACGTCCAGGCGCGACGGGTCGGCCAGGCGCACGCCGGCCTCCATCAGCGCGTCGGCCTGGCGCTGCTGGTACCGGCGTTCCAGCTGTGCCAGCTGCGCCGGGCTGTTGACGCCCAGCACCTCGGTCTCGCTGCGGGCCGCGGCGCTGACCACGGGCACGCCCGTGGCCACCGCCATCGCCACCACGTCGGTCAGGTAGTACTCGCCCTGGGCGTTGTCGCAGCGCAGGTCGGCCAGCCAGCGCTTGAGCGCCGCGGTGGGCGCGGCCATCACGCCGGTGTAGACCTCGCGGATGGCGCGCTGCTCGGTGCTGGCGTCCTTTTGTTCGACGATGCCGACCACCTCGCCGGCGGTGTTGCGCAGGATGCGGCCATAGCCGCTCGGGTCGTCCAGCGTGACCGTGAGCAGCGCCAGGGCCCGTCCGCCGCAGGCGTCGACCAGCGCGCGGGCGGTGGCCTCCTCGATCAGCGGCACGTCGCCGTTCAAAACCAGCGTGGTGCCGTCGTCCTGCAGCACCGGGGCCGCCTGCTGCACCGCGTGGCCGGTGCCGTGCTGCGGCATCTGGCGCACGAAGCGCAGCGGGGTGCCGTCGGGCGCGCACACGCCGGCCTCGACCTCCTCGGCGCCGTGGCCGGTGACCACGATCAGCGCGTCGGGCCGCAGCCGAGCGCCGGTGTCCAGAACGTGCTGCAATAAGCTTCGGTCGGCCAGGCGGTGCAACACCTTCGGCCGGTTCGATTTCATGCGGGTGCCTTTGCCCGCAGCCATGATCACCAGGTCCAGACCCATGTCGTCATCCTCATGTCGGTCGCTGATTATCGGACTGCTGCTGACCGTGACCGCGGTGCTGCTGGGCGGCTGCAGCGCGCTGCGCCTGGGTTACAGCCAGGCGCCCACGCTCGCCTACTGGTGGACCGACCGCTACTTCGACTTTGATACCGCCCAGTCCACCCAGGTGCGCGCGGCGCTGGACGACTGGTTCCGCTGGCACCGTCAGACGCAGTTGGCCGACGCGGCCGACCTGCTGGCCCGCGCGGCCGACCAGGCGCTGGAGCCCGCCACCGGCGCCCAGGTGTGCCGCTGGGCCGACGACATCACGCAGCGCCTGAACCTGGCCTATGAGCGGGCGGTGCCGGCCATGGCCGACATCGCGTTGACCTTGAAGCCGGCCCAGCTGAAGACCCTGGCCCAGCGCTACGAGCGTGGCAACGAGGACTTTGCCAAGGACTTCATGCAGCCCTCGCCCGAGGCGCGGCTGAAGGCCTCGGTGCAGCGCGCGGTGGAGCGCGCCGAATACTTCTATGGCCGCCTGGACACCCGCCAGCGTGCCCTCGTGGCCCGTGGCGTGCAGGCCTCGCCCTTTGACGCCGAGCTGTGGCTGGCCGAGCGCCGGGCGCGCCAGAAGGACGTGCTGGACAACCTGACGCGCTGGACCACCGAACGCGCTTCGCCCGAGGTGGTCCGCGCCGGCCTGCGCAGCCTCGCGCAGCGCACCCAGCGCTCGCCCCGCGAGGCCTACCGCGACTATCAAAAGCGGCTGCTCGACTACAACTGTGCTTTCGCGGCCGACATCCACAACGCCACCACCGCCGCGCAGCGCCGCCGCGCGGCCGAGCGCATGGACGGCTGGTCCGGCGACCTGCGTTCACTGATGGCCACCCCCGCGGCAGAGCCAGGCCTTCAGCCTTGATGCGTGCGGTGCCCGGCGCGCGGCCAACACCGCGGCGCCTCGTTCAGCCCTTGATCTCGGTTTCCACCCGGCGCGGCTTGCCGTCCGTGCGCGGGAAGTCCTTCATCGCGGCGTCAAACAAGGCGGGCAGCAGCGTGCCCAGGCGCGGTGAGCCGCCGGTGTTCACCGCGCGGGTCTCGTAGACGCTGCGGCCACTGCGGCGGTCGCGGATGACCAGCATCACTTCGCGGTCGAAGTTGGTCGGCTCGTAGGGCCACACGCCATGGCGGTAGCCGAGGTTCCATCCGTAGCGCGGCGGTGCGCGGTAGGCCCAGCGCCAGCCGTAGAAAAACGGTGGCACGCCGCCGTAGCCGTCGATGCCGGCGTAGCGGTCGTCCACGCTGACCCGCGCGCCCACCTGCACCAGCACGTCGGCGCTGGCCGCGTCGGCGCTCGGGCGGAAGCCAGCGGCCTCCAAGGCGGGGCGCGCGGCGTCTTCCAGCTTCTGCTGCAGCTCGGCCTGTGGCGCCTCGTTTTGCGATGGCAGGCGCTCGAAGGCGTAGGTGGAGGCGCGCCGGTCCGCGGGCCAGTCGCCGTAGCTCGACACCTCGCTCGACACGCGGTTCAAGGCGGCACAGCCGCTCAACAGCGCGGCAGCCATCACCAGGCTCAGGGACTTGATCATCGACGGCTTCATCGACATCTCCTTGAAAAGGACAGGGCGTGACAGGTCGTGGCGGGCGCGGGCTCCGGGCTCAGTCGTCGGCGGGCACCAGGCGCACCACGGACGGCAAGGCCGCGCCAGTCGCGCAAGCTTCGTCGTCGCCGTCATCGGGGTCGAAGGCATGGTCCCCGCCGGGGTTCGGCACGCCCGTGGCTTGGAGCGTCTCGAAGCCGTAGAGGTTCCGGTCCATCAGGTGAGACGGGGTGACGCGCCCCATGGCGTTGAAGATGTTGTCGATGCGGCCCGGAAACCGCCGCTCCCAGTCGCGCAGCATCTGCTTCATCTGCACGCGCTGCAGGTTGTCCTGGCTGCCGCACAGCGTGCACGGGATGATCGGGAAGGCGCGGTGCTCGGCCCAGCGCTCCAAGTCGGTTTCCGCCACGTAGGCCAGCGGCCGGATCACGATGTGCCGGCCGTCGTCGCTGACCAGCTTGGGCGGCATGCCCTTCATGCGGCCGCCCTGGAACATGTTCATGAACAGGGTCTGCACCATGTCGTCGCGGTGGTGGCCCAGGGCCACCTTGGTGGCGCCCAGCTCGCTGGCCACCCGGTACAGGATGCCGCGGCGCAGCCGCGAGCACAGGCTGCACATCGTCTTGCCCTCGGGCACCAGCCGCTTGACGATCGAATAGGTGTCCTGGTTCTCGATGTGGAAGGGCACGCCGACGCTGCGCAGGTAGTCGGGCAACACCTGGGCGGGGAAACCGGGCTGCTTCTGGTCCAGGTTGACCGCGATCAGCTCGAAGCGCACGGGCGCGCGTTGGCGCAAGCTGTTCAGGATGTCGAGCAAGGCGTAGCTGTCCTTGCCGCCGGACACGCATACCATCACCTTGTCGCCGTCCTCGATCATGTTGAAGTCGGCCACGGCTTGCCCGACCAGGCGGTGCAGCCGCTTGGAGAGCTTGTTCGCTTCCAGGGCGGCGCGCGCTTCGGGTGATCGGGCGGTGGCGCTCATCGCGGGGGCTCCTTCAGGCCGAAGACTTCGCAGCCCACGGCATCGCAGTCGGGGTAGACGTCGGGCTTCTCGGTGGACACCCGGGCGGCCCGCACGCGCGGGTGGGCCAGCATGGTGGCCAGCAGCTCATCGCACAGGGTCTCCTGCAGCTCGATGTGCCCGCGGGCCACACGCTCGGCGATCACGGTGCGGATGAAATCGTAGTCCACCACCTCGCTGAGCTGGTCCTGGGTGGGCGTGGACAGCGTCAGCGGCACGTACAGGTCGACATTGAACACCACGCGCTGCGTGCCCTGCTTTTCAAAGTCGTGCACGCCGATGCGGATGTCCACCGCATGGTTGCGCAAGAAGAGGCGGCGGCAGTCGGCCAGCGCGGTCTGGGCCAGGGTGGGCAGGTGCAGGGCGGTCATCGTTCGGGGTTGTTGAGGAACATCACGTCGCGCGCTTGCGCCTGCAGGTGCTGGCCGCCGTCGACCAGCAAGGTGGTGCCGGTGATGGCCGGCGATTCGATCAGAAAGCGCACGCTGCGCGCGATGTCGGTGGGCGTGGACGACCGGCCCAGCGGCGTCATCGTGTGGGCGCCGCCGAATTCCTGCTCGGTCATTGGTCCCGACGGCAGCGTCACCCCCGGGGCGATGCCGACCACGCGCAGCGTGGGCGCGCAGGCCTGGGCGAGCATCACGGTGGCGCTTTCCAGCGCGGCCTTCGACAGCGTGTACGACAAGTAGTCCGGGTTGGGATTCCACAGCTTCTGGTCGCTGATGTTGACCACACAGCCCACTTCGGTGCAACCGCGCAGGTGCGCGTGCAGCGCCTGGGTCAGCAGCACGGCCGGCGCGGTGTTGGCGCGCCAGTGGCGGTCCATCGCGGCGTGGCCGAAGCTGGCGAGGTTGTCGTACTCGAAGGCCGAGGCGTTGTTGACGATGGCGTCCAGCCGCTTGAACCGCGCCACCACGGCGGGCACCAGCGCGCGGCAGGCCGCCTCGTCGGCCAGGTCGGCGGCCACGGTGTGCACCTCGATGCCGTGCGCGCGGCCGGCGGCGCGGAGTTCGTCGGCCGTTGCCTCGGCCTCGTCGGTGGACGCGGGGGCGTGCCCGCGGTGGTGCAGCGCGATGCCGTAGCCCGCCGCGGCCAGCTCCAGCGCGATGGCGCGCCCGATGCGGCGCGCGGCGCCGGTGACCAGAACCACGGGGCGAGATGACATGCTTCCTACAATCCGACGATGCAGCACAACGAAGCCGGCAGTGTATCGGCGGCCCCTTTCGCCCCGCTGGCCGAGGCCATCGCGCACGCCATCGCGCAGCATGGCGGCTGGTTGCCCTTTGACCGCTTCATGGCAATGGCGCTTTACGAACCCGGGCTGGGCTATTACGCCCGCGACAGCCTGAAGTTCGGCCTGATGCCGCAATCCGGCAGCGACTTCGTGACCGCGCCCGAGTTGTCCCCGCTGTTCGGCCGCGCGCTGGCGCGGCAGGTGGCGCAGGCCATGGCGGCCTGTGGTGTGGACGAGGTGGTCGAATTTGGCGCGGGGTCGGGCGCCCTGGCGCTGCAACTGATCACCGCGCTGGACGCGCTCGGCGCCGGCCCGCGCCGCTACACCATCGTCGAGCTGTCGGCGCACCTGCGCGCCCGCCAACGCGAGCGCCTGGCCCCGCTGGGCGAGCGCGTGCGCTGGGCCGACGCCTGGCCCGAGGCCCTGCAGGCGGTGGTGGTGGGCAACGAGGTGCTGGACGCGATGCCGGTGCAGCTGCTGCACTTCGACGGCCACGGCTGGCACGAGCGTGGGGTGGCCTGGCACGGCGGCCGCTTCACCTGGGCCGACCGCCCCACCGCGCTGCGCCCGCCGTTGACGGACGGCTGGCCGCCTGGCAGCACCACCGAGATCCACCCGCAGGCCCAGGCCTTCGTGCGCACACTGGCCGAGCGGCTGCAGCGCGGCGCGGCCTTCTTCATCGACTACGGCTTCCCCGAGGCCGAGTACTACCACCCGCAACGCCACGGCGGCACGCTGATGTGCCACCGCGGCCACCGCGCCGACGCCGACCCGCTGAGCGACGTCGGCGACAAGGACATCACCGCCCACGTCGACTTCACCGGCATCGCGCTGGCCGGCCAGGACGCGGGCCTCGATGTGCTGGGCTACACCTCGCAGGCGCGCTTCCTGTTCAACTGCGGCATCGCCGAGCTGTTGGACGCCGCCGACCTGCGCGAGCGCGCGAACGCGCAGAAGCTGGTCACCGAGCACGAGATGGGCGAGCTGTTCAAGGTGATCGGCTTCGCCCGCGCCGCACCGCCCGACTTCACCGTCAACGCGCTCGGCTTTGCCCATGGCGACCGGAGCCACCGCCTGTGATCCGCTGGCTGATCGTCATCCTGCTGACGCTGTTGATCTTCAATGGCCTGAGCCGCTGGCTGGAAAAGATCGGCCTGGGCAAGCTGCCCGGCGATTTCCGCTTTCGCCTGTTCGGGCGCGAGTTCTTCCTGCCCTTGACCAGCACGGTGGTGCTGAGCATGCTGGCGATGGCGATCACCAAGTTCTTCTGAGTGCCACCCTGTCTACAAGGAGAGTTCATGCATCCCAGCGCGATGTACAACGCCAAGCTGTTCTTTGAAACCTACGCGAGCAATTTCGCGGGTGGCAAGATTCTTGAAATCGGCTCGCAGGACGTCAACGGTTCGATCCGCGACGTTGCGCCCAAACACCTGGCGTATACGGGAGCCGACTTTGTGGAGGGCAAGGGCGTGGATGTGATCATCAGCGACCCCTACCACCTTCCATTTCCCGACCAGACGTTTGACATCATCGTCAGCAACTCGTGCTTCGAACATTCAGAAATGTTCTGGCTGTTGTTCCTTGACGTGATTCGCATGCTCAAGCCAAACGGATTGCTTTACTTGAACGCGCCCAGCAACGGGGATTTCCACCGCTACCCGGTCGACTGTTGGCGTTTCTATCCCGACAGCGGGCGGGCGCTGGTGACCTGGGCAAAGCACAACGGCAAGAACCCAGCGCTTCTCGAATCTTTCACGGGCAAGAAGTTAGGGGGGATCTGGAACGACTATGTTGCGGTTTTTGTGGCCGATCTGGCGCACGCCAATCAACACCAGGTCCGCATGATGGACAGAACAGATGCTTACGAAAACGGGCAAAAGCTTGGCGACGAACGCGTTTTCAACCAGCAGCTGATTCCGGACGACCAGCGAAACGTCATCACCACCTTCATGCGCCGCATTTGGCGAAAGAGAGAACGTCAGGCCTACCAGGCCGTCGTGGGGTGAGACCGAACCGGCGGCTTTGCCGGGCTGCCGCGCGCGTCGTCGTTCAACTCTTTCTGTGCGTTGGGGGTCCATCAAGCGGACAAACTCCCGCGTCGGTCAGGCCCCCTGATCGAGCCCGCTGATCAAGCCTGCAATGGCGTTGGCGCGGGCCTCGTGGATCTTCTCGCCGATGGCCGGCCCACGCAGGCCGTCGGCCGCGGCGCGGGCGGCGATCGCGGCGGTGTCCACGGTGGCCGCCACGGCGCGCACGCGTTCCAGGCGTCCGCGTTGGGGGTAGGGGCGGTCTTCCAGGCCCAACCGGCCGCGGGCGTCGCACTCACAGGCCAGCAGGGCCTGGCTGAAACGCTCGGCGCGGCGCAGGGCGTCGCAGCGTTCCAGCAGGCGCAGCAGGGCGGCGGGGCCGAACTCGCCGCTGCGGTGGATGTTGCCGTGCTCGCGGGCCACCAGTTCGGCCAGTTCGCGGCAGTCGAGGGGCACCTTCAGGCGCTCGCTCACCGCCCGCACCAGCCGCTCGCTGCGCACCTCGTGGCCGATGTGGCGCGGCAGCACGTCGGCCGGCGTCGTGCCCTTGCCCAGGTCGTGGCCCAGGCAGGCGTAGCGCACCGCCAGCGGGGCCTGAAGCCGCGCGGCGGTGTCCAGCACCATCATCAGGTGCACGCCGGTGTCGACTTCCGGGTGGTGCGCGGGGGGCTGGGGCACGCCCCACAGCGCGGCCACCTCGGGCAGCAGGCGCCGCAGCGCGCCCGCCTCGCGCAGCAGCTCGACCATGCGCGACGGGCGCGCTTCCATCAGCCCGCGCGACAGTTCCTGCCACACCCGCTCGGCCACCAGCGCGTCGACCTCGCCCGCGTCGACCATCTGCCGCATCAGGGCCAGGGTCTCGGGGGCGACCGTGAAGTCATGGAAGCGCGCGGCGAAGCGGGCCAGCCGAAGGATGCGAACCGGGTCCTCCGCGAAGGCGTCGGACACGTGGCGCAGCACCCTGGCATGCAGGTCGCGCTGGCCGCCCCAGGGGTCGATCAAAGTGCCGTCTTCGGCCTGGGCGATGGCGTTGATGGTCAGGTCGCGGCGGCGCAGGTCGTCTTCCAGCGTGACGTCGGGCGCGGCGTGAAAGGCGAAGCCGTGGTAGCCGGGCGCGGTCTTGCGTTCGGTGCGCGCCAGGGCGACTTCGTCGTGGGTGTGCGGGTCCAGGAAGACCGGAAAGTCCTTGCCCACCGGCAAGTAACCGGCATCGACCAACTGCGTCGGTGTGGCGCCCACCACCACCCAGTCGCGGTCGCTGACCGGCAGGCCCAGCAGGGCGTCGCGCACCGCACCGCCAACCAGGTAGCGTTTCATGGCTTGGCGGTCAGGGCGTGGGCGGTTGGCATGGGCGTTGGTGAGGGCGTTGGTGAGGGCGTGCCTCAGGGCTCAAGGCCAGCGGCGCGACTCGGCGGGGCTGGCGCGGTACGGCTCCTCGAAGTCGCGGAAGTCGTTCTCGGCCCGCGCCTGTGCGATCCACGCGGCCACGCCCGGCAGGGCCTCGACGCGGTCCATGTACGCGGCAACCGCCGGCGGCACGGGCAGCGCGTAAGTGCGCAGCCGCATCACGACCGGCGCGAAGTAGGCGTCGGCGATGCCGAAGTGGCCGAACAGCATCGGCCCGCCGTGGGCCTGCAGCAGCTCGCGCCACATCGTGGTGATGCGCTGCAGGTCGCTGGCCACGCCGGGCTGCTCGCGCAGCACGCGCGCGCCCACCTCGGGCAGCAGGGCCTCGATGTTCATCGGGCAGTGGCTGCGCAGCGCGCCGAAGCCGCTGTGCATCTCGGCGCACACGCTGCGGGCGCGGGCACGGGCGGCGGCATCGGCGGGCCACAGGCGGTGCTCGGGAAAGCGTTCGGCCACGTACTCGGCAATCGCCAGCGTGTCCCACACCACGAGCTCACCGTCCTGCAGCACCGGCACCTTGCCCACCGGGCTGAGCTGGCCGATGGCGGATTTGAAGGCCGAGTCGGGGGTGAAGGCGTCAAAGCGCAGCACACGCTCCTCAAAGGCGATGCCGGCCTGGGTCAGCAGCACCCAGGGGCGCATCGACCAGGAGCTGTAGTTCTTGTTGCCGATCGTCAGTTGGAGGGCCATGGCGGCGGGTCCTTCGTGCAGGGTGACGGGGCTGCCATGCTATCCAGCGGCGACCCCTGCGTTGATGAGGATGCCGCATGGGCTTGATGCGCCGGCGGGTGGCGGCTCAGTCGCGGCGGCCCCAGACCCGCCCCGGCGCCCGCAGGCGGTTCAGCCGGGCCGGACCCCGACGCTGGCTCAGCCAGTCGGGCATGACGCTGCGGATGTCGGCCGCGGTGATGCCCAGCCACTCGAGCCCCGGCAACTGGCCGCTCGCCATGTTGGGCACGCGCATCGACAGGAGGTTGTCGCGCGACATCAGCGGCTCACCCGGCATGATCTCCATCGCCATGGCCTGCAGGCGGCCCAGCGCGTCGGGCAGGGGAAACACCGGGCGCTCGTGCCCCGCCCACCGCCCGGCCAGCGTGACCAGTTGGCCCAGCGTGTAGACGTCCGGTCCGGCGCATTCGATGGTCTGGCCGATGCTGTCGGGCCGGTCCAGGCAGGCCACGATGGCGCGGGCCACGTCGTCCACCCACACCGGTTGGAACCGCGCGTTGCTGCCGGCCAGCGGCACCAGCGGTGCGATGGCAAGCAGGTCGGCGAAGACGTTGATGAAGCGGTCGCGCTCGCCGAAGATGACCGAGGGGCGCAGGATCGTCAGGTCGAGGTCGGCGGCTTTCAGCGCGGCCTCGCCGGCCGCTTTGGAGCGCAGGTAGGCCGACGGGGCGTTGGCCGCCACGCCCAGCGCGCTGACGTGCACCACCCGGCGCACGCCCTGCGCGACGCAGGCGGCGGCCAGTCGGCGCGGCAGGTCGGCGTGCACCGCCTGGAAGCGCTGCTCGCTGCCGTGCAACACCGCCACCAAGTGGATGACGGCGTCGTGGCCGGCCACCAAGGCGTTCAGCGCGGCATCGTCGTCGAGCCGCCCCACCGGCAGTTCGAGCGTGGGCAGCGGGCGCAGGTGCAGTGCGCGCTGCGGGCGGCGGCTCGGCACGGTGATGACGCCGGCCGCGCCGCCGCTGCGCTCGACCAGCTTCTCGCACACGCTGCTGCCCACGAAGCCGGTGCCGCCGAGCACCAGGATGCGCTCGGGGCGGGCACCGGCCCCCAGCCGGGCGCGGCCCGTCGTGCTCATGGCAGCTCCTTGGCCGGCGGGGCCGAGGCGTCACGCGGGCCGATGGCCTGGCCCAGCCGTGCGCGCAGCGAGCCGGGCTCGCCGTTGCCCAGGCGAGCGGCGTAGTACAGGGCGTTGGTCAGCACTTTTTTCACGTAGTCGCGGGTCTCGTTGAAGGGGATGTTCTCGGCCCACACCACCGGGTCCAGGCGCGGCCCTTCGCGCCAGCGGCGCAGGCGGTTGGGGCCGGCGTTGTAAGCCGCGGCGCCCATCGCCTGCGAGCCGCCCAGGTCGTCCAGCACCAGCTTCAGGTAGCTGGTGCCCAGCATCAGGTTGGTGTCGCGGTCGGTGATCATGTCGGGGCTGTAGGCCAGGCCGATCTTGTTGGCCGTCCACTTCGCGGTGGCCGGCATCACCTGCATCAGGCCGGAGGCGCCGACGCTGGACCGCACGTCCATGATGAAGCGCGATTCCTGGCGGATCAGGCCGTACACGTAGGCCGCGTCCAGGCCGATCTCGCGGGTGCGGGCCACCACTTCGCGGCGGTAGGGCAGGGGAAAGCGCTGCGCCAGGTCGACGTCGGCGGTGCTGCGCTCGCTGGTGTTGATGCAGCGGTCCCAGACCTCGCGGTCGCAGGCCCATTGCGCGGCGGCGAGCAACTCGCGGTCGTTCATGCCGCGAAGGCTGTAGTTCCATTCGCGCACGCCTTCGCCGCGCAGCCCGATGCCGATCAGCTGCAGGCCGCGTTCCAGCCCGGGATGACGCACGGCGCCCACGCGCTCTTCGGCCGTCAACGGGCCCGGCGCCGGCGGCAGGCGGGCGCTGCGGCCCAGGTCCTCCGCGGCCAGCACGCCGTAGAAGTGCATCTCGTTCGACAAGGCCTCCAGCAGCGTGCGCGCCTGGGCGATCTGCGCGTCGGCCTGCGCGGGCGGCAGGCCTTTGCGCTCCAGCGCGTCGACCTGCAGGGCGCGGGCCTTCCAATAGCGCCAGGTGCCGTCTTTCTGCTCGCTCGGGCTCAGGGCGTCGATGGTCTGGCGCACCTGCGCCCAGCGCGGCAGGTCGGCGTCGGTGCCGGTGTTCTGGCGCAGCAGGGCGCGCACGCGCCAGCCAAGCATTTCGTCTGTCCAGCCGGTGGCCACGGCCTCGCGGGCGTCACGGCGGGGTTGGCCGCGCTCGGCCAGGCGCTCGGCGCGGTCGTACAGACTCGGGGCCTCGGGCTGCAGCTTCAGGGCGGTGTGCTTGGCCACCGCCGCCCAGGCCCAGCCGGCCAGGTCGCTGGGCAAGGCCTTTTCCCAACGGCTGTTCAGCAGCTGCTGGGCGGCGTCGAGGTCGTTCGCGGCCAGGCGCATCAGGGCCAGCGTGGCCAGTTCCGCGTCGGCGCGGGTGCCAGCGCTGGCCTTGCGGGCGAGGTAGCGGGCCGGGTTCTCGTACAGCGCGTCGACCCCCTCGGCCGCGGCGGCGCTGACCAGGACGGCGGCCTGCCGGGTGGCGCGGGGCTTGTTGTTGTCGGTCGCAAAGCGGGCCTTGGTCCACAGGTCGGCCGCGGTGAACTGGCGGGCCTCGACCAGCGTGGCGGCCAGCGTGGCGCAGCCCTCGTCACCGTCGCGTTGGGCCAACCAGGCGCTGCGGGCGGCGTCGCGAATGTCCTTGCCGGCCAGGTGCTGCAGCAACAGCGCGTAGCAGGCCACATCGCGGTCGTCCTGCATGCGGAACTGGGGCAGGTGCACCGCGAACGCCGCCCAGTCGCGGCGCCGCCCCAGTTCCAGCAGCCAGTCGTTGCGGAAGCGGTCTTCCACATAGGTGTTCGGCCAGCGGGCCAGGAAGGCGTCGGCCTCGGGCGCCTGCAGCTCCCACAGGCGGGCGTTCAGGTCCCAGTAGTCGACCCACATCGCCAGGGGGTGGCGCATGGCCATGGCCTGCGCCCGGGCCGCGGCCAGGCGGACGCGGTCGCGTTTGCGGAAGGCTTCGCGGGCTTCCAGGATCGGCTCGGCGCTGACGTTGCTCAGCGTCATGCGGGTGCTGGCGGCGGCGGGGCTGGCGTTGTGGTCCGCGGTGGCGCCAGGCCCCGCCGACTGGGCCCAGGCGCCGGGCCACAAGGCGACCGCGCTGAGCACGGCGGCGCCTGCGCCGCGCCGCCACCCTGCCAGCGGCCAGCCCGCCGGGGTGGACACGCTGGCAGTCGCCGGGAACGACGGGGCCACCGCCGGTGAATTCGCGCACACTGTTTGTTTGCCGTTCATGCCCTGCCAACCATGCCTTCTGAACCACCATTTGCCGACGCGGCACGCACCGACCGGGCGGCGTTGCGCACCCGACTGCGGGCCGACCGCGATCACTTCGCCACCCAGCCGACCTTCGCTGCGGCCGAGGCCGCGCTGGGCCACCACTTGGCGCAGGTGTTGATGCAACTGGAGCCGCAGACCCTGGGCCTGTACTGGCCGATGCGCTGCGAATTTAACCCAGTGCCCGCCTGCGCCGCGCAGCCGGCGCTGGGGTCCCTGCCCTGGGCCTTGCCGTTCTGCCTGAAGCAGGACCGCGCCATGCAGTACCGGGCCTGGGATCGCCAGACGCCGACCGCCGTCGACGAATGCCGGCTGCCCACCGGCGCCGGCGCACCAGCCCACCCGGACGTGGTGCTGCTGCCTTGCGTGGGCTACACCGACGACGGCTTCCGGCTGGGCTACGGTGCGGGTTACTTCGACCGCTGGCTGGCGGCCCACCCGGGGGTGACCGCCGTGGGCGTGGCGTGGTCGATCAACCGGATCGCACCCGGCGACTTCACGCCGGCCGCCCACGACCAGCCACTGGCCCTCGTGGTCACCGAGGCGGGCGCCTTCGCGCCGTGACCCCGCGCCCGTGGGCGCGGGCGCGCTGGCTGCGTTGGCTGCCGGTTCAGCCGCCCACCGCCTCGCGTGTTTCAGCCGCCTGGGATTGCACCCATTCGGCAAACTGCCTCACCTGCGCGCGCTGGCGCCCCGCGGCGGACACGGCCAGCCAGTAGGCGGTCGGCACCGGCAGCCGCCCGGCCTGACCGAAGGGCTCGACCAGGTCGCCGCGCGCCAGCGACTCCGCCACCAGCGCCACCCGCGCCAGCGTCACGGCCTGCCCCGCCAAGGCGGCCTGCACCTGCTGGTAGGTGAAATTCAGGTACATCCAGCGACGTGGCTGCAGGCCGGGCTCGCCGTGCACGGTCAGCCAGTGGCGCCAGCTCAGCAGCTCGCCGGTGGGGCGGTGGTCGTCTTCCTCGGCCAGGGCGTGCAACGCCAGGTCGGCGGGCCGGGCCAGTGGCGGCCCCTTGCCGCTGGCCGCCTGGTCGGCCAGCCAGGGGCTGACGGCCGGCGTCAGCACCTCGCCGAAGAGGCGTTCGGCCCCGGGCCCGGCGTGGTCGGGGCGGCAGTAGCGCAGGGCGACGTCGATGTCGCCGTCGTCGAGGTCGATCAGGGTGTCGCTGGCCGACACGCGGATGTCGATGTCCGGGTTGATGCGCTGGTAGGCCTCCAGCCGAGGGATCAGCCACAACGACGAGAACGAAGCGAAGGTGGTCACGCTGATCACCTGCCGGCCGCGGGCCTGGCGCACCGAGCGGACGCCCGCGTCCAGCTGCGCCAGCGCCGGCACCACCGCGCGCAGCAGCAAGGCGCCGTCGCTGGTCAAGGCCACGTGCCGCGTGCCGCGCACGAACAGCGGCGCACCCACCTCTTGTTCCAGCGACTGCACCTGCCGGCTGATGGCCGACTGGGTGAGGTGCAGCTCCTCGGCCGCGGCACTGAAGGACAGGCGCCGTGCCACGGCCTCGAAGGCCCGCACCGGGCCGACGGACAAGGGGCGGTGACGCGGCGTATTCATGCGCGAATCGTATCAATGCGGCGGCGCAATGTCATTGGACCCGGGTTGGACCATTGGTTAAATTTCCTACCATGCCGAAAGGAATGACCCGTTCGGTCGCCAGACCCTGAGGAGCCCATCATGCGTGAACAGCAACAATCGACGACCCCGCCCCTGCCGCGCCAGACGCCGGCCGGGCGCTGGCCCATGGCGTCGGGCTCGGTGCAGCGCCTGACGATCGGCCCGGGCATGCGTTGCCTGCAGGTGCTGGCCGGGCGGGTGTGGTTGACCGAGTCCGGCCGCGCCGCGGCGCCAGCGGTTGACCATTGGTTAATGGCCGGCGACGCCGTCACCTTGGCTGGCGGCAGCGAGGTGGTGATCGAGGCCTGGGGCGACGCGAGTTTCCAGCTGCTGGTGCCGCCGCAGGCCTGTGCCGCCACGGGCGGCGGGCTGGTGGCACTGGGCGAGGCCGCGGGCCTGGCCGCCGAGGGCGCGCGGGCGCTGGCCCGCTCGGCGGGGTCGGCGCTGTGGCGGCGGTGGCGCTCGGGCCTGTCGCCCCGGGGGTCGCTGGCCGCCTGATCGACGGGCGCAGCCCGGCCGGCGTCGCTTTGGCCGCCGCCGCGTGCGCTCTTGCACAATTGCCGGCAACGCCCGATGCCCGGGCCGCCGGAGTGCCGATGTTGCCCCTCGACCGTTCTGCCCTGCGTCCCAAGCTGATTGCCGCCCGCCAGGCGCTGCCCGACCGCCTGGAGCGCGCCGTGCAGTTGCAAAGCGTGCTGCGGGTGTGGCTGGTGGGCCGCCAGGAAAAGACGATCGGTGGCTATTGGCCGATCAAGGGCGAGTTCGACCCTTTGCCGGCGCTGTACCGCTGGTCGGAGGGCGGCGAGGGCCGGCGCATCGGCCTGCCGGTGGTCGACCGCGAACACGGTGCGCTGAGGTTCCATGTCTGGTACCCCGGTTGCCCGACCGAGCTGGACGCCTACGACATCCCCAAGCCCAAGGGCACCGAGCAGTTCATGCCGCAGATGCTGCTGTTGCCTTGTGTGGGCTACGGGCCGGGTGGCGTGCGCCTGGGCTACGGGGGCGGCTTCTACGACCGCACGGTGATGGCGCTGCAACCGCGCCCCTTCACCGTGGGCCTGTGCTACGCCAACGCCTTCTTGCCGATGCTGCGGGCCGAGGCGGACGACTTGCCACTGGACGCGCTGTTGACCGACGACGGCGTCAGCTGGCAGCGCGACTGAGCCGCGAGGGGCCTGGCCACGCCGGCCGGGCCGCCGCGGTCCTCAAAGCCCCAGGCGCCGGCAGATTTCCAGCACGGTGGCCGACTGGTTCATCGTGTAGAAGTGCAGGCCGGGCACGCCGGCGGTGCGCAACTGGTCGCACAGGTCGGTGATGACGTCCAGGCCGAACGCGCGGATGGACGCCAGGTCCTCGCCGTAACCCAGCAGGCGCAGGCGCATCCAGCGCGGGATGTCGGCGCCGCAGCCGTCGGCGAACCGGATGATCCCGGCCGCGTTGGTGATCGGCATGATGCCGGGCACCACCGGGATGTCGGCGCCCAGCGCGTGGGCGTCGTCGACAAAGCGGAAATACGCGTCGGTGTTGAAGAACATCTGCGTGATGGCCGAGCTGGCACCGGCCTTCACCTTGGCCGCATAAGCCTGCAGGTCGGCCTGCGGGCTCTTGGCCTGCGGGTGCATCTCCGGGTAGGCGCCCACCTCGATGTGGAAGCGGTCGCCGGTCTCGGCGCGAATGAAGGCCACCAGGTCGCTGGCGTAGCGGAATTCGCCCAGCGCGGCGCTGCCGCCATAGCCGCTGGGCAAATCACCGCGCAGCGCCACGATGCGGCGGATGCCGGCGTTGGTGAACTGCTGCAGCTTGGCGCGGATGGACTCCCGGCTGGCGCCGATGCAGCTGAAGTGCGGCGCGCCGTCCCGGCCTTCGGCCAGGATCTGCTGCACGGCCGCGAAGGTGCCTTCTTGCGTGCTGCCACCGGCGCCGTAGGTGACCGAGCAAAACTGGGGCTTCAGCGTGTACAGCTGCTCGCGCACGCCAGCCAGCTTGGCTTCGCCTTCCGGCGTCTTGGCGGGAAAGAATTCCAGGCTCAGCGGGAGCCGCGGGGTCTTGCTCATGGGGTGTCCTTGTCGATGAGCCGGCCGGCGCGCCGTTCACCCGGCGCCGCGCGGCGGTTCAGGCGGGCGCCTGCGAGCGCGCCCACACAAAGAATTCGGTGTTGCCGTTGCCGCCCTTGATCGGGCTTTCAAAGTAGCGCTGCACCTTCAGGCCCAGGCCCTTGCAGGCCTGCCACAGGCGCGTCTCGACTTCGGCAAAGTGCGCCTTGTCCTTGACGATTCCGCCTTTGCCGATTTGCGCCGGCTGCAGCTCGAATTGCGGTTTGACCAGCACCAGCAGGTGCCCGCCCGGGGCCAGGTACTCGACCATCGTCGGCAGGACGTGGGTGGAGGTGATGAACGACAGGTCCCCCGTGACGAAGCCGAAGCTGTGGGGCGCGAACTGCGCGGCGAAGGGCGAGCCCGCCACGTCGCGCGCGTTCAACCCCTCGAAAGCCACGACGCGGGGGTCGGCCTGCAGCTTGGGGTGCAGCTGGCCATGGCCCACGTCGATGCCCACCACCCGGGTGGCGCCGCTTTGCAGCAGCGCATCGGTGAAGCCACCGGTGCTCTGCCCCAGGTCCAGGCAGTCCAGCCCGGCAACGTCGATGTTGCAGTGCTTGAGTGCGCCTTCCAGCTTGAGCCCGCCGCGCGACACGAAGCGAAGCTCCGCGTCGTCGGTGACCTCGATCTGCGCGTCTTCCGGCAGGTCTTCACCCGCCTTGCGCAGCACGGTCCAGCCCTTGGGGCCCAGCCACCGGACGGCGTCCCGCTCGATCAGCCGCTGGGCGGCCGACCGGGTGGGCACCAGGCCCCTTGCAAGTACCAGCTGGTCGGCGCGCAAGACTCAATACCGGTAGGTGTCGGCCTTGTACGGGCCTTCCTTCTTGACGCCGATGTAGGCGGCTTGCTCGTCGGTCAGCTCGGTCAGCATCGCGCCGACCTTCTTCAGGTGCAGGCGGGCGACCTTTTCGTCCAGGTGCTTGGGCAGCACGTAGACCTTGCCCGATTCGTACTGCTCGCTCTTGGTGAACAGCTCGATCTGGGCGATGGTCTGGTTGGCGAAGCTCGAGGACATCACGAAGCTCGGGTGGCCGGTGGCGCAGCCCAGGTTCACCAGGCGGCCCTTGGCCAGCAGCGTGATCTTCTTGCCATCGGGGAAGATGACGTGGTCGACCTGCGGCTTGATCTCGTCCCACTGCAGCTTCTCGAGCGCGGCGACGTCGATCTCGTTGTCGAAGTGGCCGATGTTGCAGACGATGGCTTCGTCCTTCATGGCAGCCATGTGCTCGTAGCGGATGACGTTTTTGTTGCCGGTGGCCGACACGAAGATGTCGGCCTTGTCGGCGGCGTACTCCATCGTCACGACCTTGTAGCCTTCCATCGCGGCCTGCAGGGCGTTGATCGGGTCAATTTCCGTGACCCAGACCTGGGCCGACAGCGCGCGCAGCGCCTGGGCGCTGCCCTTGCCCACGTCGCCATAGCCGGCCACCAGGGCGACCTTGCCGGCGATCATCACGTCGGTGGCGCGCTTGATCGAGTCGACCAGCGACTCACGGCAGCCGTACAGGTTGTCGAACTTGCTCTTGGTGACGCTGTCGTTCACGTTGATCGCGCGGAACATCAGCGTGCCCTTGGCGGACATCTCGTTCAGGCGCAGCACGCCGGTCGTGGTCTCTTCGGTCACGCCGATGATCTGGGCGCTCTTGCGGCTGTACCAGGTCGGGTCGACGGCGAGCTTGGCCTTGATGGCGGCGTACAGGCAGGTTTCTTCTTCGCTGGTCGGGTTGTCCAGCAGGCTGGCGTCCTTCTCGGCGCGCTTGCCGAGGTGCATCAGCAGCGTGGCATCGCCGCCGTCGTCCAGGATCATGTTCGGGCCTTCGCCGTCGGTGCCCTTGGCGCCGAACTCGAAGATGCGGTGGGTGAAGTCCCAGTACTCGGTCAGGTTCTCGCCCTTGTGCGCGAACACCGGGGTGCCGGCCACGACCAACGCGGCGGCGGCGTGGTCTTGCGTCGAGAAGATGTTGCACGATGCCCAGCGCACGTCGGCGCCCAGGGCCTGCAGCGTTTCCACCAGCACGGCGGTCTGGATGGTCATGTGCAGCGAGCCGGTGATGCGCGCGCCCTTGAGCGGCTGGCTCTTGGTGAATTCCTCGCGGATCGCCATCAGGCCGGGCATCTCGGTCTCGGCGATCTTGATTTCCTTGCGGCCCCACTCGGCCAGCGAAAGGTCGGCGACGGCGTGGTCCTGGTTTTGCAGGGGTTTGAGAACAGCGTTCATTTCAGGCTCCGAAAAAGTTGGAACCCGCGCGCGTTGTCCGGTCGTGCGGGCCAGGCGCGTGAAACGCCGGGCATGAAGCACCAGGTGGGATCGCTCAGACGTCGAAACTCACCCACGAAGACACATCGTGCGGGTGAGCGCGGTTGCAATGAAGGGTTTCGAGCCTGGGGTGCACAGCACCTTGCAACGCTCCTCGAAACTGCCGCGATTGTAGCCAGCTTGCTGCCGCGAGCGCACAGCCCGGCCTGCACCAACCCAGCGCGGTCAGGGGACATGGCGGCGTGGCTCAAGCCACCCGCCTCAACGGCCGATAAGACAACGCAAGGGCGGATGGCGCAGACCGCGGCACCCACCCACCGCCCAACCCGCCAACCCGCCGCCGCGTCCACCGATGAAGTCCCGCTCCAGCACCGCCGCGATCGACATCGACGCGCTTCGCGTGGGCATGTACATCCACCTCGACCTGGGCTGGATGTCCCATCCCTTCGCCCTGAGCCACTTCAAGCTCGTCTCGGCCGAGCAGATCGCCACCCTGCGCGGCTTGGGGCTGCAGCAGGTGCGCTGGAACCCTGAACTCAGCGACCCGCCGCCCGTGCCCGGTGCCGCCTCCGCGCCGCCAGCCCGCGCCGGCGCCAGCGCCCAGGTCGACGCCAACCGCGCGCCCGCGGCCGAGCCCTCACCGGCCGAGGAGGCCCGCCAGGCGCTCGAACGCCGCCGTGAGCACGCCCGCCGCGAAGGCGAGCGCCTGGCCGTGTGCGAGGGCCAGTTCAAGGAGGCGGCGCAGGCCCTGCGCGACCTGCACGCCTCGGTGCTGGTGTCGCCATTGCAAGCGCGCGATCAGGCGGTGGCGCTCAGCCAGTCCCTGGTGGACAAGATGACTGGCGAACACGACCTGTGCATCCGCGTGCTGGGCGAGGTCGGCGGCGACCGCGCTGCCACGCACGCGCTGAACGTCAGCATCCTGTCGCTGCTGATGGGTCGAGCCTTCGGCTGGGCGCCGCGTGAGATGGCCGACCTCGGCGTCGGTGCGCTCATGCACGACGTCGGCAAGCTGGAGCTGCCCGAGCGCCTGCGTCAGCACGACGACGACTTCACCCCATCCGAACAGCGCTATTACGAAGAACACGTGGCGCGCGGCGTGGCCCAGGCGCGGCGCATGAACCTCAGCGCCGGCGCCTTGCTGGTGATCGGCCAGCACCATGAGATGGCCGACCACAGCGGCTTCCCGCTGAAGATCGGCAGCGACCGGATGACGGCCGCCGCGCGCATCGTCGCCTTGGTCAACCGCTACGACCGCCTGTGCAATCCGGCGCGGGCCCACCTGGCCTTGACGCCGCACGAGGCGGTCTCGCTGATGTTCGCGCAGTACCAGAACAAGTTCGAGCCGACCGTGCTGGGTGCCTTCGTCAAGATGATGGGCGTCTACCCGCCGGGCTCGGTGGTGCAGTTGACCGACGACCGGCTGGCGCTGGTGACGGCCGTCAACTCCTCGCGGCCGCTGAAGCCGCGGGTGCAGGTTCATCAGCCCGGCGTGCCGCACGACGAGGCCTTGAGCCTGAACCTGGACGAGACACCGGGTCTGGGCATCCGCCGCAGCCTCAAGCCGCAGTCGCTGCCGCGCGACGTGTTGATGGCTTTGTCACCGCGCCAGCGCGTGAGCTACTTCTTCGAGCCGCGCGCGGTCACCGCCGACGCCGATCGGCCGGTGCCGGTGGGGCTGGCCGCATGAGCGTTGTCTTCCTGCCCCGGCCCGGCCTGAGCGCCGCCACGCCCATGCCGACGGACTCCGTGGCGTCGTGGCCCACCCCCTCCGAGATGGCCTTGCTGGACGGCCTGGCCGACGCCTTGTGGCTGGTGGACGCCAGCACCCTGACCGTGCGCGCGGTGAACGCCGCGGCCGCGCAGTTGCTCGGCCGGTCGGCGGCGTCATTCATCGGCCGGCCGGTGGTCGAGCTGGTGTCGACGCCGGAAGACCTGTGCTTCTGGCAGGACATGCTGGCCGGGCGCAGCGAGTGCATCGACGCGCACACCCGGGTGCAGAACGGCGACGGCCGCTGGCTGCCCGTGCTGCGGCAGGTGCGGCCCGTCAACTTGCATGGCGCCCCCGCTTACCTGGTGAGCTGGCGCGACCTGAGCGAGCAGCACCGCGTGGAGGCGGAGCTGGAATCCCGGGTCGCCGAGCTGGCCGCCACGCTGGAGTCCACCGCCGACGGCATCCTCGTGACCGACACCCGTGGCCGCATCCGCAACGTCAACCGCAACTTTGCGCAGCTGTGGGGCATGCCGCCGGAGCTGTTCAAGCGCCAGGACGACGCGGTCTTCGACTGGATGCGCGAGCGTGTGGCCGACCCGGCGGCCTACATGCGCCGGCTGGCCTTGCTCGAAGGCACCGTCACGGCGCATGGCCGCGACACCTTCAAGTTGCTGGACGGGCGCGTGATCGAGCGCGTCAGCCTGCCGCAATCGACCCAGGGCGAGGCCATCGGTCGGGTGTATTCGTTCCGCGACATCACCGAGCGGGTCGAGGCGTCCCGGCGCATCGACAGCCTGTCCCACACCGACGCCCTGACCGGCCTGGCCAACCGCCAGGTGCTGATGGACCGGCTGAGTTTTGCGCTGGCGCTGGCCCGGCGCGACGGCACGCCGTGCGCCGTGCTGGCCATCGACCTCGACCACTTCAAGCGCATCAACGACACCCTGGGCCACAGCACCGCCGACCGCGTGCTGGTGGACGTGGCCCAGCGGCTGAGCGGCTGCCTGCGCGAGGTCGACCAGGTCGCGCGCCTGGGCAGCGACGACTTCGTGCTGCTGCTGCACCAGGCCGACGCCGAGGTGGCCGAGGCCGCCGCCCGCCGGGTGCTGGCGGTGATGCAGCGCCCCTTCGGCACCGACGGCTTGCCCTTCACCGTCACGTGCAGCATCGGCATGGCACTGAACCGCGCCGACGGAGACACCCCCGACGACCTGTTGCGCCGAGCCGGGCTGGCGCTGCAAGAGGTCAAGGACTGCGGGCGGGCCCACTTCCGGCTGCACCGCAACGAGGCCAGCGCCGACGACGGCCTGCGCCGCAGCCGCCTGTTGCTGGACCACGCGATGCGCCAGGCCCTGCCGCGCGGAGGCTTTCAGCTGCACTACCAGCCGCAAGTCGACATCGCGACCGGCGCGGTGCTGGGCGCCGAAGCACTGATCCGCTGGAACGACCCCGAGCTCGGCGAGGTGCCGCCTGCGCGCTTCATTCCGGTGGCCGAGGAAAGCGGCTTCATCATCGCCATCGGCGACTGGGTGCTGCGCGAGGCCGTCGCGCAGGCGGCGCGCTGGTATGGCGACGGCGCCAACCTGACGGTGTCGGTCAATGTGTCGCCGCTGCAGTTCCAGCAGGCCGACTTCGTCGATGGCGTGGCCCAGGTGCTGCGCCACGCCGGCCTGCCCGGCGAGCGGCTGGAGCTGGAACTCACCGAGTCCTTGCTGATTCACGACGCCGCCGACACCCTGGTGCGCCTGAACCGGCTGGCGGCCTTGGGGGTGCGCCTGGCCATCGACGACTTCGGCACCGGCTACTCCAGCCTGGGGTACCTGAAGCGATTCCCGATCGCCCGCTTGAAGATCGACCGCAGCTTCGTGCGTGGCCTGCCCCAGGACCAGAGCGACGTTGGCATCGTCCAGGCCATCGTGCAGCTCGGCCGCGCGTTGCACCTGAATGTGGTGGCCGAGGGGGTGGAAACCGAAGGCCAGCGGGCCTTCCTGCACGGGCTGGGCGCCCAGCAATACCAGGGCTTCCTGTACGCCCCGGCCCTCGGCGTGGCGGACTTCAACGAGCGCACCGGCTTGGCGGCCTGGGCGCCGGCCGTCACCGCTCAGCCGCCGCGCACCGCTTGACGCTGGCTGCCCAGCCCGTCGATCCCGAGGCTCATCACGTCACCGGCCCGCAAGTAGCGCGGCGTCGGCTTCATGCCCATGCCCACGCCCGGCGGCGTGCCGGTGGCGATCACGTCGCCCGGCAGCAGCGTCATCAGCTTGCTGACGTAGCTGACGATTTCGGCGACACCGAAGACCATGGTGGCCGTGCTGCCGCGCTGCGCGGGCTCGCCGTTCAGGTCGAGCCAAAGGCCCAGGGCCTGCGGGTTGCGCACTTCGTCGGCGGTCACCAGCCAAGGCCCGATCGGTCCGAAGGTGTCAAAGCCCTTGCCTTTGTCCCAGGTGCCGCCGCGCTCGAGTTGGTATTCGCGCTCGGACACGTCGTTGACCACGCAGTAACCCGCCACGTGCGACAGCGCCTTGTCCACCGTCACCGACCGGGCGGTCTTGCCGATGACCACGCCCAGCTCGACCTCCCAGTCCCCCTTGACGCTGCCGGTCGGCAGCGTCACCGGGTCGTTCGGTCCGGTGATGCAGGTGGTGGCCTTCAGGAAGACGATCGGCTCCTTGGGCACGGCCATGCCGGCCTCGGCCGCGTGGTCGGCGTAGTTCAGGCCGATGGCCACGAGCTTGCTGATCCCGGTGAAAGGCACGCCCAGCCGCGGCTTGCCGCGCACCAGCGGCAGTTGCTCGGCATCGACCTCGCGCAGCCGCTTCAGGCCGCTCAGGCCCAAGGTGGGCAGGTGGATGTCGGGCACCACGCCCGACAGGTCGCGCAGCCGCCCTTGGGCGTCGAGCAGGGCAGGGCGTTCGCGGCCAGCGGGGCCGCAGCGAAGCAGTTTCATGGTTTGTGCCGGTGAAGAGGGACGGTGGCCGATGGTGCACCAAGCCGCACCCGGGGGCTGTCGGGGCTGACACGGTGGCGGTCGCACAATGCAGGTCCATTTGACTGCAGGGGCAGCGCATGCTTTACAAGTTCAAGTCCAAGGTCACGGGCGACCTGATCATGCTGGAAGCCAATGGCGACCGCGTGATGCGCATCCTGGGGCGCGAGCCAGCGGCGCAGGGGATCATCGAGGTGGCCGCCATGCCGGGCGCTCTGGCCGCGCTGGAAGCCGCGGTCGCGGCCGACGAAGCCACCAGCGCCAGCGCCGGGCCCATCACCGGCGACGCGGCCGACCACGTCGCCGACCCCGCCGTGCGCGTCAGCCTGCGCCAGCGGGTGTGGCCGCTGGTGGAGACCATCCGCCGCGCGCATGCGGCCGGCGCCGACATCGTCTGGGGCGTCTGACGTGATGAAGCTCTGGAGCAACCACTGGACCGACGGGCAGGCCCTGCCCGCGCGCTTCGCGGCCGGCCGTCTGGACGGCGCCAGCGGCGTCGGCTTTTCCGACAACCTGAACCCGCACCTCGCCTGGGGCGGCCTGCCCGCGGGCACGAAATCGCTGACGCTGGTGTGCCACGACCCGGACGTGCCCAGCCGCGGCGACGACGTCAACCAACCCGGTCGCGAGGTCAGTGCCGACCTGCCGCGCGTCGACTTCTTCCATTGGCTGCTGGTGGACCTGCCCCCGGGCCTGTCGGGCGTGGCCGAAGGCGAGTACAGCGCCGGCTTCACGGCGCGCGGCAAGCCGGGGCCCGGCAGCCTGCACGGCGCGCGCCAGGGCGTCAACGATTACACCGGCTGGTTCGCCGGCAATGCCGACATGGCCGGCACCTATTTCGGCTACGACGGCCCGTTTCCGCCGTTCAACGACAGCATCGTCCACCACTACGTGTTCACCCTGTTCGCGGTGGACGTGCCCCGGCTGGCCCTGGACGGCGCGTTCAATGGCGCGCAGGTGCGCGCCGCCTTGCAGGGCCATGTGCTGGCGCAGGCCAGCATCACCGGCACGTATTGCCTCAACCGCCGCCTGCTCGGCTGAGCCCTGACCCGCTGCGCACCCCATGCCCATGCCCTCTGCAACGGCCCCCGCCACCCCCGGCCAAGGCACCCGCGTCGTCGCGGTGCGCCATGGCGAGACCGCCTGGAACGTCGACGCCCGCATCCAGGGCCACCTGGACATCGGGCTGAACGCCACGGGGCGCTGGCAGGCGCAGCGCGCGGCCCAGGCGCTGGTCGACGAAGGCATCGACGTCGTCTACGCCAGCGACCTGCTGCGCGCCGCCGACACCGGCCGGGCCATCGCCCAGGCCTGCGCGGCGACCTTCCGCACCGACCCGGCCTTGCGCGAGCGGGCCTTCGGGCGCTTCGAAGGCCAGACCTTTCAGGACATCGCCGCCGCCTGGCCCGACGACAGCGAGCGCTGGCGGCGGCGCGATCCAGCGTTCGCCCCGCCGGGCGGGGAATCCCTGCAGCAGTTCTTCGCCCGCTGTGTGGGCGCCGCGTCGCGGCTGGCCGCTGCGCACCCCGGCCAGTGCATCGCGCTGGTGGCCCACGGTGGCGTCATGGACTGCCTGTACCGGGCGGCCACGCGGGTCGACCTGCAGGCGCCGCGCAGCTGGGCGCTGGGCAATGCGGCCGTCAACCGGCTGCTGCATTCGGCCGAGGGTTTCACGCTGGTGGGTTGGGGCGACACCCGCCACCTGGAGGGCGCCGCGCCGCCGCGGGACGAGGTCGACGCTGCCTCACCGTCCGCGGCGGCCCCGGTGCACCCGGAGGCCCGGCCGTGATCGCCCCGGCCGCCCGTGTTGGCGACCCGGTTGCTGCGATCGCCACGCCGGCGCTCGTGATCGACCTGGACGCCATGGACCGCAACCTGCACCGCATGGCCGACTTTGCCCGGTCCCGCGGCCTGCGACTGCGGCCGCACGCCAAGATGCACAAGTGCGTTCAGATCGCCCACCGCCAGATCGCCGCGGGCGCGGTTGGCGTGTGTGTTCAGAAGCTCAGCGAGGCGCAGGCCCTCGCGGCGGGCGGCATTGACGACATCTTCATCAGCAACGAACTGATCGACGAGGCCAAGCTCGCCGAGCTGGCGCAGCTGGCGCGTTGGGTGAAGCTGTCGGTCTGCGTCGACTCGGTGCTGGGGGTGGAACGCCTGGCCGCGGCCGTGCGCGCGGCGGGCAGCGTGGTGCAGGTGTTCGTCGAGGTGGACGTGGGCCAGGGCCGCTGCGGCGTGCCCGCCACCGCCGCCGGCGCCCTGGCCCATCAGGTCGTGGCCCATGCGCCCGCGGCCGGCACGGTGCCCGGCCGGCCCCTGGGCGGCGGTCTGGTGTTTGCCGGCCTGCAGGCCTACCACGGGCGGGCCCAGCACTTGCGCCAGCCCGGTGAACGCGCGCAGGCCATCGCCCGCGCGCTGACCCTGGTGCGCACGGCCCAGGCCAGCGTCACGGCGGGTGGCATCGCCTGCCCGCTGGTCACCGGTGCGGGCACCGGCAGCTTCGTCCACGAGGCCGCCAGCGGTGTCTATGGCGAATTGCAGGCCGGCAGCTACCTGTTCATGGACCGCGACTACGCCGACAACGAACCGGACCCCGGTGCGCCGGTCTTTGAGCACGCCTTGTTCGTGAAATCGCAAGTGATGAGCCGGGCGGCCGCTCACGCGGTCATCGACGCTGGTCACAAGGCGCACGCGATTGACGCTGGCCCACCCCGGGTCTGGGGCCGCCCGCTGTTGGCCAGCAACGGTGGCGACGAGCACACGGTGCTGACCGACGCCCCCGGCGCCGACGTGAGCGCGCTGCCGGCGCTGGGCGACACGGTGTGGCTGGTGCCGGGCCACTGCGACCCGACCGTCAACCTGCATGGGCACCTCGTGGCGGTGCGCGGCGGGCTGAGTTCTGGGGTGGTGGAAGCAATCTGGGCCGTTGAGGCGCGGGGTTGCCTGCGTTGAGGCCGTGCCGTCGGTCGGCGACGCGGCGCGCTGTCTCACGGCGGTCACATTTGACGATCAGATTGACCAGCCAGTGTGCAGAAAGTCACAGTTATTTGTACCATCTAACACCCTAGGGATGGCGTCGCTGCGGCAACGCGGCTTGCACCTGCCCACCGGTGGTCTGGCGCCGTGCTGTCCGTGACGCCGGCGCCGGGTTGCGCCCCTGCTTTTTCTTGACGGCAGCACTGATTGATTTCATCCACGGTCGACACCGACGCGAGGGTCCGCCTGGGGGCGGTGCGCTTGCCTGCCCTGCCCGAGCTGCTGCTGCAGATGATGGCGCTGTACCGGCGCGACGACGTGGCGATGTCCGAGTTCAGCGCCTTGATTGCCCAGGACGCTGCGATGGCCGCCAAAGTGATGGCCGTGGCCAACAGCGCTGCGCACCGCCAGCGCGGCCCATTGCAAACGCTGGACCGCGCGCTCGAGCTCCTGGGGACCGAGATGGTGCGCACCCTGGTCATCAGCCAGTCGGTGTTCCAGGCCTTTCACGGCCTGCCGGTGATGCGCCAGCTGGACCTGCGGCCCCATTGGCGGCATGCGCTGCAGGCCGCGGCGGTGGCCCGCGAGACCGCCCGACAAATGGCCTACCCCCGCGAGGACGAGGCTTACCTGGCGGGCCTGCTGCACGACATCGGCCGCCTGGCCCTGCTGGCCGCGGTGCCCGAAGCGTATGCAGCCGTTTTCCAGGCGGCCGACGACCGCGCCGCCTGCGAGGTCGAACGCCGGACGCTGCAACTTCAGCATGCCGAGGCGGGCGCCTGGCTGATCGACCGCTGGCGCCTGGACGACTACGTGGCGGACAGCGTCCGCTACCACCACGAGCCGCTGCCGCGGCTGGCGGCGACCCACCCGTTGATCCGCATCGTGGCCTTGGCCCATCAGCTGGCCGATCTGCCCCCCGAGGCGCCGGCCGTGCTGGAAGCCGGCGCGCTGTGCCGCCTGACGCCGGCGCAGGTGGCGGTGGTCGCGCAGCAGGCGCGCTCAAAAGTGGAGAAGGCGGCCGAGGTCTTGGGCATTGACCTGGGAAGCGACCCGAGTGGCCCCGGGGCCGCCGCGCCACGGGCCGCGGCCGACGTTTTGCGCGACGAGCTGGCCCCGTTGATGGTGGCGGCCACGGTGCTCAAGGACCTGCCGCTGGACTCGGACGAGCCGCAGCGCTTGCAGCGGGTGGCCGACGCCGCGCGCATCGTCTTTCAGTTCAGCGAGGTGGTGGTGATGCTGCCGGACGTCAGTGGACAGCACCTGCATTGGGTGGGCGCCTCGCGGGCCATGCCGTCGGCGGCCTTGCCGGCCCAGTGGCTGGAGTTTTCGCTGCCGGTGGCGCGCGGCACCCGGCTTGGCGACGCCCTGGCGGCACACCAGCCGGTGCGCGTCGACCGCCAGGCCGACGAGCTCGCCGTGGCCGAGGACCAGCTGCTGCGGCTGCTCGACACGCCCCAGCTGCTGTGCCTGCCCTTGGGGCCCGCGCCCACGGCGTCGTCCAGCCGCAGCGGGCGCATCGCCGGGGCCCTGGTGTGCGTCGGCAGCGGCGCCTTGCTTGAGGGGCTGTTGGCCAAGCGGCCGTTCCTGATGGCGTTTCTGGGGCAGGCCGAGGCCGCCCAGGCCCGCGCCCGGCGCCAGCAGGCGGACGCCGAGCGCCAGCGGCTGGATTGGGTGGCCAGCCGCACCGAGGCCGTTCGCGATCTCGTGCACGAAGTCAACAACCCGCTGGCCATCATCCAGAACTACCTCGGCCTGCTCGACCTGAAACTCGAGGCCGTCGGTGGCATGGCCGCGGCCAGCGTGGCGTCGGACATCCGCGTGCTGCAAGACGAGGTCGCCCGCGTCGGCCGCCTGGTGCAAGCGATGGCGGCGGCCCACACCGCCCAGCCCGACTCGCCGGCCGACGGCGTCGGGCCCGTCGACATCGATGCCCTGATCAGCGAGGTGGCGCAGCTGTTCCAGCGCTCCCTTGACCCGGTGACCGGCCCGCAGGTGCTGGGCCACACCCACCCCGGCGCCCCGCGCCCGCACCTCGACCGAGACCTGCTCAAACAAGTGCTGATCAACCTGGTGAAGAACGCCTGTGAGGCGCTGGCCCCCGCCGGTGAGGCGACAACGTCCGCCGTCGCCAGCGCCGCGCCTGAGCCGGCCCCCCCGCCGGCCACCGCGCCCGTTCGCGGCCGCGTGGTGTTGGCCAACAACGGGCTGGTCAACCACGGCGGTCGCCTGTGGCTGGAGCTGAGCGTGCGCGACGACGGCCCGGGCTTGCCCGACAGCGTGCTGGAGCGCCTGTCAGCGCCCGTCGACCTCTCGGCCGCCGCGCCCGTCAGCGGGTCGGGCCGAGGCCGCGGGCTGACCATCGTGCAGCGCTTGCTGGCGCGCCTGGGCGGGCTGCTGCGCTGCCGCACCAGCCCGCTGGGAACCACCTTCAGCGTGTGGCTGCCGGCACCGGGCGCCGGCGCATCGGCCGCGGGGAGCACGCCATGACCGGGGGCGCCTCTTGACCGCCGACACGCCCATGCCGTCCCGCCTGCTGGTGGTCGACGACGAGCCGCTGCTGCGGCAGAGCCTGCAGCAGTTGCTGCAGCTGCGCGGCCACGAGACCCAAGCCGCCGCCAACGCGCTCGAGGCCATCGCCCTGCTGGACCAGCACGCCTTCGACCTCGTGCTGCTCGACCTGCGCATGCCGGGCCAGGGCGGCCATGCGGTGATGGACCACGTGAACCAGCACGGCATCGACGTCGCGATCATCGTCGTCAGCGGCGAAAACGACATCAACGCCGCCATCGCGGCGCTGAAGCGCGGGGTCGAGGACTATGTCCGCAAGCCCTACCTGCCGGCCGAGCTGCTCAAGTGCGTGGACCACGCGCTGCACCGCCGCAAGCTTCAGCAGGACAACCGCCGCATGGCCGCCCGCTTGGCCCACTCGGAGCGCCTGTACCGACACTTGGTGAACAGCTCGCCGGACGTGATCTACACCCTGGACCCGGAGGGCCGCTTCACCTTCGTCAACGAACGCGTGGAAACGCTGCTGGGCCTCGACCGCGAATCGCTGATCGGCCAGCACTTCTCGGTGCTGGTGCACGAGGACGACCGCGAGCGTGCCTTGCATGTCTTCAACGAGCGGCGCGCCGGTGAGCGGGCCTCGCGCAACGTCGAGTTGCGCTTGCGGGCCGTGCCCCCGGGCCACCCCGATGGCGGCCCGGCGCTGGCCACCTTGCTGTTCAACTCCATTGGCATGTACGCCGCGGCCAACGATTCGTCGTCTGACGCACTGGCCTACAGCGGCACTTACGGCGTGGCCCGCGACATCA
The DNA here is from genome assembly GCA_943370175.1 of Hydrogenophaga intermedia. Classification (GTDB taxonomy): domain Bacteria; phylum Pseudomonadota; class Gammaproteobacteria; order Burkholderiales; family Burkholderiaceae_C; genus Ideonella_A; species Ideonella_A intermedia_A. The sequence continues at coordinate 27,529 of CALRPU020000020.1, read as the reverse complement.
GCGAGCGCAAGCGCGCCGAGGAAACCATCTCCTACCAGGCCTACCACGACATCCTGACCGACTTGCCCAACCGCATCCTGTTCCGCGACCGGCTGGATGTGGCGATGCTGCAGGCGGCGCGCAACGGCACCGAGCTGGCGGTGATGTTCCTCGACCTCGACCGCTTCAAGTTGGTCAACGACACCTTGGGCCACATGCGCGGCGACGACCTGCTGAAGCAGGCCGCGGCGCGCCTGAAGGACAGCCTGCGTCGAGGTGACACGCTGGCCCGGCTGGGCGGCGACGAGTTCATCATCATGCTGCCGCGCATGACCAGCCGTGAAGACGCCAGCGTCGTGGCGCGCAAGTGCCTGGACTGCCTGCAGGCGCCGTTTCAGCTTGGTGACCAGGACGTGCAGATTTCCGCGAGCATCGGCATTTCCGTCTTTCCGGCGGACGGCCAGACCATCGACCAGCTGCTCGCCCACGCTGACATGGCGATGTACCGCGTCAAAGGCGAGGGCAAGAACGGGCATTGCTTTTTCGACCCCGAGATGCTGCAGGCGTCGCACCAGAAGCTGTCGCTGGGCAAGGGTCTGCGCCGGGCGATGGAAGCGCATGAACTGGAAATGCACTACCAGCCGCAGGTGGACGTGCGCACTGGGCGCATCGTCGGTGCCGAGGGCCTCATGCGCTGGCACCACCCCGAGCGTGGCCTGCTGACCGCTGGCGAATTTCTGCCGCACGCGGAGGAGGACGGCCTGATCCTGCCGATCAGCGACTGGATGCTCGACACCTTGTGCCGTGACCTGGTGCAGTGGCAGGCGGCCGGCGCGCGCGACGTGACCCTGGCCATCAACTTGTCGCCACAGGTGCTGGAGCGCGGCGACTTCGTGCGCAAGCTGCAGCAGGCGCAGGCGCGGCTGGGTTTTCCAATGGACCGGGTCGAGGTGGAGATCACCGAGAACATCAGCATCCGCAACCCGCAGTTCGTGGTCGAGCAGCTCAACAGCTTGTGCCGGCTGGGCGTCAGCGTGGCCATCGATGACTTTGGCACCGGTTACTCTTCGCTGGCCTACCTGCACCGCTTCCCGGTGCGCACGGTGAAGATCGACCAATCCTTCGTGCGCGAGATCCAGCACGTCAACGGGCATTGCCCGGTGGTGCTGGCGATCATCGCCATGGCCAGCGGCCTGGGCATGAACCTGGTGGCCGAGGGCGTCGAGACGCCGGACCAGGCACAGTACCTGGAGCAGGCCGGCTGCCACCGGATGCAGGGCTTCCTGTTCCACCCGCCGATGCCGCACGGCGAGTTCATGCGGCTGCTCAGCGAGCAGCGCGACGGCCAGCGGCAAACCGCGTGGCTGGGCCGCTCCCCAGCGGTGACGCAGAGCCAGTTGCTGTTCGGGGGGTGAATCGCGCGGCCGCGCCGTGCGCACGGCGCCGCGGCCCGGCATGGCGCCTCAGGGGCCGGTGCTCAGGCCTGACCGAACAGGTCTTCCGCGCTGTGGTGGGGCGGCGTCACGCCCAGGTGCCGGTAGGCCGCCAGCGTGGCAATGCGGCCGCGCGGCGTGCGCTGGATGAAGCCCTGCTGGATCAGGAAGGGTTCGATCACGTCCTCGATGGTGCCGGGTTCTTCGCCGATGGCGGCGGCCACGTTGTCCAGGCCCACCGGGCCGCCGTCGAAACGGTGCACCACGGCTTCGAGCAGCTTGCGGTCCATCAGGTCGAAGCCCTGCGGGTCGACGTCCAGCATGGCCAGCGCCAGGTCGGCCAGCGCCTTGGTGATGCGCCCGTTGCCCTTGACGTCGGCGTAGTCGCGCACCCGGCGCAGCAAGCGGTTGGCAATGCGCGGCGTGCCGCGCGAACGGCGGGCGATCTCAAAGGCGCCGGCCTCGTCGGTGGGCACTTCCAGCAAGCCGGCGGAGCGGTGAACGATGCGGGCCAGCTCGTCGGGTGTGTAGAACTCCAGCCGCGCGACGATGCCAAAGCGGTCGCGCAGCGGGTTGGTCAGCATGCCCGCGCGCGTGGTGGCGCCCACCAGCGTGAAGGGCTGCAGGTCGAGCTTGATGCTGCGCGCCGCCGGCCCTTCGCCGATCATGATGTCGATCTGATAGTCCTCCAGCGCGGGGTACAGGATTTCCTCGACGACCGGGCTCAGGCGGTGGATCTCGTCGATGAACAGGACGTCGTTTTTTTCCAGGTTGGTCAGGATCGCGGCCAGGTCCTTCGGCTTTTCCAGCACCGGGCCGCTGGTCTGGCGCAGGTTGACGCCCAGCTCGTTGGCAATGATGTGGCTCAGCGTGGTCTTGCCCAGGCCGGGCGGGCCGAACAACAGCACGTGGTCCATGGCCTCGTTGCGCTTGCGCGCCGCGCCGATGAAGATTTCCAGCTGTTCGCGGGCCTTGGCCTGGCCGACGTACTCGCCAAGGCCCTTGGGGCGCAGCGCGCGTTCGATGGCCTCTTCCTGGGGCGTGGCCGCTTCCGCCGTCACCACGCGCGTGCTGCGCGGGGGCAGCGTCCCGAAGTCGTCGGTCTGGATGGACATACAGGCATTATCGCCAGGATGTGGCGCGGTGGGCAGGTTGGCGACCCGCTCTGCGTGGCGCTGTGGCGGCGCCGCCGAGCCGGCCGGCTCAGCGGGCCAGCTGTTTCAGCGCCAGTTTGATGCCGTCGCTCACGCCGACGTCTTTCGGCAGGGCTTTCAGGGCGGCAGCGGCTTCGCGGTCGTTGTAGCCCAGGGCCATCAGGGCCTGCAGGATGTCGGCCTGTTCTGCGCCGCCCACCTGGGCCGGCGCGCTCAGCGCGTCGCCGAGCTTGCCCTTCAGCTCGAGCAGCAGCCGCTCGGCGGTCTTCTTGCCGATGCCCGGCACCTTCACCAGCCGGCCGCCTTCCTGCAGGCTGACGGCCTGCGCCAGGTCGTTGACGCTGAGGCCGGACAGGATGGACAGCGCGGTGCGGGGCCCCACGCCGCTGATCTTGATCAGCAGCCGGAAGGTGGCGCGTTCCTCGGCGGTGAGGAAGCCGAACAGCACCTGCGCGTCCTCTCGGACGATGAAGTGCGTGAGCAGCGTGACCCGCTCGCCCAGGCCGGGCAGGTTGTAGAAGCTGCTCATCGGCACGTCGACTTCGTAACCGACGCCGTTCACATCGATGAGCACCTGCGGGGGTGTCTTTTCGGCCAGCAGCCCGGTCAGTCGTCCGATCATGGCGCTGATTATCGGGGCCGGTCAGCGCGGCGCAGGGGCCGCGTTGGCCAGCGCCTTAATTGCGCTTGAACAAGCCCAGGCGCTGGGCCTCCAGCGCGGCCTCGGCGCGCGAACTCACGTTCAGTTTGCGGTAGATCTGCTTCACGTAGTCGGCGATGGTGTGTCGCGACAGGCCGAGTTGCACGCCGATTTCGGGCAGCGTGAATCCCTTGGCCACGCGCAACAGCACCTCGTTTTCTCGGTCGGTCAGCGACACGTGGGGCAGGTCGTTGGCACGCGACTGGGAGGGCGGCTGCGCGTGCGCGGCAAAGTAGGAGATGACCCGCCGCGCGATCGACGGCGACAGCGGCGGCTCGCCCTGGCTCATTCGCTTGAGCTGGTCGGAAATCTGTTCGCGCGGCTGCTCCTTCAGCACGTAGCCGAAAGCGCCGGCTTGCAGGGCCGGGAACAGGTGCTCGTCGTCGTCATGGATGGTCACCACCACCGACTGCGTGTCGGGCTGGCGTTCGCGCAGCGACGACACCACGTCCACCCCGGACCCGTCGGGCAGGCCCAGGTCGATCAGGGCGAGGTCGAACTTGAGCGCGCTGATCAGCTGCAGCGCTTCCTTGACCCGCCCGGCCTCGGCGATCATGGCCCGCGGGAACACCTGGGCCGCGAGTTGCCTCATCCACGCTCGGATCTCGGGCAGGTCTTCGAGCAGGAGGATGTTGGTGATGGTGGGGGTCATGGGGTGGTCCAACGCGGCACGAAAAGATCGTAACCGCTGGCACCGAAAACGCCGACCCCGGTTCGCGGGGCCGGCACCTACAGCGGCAATGTCAGGCGAATGACCGTGCCCAGGCCGATGCCGGTTTCCACCAGGCATTGGCCGTCGAGCTGCTTGGCGCGGTGTTTCATGCTGGCCATGCCGTGGCCGCGGTCCAGGCCGCCGTCAGCGCTGAGGGCGATGCCGCGGCCGTTGTCCGCCACCACCAGTCCGTATTCGCTGTCGGTGGCGAAGCAACGCACCTCGCAGCGTGAGGCGCCGCTGTGCTTGATGATGTTGTTGACCGCCTCGCGCAGGATGCGGGTGGTCTGCACGAAGGCGCGCGCCGGCAGCAGCCGCACCACGTCGTCGTTCGGGCTGTCCCAGCTGACCTGGATGTTGGTCTGGCTCAGGCGCTGCACGGTCTCGGCGCGCCAGTCGGCCATCGCATCCGCCAGCCGCATGGGTCTGCCGCTGAGCCCGCGCACGCTCAGGCGCATCTCGTCCAGGGCCTCGCGCGCCAGCGTGGCGATGCGCTCGTTGTCGCAGGTGTGCACGATGGTGAGCAGCTTGGCGCCGAGGTCGTCATGCAAGTCGGCGGCGATGCGCTTGCGCTCCTTTTCCGCCACCTGCTCGACGCGCAACTCCGACAGCTGCGCGAAGTTGCGCTCGATCTCCGCGGTGATGTCGCGCACCCGGGTTTCCAGGCTCAGGCGTGTGGCCTCCGCCGCCACCAGCGCCTTGTTGAACAGGTACAGCAGGCGGCAGCCCGCGGCCAGAAGGAACGCGGACCAGCCAAACGGCGACGCGGCGATCCACGCCAGCGCGTGCCCACCCTCCAGGCCGTCGGGGCGGTACCAGGCCTCCAGGGACCAGGCCAGCCCGCCCGCGGCCAGGATCGCCAGCATCACCCAGGCGTCGCCGGGCCGCCGGTGCCAACACGACCGCAGGTAGACGAGCATCGCGAGCGACAGTTCGGCGGTGAGCGCGACCGTCCAGGCCATCGCCACGCTGAAATGGTGTTCGGCCGGCGCCATCAGCAGGCTCAAGGGCAGGGCCACGCATTGCGCCACCAGCGCCCAGCGCAGGCGGCCGATGGGCCGCTCGACGAAGCGCAGCAGGAACTGGATGGAGAAGGCGGCGATGGGCGCGGGCAGCACCGCGAGCAGCAGGTCGACATGGGCCGGCGCCAGCGGCACGGCCGTCCACCACGCCGGCGAGATGTACACGGCCCAGCCCAGCGCGGCCAGCCCGAAGAAAGCCAGGTGCGGTCCGCGGCGGTTCGCCACCGCCAGCACCAGCATGAACAGGCCCAGCATCACCAGCATCAAGTCGACCACCTGCACCAGGGTGCCCTGCCAGAAGACCTGGCGGGCATGGTGCTCGGCCAGGACGTCGTGCGGCCCGACCCAGGCCTCGCTCAGGCCCGCGGCATGTCGGATGCTCGTCACCTGCTCCAGCGGCCGTCCGCTGAGCCGCAGTTCGATCAGGTTGTCCAGCGGCTGCAGCAGCGCGCTGGGCAAGGTCACCAAGCGGGGGCGGGGGCAGCGGCTGGTGGACCGGGTCGGGTCGTGCGGCTCGCGGTGCACGGTCTCACCGTTGAGCTTGATGTCGATCCAGCCGCAGCTCAACGGCAGGTGCAGTGCCATCAACGCGGGCTTGCCATCGGCGTGCGCCGCGGCGGCGGGCAGGTCGAAACGCAGCTGCAGCCAGACGCGGCCTTCGGCGTTCAGTGGCAGCGCCTCGCCCAGCGTGGGCAAGCGCAACCTCGGCGACGCGGCCGTGACGGGCGAATCGGGCCCGGGCGCGACGACCGCCTGGGTCAGGTGCAACACGCCGGGTGGTGCCGGGTGGTTGGCCCAGGCGGGGGACATCCAGGCCAGCGCCAACGTCAATGCCATCGTCACCCCGATCGCCCACACCCGGGCCGTGAAGCACGGTGGGGCTTGCAAGGCGAGGGCGCGTTTGGGGGCGTTGGCCGGCATGCCGGTCATTGTGAAGGACGCCCGCTGTGGCTTCCAGCGACAATGCGCAGGCGTGTGAGCTTGCACGCAAAGCCGCCAGAACTTCCCCCACCGTGATCCTTCGCCACGCCTTCATCCCGCTTGACAACGCCCGCTTGACGCACCTTTGCGGCAGCCTGGACAGCCACCTGCGCGACATCGAGGCCGCGATGGACGTGACCATCAGCCGGCGCAACGAGTCCTTCCGCGTGGAAGGCGGCAAGGCGCAGGCCGAGCGCGCCGTGGCCCTGCTGCAGTCGCTGTACGACCGTGCGAAGCAGCCGTTCGAGCCCGAGAGTTTTCAGCTGGCGCTGGTCCAGGCCGTGGCCGATCCGCCGAGCCGACGCCCCACCCTGGTGTCGGTCGACGACGCGCCCATCGCTTCGCCCGATGTGCAACTGCGCACGCGGCGCGCCGACCTGGTGGGGCGCACGCCGAACCAGCAGGTCTACCTGTCAAACATCCTCGGCCACGACATCACCTTCGGCATCGGTCCGGCCGGCACCGGCAAGACCTTCCTGGCGGTCGCCTGCGCGGTGGACGCGCTGGAGCGCAGCACCGTGCAGCGCATCGTGCTGACCCGCCCCGCGGTCGAGGCCGGCGAGCGCCTGGGCTTCCTGCCCGGCGATCTGGCGCAGAAGGTCGACCCCTACCTGCGACCGCTGTACGACGCGCTCTACGACCTGATGGGCATGGACAAGGTGACCCGGGCCTTCGAGAAGGGCCTGATCGAGGTCGCGCCGCTGGCCTTCATGCGCGGTCGCACGTTGAACAACGCGTTCGTCATCCTCGACGAGGCGCAGAACACGACGCCGGAGCAGATGAAGATGTTCCTCACCCGCATCGGCTTCGGCAGCAAGTGCGTGGTCACCGGCGACGTCAGCCAGATCGACCTGCCGCGCGGTGACCTCAGCGGCCTGGTGGACGCCGAGCGCGTGCTGCGCCGGGTGCGCGGCATCGCGACCACCCGTTTCACCGCGGTCGACGTGGTGCGCCACCCGCTGGTGGCGCGCATCGTCGAGGCCTACGACGCCGCCCGCCGCGATGACTGACCGCCCGCCGCCAGGGCGTCTGCCCACCTTGAGCCTGTCGCTGCAATTCGCGCCCGACGAGGCCGTGCGCACCCACCGCGCAGCCTTGCCCCGGCACCGGGTCGCGCGCTGCCTGCGCCATGCGCTGAGCCATCCCGGCGAAATCACGGTGCGCGTGGTGGGTGCCGACGAAGGCCGCGCCCTGAACCGCGACTACCGCCACAAGGACTACGCCACCAACGTGCTGACCTTCGACTACAGCCACGCGCCCGTGGTGACGGCCGACCTGGTGTTGTGCGCGCCCGTGATCGCGGCCGAGGCGGCCGACCTGGGCATTCCGCTGGCCGACCACTACGCGCACCTGTTGGTGCATGGCGCGCTGCACGCGCAGGGCCACGACCACGAGGACGACGCCGAGGCCCGGGAGATGGAGGCCATCGAGACCGCGGTGCTCGCCCGGCTGGGGGTGGCCGACCCCTACCGCCCGCGCTGAGCCGTCAGCGCTGGCCCGCCCGCGCCGGCCACAGCACGCTCGCGATCGCCAGCGCGATCAGCAGCAGCGCCGCACCGTCCTGCCAGTGCAGCGCCTCGTTCAACCACCAGGCGCCGCTGGCCGTGCCCAGCACCGGGATCATCATCACGCTGAGCGTGGACGCCGACGGCGGCAGGCTGCGCGCCAGCAGCAGCCATGCGGGCTGGGCAAAACCGAAGATCAGCACCGCGTTGTAGGCGATGGCGCCCCAGACCGCCGGCGAGGGCGCACCCCACCGCGGCGATTCGAAGGCCACGGCCAGCGCGCTCATCACCAAGGTCGTGGCCACGCTCATCCACCACACCAGCGCCAGCGTGGGCGCGGCGATGCGTGTGCGGCGCAGCTGCTGCGTGCCCAGCGCCCAAACGGCCGCCGCCAGCAACATGCCTGCGGCGGCCCACGGGCTGCCGGCGAGCCGTCCGAGCTCGTGCCACAGCAACAGGCCGGCGCCGCCCGCCGCGGCCATCACGCCCAGCTGGGCGCGGCGCGCCATCCGCTGGCCGAACACGGCCAAGCCCCACAGCGCAGAGAAGATCGGCATCGTGTAGCCGAGGATCGCCGCCCGGCCCGACGACAAGGCCGGCAGCGACAAGATGGCCACGACGTGCCACACGACCATGTTGGTCAAGGTCAGCAGCGCCAGCTCAGGCCAGTCGCTGCGGGCCACGCGCAGCGGCACGCTCAGCGCGCGGCAGGCCAGCCACAGCACCGGCAGTCCGCCCCACATCGCCAGGGCGCGGAAGCTCAGTGGCGGGTAGCCGGTGACCCCGGCCTTCAGCACCGGCCAGTTCAGGCCCCAGCACAGCGTGAGCAACAGCAGCAAGGCCAGCTGGCGCGGCGTGAATGCGTGGCCGGGCGGCTCGCTCAACGGGAGGTGCCCAGGTAGCGTTTGCGCCAGAAAAACAGGCTCAGGGCCACACCGATCGTGATCAGCAAACCCAGCACCACCCAGAAGCCGGTCATGCTGTGGATCAGGGGCAGGCCTTCGAAATTCATGCCGAAGAAGCCGGTCACCAGGTTCAGCGGCAGAAAGATCGCGGTCAGCACCGTCAGCGTGCGCATGATCGCGTTGGTGCGGTGGCTTTGCGCCGAGAAGTGCATCTGCACGGCGGTTTCTGCCGCGCTTTCCAGCCGGCGAACATGGCTGAGCACGCGCTCGATGTGCTCGAGCACGTCGCGCGAGCGCACCCGCAACAGCTCGCGTTCCCGGCGCGCCAGCGGGTCGCCTTCCTGGGGCCACTCGTCCAGGGCGTCGATCCATTCGGTGACGGCGCTGCGCTGGTCTTCGCAGATGTCTTCCAGCGCGTGCAGCGCGTTGCGCGACTCCAGCAGCATCTGCCACTGGCTGAAATTGCCGCGCGGGTTGAACAGCTCCTGCTGAAGGTGGCCGAGCTGCCGGGTCAGCAGCCGCCGCAGCTCCAGGTAGCTGTCGACCATGTGGTTGACCATGCGCAGCATCAGGTCGGCGGGGCTGGTGGGCAAGCGCACGGTGGCCCGCGCTTCGTTGCCCTGGACCTGCTGCGCCAGCCGGTTCGCGAAGAAGTCGCGCACCTGGCAGTCGGTCGGGTGCACGGTCAGCAGCACCCGGTCGAACACGGCGAAGCCGACCGGGCTGGTGTCAATGGCGGCCAGTGCCGCCCGCGCCGACGCCGCCGTGCCCTGGCTGCTGTCCAGGAACATCGACGCGCTGCCGGCGCCCGCCGCCAGGCGGCGGAACACCAGCAGGTCGTACCAAGACGTGTAGTCGTAGTGCGAAGGCAGCTGGTTGTTCAACAGGTCGGCGGTGTGCAGGTCGACCAGCTGCCCACCGGTCCAGCGCTGCAATGCCGATTGCACCTCGGCCTGGTGCACTTCGAACTCGCGGCGCGCGCTGCCGACCCAGAGGTAGCCGCCAGTGGGCAACTCGGCCGGCAATTCGGCCAGTTCGGTGAACTGGTCGCCATGGATGTGGAAGACGCGCACGGGCGGCGGCTTCTGGTCAGCGCAGGCGTCGCGGGCGCGCCGGGCGGCTCAGCGTGCGCACCTCAGGCTTGACGGAGCAGCCGGGCGGCGTCGAGCGCGAAGTAGCTCAGCACGCCATCCGCCCCGGCCCGCTTGAAGGCCAGCAGGCTTTCCATCATCACGGCGTCGTGGTCCAGCCAACCATTTTGGGCCGCCGCCTTCAGCATCGCGTACTCGCCGCTGACCTGGTAAGCGAAGGTGGGGACGTGGAACTCGTCTTTCACGCGGCGCACGATGTCCAGGTAGGGCATGCCGGGCTTGACCATCACCATGTCGGCGCCCTCAGCCAGGTCCAAGGCCACCTCGCGCAGCGCCTCGTCGGTGTTGCCTGGGTCCATTTGGTAGACCTTCTTGTTGCTTTTGCCCAGGTTCGCGGCCGAGCCCACCGCGTCGCGGAACGGGCCGTAGAAGGCGCTGGCGTACTTGGCGCTGTAGGCCATGATCCGGGTGTGGATGTGGCCTTTGGCCTCAAGCGCCGCGCGGATGGCACCGATTCGCCCGTCCATCATGTCGCTGGGGGCGACGATGTCCACCCCCGCGTCGGCCTGCACCAGGGCCTGCTGCGTCAGCACGGCCACGGTGTCGTCGTTCAGGATGTAGCCGGTGCCGTCCAGCAGCCCGTCCTGGCCGTGGCTGGTGAAGGGGTCGAGCGCCACGTCGGTCATGACGCCGAGTTCAGGAAACCGCGCCTTCAGGGCGCGCACCACGGTGGGCACCAGACCGTCGGGATTCAAGGCTTCGCGGCCATCCTCCGTTTTCAGCGACGGCTCGATCACGGGGAACAGCGCCATCACCGGAATGCCCAGCGCCACGCACTCTTCGGCGACCGGGAGCAGGCGGTCCAAGGTGTGGCGCCGGACGCCGGGCATCGACGCGATGTCCTGCGTCACGCCCTGGCCGTCGAGCACGAAGACCGGCAGGATCAGGTCGCTCGCGTGCAGGCGGTGCTCGCGCACCAGGTCGCGGGTGAAGGCATCGCGGCGCAGGCGGCGCGGTCGGCTGTGGGGGTAGGGCGGTGGTGTGTGCACGGCGACAGGTCCAGGGCGCTGGCGGCATGCACAGCGGGTGCGAAATCATAGACGGCCGAATGCCTCAGCCAGACCGTCCTCGAGGCTGGCCATAATGGCGCGATGCTCTGGGTCAAAGCCTTTCACATCGTCTTCGTGGCCAGTTGGTTCGCGGGCCTCTTCTATTTGCCGCGCATCTTCGTCAACCTGGCCGCCGTTCCCGCCGACAGCCATGCCGAACGCGAGCGCCTGCTGCTGATGGCGCGTCGCCTGTACCGGTTCATGGGCTTGCTGATGGTGCCTGCGCTGGTGCTGGGCCTCGTGTTGTGGCTGTACTACGGGGTGGGCAAGGGCCCGGGCAATGGCTGGATGCACGCGAAGCTGGCACTGGTGGTGGCGGCCGTGGGCTACCACCACGTGTGCAAGTCGCTGCTGCGCAAGTTTGAAGCGTCCGCGAACACCAAGAGCGAGCGCTGGTTCCGCGTCTTCAACGAGGTGGCCGTGCTGGTGTTCGCGGCGACGGTCGTGCTGGTCGTGGTCAAGCCGTTTTGAACGGGCGACCCACTTGACGTGACGAGCCACCGCCACCGCAGCTCCGCCGTTCCGCTGGCGCTGCTGTACACGGCGTTGATCGTCTATGCCAGCCTCTACCCGTTCGACGGCTGGCGCTGGCCGCCGGTCCCGCTGTGGCAGTTCCTCGGCTTGCCGTGGCCCCGATGGTGGACGACGGCCGACCTGGTCTTCAACCTGATCGGTTACCTGCCGTACGGGACGCTGATCTTCGTCGCGCTCGTGCGCAGTGGTTGGGGCCCGCGCGGGGCGTGGTTGACCGCTTGCCTGGTCGGCGGTGCCACCAGTTTGGTCATGGAAACGCTGCAGAACTTCCTGCCCCAGCGCGTCCCGTCCAATGTGGATGCGGCGCTGAACCTCGCGGGCGCCAGCGCCGGCGCGGCGCTGGGCGCGCTGGCGCACGCGATGGGTGGCGTGCAGCGCTGGCAGACCGTGCGCGACCGGTGGTTCGTGCCGCGCAGCGCGGGTGGGCTGGCCTTGCTGGTGCTGTGGCCGGTCGGGCTGTTGTTTCCGCTGCCGCTGCCGCTGGCGGTGGGCCAGGCCATTCCCCGGGTGCGCGACGGCCTGCTGGCGCTGCTGCAGGGCACCTCGGCCCAGCCCTGGGCAGACCAGTGGCTGCGCGCTCCCGGCGGGCCGGTGGGCCTGACGCAGGCGGGCGATTTCGTCGTCGTGGCGCTCGGCCTGCTGGGCCCGAGCCTGGTGGCCTTCGCCGTGTCCACGCCTGGCTGGCGGCGCGCGGTGCTCAGCGCCGGCGCGCTTGGTTTGGGCGTGGCCGCGACGACGCTGTCGACAGCGATGAACTTTGCACCCCAGCACGCGCTGGCCTGGGCCACCACCGAGGTCTCGAATGCGCTGGCCGTGGCGGCCGCCTTGGCCTTGGCCTTGTCGTGGCTGCCGCGCCGGGCCGCCGCCGCGCTTGGCCTGATGTCCTTGACCGCCCTGGTGGTGCTCGTGGCCCAGGCGCCGGCCGACCCCTACTACGCGATCAGCCTGCAGTCCTGGGAGCAGGGCCGTTTCATCCGCTTTCATGGCGCGGCACAGTGGGTGGGCTGGCTGTGGCCCTACGCCGCCATGGTTCACTTGTTCACCGTCGTCACACGGCGTCTTGAGCCCGGCGAGCGCTGACGCGGGCCTCGGTAAAATCCCACGAATGAGCTATTACCAGCGCCACATCTTCTTCTGCCTGAACCAGCGCGACAACGGCGAGGACGCCTGCGCGCCACACGGCGCCCAGGCTGGATTCGACCGGTGCAAGTCCCGTGTCAAGGCGGAGGGCTTGATGGGCCCGGGCGGCGTTCGCGTGAACAAGGCGGGTTGCCTGGACCGTTGCGCCGGCGGGCCGGTGGCGGTCGTCTACCCGGAGGCGGTCTGGTACACCTACGTTGACCAGCACGACATCGACGAGATCGTCGACTCGCACCTGAAGAACGGCAAGGTGGTGGACCGCCTGCTGCTGCAACCCAACGTCGGGCGCTGATTCCGTGCGGCTGCCCGCACCGTTCCCATGAACTCACAAACCCAGCACCGCCTGATCGACGGCCCCGCCGGCCTGATCGAATGCGCGGTCGACGCGCCGACCGCACCGGCGCTTGGCGTTGCCGTCATTTGCCACCCGCACCCGCTGCACGGTGGCACCATGGACAACAAGGTGGTTCAGACCCTGACCCGCGCCGTCACCGCGCTGGGTTGGCAATCGGTGCGGTTCAACTTCCGGGGCGTCGGCCGCTCGGCCGGGACCTGGGACGATGGCCGCGGCGAGGTGGACGACGCACTGGCCGTGATCGCTGCCCACCGCGCTGCCGGTCAGGCCCTGCTGCTCGCCGGGTTCTCGTTCGGTGGCCACATTGCCGCCAGTGCCGCGGCGCGGCTGCCGGCAGACGACGCCGCGCAGCGACTCGTGCTGGTCGGCCCGTCCACCCAGAAGCAACAGGTGCCTCGGGTGCCGCCCGACACCATCGTCGTCCACGGCGAGTCCGATGACGTCGTGCCCCTGAGCGCCACCCTCGACTGGGCGCGCCCGCAGGCCGTGCCAGTCACCGTGCTGCCCGGTGTGGGTCACTTTTTTCATGGCCAGCTGGGCTTGTTGAAGCAGGTCGTCCAGCAGCAACTGCGCGGGGGCTGGGGCTGAACTTGCACCGCTCGCCCGACTCCGACCGCAAGGCTTGAGTCGGGGTGCGGCGGGCCCGGCGCCATGGTCCCGCGCCCAGCCCCCGCGGCGCCGCCCATCGCTGCGGCGAAGACACACCTCCCGGGTTCTCCCTGAGCCCCTCATTCACCCCGATCACTTCCAACGTCCGATGACCCGACTTCTGCCTTCACCGCTGGCTTGCCTGCGCACCGCGTTCATCGCCGCGGGTTGGGCGGCCTGCCTGTCCGGCGCCGCACTGGCCCAGGCGCCCCAGCCTCCTGAGGTGGTGGCCAAGCATTACCTGCTGCTCGACCTGACCAGCAACCAGACCCTGGCCGAGCGCGACGCCGACACGCCGGCCGACCCGGCGTCGCTCACCAAGCTGATGACCGCCTACGTGGTCTTTGGCGCCATTCGCGACAAGAAGCTCGCGCTCGACCAGGCGATCCCGGTGTCCAAGCGGGCCTGGGAGGAACGCAAGGGCGGCGGATCGCTGATGTTCATCGACACCACGATGACGCCGAAGGTGGACGAATTGCTGCGCGGCATGATCGTGCAAAGCGGCAACGACGCCTCGGTGGCCCTGGCCGAGGCGGTGGCCGGCACGGTGGACCAGTTCGTCGCGATGATGAACCGCCAAGCCCAGGCCTTCGGCCTGAAGAACACCAGCTTCAAGAACGTGACCGGCCTGACCGAGCCGGGCCACAAGAGCAGCGCCCGCGACATGGCGACCATTGCCACGCGGATCATTCGCGACTTCCCCGAGTTCTATCCGATCTATTCCACCAAGGACTACAAGTACAACAACATCGCGCAGCCCAACCGAAACCTGCTGCTGCGCCGCGACCCGAGCGTGGACGGCATGAAGACCGGCTACACCGAGGCGGCAGGCTACTGCCTGATCGCCAGCGCACAGCGGGAGTTTCCGAACCTCGGGGTCAGTGGCGACGGGCCGGGCAAGCGCCGCCTGCTCAGCGTGGTGATGAACACCAACTCGATGGAGGCGCGCGCCAACGAAAGCCAGAAGCTGCTGAACTGGGGCTTCCAGGCCTTCGACACCGTGCGCCTGTTTGAGCAAGGCAAGCCGATGGCCACGGTGCCGGTGTGGAAGGGCACGGCGAACCAGGTGCGCCTTGGGGCGGCCGGCGCGGTGTTCGTCACCGTGCCCAAGGGCGAGGGCGGCAAACTGCAGACCCAACTGCAGCGCACCGACCCGCTGGTCGCGCCATTGGCCGGCAACCAGCAGGTCGGGCAACTGAAGGTCAGCACGGCCACGGGGACGCCGGTCATCGACGTCCCCCTGGTCGTGATGGACGAGGTGCCCCAGGCTGGCCTGCTCGGGCGCGCCTGGGATGCCATTCGGCTCTGGATCAAGTAAGCTGGACCGCGCCCGGGACCCACCTCGGGCGCGCCTCGACAACGGAGTGGGTATGGACGCCATCACGCCAGGTCTGCCCGACACGCTGTGCTACCTCAACGGCCACTACGGGCCCCTGAACGAGGCCCGGGTGTCGGTGTTGGACCGTGGCTTCATCTTCGGGGACGGCGTCTACGAGGTGGTGCCGGTTTACGGCCGGCGCCTGTTCCGCTTTGACGAGCACATGGCCCGATTGAACCGCAGCCTGGCCAAGGTGCGCATGGCCAACCCGCACGACCGCGACGGCTGGTTGCTGCGCTGCCGTCGTCTGGTGGACGCGCTGGCCGAGCGCGATGGCGCCGACGACCAGTTGATCTACCTGCAGATCACCCGTGGCGTGGCCCTGCGCGATCACGCCATGACCAGCGGCGTTCCCGCGACCGTGTTCATGATGACCAACCCGATGAAGCCGCCATCGTCCGAGCAGCGGCACCGCGGGGTGGCCTGCGTGAGCGCGCGCGACTTCCGTTGGGAGCGGGGCGACATCAAGAGCACCTCGCTGCTGGGCAATGTGATGGCCCGGCAGCTCAGCGCCGACCACGGCGCGGTCGAGACCATCTTGTTCCGCGACGCCCACCTGACCGAGGGCGCGTCGAGCAATGTGTGGATCGTCAAGGAAGGCGCGGTGCTGGGCCCGCCGCCCAGCGAGCATGTGCTTGAAGGCATCCGCTACGAGCTGATGCGCGAGCTGTGCGCCGACGAGGGCATCGCGTTCAACTTGCGGCCCATCGCCGAGGCGGAGGTCATGGCCGCCGACGAGCTGATGTTGACCTCCGCCGGCAAGGAGGTGCTGCCCGTGACCACCCTGGATGGCCACGCGGTTGGCCACGGCGCCCTGCGCGGCAAGCCCGGTCCCGTCTGCGCCCGGCTGCACGCGGCCTACCAGCGTGCCAAGACCTTGCAACTGACCTGAACCCTTCGATGCCCATGCCCCCGACTGACAACGAATCGCTGATCGAGTTTCCCAGTGCCTTCCCCATCAAGGTGATGGGCCTGAACGTCGATGGCTTCACCGCCGCCATGGTCGAGGTGGCGCTGCGCTTCGACC
This sequence comes from Hydrogenophaga intermedia, assembly GCA_943370175.1. Classification (GTDB taxonomy): domain Bacteria; phylum Pseudomonadota; class Gammaproteobacteria; order Burkholderiales; family Burkholderiaceae_C; genus Ideonella_A; species Ideonella_A intermedia_A. The sequence continues at coordinate 11,856 of CALRPU020000020.1, read as the reverse complement.
CTGCCTTCGACGAGTCCCGCATCGAGCGGCGCGCCAGCAAGGGCGACAAGTACCTTGGCCTGACCTTGACCGTGCTGGCCACGAGCAAGCCGCAGCTTGACGACCTGTACCGCACCCTGTCGAGCCACCCGATGGTCAAGGTGGTGCTGTGAGCCGGCGGTGCTGAGCGCCCCGGACCCGCAGCCTGCGCCGCCGGTCGACGGGTCGGCATCGGGTGAAGGCCGTGGCCCGGTGGTCCGCTGGCTCGGCCTTGCGCCGTACGAGGCGACGGTCAACGCGATGCGCAAGTTCACCGAGTCGCGCACCGAGCACACCCCCGACGAGCTCTGGGTTTGCGAGCACCCGCCGGTCTACACCCAGGGCCTGGCCGGCCGGGCCGACCACCTGCTGTTCAACCCGACCGGCATCCCCGTGGTTCAAACCAACCGGGGCGGGCAGATCACCTTCCACGGGCCGGGCCAGGTGGTGGCTTACCCGCTGATCGACTTGCGGCGACTGGGCATCTACGTCAAGGAATTCGTCTACCGGCTGGAACACGCGGTCATCACCACCCTGGACGGCCTGGACGTGACCGGGCACCGCGTCCCCGGGGCACCGGGCATCTACGTGCGCCTGTCCGATCCGGGCGGCCATGCCGCGTTGGAACCCTTGGCCCCCAAGGACCGGCTCGGCGTGGCCGCGGCCGACCCGTTCGCCGGGCTGGGCAAGGTGGCTGCGCTGGGCGTCAAGGTCAGCCGCCATTGCACGTACCACGGTGTGGCGCTGAACGTGGCGATGGACCTGAGCCCCTTCGCTGGCATCAACCCCTGCGGGTACGCGGGCCTGCGCACGGTCGACCTCGCTACACTGGGTGTCGAGGCGGCTTGGGCGCCGGTGGCGCAACGGCTGGCGAATTTGCTGGCCGCCCACCTCAGCCCCTGACCGCTCCCGACACACCCTAACGCGCGGGCCGTCCGCCCGGCGCCTCACCATGCCGACCGACCACGCCACCGAACCCGTCGCTGACATTGCTGCCGTCCCGAGCGCGGCGGCGCCCGTCTATGACGCCAGTGCCAAGCAGAAGGCGCAGGCCAAGACTTCGCGCATCCCGATCAAGGTGGTGCCGGCGGAGGTGCTGAAGAAGCCCGACTGGATCCGCGTCAAGGCCGGCTCGCCCAGCACCCGCTTCTACGAGATCAAACAGATCCTGCGCGAGCACAAACTGCACACCGTGTGCGAGGAAGCGTCCTGCCCGAACATCGGAGAGTGCTTCGGCAAGGGCACGGCCACGTTCATGATCATGGGCGACAAGTGCACCCGCCGTTGCCCCTTCTGTGACGTGGGCCACGGCCGCCCCGACCCGCTCGACCCGGACGAGCCGCTGAACTTGGCCCAAACCATCGCTGCGCTGAAGCTGAGCTACGTGGTCATCACCAGCGTCGACCGTGACGACCTGCGCGACGGGGGCGCCGGCCACTTCGTGGAGTGCATTCGGCAGGTGCGCGCGCTGAGCCCGCGCACCCAGATCGAGATCCTCACGCCCGACTTCCGCGGCCGCGCGGACCGTGCCCTGGACATCCTGAAGGCCGCGCCGCCCGACGTGATGAACCACAACCTGGAAACGGCACCGCGGCTCTACAAGGAGGCACGACCTGGCTCGGACTACCAGTTCAGCCTGGACTTGCTGCGTCGATTCAAGGAATTTGCCCCGGGCGTGCCCACCAAGAGCGGCATCATGGTGGGGTTGGGCGAGACGGACGAGGAAATCCTGCAGGTCATGCGCGACATGCGGGCCCACCACATCGACATGCTGACCATCGGGCAGTACCTGGCGCCCAGCGGCCACCACTTGCCGGTGCGGCGCTATGTCCATCCGGACACGTTCAAGATGTTCGAGCGCGAGGCCTACGCCATGGGTTTCACGCACGCTGCGGTTGGCGCCATGGTGCGCAGCAGTTACCACGCGGACCAGCAGGCCCACGCGGCCGGCGTGACCGCCCCGGCCGCCCCGAACCTGGGCTCGCCGATCTTGCCCACGCCCTGACCCCCGGGAATCACCGATGCAACGCAGGTCCTTGATTGTTCGCGCCGGCTTGTTGCCGGCGTGGTGGTGGCTGCCCGACGCGCGCGCGCAGTTCAGTGAAACCGACGCCGCCGCTGGCATCCGGGCCGCGCTGGAGCGGGGCGCGTCGTCGGCGGTGGCCTTGCTTGGTCAGACCGATGGCTTTCTCGGCAACCCAAAGGTCCGCATCCCGTTGCCGGGCTTCCTGAACGACGCGGCCAAGCTGCTGAAGGCCACCGGGCAGCAAAAGCGCATCGACGAGTTGATCACCGCCATGAACCGCGGTGCCGAGGCCGCGATGCCTGAGGCCAAGACCTTGCTCGTGAACGCGGTCAAGTCGATGAGCGTCGACGATGGCAAGCGCATCCTGGCCGGTGGCGACGACTCGGTGACCCAGTTTTTTGCGGCCAAGACCCGCGACCCCTTGAGCGAGCGCTTTTTGCCGGTGGTCACGCGCCAGACATCGAAGCTCGCGCTCGCCGAGAAGTACAACGCCCTGGCCGGCAAGGCCGCCGGGATGGGTCTGCTGAAGAAGCAGGACGCCAACATCGAGCAGTACGTCACCGGCAAGGCACTCGACGGGCTGTACCTGATGATCGGCGAGGAGGAGCGCAAGATCCGCAGCGACCCGGTTGCCACGGGCAGCGCCATCCTGAAGAAGGTGTTCGGCGGCCTGCGGTGAGCCCGTGCCGGTCTGGACCGACATGACCGAGCCCTCGGCAGCTCAGGGTTTACGCGAGCGGCGCCCACCCTCGGCCTGGCGATCGCATCCACCCTTCAACCGGTTGCGTAGCACCGAGACATGACCGCCGACCCCTTTCTGCCCCTGGTGCCCCGACTGGCCGATGCCGATGAACGCACGCTGCCTGGCGCGTCGGCCGTCAAGCCGCCTGCGGTGCGGGCGAGGCGGTCATCGGGCCCCGCGCGGGTGCTGGTGCTGTTCGGTGCCGATTGGGACGAGCGGCTGCTGCCCGCCTACGCGCGCAGCGGGCGATATGTCTTCCATGAGCACGGTTTCGACCTCTTCAAGTTTCCGAGCAATGCCCGCCTGATGTGGTTCAACGTGTGGCGCTTCGTGGATCAGATGGTGGACCGTTACCGAGGCCGGATCGACGCGGTGTTCAGCTCGAACGAGCAGTTCGGCGCGTTGGCGGCAGCGCTGATCGCCCAGCGCCTGGGCCTGCCCGGCGCCGACCCGGTCGCCGTGCTGCGGGCCCAGCACAAGTACGAGGCGCGACTGCACCTGCGCGAACTCGCGCCCGACCTGTGCCCGAGCTTTGCGCTGGTGCCCTACGACATCGACCACCGCGCCGCGCAGGCGCTGGACTACCCGCTGTTCATCAAGCCGGTGAAGGCAACGTTCTCGGTGCTGGCGCGGCGCTGCGACAACCCGCGGCAGCTGCTGGATCACCTGCGCTTCAGGCCCTGGGAAAAACACATCATCAAGCGGCTGATCGAGCCGCACAACCAGGCCTTGCGGCGGTTCCCGCAGTTCCGCGTGGGCGCGGACAACATGCTTGCCGAGCGCGTGGTCGAAGGTCATCAGATCAATGTGGATGGCTACGTGCACCAGGGCGAAGTGCACCTGCTGGGCATCACCGACGAATGGATGTACCCCAGCACCTGCGCCTTCTTGCGGTTTGCCTTCCCTGCACGCGAGCCGCAGGGACTGCGGGCGCGCGTGCAGGCGGTGGCCGAACGCCTGGTGCGCGGCTATGGCCTCAACCACGGTTTCTTCAACCTCGAGTTCTTCGTCGACCCGAGCACCGGCGCGTTGACCTTGATCGAAATCAACCCGAGGCTGGCCGCGCAGCTGGCCCAGTTCTACGACTGGGTGCTTGGCCTGGACACCTACGAGCTGGGTTTCGCGCTGGCGCTGGGTCGGCCGCTGCCGCCACGGCGCCCGCCCCGGTTCGGCGCCGCGGCGAGCTTTGTGTGGCGCAGCTTTGACGGCACGAGCTGCCCGCGACTGCCCACCCGCGACGACCTCGCCTGGCTGGCCGCAGAGTACCCAGAGGCTCGGCTGGAGCTGTACCCGAAGTCCGGCGCGTCGCTGGAGCGCGAGTTGAAATGGCTGGGCTCACACCGCTGGGCAGTGCTGAACCTGCCGGGCCTGGACGAAGAGGATCTTCGGGCGCGCTATGAACGCGTGTGCCGGCGGTTTGGGTGGCCTGCGCCCTACTGAGCCTCGCGCCCGTCGACCGCGCGAGGCGGCGTCACAAGCCCTTGGACAGCTCGAACAGCAGCACCGACGGCAGGCTGTCCTCGAGAGACGATTTGGCCACCCGGGCGACGTGCTCGGTGCTCTGGTCGGACATCGTGAACCCCTGGCCTTCTTCGACCATCTCGATGAACGCCAGGCTGGGCACCTCGGCCCAGATTTCGGTGCGCAGCTGCGCCAGCCGCTCGCCTTCGAGAATGCCCTCGTAGACCAGCGCATGGGGCAGGGTGTCGCGGCAGAACTCCACCGCCTCCTCGACCGACGACACCAGGTCGATCAGCAGCCCCATGTGCAGGATCGCGTCGCGCATGGCCACCCGGACGTCCCGGCGGGAGGCGACGATCAGCACGTGGCTGCCCACCAAGGGCATCGAGTTGGGCGCACCAGCCGGCCCTTGGTCGTTGAGCTCGAAACTGCTGACCCCTTCCATGCTGGCGTTCGCGGTGCGCGGGAATTCGAGGCTCAGCCTCACCTGGTTGCGGTCCAGGTCGCGCTGCAGGCTCAGGTCCATCGTCAGCGCGAGCTGTTCGACCAGGCGCCACGTTAGCGAATCCAGTTCGGCCGTGTCGTGCCCGTCGGCCTTCGGCGGCGGCTTGACGAGAAACTGGCAGCCGAGCACCGCGTTCGCGGGCCAGGTCTTCAGCCGAACCGAGAACTCGATCCCGGAATCGGCGTGGCGCAACGCCCAGTCGACCACGGTGTTGAGCAGGCTGAACAGCATCGATGCGTCGGCCAGCACATCGGCGGCCTGCATCGGGCCACCGCTCAGGCGTTGCAAGGGCAGGCCGCGCGTGTCGGCCTCGCGGGCGCGGTGGCGCATGACCTCGCCCAGCAGCTCGGTCAGCGCCATGCGTTCATGCGACACCCGCACCCGACGGCTGCCGAAGCGCGTCAGGCGCTGAGCGGTCATGCCGACTTGGCGCGCTTCGTCCACGGCGTCGCGCAGCGCGCGCAGCTCCGCTTCGTCGATGCGGCCGGTGCTGATCAGCTTGTGGATGCGCTCCAGCGCCTCGCTCAGTGGGCCGGCGATGTCCGCGCCGACGGTGCCCACCAGCTCGCGCCAGGGCACGTCGTCCGCACCAGGGGCTGACGCCGCCGGCACGGGGCGGCCGGGTGGCGCGCTCATGTCAACTGCAGCCCCTGCATCAGACACTGCGCCAGAGCCTCCGGGGCGCTCACCATGGCGTCGTGGCCCGTGCCAAGTTCGTCGACACGCCACCCGGGGCGGCTGCGCACACGCTGGCGCGCGACGGCCATGGTCGGCAGGGCCGGGGCCACGCAATCGATGAAGCGTCGCGGCCAACGCGCGGCGCGCGCCGGGTCGAAGTGCAATGGGTCGTCATAGGTCCCGCCCGGATGGTGGGTTTGCCGCCGTGCCACCCAGCCGTGGTCCGCCCCGACCAGCCCAAAGACCGATGGATCGGGAGGCGCCAGCGCGCCGGTGGTGGCAATGTCCAGGCGCCGGGCTTGCTGCACCGCCGCCGAATGCGTCGTCGACCAGCATTCGCCCGGGTCTGGCACCACGGCATCCAGGTAGACCAGCTGCGACAGCGGATCGGTGTTGGCCAAGCGGTCCGCCACGCCCGTGATGACCAAGCCGCCGTAGCTGTGGCCGACCAGCACGGCGCCTTGCAGCTCCTGACATGCGATCACAGCCAACACATCGTCGATGTGCGTGTGCGCCGTCACCGCGTTGTCGCGTTGGTGGGCCCGCTCGCCGACGCCGGTCAGTGACACCGTGTGCGCCCGGTGGCCGGCCGCCCACAGGCGGTCCACCACGCGCTGCCAGCACCACGCGCCATGCCACGCGCCATGAACGAGCACGAAATCGGCCATCAGATGACGCCCTGGCGCCGCAGCGCTGCCCGCTGTGGCGCGTCCACGCCCAACTGTGCCAACACCTCGTCTGTGTGTTCTCCAAGCAGCGGCGGCGCCCGCCGGTACTGCACCGGCGTCTCGGACAGCTTCATCGGGCTGCTGACCAGTTTCACCTCCCCGGCGAGCGCGTGGGGCAAGCTCACGGTCATGCCGCGCGCCTGCACGTGCGGGTCGTTGAAGGCGTCCGCCAGATCATTGATGGCACCGCAGGGCACCTTGGCGGCCTCGAGGGCGGCCAACCAATCGTCGCGCCGACGTTGGCGCATGCAGTCCGCGATCATCGGCACCAGGGTGTCGCGCGCGCGCACGCGGTCGGCGTTGCGTGCGAAGCGCGGGTCAAGGGCCCATTCCGGGTGGCCGGCCACGCTGCAGAACTTCGCGAACTGGCCGTCGTTGCCCACGGCCAGGATCAGGTGGCCGTCGGCCACGCCAAAAACCTGGTAAGGCACGATGTTCTGGTGCGCATTGCCGGCCCGCTTCGGGGCCTGACCTGTCGTGAGGTAATTGGCGCCCAGGTTGGCCAACATCGCCACCTGGGTGTCGAGCAGAGCCATGTCGATGGCCTGCCCTTGCCCGGTGAGGTCGCGGTGGCGCAGCGCTGCGAGGATGGCCACCGTGGCGTACATCCCCGTGAACAGGTCGGCCACGGCCACGCCGACCTTCTGCGGCCCACCGCCGGGCAAGTCGTCGCGCTCGCCGGTCACGCTCATTAGTCCACCCATGGCCTGGACCGCATAGTCGTAGCCCGCGCGTTCGCGGTAGGGTCCGGTTTGCCCGAAGCCTGTCACCGAGCAGTACACCAGGCGCGGATTGATCGCCGCCAGGCTGGCGTGATCCAGCCCGTAGCGGGCCATGTCGCCCACTTTGTAGTTCTCGACGAACACGTCGCTGGTGACGGCCAATTGGCGAATCAAGGCCTGGCCTTCAGGTAGGGCGATGTCCACCGTGATCGACCGCTTGTTGCGGTTGGTGCCGAGGTAGTAGGCGGCCTCTCTGGTGTCGGCGCCGGTGAGGTCCTTCAGGAACGGCGGACCCCAGGTTCGCGTGTCATCGCCACCCGCGTGTCGTGGGCCGCTCGGGCGCTCCACCTTGATGACATCGGCGCCCAGATCGGCCAGCGTTTGCGTGCACCAGGGTCCGGCGAGCACGCGCGACAGGTCCAGCACTTTCACGCCCGCCAGGCTGGCGGGGGCGGTTGGTGCGTGCGGTGAAGGGGCAGGGTCAACCATGCGGATGATTGTGCTTCAGCCCGGATAATCTGAAGGATGTCGCCCTTGTTGTCCTCCGCACCTTTGCTGCTCGCCGTGCTGCTGGCTGGTTGCACGCCCACCCACGACTGGCGCGATGTCCGTCTGGGCGATGGCGAGCTGGCGGCCTTGTTTCCCTGTCGCCCTGACCACCACCGCCGACAGGTGCCGTTGGCCGGAGGCCAGCGGTGGATGAACCTGTCGAGCTGCCAGGCGGGCGATGCCACGTTCGCCGTGAGCATGGTCGAGGCAGAGCGCATCGATCAGGTCACGCCCACGTACGAGTCGCTGACCCGGTCGTTGAGCACGAATCTTGGCGGTGCTCAGCCCGAGCCAGGCGCGGAAGCGCGCGTGTCAGGCGCCAGCCCCCACCCGCTCGCGGGTCCCTTCGGCTTGGCTGGTCGGCGCGGCGATGGTCAGGCGGTCCAGGCCCGCGTCCTGATGTTCAGCAAAGGACTGCACGTCTACCAGGCCACCGTGCTGGGCCCACGCCTGGATGGCGCATCGGTCGAGACCTTCTTTTCATCCCTGCGTTTCCCCGCATGACGCGCCGTTGTCGGCTCATGGCAGGATGCGGCGTGGCGCGAACGCATGTGCAAGCACGGGCCGGAGTGATCGCCGACACAACACCATGACAGGAATTCTCATCATCGCGCACGCGCCCCTGGCCAGCGCACTCCGGGCGGTCGCCCAGCACGCTTATCCGGACTGCGGAGCGCGCCTGGAGGCGCTGGACGTCGCTTCCAACCAATCACCGGAAGACGCGGAGGTGGCAGCACGCGCCTTGCTCGCCCAGGTCCGCAATCCCGACGCTTTGATCTTCACCGACGTCTTCGGCGCCACCCCGTGCAACATCGCGATGAAGATCGCCGGGCAGTTCAGCGCGGCTGGCGGAGCGCAAGTCAAGGTCGTGTCGGGTGTGAACGTGCCGATGATCTGGCGTTCGCTCTGTTATCAAGACGAAGCCCTCGACATGCTGATGGCGCGCGCCCTCTCCGGCGCGACCCAGGGCGTGATGCAATTGGCCAGCTCCAAACCCCAGAACCAAGCCCAGAAGACCTCTGCCCATGATCAAGACGCCCATCAGCATCAGCAATAAGCTGGGTTTGCACGCCCGGGCGTCCGCCAAACTCAGCAAGCTGGCTGGCAGCTTCCGCAGCGAGGTTTTCCTCAGCCGGGAGGGTCGTCGCGTCAACGCCAAGAGCATCATGGGGGTGATGATGCTGGCCGCAGGCATCGGCAGCGAGCTGGACCTGGAGGTCAGCGGGAGCGACGAGCAGGAAGCCACCAACGCACTTGTGGCGTTGATCAACGACAAGTTCGGCGAAGGCCAGTGAATCGACGACTCATCGGTTGAGAAAGTGCCGGCGGTGCCGGGTCGGCAGGTCGCACAAGCGCAGCAGCAGCGGCAGGTCGGCGCTGTTGAAGTCCGGGTCCCAAGCTGGCGGGCCGAGCACTTTCGCCCCGCAGCGCAAGTAGCCTTTGATCAGGGGCGGCGTCATCACGTCAAGTGACCGGTCCAGGTCGTCCACGGGCAGGGCCAGCCGCGGCGTGACTTGAAGTTCGATCGGGGCCAGATGGGTTTGACTGAGGCGGCGCCACAGGCTCGCCGCGGTGTGACCGCCGTCGCGCATGCCTACACTCGCGCAGCCGACCATGGTGTCCAGGTCGTGGCGCGCCATGAACTCACCCAAGGCGGCCCACAGCGCCATGATGACGCCGCCCTGGCGCCACGCCGGGTGGACGCAGGATCGGCCCAGTTCCACCATCCTGGGACGCAACGGGCGAAGCCTCGTCAGGTCGAACTCCGTGTCGGTGTACAGGCCACCAATGCGCCGCGACTGAGCCGGGGTCAACACCCGGTAGGTGCCGATCACGTCGCCGGGTGCGCCGTCGTCCAGGACCTCCTGAACCAGCAGGTGATCGCAGTAGGGGTCAAAAAGGTCGGCGTCGTGCTGTGAGGGGGTGCCTGGCGGTGCCACCAGGCGCGCGCCGAACTCCTCGGCGAACACCTTGTAGCGCAATCGCTGGGCAAGCCTCAAGTCGGCTTCGTCGGCGGCCCAGGTCACCTGGAAGCGGCGAGCGTCGCCCAGTTCTGAACGCGCGGTGACGGGCGCGAGGCCGGCCGGCTCTCGTCGGGCTTCATGAAACAACATGGGCGCAGGCACTCCTCTGAACGAACGGCGCCGATGCTGGGGTTCGGTCATGACAGTGAAGTGAAGACGGAATGACGCCATGGTGACCTGCGCGGAGCACGGCCACGCGCGATGTCGCCGCCAGTGGAAAGCCGGAGCCGCATGGCCCGCCCCCGCTGCTAGCATGCGGCGATGAGCATTCAGGTCTTCGGCTTGCCCATCTCCCGCGGTGTGGCCATCGGACGCGCCGTGCTGGTGGCCTCAAGCCGCCTTGATGTGGCCCATTACTTCATCGACCAATCCCAGGTCGACGCGGAAATCGAGCGCCTTCGCGTGGCGCGCGATGCGGTCGCAGCCGACCTGGAAGCTCTGCAGCGCGACATGCCCGACGATGCACCTGCCGAACTGTCGGCGCTGCTTGATGTGCACCTGATGCTGCTGCACGACGACAGCCTCAGTGCAGCGACCAAGCAGTGGATCGTCAACCGCCACTACAACGCCGAGTGGGCCTTGTCGGCGCAGCTTGAGGTGCTGGCGCGCCAGTTCGACGAGATGGAGGACGAGTATCTCCGCGAGCGCAAGGCCGACCTGGAACAGGTGGTCGAGCAGATCCTGCGGACCATGGCCCGGGCGCCAGGCGCCGCGGCGTCTGTGGTAGCGAGTGCGGCCTTTCCCACGGTTCGCGATGCGGCTGGGGAGGATGCGCTGGTGCTGGTGGCCAACGACATCGCGCCGGCGGACATGATCCAGTTCAAGCGCAGCGTGTTTGCCGGGTTTGTGACCGACGTCGGCGGCCGGACGTCGCACACGGCGATCGTTGCCCGCAGCTTGGACATCCCCGCCGTGGTGGGCGCGCGAGAAGCCAGCCGCCTCATCCGGCAAGACGACTGGGTGGTCATCGACGGCGACATGGGCGTGGTCATCGTCAACCCTTCGCCAATCCTGCTCGAGGAGTACCGCTTTCGTCAGCGGCAAAGTGAGCTCGAGCGCGTTCGCCTGGCGCGCTTGCGCTACACACCGGCGGTCACGCTCGATGGGGAGCGCATTGAACTGCTGGCCAACATCGAACTGCCCGCCGACGCGCCGGCCGCCTTGGATGCCGGTGCGGTCGGCGTTGGCCTGTTTCGCAGCGAGTTCCTTTTCATGAACCGCAACGGTGAGCTGCCCGGCGAGGATGAACAGTTTCAAGCCTATGTGGCCGCGGTTCAGGCGATGCACGGCATGCCGGTCACGATTCGCACCGTCGACATCGGCGCGGACAAGCCGCTGGACCGCATGTCGGTGAGTGAGCTGCGCCATGAACATGCGCTGAACCCTGCGCTGGGATTGAGGGCCATCCGCTGGAGCTTGTCCGAGCCCGCCATGTTCCGCCAGCAGATCAGGGCCATCCTGCGCGCCAGCGCCCATGGCAAAGTGCGCATGCTCATTCCGATGGTGGCGCAGCTCAATGAGATCCGTCAGACCTTCGAGCTGATCGACAAGGCCAAGGCCCAGCTGCTGGAAGCCGGCGTGCCGTTCACCCATGTCGAGGTGGGGGCGATGATCGAAGTGCCCGCGGCGGTCATGATCTTGCCAACCATCCTGCGCTACTTCGACTTCGTCTCCATCGGCACCAACGACCTCATTCAGTACGCGTTGGCCATCGACCGATCCGACGAGGCGGTGGCGCATTGCTACGACCCATGGCACCCGGCGGTCCTGGGCATGTTGGCCAGCACCATCGCTCAATCCAATGCCGCGGGAAAGTCGGTCTGCGTGTGCGGCGAAATGGCAGGCGATCCTCAATTCACCGAGGTGTTGCTCGGGATGGGCCTGCGCAGCTTCTCAATGCACCCGGCCCGCCTCTCGTTGATCAAGCAGCGCGTCCTGCGTGCGGACACGAGGAAGCTCGCCGCTCGCCTGCCGGCGGTGCTTGCGCACGAGGAGCCTGAGTCGCAGGCCCGGCGGCTGTCCATGGCTTGATCAACCTCGCCGACCACCCTCCTTGAAGACCCGCTTGCGCCGTGTGCTGAAGCGGTGCTATAGTTGTGGGCTTCGCTGATCGGTGCCACGCAAAAGCATGGCACTCAAAGAAAAGACGGAAGCGAAGGCGGCAAGCAAAAGAAGTTATTCAGATGCTTGACGGACCAAGAGAAAAGATGTTAAAGTCCCATCTCTTTGCTGCTGACAAGAAATCAACAGCAACTCGCTGCAAAGCGAAGCTCTTTAAAAACTAACAGCCGATAAGCGTGGGCGTTTGAGGATGGACGGCGGGCACTGAAAGGTGCCGAGTCTTCTGGACTTTAAACGCTCACTGAAGAGAAGACCATGCTGGAGTCAAATTCAGCGTGGGTT
>CALRPU020000019.1:0-105239 GCA_943370175.1 Hydrogenophaga intermedia | reverse complement strand
AGATCGACGTGCTGGGCCGCAGCTTCCGGGTGCTGCAGGGCGCAGACACCGACCCGAGCGAGGTGGTGCGCATCGACCAGGCGCTCAGTGCAGGCGAGGAGTACCAAGGCGAGGTGCTGGCCTACCGGCGCGATGGCACGCCCTTCTGGAGCGACGTGGCCTTGACCCCGGTGCGCGACGACCGCGGCCGCCTGAGCAGCTACGTGGGCATCTTCCGCGACGTCAGCGCGCGCCGCGAGGCGGCCGAACAGCTGCGGCTGAGCGAGGCCACCTTGCGCGCCACCCTCAACGCCATCCCCGATTTGTTGCTGGAGTTGGACCTGGACGGCCGCTGCCTCAGCCACCACGCGTCCAACGTGGAGCGATTGCCGATTCAACCCGAAACCTTCCTGGGCAAGACCGCCGATGAGGTGCTGGCCCCCGAGGCCGCGGGCGAGCTCATGCAAGCCCTGCGCGACGCTCAGGAGCGGGGCCAGTCGAACGGACGCCAGATCAAGCTCGACGGACCGCGCGGCCCCTTCTGGGGCGAACTGTCCGTGGCACGCAAGCCTTGGTCTGGCGACGGCCCGCCGCGTTTCATCGTGCTTGCCCGCGACGTCACGCTGCGCAAGCGCTCCGAGCAACGCCTGCAGCGCCTGAACCGCTCGCTGCGCGTGCTGGTGGCCACCAACCTGGCCCTGGCCAAGGCCGGCACCGAGGCCGAGCTCTTGGGCGAGGTCTGTGCCCTGCTGGTCGAGTCCGGCGGCCACCCGCTGGCCTGGATCGGCTACGCGCTCGACGACGACGACAAGACGGTGCGCCCGATGGCCTTCGGTGGCGGCCCGCACGCCAATTACCTCGACACGCTGAAGATCTCGTGGGACGACACGAAAGTGATCGGCCAGGGCCCCACGGGCATTGCCATCCGCACCGGCGAGATCCAGGTCAACCTGGACTACCTGAACAACCCGCGCGTGGCCTTCTGGCGCGAGGCGGCGATGCGCGCCGGCTTCCAGTCCAGCGTGGCGTTGCCGTTGAAGCTCAACGGACGCACCTTCGGTGTCTTGATGGTGTATTCGGCCGCGCCGGTTGCCTTCGATGACGAAGAGGTGGTGCTGCTCGAAGAACTGGCGCGCAACCTGTGCTTCGGCATCGAGGCGCTGCGCGCCCGCACCCAACGCGACGTGGCCGAAGGCGCCAGCCAGGCCAAGAGCGCCTTCCTGGCCAACATGAGCCATGAGATCCGCACGCCACTGAACGCGATCATCGGCATGAACTACCTGCTGCGCCGCGGCGGCGTCAGCGACCAGCAGGCGGCGCGTCTGGACCAGATCGACAGCGCCAGTCAGCACCTGCTGGCCATCATCAACGAAATCCTCGACCTGTCCAAAATCGAATCGGGCCAGGTGCAGCTGGACGAGGCGGATTTTTCGCTGCCCACGGTGCTGGCCAATGTCGAAGCCATCATCGCCGAGTCGGCACGCAGCAAGGGGCTGCGCCTGTCGGTCGACGCCGCGAACGCCCCGGCCTGGCTGCGCGGTGACGCCACCCGGCTGCGCCAGGCCCTGCTGAACTACGCAGGCAACGCGGTGAAGTTCACCGAAGCCGGCGAGGTGTCGATCAAGGTGGACACCGTGGCCGAGGACGCGCAGGCGGTGCAGCTGCGCTTCTCGGTCAGCGACACCGGCATCGGCATCGACGCGGACCAGATCGCGCGGCTGTTCCATGCCTTCGAGCAGGTCGACGGGTCCAGCGCCCGCCGGCATGGCGGCACCGGCCTCGGCCTGGCGATCACGGCCCGGCTGGCCCGGCTGATGGGCGGAGAGTCGGGCGCCACCAGCGAGCCGGGGCGGGGGTCGACCTTCTGGTTCACGGCGCGCTTCGGCCGCGGGCAGTGGCTGGCGCCGGCCAGCGAGCTGCAGCGCAGCGGCGACGCCATCGAGCTGCAACTGCAAAGCGCCCACCGAGGCGCGCGTGTGCTGCTGGCCGAAGACAACGCGATCAACCGCGACGTGGCGCAGGCCATGCTCGAGGAGGTGGGGCTGGTCGTGGACGTGGCCCTGGACGGCCACGAGGCGCTGGCCTGCGCGCGCCGCACGCCCTATGCCCTCGCCCTGATGGACCTGCAGATGCCGGGCATGGGCGGCCTGGAGGCCACGCAAGAGATCCGCAAGCTGCCTGGGTGGGCCACGGTGCCCATCCTGGCGCTCACCGCCAACGCCTTCAACGACGACCGGCGCGCCTGCGAGGCCGCCGGCATGAACGACTTCATCGTCAAGCCGATCAACATGAACGGCTTCTACGCGGTGTTGCTGAAGTGGCTGAACGCCCGTCCCGCTGCGGCCCGAGCCGCCGTGGCCCCGGTGACGTCAGCAGCCGAACGGCCACCGAGCACGGCCACGACCACGGCCGGCGAGACCGACCCCTTCGAGGCCCTGGCCCGGCTGGACGGCATGAACGCCACGCGGGGACTGGCGTCGGTGCGCGGCGACAAGGCGCGTTACTTGAAGCTGCTGAGTCGGTGGGTCGAGATGCACGGCGACGAGCCGCAACGCCTGTCCGAGCTGGTCCGGCAGGCGAACTGGGTGGACGCCGACAAGCGGGTGCACGCCTTGATCGGCAGCGCCAGCCAAATCGGCGCCGACGGCCTGACCCGCGCCGCCCGCGAGCTGCAGCTCAAGCTGCGGGGCCACCTGCAACCCGGCGCCGGCGACACAGCCCACGGCCAGACCGCGCTGGACCACGACGACCTCGTCACGCTCATTGATCACCATTCGCGCCTGATGGCGGCGCTGAGCCCCGCGGCGGGCTGAGGTCCTTGGCCTGGCCTGGTCAGCCGCCCGCGCCCCGCAGGCGCATCGCGATCACCACCTGGTTGCGCAAGGCCTTCAGCAGGCTCAATTCGTCGGGACCCACGGCCAGGCCGTGGGTGTCGGCGCGGTCGCCGTAAATCATGCCGATGGGCTTGTCGTCGAGCGTCAAGGGCAGCAACAAGAAGCAGGGCGCGCGCAGGTGCTGCCGAAACCACGCGGGCAGCCGTTGCGCGATGGTCTTCTCGCTGGCGTCGGAGATCAGGGTGTCGGCCTGCTTGCTGCACAGCAGCCCGAACAGGTCGGCCGGCGGGTTCATCGGCACGCGAAAGTGCGGCGTCACCTTCTGCGCGCGTTCACCCACGCCCAGGCGGCCGACCAGGTCACCACTGCCCGACTCGCGCAGGCAGATGACCACGCGCTGCAAGATCAACGCTTCGTGCAACTGCGTCATCGCCAGCTGCAGCACCTCGCTGAGCGGGGCCTGCGAGCTCGCGCGCTGGCTCAGGGTGTCGAGCGCCGAGGTCAGTGCGGCCTTGGAGCGCACTTGGATGGCCGTGACCGGCGGGCGGGCCGGGTCGCGGCGCTCGGCCGTGCCTTGGGCGGCACCGGCGGCCGACGGGGCTGCGGTCGTCGCGCCGGTTTTGCCCGCGGCCACTGGCTTGGGCGGCGGCGGCTGCAGCTTGCGGATGCCCAGCACCACGGCAAGGTCCGACCACTGCGCCCGCGCACGCTCCACCATCTCGGCCAGCGCCACCTCGTCCAGGCCCAGCGGTTCACCGTAGCGGGCCCGGAACTGGGCGAGGCAAGCCTCCTGGTCCTCTGGCGAGTGACAGCCTTCCAGCTCGCAGGCCAGCCGGTTGGCGGCGGTGGCCACCACGCGCAGGTACTCCTCTTTGGTGGCGGGCCGCTCGGGGTCGCTGGGCTCCAGCCGGCGCAGGTCGTTTTGCAGCGACTCGGGCCAGCCCCACAGCCGCGTCACCTCCTGCGCCATGTCGTCGTAGGACATGCCCAGCACCTGGCGCGAGGCGCGCTGCAGGGACTCATGGTCGCCCACCTGTCCTTCGGCTTGCAACAAGGCCTCGGCCTCCTGGGCCTCGGCCGGAAAATGCATCCAGGCCAGCATCGTGCCCAGGTTCTGGAACATCGCGGTGATGTAAGCGCTTTCCTCGATCCGGCGGATCGGGCAGAACTGGTTTGCCAGCATGGCGGCCATCAGCGCGCGGCTGAATTCGTGGCGGACCCGCGCGCCCTCGGGGCCCTTGGGCAAGCGCTCGAACAGGGTCAGCGACGCCACCAACATGCCCACGGGCTTGAAGCCCATCAGCGCGATGGCCCGCGACAGGCTGGTGATGCTGCCCGCGCCCACCGAGCTGTAGAAGGCCGCGTTGATCATGCGCAGCAGCTTGGTCGTCAAGGCCGGGTCGCCCAGCACCTCGTCGGTGAGGGTGCGCATGTGCACCGACTCGGATCGGGTCAGCGTCTGGATGCCCCGCACCGAATCGCGCAGCGACGGAAAGTCGGCGTTCTTCTGAATCTTGACCAGCAGCCGCTCGAGCTGAGCTTCGCGGCTGGCGGCCGCTTCGGCGGCGGCCTGCTCGGCCAGTTGCTCGGGCGTCAGGGGCAAGGCCGGGTCGGGCAACAACGCCTCGGCAGCGCCCGTGCCGTCGGCGGTGGCGGCGGCGCCCGCCGCGTCAAGGCGCCCGATCGCCGCCGCGGCGCTGGCATCGGGCGGGCTGGCGGCGGCGCTGGCGGCGAGGTCCATGTGCGGGATTGTCACCACTGAAGGCCTTCATCGCCGCGTTGAAAAGGGCACGAATTGCCCCCTCTTTCTGTGCATGAGCGCACTTGCCGTGGCGCGGTCACTTGCGGTAGCGTCGCGCTTTCAAGTGAACGTCTGCATGGCTGCCACCTCTTCAACCACCCAAGAAACCGTCGCCCCCCACGTGGCGGTGCACCTGCCACGCACGTTGGCGTTGATTGACGACGACCCGCTGTACACGCCGTTCCTCGCTGATTCGCTGCGTGAGCGGGGCGTGGCGGTCACCGTCTTTTCAGACGGCGACGAATTTCTGACCAGTCCGGGCGCGTATGACTTTGACTTTTACCTGGTTGATTTGATGTTGCCAGGCGTGGACGGCTTGAATCTGGTTCGCCTGATCCGGCGGCGGGGTTGGGCCGGCATCATCGTGGTGTCGGGCCGCCCTGACCACGAGGTCTTCGAGGACGTGATGCGGGCCGGTGCGGACATGTTCCTGACCAAGCCCGTGCGCATGGAACAGGTGGCGGTGGCAATCGAAGCCGTCAGCCGCCGCATCGAAAGTGCCCGAACCCAGGTGGACGTGTGGCGCTTTGACACCAGTGCGGGCATGCTCACTGCCCCCAGCGGCGTCAAGGTGTCACTGAGCGAAACCGACCGAGTGGTGATGGAGTGCTTCCTGGCCGCCCAAGGGACCACGGTGACGCGGGCCAGCCTGTGCGAGCGGCTGGGCCGAGACCCCTCGGCCGAGGCCGACAACATCCTGCATGCGGCCATCTACCGCCTGCGGCGACGCATCGAGCAGGCCACGCCGGTGACCGTGCCGCTGCGCTCCGAGGCCAAGGTGGGCTACACCTTCCGCGGCAAGCTGGTCGCCGGCTGACACCGGCCCCGTCAGGCGACGGGCGGCACGAAGCCGGTCAAGGTTCGGCCAGACCAGCCGGCGTCTCGGTCGTGGCGCACCAGAAAGACCCGGTCGACGCCCTTCTGCTCAGCCCATTGGCGCGTGGTTTCCAGCGTGGGGCACTCAAAGTCATTGCAGATCGCCGCCCGGCGGGCCCGGGGCAAGGTACACCCGGCCGGCCCGTGGAACGCGCAGGAGCCTTGGTGGTGCTGCGCGGCCACCGCGTCGAGGTATTGCTGCTCAACCGCGTCCAGGGGCGCTTCAGGGTCGGTGGCGCGGGCCTCGCGCCAGGCGGCGGCGAGGGTGGCAGCGTCGATGAAGGCGTGCCGCGACAGGCCCAGGCGGCAACAGTGGCCGGTGCAGGCGGCGCAGACCTGCCCCAGCAAGGCGTCGACGGCCGCCGCCGTTGACAGGGCCGCCCCGTGGCTTGGCGGGGGCGCCGTGGACGGGCTCTGGGCAGCGAGGGCGTCAGCGTCCGCGGTGACCTCTCCACGGGCCGCGCCGTCCCACACGGCCACGCCCTCGGCACCCGAGGCGCGCTCGGTGCGCTCACCGCGATCATCGCCCTCGGTCTCGGTCTCGACCAGTGCCTGCACCGCCGACCGCAGCGCCACCAGGTGGTCCTTCAGGACCTGGCGCTGTGCCTCAGGCACCGGGGCCAAGCCGACCTCGTACAGGCGCACCGTGACCACGGGCGCCTGCTTCAATGACTCAGCGATCGCGGGATGCAGGGTGGCCGCCGCGTCGCGCGCGTCGCGCTGCCGTTGATGAAACGCCTCGGCGTGGTGGGCGTCGGTGCGGCGGTGGCGGCAGCGCCAGTCGTGGCAGAGGCCGCCGCCGTAGCGCTCGAGCGCGGTCAGTGCCTTGCCGCAAGCTGCGCAGTGGTGGCGCCAGGCGGGCAAGGTCGAGGTCGAGGTCGACGCCAAAGGCGGGTTGGGGCGGGTGGCCATGGGTGCCATGCTGGCACCGCCGCCGGCAGCGCACAAGCGCGCCCAGCGTGACGGAATGCTTCAAACGCCCGGGTCTGTGAGGGTGGACTCGAGGCGGCCAAACCACGGCCCGAGGCGCTCCCACCGGGCCAGGTGCTCGGCCCGCGACTGGGCCAGCGAGGCCGCCGCCCGGTCCAGCACCTCGACCACCGAGGCGGTGTCGTCGGTGTAGGCACCGATGCCCAGCGTGACCACGGGCGTGATGCGGTCGCCGGCCGGCACGTCCACCGGCTGGCGGACCGCCGCCTGGATGCGCGCCGCCAAGCCCTGCGCTTCGGCCTCGCCGCCGTGGCGCATCACGATCGCAAAGTCCTTCTCGCCCGTGCGGGCGAACACGTCGCCCAGGCGCACCTGCTGCCCCACGCGCTGCGCCGCGGCCAGCAACACCGCCCGCGCGGACGCATCGTCGTAGGCCACGCGCACGTCGTCGAGGCCTTCCAGGTGAACCTGCACCACCGCGAAGGGCTCGCCCGTGCGCATGGCGTGACGCAGCTCGATGCCAAGCGCGCGGTCGAATTCCCGCGGGTCGGCGGCGCCCGTGGCGGGGTCGGTGCCCTGGGCGGCCGTCAGCTTCAAGCCGCGCACCTGCGCCTGCACCGCCGAGGCGGCCAAGCTGGCGAGGTCGCGCAGGTGCTCGGCCTGCGCTGCGTCCAGCCCCGACCGGTCGGCGGCGGGGGCCATGGCCACCACCAAACCCATCACCTGGCCCGTGTCATCGCCCCAGGCGGCGGCCGCATGAAAGCCCGGCGCGCCACCGGACAGCGGGTGGGCGGGGTTCACCGTGGCGTCCACGGGCCCGGCCACCACCGCGTCGGGCGCCTGCACCAGCGCCGCCAGGGCGCGGTCGCAGGGGCTGCCCGCGCGGGGCCAGGACGCGGGGGCCGCGTCCAGGCCCACCTGCGCCAGGGTCCACACGGTGGCCTCGTCGATCACCACCACCGCGGCCATGGGCACCGACAACAAGGCCGCCGCGCAGCGGGCGACGGCGCCCAGGGCCGGGATGGACGCAGCGTCCAGCAGCTGCAGCGCCGCCAGCGCCTGCAGGCGCTGGGATTCGCGGGGGTCACCGGACGGCGCGGCTTCGGGGGCGGGAGCGTTCATGGCGTGGGTCACAAGGACGTTGGGGCGGACAGGGGGACTGACGTTGAGAGCGTCGCGGGCACGGTCGTGGGCACCGGCGCTGCACCCGGGTGCAAGGGCGTGCTTCGATGTCGACACGACCGGCGCCAACTGTAGCCACCCGCGACGAGGCTGGCATCCCAGGATTGACGCACTGCCCAGGGCCCGACAGCATGGACCGCGCCGCGAAACGACCGCGGTGCACGCCCGGCGCGCCCCACCACAACACTCAGGAGACCACCGATGAGGATTCACGCCACCCCTTTGCCGAACCCGCCGCACCCGCCACACCGCCCACGCGGCTCACGGCGCCCCGCCCTGCTGGGCCTGGCCTGCGCCGCGCTGATGGCCGGCACCGCACAGGCCCAGGTCGTCGACGCTTGTGCCAAGTCCAAGTGGGGGCCCGACGACCAGGCCGGCGCGGCCAACCACATCACCGCCGACAAGGTGCTGGCCGCCACCAAGCTGGTCAAGCGCGGCAAGGCCGTGCGCATGGGCATCGAGACCAACAGCAAGACGCCGGCCTTCGCGCCGCGCAGTTTCTCGCTCACGGTGCTGCAACCCGGGCAGGAATACGGCGGCTCGCTGGGCGAGACCAAGACCAACTACAACGACGACATCATCATGGGCTGGGTGGGCATTGGCTCGCAGCTCGATGGCCTGGGCCACATCGGCGTTGATGGCACCTACTACAACTGCAACAAAGGCCGAGACTTCGTCAGCGCCGGCGGCCTGAAGAAGCTGGGCATCGAGAAGGTGCCGGCCATTGCCACCCGCGGCGTCGTGCTGGACATGGTCGGCCTGACCGGCAAGGACCCGGTGCCCGAGGGCACTGCCTTCAACCGCCGCGAGATCGAGGCCGCCATGAAGCGCCAGGGCATCGCGTCCATCAACGCGGGCGACGTGGTGATCTTCTACACCGGCTGGACCAAGCTGATCGGCAAGGACGACGCGCGCTACGGCTCGGTGGAGCCGGGTCTGGGCGTGGACGGCGCGCGCTACCTGGCTTCGCTGAACGTGGCCGCGGTGGGCGCCGACACCTGGGGCCTGGAGGTGCTGCCTTTTGAAAACCCCAAGCAGATCTTCCATGTGCACCAGATTCTGCTGGCCCAGCACGGCATCTACATCCTGGAGAACGTGAACGCCGAGGAGATCGTCAAGGACGGGGTGTCGGAGGGCCTGTTCACGCTGGGCCCGTCCCGGGTGACGGGCGCGGTGCAGGCGATCATCAACCCGATCTTCCTGTACTGAACGCGGCCGCACGGCCTGGCGCGCGGTCTTCGCGGTCTTGAAACCGCGCGCGGCGGACCTACCTCGGAGTCATGCCGCAGGGCACCACGCCCTGCCCCCGACGACCGACTCCCCTGCCACTCAAGGAGGTCCTGCCATGTACGAGTCCCTGCTGAACCACCCGCACAGCCTGTTCAACGCCTTCGAGCGCATGCGCCGCGAACTGGACGACGTGTTCGCCGCCAACACCAGCGCCATCCGCGCGGTGGCGCCGGGCACGCTGCCCACCATCAACATCGGGCGCACGCCCAACAGCCTGGAGATCGTGGCCTTCGCGCCCGGCCTGGACGCCAGCAAGATCGACGTGACCGTCGACCGCGGCGTGCTGCACCTCAGCGGCGAGCGCGCCTCGTCCCTGCCCGGCCGCGAGGCCAAGGCCCAGGTCTACGCCAACGAACGCAGCGCGGGCCGCTTCAGCCGCGCGGTGACCCTGCCCGACGACGTGGACGCCGCGCACGTCAACGCCAGCTACCGCGACGGCGTGCTGACGGTGAGCATCGCCCGCCGCGAAGCGGCGCAGCCCAAGCGCATTGCGGTGCAGTGAGCGCCCCCGCCCGCACCGCCCAGCGACCCCCACCCGCGAACAGGAAACCCACATGACCACCACCGAACTGACCACCCGCACCGACACCACCCAAGCCACCCAGGCCACCCCGCAAGGCGCCCGCGGCGCCGCCGGCCACGCGGCCGGCAGCGTCACCAGCAAGGCCGACCAGCGCGCGGTGACGCCCGCCATCGACGTCTTCGAGGACGCCACCGGCATCACCTTGCTGGCCGACCTGCCCGGCGTGCCCAAGGAGCTGCTGAACATCCAGGTCGAGGGCGATGCGCTGCTGATCGAAGGCGAGGTGCGCCTGCCCACGCCGAACGGGCTGGAGGCGCTGTACGCCGAAGTGCGCGTGCCCCGTTACCGCCGCCGCTTCACGCTCAGCCGCGAACTGGACAGCGGGCGCATCGACGCCAACCTGGCCCACGGCGTGCTGACCCTGCGCATTCCGAAGCAGGCGCACGCGCAGCCGCGCAAGGTCGCGGTCAACGTGGGCTGAGCGGTTGCGGCCGTCGGCGACCGCGCTCGGCACGCTGCGCGGCACGGCGCCGCGCACCGGCACCAGGCGCTAAACCGCGCAGTAGCGTTCCTGGATCTCGGCGTCCGCCAGCAAGGCGGCGCCGGTGCCTTCGTGCACCACCTGGCCTTGGTCCAGGATGTAGGCGCGGTCGCTGACCTTCAGCGCCCGCTCCACGTTCTGCTCCACCAGCAGGATAGTGGTGCCCTTGGCCTTCATGCGGGCGAACAATTCGAACATCTCGTCCACCAGCACCGGCATGATGCCCTCGGACGGCTCGTCCAGCAGGATCATCTTCGGCCGCGCCATCATCGCCCGGGCGATGGCCAGCATCTGCTGCTCGCCACCGGACATCGACGTGCCGTCCTGGTCCAGCCGCTCCTTCAGGCGCGGGAAGGTCTCGGCGATCTCGTCGACCATCTGGTTCATCGACGACCGCCCGGCCCCGGCGATCAAGCCGAGCTGCAGGTTCTCGCGCACGGTTAGGCCGGGCACGATGCGCCGCTCTTCGGGCACATAGGCCAGGCCCAGGTGAAAGCGCGTGTGCGTGGGCTCGGCCAGCAGTTCGTGGCCATTGAACTGCACCTGCCCGCGCCGCTTGGCCACCAGGCCCATGATGCTGCGAAGCGTGGTGGTCTTGCCGGCGCCATTGCGGCCCATCAGTGTGACGATCTCCCCCGGGTTCACGTGGAAGCTGATGTCCTGCACGACGTGGCTGCGGTCGTACCAGGCGTTGAGTTTGTCGACCTTCAGCATGTTCAGTTCTGTCCCAGGTAGACGCGCTTGACCTCGGCGTTGCTGCGGATCTCGTCGGGCGTGCCTTCGGCCAGGAACTCGCCGTGGTGCAGCACGATGAGGCGCTCGCACAGGCCCATCACCAGCTTCATCTTGTGCTCCACCAGGATCACCGTGCGCTCGGCCGCCAGGCGTTCGATGAGCTTCATCATCACGCCGGTTTCCTCGGGCGACATGCCGGCGGTGGGCTCGTCCATCAGCAGCAGCGTGGGGTCGCTGGCCAGCGCCATGGCCACCTCCAGCGCGCGTTGCTGGCCGTGGGCCAGGTCGCTGGCCGGCTTGTGGCGCAGCGCGCCCAGGCCCACGCGGTCCAGCAGGTGCTCGGCCTTGTCGGACAGTTCGGTGTAGGCGCTGCGCGGCTTGAACAGCTCGAAGCGCGTGCGGCGCATCTGCGCGGCCACCCGCACGTTCTCGTGCGCGCTGAGCTGCTTGAAGACGTTGGTGATCTGGAAGCTCTTGGCAATGCCGATGCGCGCGAAAGCGTGCGGGGCCAGGCCGGTGATGTCGCGGCCTTCGAAGCGGATGCTGCCTTCGCTGGGCGGAAAGGCGCCGCTCACCACATTGAAGAAGGTGCTTTTGCCCGCGCCATTGGGCCCGATGATCGCGGTGAGCTTGTTGCGCTGGAAAGCCACGCTGACCTGGTTCAGCGCGACGAACTTGCCGAAGCGGCGGCTCACGCCGACGGCCTCCAGAATGGGACCGGTGGGTTGGCTCATGCCGTGGCCTCCTTCGCGGCGGCGGTCTTGCCGCCCGCGGCGCGGCGGCGGCCCAGCCAGTGCAGCAGGCTGCCCCAGATGCCCCGCGGGAAGAACAGCACGAAGACCATGAACAGCGCGCCGACCACCGCCATCCAGTGGCGGGTCATCGTGGTCACCACGTCCTCCAAATACAGGAAAACAGCAGCGCCAACGAAGGGCCCGAAGAAGGTGCCCATGCCGCCCAGCAGGCACATCATCACCGCCTGGCCGGACTGCAGGTAGTGCAGCGAATCAATGGGCACGATGGACAAGTGCAGCGCGCGCAGCGCCCCGGCCAGGCCGCACACGCCGGCCGACAAGGTGAACACCAGCAGCTTGGCCCGCGCCACGTCGTAGCCGCAGGCGGCGGTGCGCTTCTCGTTTTCGCGGATCGATTCGATCACGGCACCGAAAGGCGAGGCCAGCACCCGCGAGATGAACCACAGCGCCGCCGCGACGAACACGAAGATCACGTAGTACTTGGTCAGCGGGTTCAGGAAGTCGAGTTCGATGCCGAAGGCCCCGATCTTCTCCACCCGCACGCCGCGCAGGCCGTTCTCGCCGCCGGTCCAGCGCTCGGCCTTGTAGAAGGCGTAGTAGACGATCTGGGCCAGCGCCAGCGTCACCATCGAGAAATAGATGCCCCGCGTGCGGATGGCCAGGTAGCCCATGACGACGCCCACCAGCAAGGACGCCGCCACGCCCAGGGCGATGGCCGCCCACCACGGCAAGCCGAAATGCACGATGCCGATGCCGCACAGGTAGCTGCCCGTGCCCAGGAAAGCCGCGTGGCCGAAGCTGAGCAGGCCGGTGTAGCCAAACAGCAGGTTGAAGCCCACGGCATAGAGGCCGAAGATGAGGATGTTGATCGCCAAGGCCTCGTAGGGCATCAGGATCGGAAACACCAGCAAGAACAGCAGCACCGCCGCCACGCGGTGCCGGGTGATGAGGTCGATCAAGGCGTTCATGTGCTTCCTCAGCTCATCAGGCCGGCCTTGCCGAAGAAGCCCTGCGGGCGCACCAGCAGCACCACGGCCATCAGCACGAAGATCGACAGCTCGGCCAGGTCGGGGGCGAACAGCGAGGTCATCGAGAACACCACGCCCACCAACAGGCCGGCCACCACGGCGCCGGGCAGCGAGCCCATGCCGCCCACCACGGTGACCACGAAGGACTCGGCCAGCACCGAGATGCCCATTTCCGGGTTGACCGCCCGCGTGGGCGCGGCCAGCACGCCCGACAGCCCGGCGATGGCGCAGCCGATGCCGAACACCAGCAGCCACACGCGCGACACGTCGATGCCCAGCACGCGCACGATCTCGGCGTCGCGCGAGCCGGCGCGGATGATCAGGCCGTAGCGGGTCTTCTCGATGAACAGCCACAGCGCCAGCACCACCACCGCGGTGGCCAGGATCAGGAACAGCCGGTACTTGGGGAAGAAGCCGAAGCCCAGATCGACCGCACCGCGCAACTCGGCCGGCGTGGACGAGGGCAGCCCCTCGATGCCGAACATCACGCGCATCGCCTCGACCATCACGTAGCTGAGGCCGAAGGTCAGCAGCAGCGGGTAGTCGATGCCGCGACCGTACAGCGGCCGCACCAGAAAGCGTTCGGCCACCAGCCCGAAGGCGCCCACCACCAGCGGCGTCAACACCAGGCTGAACCAGAAGTTGCCGGTCAGGCCGAGAAAGTAGACGCCCAGGAAGGCGCCCACCATGAAGAAGGCGCCGTGGGCGAAATTGACCACGGTGAGCATGCCGAAAATCAGCGACAAGCCCAGCGCAAGCAAGGCGTAGACGGCGCCCAGCGCAATGCCCGTGAGCAGTTGCACCGCGAACAGCGATGGAGTCAGTTCAGCCATGGGTCCTGACGGTTGGCGTAGGGGCCCGGCCCGCGGGGGGCCGGTCGGCAAAGGCCCGCCGGTGGGCGGGCCGGGTGGCTCAGGTGGTGACCTTGTGGCCCAGCTCGTCGCAGGTGCGCAGGTTCTTCTCGTCGGCGGCCTCGATGGACAGCACGTTGAACACGTCGTACTTGTCCTTCATGTTCTTGGACTTGCTCTCGACAATGACCACCGACTGCACCGACTGGTGGTCGCACTTGCGGTAGAACTGCGGCCCCTTGTAGAAGTCGTACTTCAGCTGGCGCAGCGCGATGCTGACCGGCACCGATTCGGTGGACTTCGCGTCCCGGACGGCCTGCAGCACGCTGCGCACGCCGGCATAGCCCAGCGCGCCGTAGTCGGATGGCACCGCGCCGCCATGGGCCTTGCGGAACTTGTCGTTGAAGGCCTTGGCGCTGGGGATCTTGTCTTCCATGCCCCAGTAGTACGAGGTGCCGCCGATGATGCCGTCGAAGGCGTCGGGCCCGCCCGCCTGTCGCGAGGTGTACAGCAGCACCGGGGCCAGCACCTTCATGCCCGACTTCAGGCCGAAGTCGGTGACCTGCTTGGCCGAGTTCACGAGGTCCCGCCCGAAGTTGCACAGCACCAGCACGTCCGGCTTCAGCGCCTGGATGCGCGGCAGGAAGGCCGAGTAGTCGGCCGCGCCCAGCGGGTGGCGGATGTCGGCCAGCGTCTGCACGCCCATGGGCGCGCCGGCGCGCTGAAAGCCGCGCACCATCTCGTGGCCATACGCGTAGTCGGCCGTCAGGTAGACCACCTTCTTGCCGAACTTGGGGAAGGCGTAGCGGGCCACCGCACCGGCGGTCAGGTGGGGGTTCAAGGCCTCGTGGAAGGTGTACAGGCTCCAGTCCTTGGCCTCGTTGATGGCGTCGGACTGGCTGATGGAATTGAACAGCACCTTGCGGTCGCGGCACACCGCGTTGATCGACAGCTGCGTGGCCGCGGACAGCGAGCCCACGATGAAGTTGACCTTGTCCTTCTCGATCAGCTCCAGCGTGCGGGTGGCCGCCTCGCCGGGGTTGAGCTTGTCGTCGCGCACCAGCAGTTCGCACTTCTGGCCGTTGAAGCCACCGGCGTCGTTCCATTCCTTGACGGCGATCTCGGCGGCGCGCACCTGGTCTTGGGCCTCGGCCGAGAAGGCGCCCGTCAGCGGCGTGGGAAAGCCGATCTTGATGGTGGCGGCCTGAGCGCGCGCGATGTTGAACAGCAGCGGCGATGCCGCGGTGGCGCCAGCGGCGAGGATCAGGCTGCGACGGCGGCCGGAGACCGGCTTCAGGGCGGCATCGAGAACGGGGGTGGTCTTCATCAAAGTCTCCAAAGGTGGGAGGGCAGGCTCTGCGGCCTGTGACGTCGGGGTGGAATCGGTTGGGTCGACGCGCCTCTAAAGCGCGGCGGGTTCGGTCCAGCGCTCGGGGGGGCGGGCCGCGAGGTCGATGGCGGTGTCGGCCAGGACACGCGCGGCGCTGCGGTGCGCGGCGCCGCCGCCCGCGGAACCGTCAGCACCGGGGCGGGCCTGCGCTTGCATGTAGGCCCCGAGCATGCGGCCCCGCTCGACGGCGGCGGTGCCCGGCGCGAGCCGGGCCTGTTCGTAGCGCTGCCAGGCGGCGGGCACATCGCCGCCGGCGTCGCGCAACGCGTCGACCAGCGCCATCGCGTCCTCGGCGGCCTTCGTCACGCCCATGCCCACGTGGGGCCGCGCCACGAACGACGCGTCACCCATCAGCGCGACCCGCCCGTGCGCGATGCGCGGCGACACCAGGTCGTGGATGGGCTGCAGGAAAGGTTGGGCGGTCTTTTCGAGGATCTCGGCGAGTTGCGGCGCCAGCAGGCGGCGACCCGCCTCGCGCATGGCGGCGATGTGGCGCCAGCTGACCTTGTGCGGCGGGATGCCACCCTCGTGATGAACGCCGTCGGCGTCGGTCATCAAGTCCTGCAGCGCACACGCCTGCGCCGCCGGTCGGTACCACACGAAGTTGAAGCGCCGCTGGCCGACCTCGGTGGCGTTGCCGTGACCGGCCACCGGGTAGCCGATGAACTGCTCGCCGTCGGGCAAGCCGAAGGCGAAGTGGTTGAAGGCCGTGTCGAGCGTGTGGCGCGACAACACCGCTTCATCGCACACGCCGCGCCAGGCGACGTAGCCGGCATAGTGCGGCTGCACCGTCGGCAGCAGTTCGGCCCGCACGGCCGAGCGGATGCCGTCGGAGGCGATCACACCGTCGGCATCAAAACGGTGATTGACCTGGATGTCCACCGGCGCGCTCCAGGGCGGCGCGGCGTGCACGCACACGCTGTCGCCGTGCCGGGCCACATGGCTCACCGTCAGGCCCGCGTGCACGCGGTCGGCGGGAAACGCGGCCTTCAGCAGCGCATACAGCCGGCTCCACGAGGTCAACACCTGGGGCATGTCCAGGCTGGCTTCAACACCGCCGTCCGCGGCCAGCACGCGGCGCGAGGCCACGGCCACGCCCAGGCGGTCGTCCACCGCGACGCCGGCGCGGCGCAGGCCGTCGAACAGCGGGCCGTGCGTGACGATGCCCGCGCCGCGACCGTCCAGCGAGCCGGCCACGCGCTCGATCAGGCGCACGTCGTGGCCGTCGCGCAGCAGCATGTTGGCGGCCAGCAAGCCGCCCAGCGATCCCCCGACGACGACAAGGCGAGCCATCGCCTCAGCCCTGCCCCGCGGCGGCCGCGGCGTTCAGCGCGGCCACTTCAGCGGCCGGATAGTTCAACTCGATGACGATGCCGTCCGGGTCGTCGACGAACAGCTGGTGCAGGCCGATGCTGGGCACGGTGCGCTCGCGACACGGCACGCCCAAGGCGGCCAGGTGCTCGCGCATCGCCGCCAAGCCGGTGGTGAAGAACGCGATGTGGTCCACGGCGCCGCTGCCGCGCAACGCGGCCGGGTCGCGGTCGCCCAGGTAGCCCTGCAGGCCGGCCGCGTCGTTCGGGTCGATGCCGATCAGATGCACCACGGCATTGGCCACGTCACCGTGGTCGCCGCCGTACATCCAATGGCCCGGGAACGGGAAAGCCGGCCGCGGCCCGTCGCTCAGGCCCAGCACCTGCTGGTAGAAGTCGCGGCTGCGCGCCAGGTCGGTCGTGCGCACGGAGAAGTGGTTCAGGCTCAGGGTCATCGCGGGCTCCGGGGGGACGCGGCGGTGGCCGCTCGGTGGGGGGCGCGGGCGGGTGGGCTCGGGGCGGTGGTGCCCGAAGACGCCGGCACGGTCACCGCGTCGGCCTTGGCCCCACGCGCACTCACCAACTCGGCCGCACCGGCCAGAAAGCTGCGCACGCGGTCGCGCACGAAGACTTCGTCGTGGCCGGTGTCCTGCCCGCCGTGCACCGGCTGCCCGTACACCCAGCGGCGGATGCCGTTGTAGAAGATGCCGCCGTGCAGGCCCATCAGCAGCTCCAGCTCGCGCTGGGTGGGCTTGGCGCGGCTGACCACGCCGCAGTGGCGTCGCATCTCGCGCACCAGGCGCGGAAACAGCTTGTCGCGCAGCAGCGCGAAGAAGCGGTCCGGGATCGAGCGGTCGCTGAGCCCGGAGAAGATGAAGATGCGCACCCATTCGCGCTGGAAGATCGCGCGGCCGTAGGCGCAGTAGAAGCGGATGAACTTGTCCTCCGGCGTCAGCGCGGGGTCGTCCAGCATCTGTTCCCAGGCCGGGTTCCAGCGGCCCTCGAAGACCTCGTGGTACACGCGATCGATCAGCGCCTGCTTGGTCGGAAAGTAGTGGTAGAGCAGCGCGTGGGTGATGCCGATGTCGCGCGCCAGGTCGCGCAGCTGGCCGTCGAGCCCGCGCTCGGCGAAAAAGGTCACCGCGCCGGCCACGATCTGCGACTCGCGCTCGCCGGTGCTCAGGCGGCGGCGCGCGGCCACGGCCTCGTCCGCCGGGGGCTTGGCGCTGCGCGGGCGGGGGCGGATGGCGGGCGGCATGAGCAGAGGTGGCGGGCGGCTGACAGGGGCGGGAGGTGGGCTCGGGCGTGGGCTCAAGGGTCGGGGCCGCGGGCCCGGGTAACTCCGGAGGGCGCTGCCGGGTTGATGCTATTTACCAAGCGTTCAGCCCTGCGTAGCATTGTTGAGCGCTTGGTAAACAACATCATCCGGACAAACCCGGCACCGCGTGAACCAGGCGCCACGGCCGCGCGCCCACGCCCGGCTGTCCCATCACCCCGCATGGAGCCGGCATGAAAGCCCCCGCTTTTGACCACGTCAAACCCACCTCGGTCGCCGAGGTGATCGGCCTGCTGCAAACCCACGGCGACGACGCCCGCGTGCTGGCCGGCGGCCAGACGCTGCTGGCCACGCTGAACATGCGCCTGAGCGAGCCGAAGCTGCTGGTCGACATCGGCGGTCTCGACGAGTTGCGCGGCATCTCGGTGGACGGCACCCTGCTGCACATCGGCGCGCTGACCACGCACACGGCGGTCGAGTCGTCGGCCTTGGTGGCCGAGCACGCCCCACTGCTTGCCGCGGCGGCACCGCACATCGCGCACCGCGCCATCCGCAACCTGGGCACCTTCGGCGGCTCCATCGCCTATGGCGACCCGGCGGCCGAATGGCCCGCCTGCCTGCTGGCGCTGGACGGCACGGTGGTGCTGCAAGGCCCGGCCGGGCTGCGGCGGGTGCCGGCTCAGGACTTCTTCCTCGACCTGTACACCACCGCCCGCGCCCCCGACGAATTGGTGGTGGCCTGCGAGGTCCCGCTGCGCCGCCGCGACAGCGTGTTCGCCTTCGACGAGCTCGCCCGCCGGCAAGGCGATTACGCCATCGTCGGGTTGGCGCTGGCCGGCCGCATGGAGCGCGGCGCGCTGCAGCAGCCGCGGGTGGCCCTGCTGGGCGTGGGCAGCGTGCCGATGCGCGCCCGCGCGGCCGAACAGGTGCTGGAAGGCCGGCCGCTGGACGAGGCCCTGATCGCCAGCGCCGTGGCCGCCCTGCGCGCCGAACTGCAGCCGCACGGCGACCTCGTCAACAGCCCCGCCACCAAGCGGCACCTGGCCGGCGTGCTGGCCGAACGCGCGCTGCGCTCGCTGCGCGCCAGCCACGCCGGCGTGCCGGCCTGAGCCCCGCCCACCGATTGCCCAGGCCCCAGCGCCTCATTCTCTGGAGACCCGCATGAGCGACATCCCCGATCACCGCCGCGTGATCACCCTGCAGGTGAACGGCCGCCGCGAGCGGCACGAGGTCGAACCCCGCCAGCACCTGGTGGACTTCCTGCGCCACGACTGCGGCCTGACCGGCTCGCACCTGGGCTGCGAACACGGCGTGTGCGGCGCCTGCACCGTGCGCCTGGACGGCGACGTGGTGCGCGGCTGCCTGGTGCTGGCGGTGCAGGCCGACGGCAAGCGCGTGGACACCGTGGAAGGCCTCAGCGACAGCGGCGAAGCCCGCGAACTGCAGGACGCCTTCGTGGCGCGCAACGCGCTGCAGTGCGGCTTCTGCACCTCGGGCATGCTGATGGCCGCTCAGGAACTGGTCACCACCCAACCCGACGCCACGCGCGAGGACGTGCGTCACTGGATGAGCGGCAACTACTGCCGCTGCACCGGCTACCAGGCCATCGTCGACGCGGTGTGCGACGTGTTGGCCAGCCGCCGCGCCCGCGGCACCGCCCAGACCACCGGAGCCACCGCATGAACGCCCCCGACCGCCTCCACACCACGCTGCACCCGGTCACCGAGGACCCGCGCTACATCGGCACCAGCGTGCCGCGCGCCGGTGCGCGTCGCCTCGTGCAGGGTCAGGGCTGCTACATCGACGACCTGCGCCTGCCGCGCATGGCGCACGTGGTGTTCTGGCGTTCGCCGGTGGCGCACATGCGCATCGTCGGCATCGACCGCGGCGCGGCCAGCGCCATGCCCGGGGTGCTGGCGGTGGTGGACGGCACCGAAATCGCCGCGGTGTGCAAGCCCTGGGTCGCCACGCTGGGGCACCTGGCGGGCATGAAGTCGGCGCCGCAGCACGCGCTGGCGGTGGACCGCGCCTGCTGGCAAGGCGAGCCGGTGGTGGCCATCGTGGCCGAAACCCGCGCCCAGGCCGAGGACGCGCTGCAGGTGCTGGACGTGCAATGGGCGTCGCTGGACGCGGTGCTGGACACCGAGACCGCGCTCGACCCGGCCACGCCCTTGATCCATGAATCGCTGGGCGACAACCTGTGCTTCACCCGCAGCCTGGACACTGGCGGCGTGGACGAGGCCTTCGCCCGCGCCGCGGTGGTGGCCGAGGCCACCTTCCGCTTCGGCCGCCACACCGGCGTGACGCTGGAGCCGCGCTGCCAGATCGCCGACTGGAACCCCGGCGAAGGCCGGCTGACGGTCTACCACTCGCAGCAGGCGCCGCACATGATGCAGGACCTGTACGCCCGCCAACTGGGCCTGCCCGAGAGCGCGGTGCGCGTGGTCTGCAAGGACGTGGGCGGCTCCTTCGGCATCAAGGTGCACGCCTACCCGGACGACTTCGCCACGGTGGCGCTGTCCATCATGCTGAAGCGGCCGGTGAAGTTCGTGGCCGACCGGCTGGAGTCCTTCACCAGCGACATCCACGCCCGCGAGCACCGCGTGAAGGCCCGCATGGCCGCCAGCGCCGAGGGCGACATCCTGGCCTTCGAGATCGACGACCTGACCGGCATCGGCCCGTACTCGATGTTCCCGCGCACCAGCGCCATCGAAGGCAACCAGGTGGTCAACCTGGTGGGCGGCCCCTACAAGCACCAGCAGTACCGGGCGCTGCTGAAGGTGGTCTTCCAGAACAAGACGCCGACCTGCCAGTACCGCGGCGTGGGCCACCCGATTGCCTGCGCGGTGACCGAAGGGCTGGTCGACCTGGCCGCCGCGAAGCTGGGCATGGACCCGCTGGCGCTGCGCAAGCGCAACGTGATCCCGGACGACGCCTACCCCTGCGCCGGCGTCTCCGGCATCAAGTTCGAGGTGCTGTCGCACGAGGCCTGCCTGCGCAAGCTGGAGCAGATCAGCAACTACCCGGCGCTGCGCGCGGAACAGGCGGCGCTGCGCCAGCAAGGCGTCTACCGGGGCATCGGCATCGCCGCCGTCATCGAGCTGACCAACCCGAGCGCGGCCTTCTACGGCGTGGGCGGCGCGCGCATCGCCTCGCAGGACGGCGCCACCGTGCGCCTGGACCCGCAAGGCCACGTCACCGTGCTGGTCAGCGTGGGCGAACAGGGCCAGGGCAGCGAAGGCATCTACGCCCAGATCATTGCGGACGCGGTGGGCGTGGACATCGGCCAGGTCCGCGTGGTCACCGGCGACACCGACGTGACGCCCTACGGCGGCGGCACCTGGGCCTCGCGCGGGGCCGGTGTGGGCGGCGAAGCGGTGCTGCAGGCGGGCCTGGCGCTGCGCGCGAACATCCTGAAAGTGGCCGAGGTGATGCTCAAGCGCGAGGCCGCCACGCTGGCCGTCTACCGCAACGCCGTGGTCGACGCCGCCACCCGCGAGACCCTGTTGCCGCTGAGCGAACTCGGCCGCGTCGCCTACTTCCGCACCGACACCCTGCCCGCCGGCTTCAGCCCCGAGCTGATGGTGACGCGGCACTATGTGCAGCGCGACTTCCCCTTCATCTTCACCAACGGCGTGCAGTTGTCGTACGTGGAGGTCGACCCCGACACCGGCTTCGTCAAGCTGCTCAAGCACTGGTGCGTGGAAGACTGCGGCCGCGTGCTGAACCCGATGCTGGTGGACGAGCAGATGCGCGGCGCCATCGTGCAGGGCATTGGCGGCGCGTTGTACGAGGAGTGCCTGTACGACGACCAGGGCCAACTGCTCAACGGCAGCATGGCCGACTACCTGGTGCCGATGGCCGCCGAGATGCCCGACATCGAAGTGGCCCACGTGCAGACGCCCACCGCCAGCTCGCAACTCGGCGCCAAGGGCGCGGGCGAGGCCGGCACGGCGGGCGCACCGGCCGCGGTGATGAACGCCATCAACGACGCGCTGGCGCCGCTGGGCGCGGTGGTGCACTCGCAACCGATCACGCCGCAGAAAGTGCTGGCGGCGCTGGGCAAGGTCTGAGGCGGGCGCGCCGCGTCACCCTTGCTCACCACTGCGCAGGGTGGACGCGGAAGTAGCCGGACAGTTCGCGGTACAGCGCGGGGTGCTCGGCGGCCAGCTCGGTCGGGCGTTCAAAGAAGACCTCGCAGGCGACGGCGAAGAACTCGGCCGGGTCGCTGGCACCGTAGGCGTCCAGCAGGCTGGGCAGGCCGAGCGCGGTGCGCTCGCGCAGGGCCGCGAATTCGCGGTTCATCACGGACGCCCAGCGCGCGTGGCGCCGTCGGTTGGGCAGCGGCGGCGCCCCGTTGGCGTGGCCAGTTTCCTGGTCGAGCTGGTGGGCGAACTCATGGATCACCACGTTGCGGCCATCGTCGGGGATCGCCGCGCCCGCCAGACTGTCGGCCCACGACAGGATGACCTGGCCTTGCGACCACGACTCGCCCAACAGCGCCTGCCGCGTGTCCTGCACCACGCCGTCGGCGTGGGTGCGCACCCGGTCGACGGCGAAGGCGCCGGGGTACACCAGCACCTGGTGCAGGCCCGGGTACAGCGGCACGCGGTCGCTGCGGCGGTTGAGCTGCAGCAGGCAGGCCTGCGCGGCGATGGTGACGCGCACCTCGTCGTCGATGGCCTGCCCTTGGCAGCCGATGAAGGCCTTGTCCGCCAGGAAGATCTGGATGAGCCCGCGCAGGCGCTGCTGCAGGTCGACCGGCAGGCGCCGGTAGGCCGGCACCCGGCGCCGCAGGATGGTGCGCCACGCGGGTGGGAAGGTCTGGGCGCGCAGCCGCGCGTGGCGCTTTTCAATGCGCCACGGGGTCAACAGCGTCCAGGCCGTGAAGACCACGCACATCAGCAGCAGCGCAAACATCGCCATGGGCGGGCCCGGCAGTGCGGCGCGAGCCGCGGACTCTGTCAAGTGGGTGCCGCAGCCGGCACTTCAATGGGCCGGGCCGAGGTGCGTGCCACCCGCCCGGTCGCTCAGCCGGCTGCGGCCACCGGGGCGGCCGCGCCCTCGGGTCGCTCCAGGAAGGCGCGCAGGTCGTCCTGGAACCGGTCGAAGTCCAGCGGCTTGGTCCAGTAGGCCACCGCCCCCGCGGCGCGCGCGGCGGCCACCTCCTCCGGCATCGCGCTGGCGGACAAGGCCACCACGCGCAGGCCCGCCGTGTGGGGGTCGGCCTTCAGCCGCCGCAAGAAGCTCAGGCCATCGCCGTCGGGCAGGCGCATGTCCAGCAGCACCAGATCCGGTTGCAGCAAGGCGGCCATGGCCAGGCCGCCCACGCAATCCTCGGCCATCGCCAGGTGCAGGTGCGGCCACTGGCCGAGCAGCTGTTCGACCACGAGCCGGTTCACCGGGTTGTCCTCGACGTACAGCACGGTGCCGCGCAGGTCGTCGTCCAGGCCACCCGGGGCCGTAGCGAGCGCGTCCAGGAGGTCGGTGTCGGCGGGGACGGGCCGGTGTGCGGCCGGGAACCCCAGGCTCAATGTCGTGCCCACGCCCTCCTCGCTGTCCACGTCGATGCTGCCGTTCATCAGCAGCACCAGCTCGCGCGTCAGGGTCAGGCCGATGCCGGTCCCTTCGATGCCCGCCTTCTCGCGGCCCAGGCGGTTGAAAGGCTCGTACAAGCGGTCCAGCTGCTGGCGGCTCATGCCGAGGCCCGTGTCGGCCACCTCGATCAGAACCCGTCCCGCCGACAGGCTGAGCCGCACATCGACCTGCCCGCCGGGCCGGTTGTATTTGATCGCGTTCGACAGCACGTTCAGCAGCACCTGACGCAGCCGGGTGTCGTCGGCCATCAAGTGAATGGCCGCGCCGGGAGACGGGGCGCGCAAGCGCACACCCTGGCGCTGGGCCTGGGCCTCGCACAGGCGCAGCATGTCGTCCACCAGCGGCCGCGCGTCCAGCGGCTGCAGTTGCACCTGCATCGCACCGCTTTCGATGCGCGACACGTCCAGCACGTCATTGATCAACGCCAGCAGGTGCCACCCCGCCTGGCGGATGTGGTCGACCTGCGAGCGCTGGCGTTCGGTCAAGGTCTGGCCCGAGGTCTGCAGCAGCTGGGTGAAGCCGAGCACCGCGTTCAACGGGGTGCGCAGCTCGTGGCTCATGCGCGACAGGAACCCCGACTTGGCGCGGCTGGCCGCTTCGGCCGCGCGCTGTGCCTGCAACGCGGCGTCGGCGGCACGCGCTTCGCTGACGTCGCGCAGCACAACGGTCATCAACGGCGTGTCGCCGTCGACCAGGCGTGAAATCGTCGCCTCGATCGGAAACTCACGGCCATCGGCATGCAAGGCCACCAGCTCGTGGCGCACACCCATGCGCCGGCTGGTGCTGCCCGTGCGGGCGAAGTCTTCGACATGCTGGCGGTGCGCGGCCTGCAGCCGGGCAGGCAGGAATCGCTCCAGGGGCTCACCGAGCATGCGCTCTGGGTCGACACCGAAGGTCAGGCCGGCGGCCTTGTTGAACAGGCGCACACGTTGCGCGGCGTCGACGGTGATGATGGCGTCCATCGCGCTGTCGAGGATGCCGCTGAGCTGCAGCTCGCGCTGGTGCTGACGCGCCTCGGCGAGGCGGCGCTCGGTGATGTCTTCGGCCACACCGGCGATGCCCAGGAGTTCGCCGTCCGCGCCCACCAGCGCCGACGCGCGGTCACGCAGCCAGCGCACGCTGCCGTCGGCGTGCTGAATGCGGTACTCGAGCTCGCGCGGGGTGCGGGTCAAGGCCAACTGGGAAGTGATGCTTCTGACGCGCTCCTGATCATCAGGATGAACCAGCTTCAGCCACAAATCGGGGTCGTCATAAAACGCCTGCGGCTCGCGCCCGTACACCGCGCGGGTCGCCGGGCTGACGTAGAGCACGCGCTGGCCCTGGGCGTCGCTGAACCAGGCCACTTCCGACAGGCTTTGCATCAACTGACGCCAGCGCTCGTCGCTGGCGGACGCCTGGCTGGCCTGCGCCTGGGACTGCCGCGTCTGCACGGCCAGGCGCCAACGGGCATGGCCCATCAGCACGCCCGCCGCGGCGGCACTCAAGACGGCGAACGCCAGGTCGACCGCAGGCAAGCCCGGCCGCGGCGACAGGCCGCGCATGCTGGCGCGGCCGAACAGCCCGTCGGTCACGGCGAACCACACCAGCACCAGCAAGCCGCAGCCCAGGCCCCAGATCAGCCAATGGCGCCACGCGTTGCGCAGCGGTTCTGGCAACGGCACGGGGTCGAACGTGGCGAGGGTTCCAGGGACAGCCGACTTCTGCATTGACGTCCTTATCGGACACGCCCTCGAAAACTGGAGCTGGATGGGTTGTACCAACGCACCAGCGCCCGAACCATGGGGACTGACCAGTAGGGCCGCGGCGCGCCGCTCGCGGCAGGCCTCGGGTTATCGTCGGCGCATGCCCACCGTGCTTCGACACACCTTGCTGTCGGTGCGTGACCTGCTGGTCACCGCCGGCCCGTTCATCGTGATGGCGCTGGCCCTGCTGGCCGTCGCCTATTGGGTGCTGGACCCCACGCCACCAAAGAAGGTGGTGCTCGCCACGGGCGCCGCGCAGGGCGCCTACGCCGAGTTCGGCCGCCGCTACCAGGCGCAACTGAAGCAGCACGGCATCACGGTCGAGTTGCGCGCCACCCAGGGCGCGGCCGAAAACCTCGCGCTGCTGAGCGACCCGGACTCGGGCGTCGACCTGGCCTTCGTGCAAGGCGGCGCGGCCGAGGGGGTCGACGTTCCCGCCGAGGCCGCGCAGGATGGCCTGGTCTCGCTGGGCAGCCTCTTCTACGAACCCGTGTGGCTGTTCTACCGCGAGGACTCGGCCCGCCGCCTGCTGACAAGCCAGGAGGCCGAGGCCCGGGCCCTGCCCCCGGCCAAGCCGGCCTCGGCCACGCTGGCGGCCCGGCCCGGCGACGGTCCCGCGCTGACCAGCCTCGGCCAGCTCGCCGGCTGGCGGGTCAACATCGGCCCGCCGGGCAGCGGGGTGCCGAACCTGGTTGGCAAGCTGTTCGAGGCCAACCGCATGGACCCGGCCACGCTCACCTTGCTGCGCCAATCGCAGACCCCGGCGGTGATGAGCCTGCTGGCCGGTGAGGCAGATGCCCTTGTCTTTGCGTCCGCGCCCGAGTCGCTGATGGTGCAAATGCTGCTGAAGACGCCAGGCATCCGCCTGTTCGACTTCGCCCAGGCCGAGGCCTACTGCCGCCGCTTCCCGTTCATGAGCCCGGTCACCCTGCCGCGCGGCGTGGTGGACCTGGCCTTGGACCAACCGCCCGCCGACGTGCATCTGGTGGCGCCCACCGCCACGCTGGTGGCGCGCGACTCGGTGCACCCGGCGCTGGTGCAGCTGTTCGTGCAGGCCGCCCGCACCATCCATGGCGAAGCCGGCTGGTTCCAGCGCAAGGGCGATTTCCCCACCGTGCGCAACACCGAACGCCCGCTGGCCCCGGAAGCCGAGCGCTACTACCGCAACGGCCCGCCGCTGCTGCAGCGCCACCTGCCGTTCTGGGTGGCCAACCTGGTGGACCGCATGTGGGTGGTGCTGCTGTCGATCGTGGCCATCCTGATTCCCTTGTCGCGGGTGGTGCCACCGCTGTATGAGTTCCGCATCCGCTCGCGCATCTTCCGCTGGTATGGGCAGCTGCAGACGCTGGAGAACGCCCACGGGCAGCGGCCGCCCGGCGAGCTGGCCCGCGAGCTGGACGACATCGAGGCCCGCGTGGCCGGCATCACCGTGCCGCTGAGCTACGCCGACGAGCTTTACGCGCTGCGCAGCCACATCAACATGGTGCGCCGCAAGCTGCTGCCCATGGCCTGAAGCCGACGCGTCACGCCACGAACCCCCAACTACCCCGACCGGAGACCGCATGACCCACCCGCTCCATGCTTCGACCGTTGCCCGGCGCCTGCTCCGCGGGCTTCAGCCTGCCCGTGCCGGGCGCCTGCTCGCGTGGTGCGCCGCGCTCGCGCTGGCCCCGGCGGTGCCCACCGCCTGGGCCCAGGCAGGCGCCGCCGCGGTGCAAGCCCAGGCCGAACAGCAGGTCAAGCCGGTGCTGGACACGCTCAAGCAGATGGTGGCCATCGAGTCGGGCAGCCTGGACCTGGAGGGCCTGGACCGCATGGCCCAGCTTGTCGCGCAACGGCTGCGCGGCTCGGGCATGGCCGTCGAGCTGATTCCCACCCAGGCCCCGAGCTTCCATCCGCAGCTCAAGGGCGCCAAGCTGGGGGCCATGGTCTACGGGCAGCGCGCCGGCAAGGGCCAACGCAAGGTGCTGCTGATCGCGCACATGGACACGGTCTACCAGCGCGGCATGGCGGCCAAGCAACCGTTCCGCATCGACGGCGACCGCGCCTACGGCCTGGGCATTTCCGACGACAAGGGCGGTGTCGCGCTGATCCTGCACACGGTGGAGCTGCTGCAGCGCATTGGCTTCGAGGACTACGCGCAGCTGGGCGTGCTGATCAACGGCGACGAGGAGGTGGGCTCGCCCGGCTCGCGCGCGATGCTCACCCGCCTGGGTTCGGAGTACGACGCGGTGCTGTCCTTCGAAGGCGGCGGCATGGACCGCGACACCGTGCGCCTGGCCACCAGCAGCATCGCCATCGTCGAGATGAAGGTCACCGGCAAGGCCTCGCACGCCGGCGCCAACCCCGAGGGTGGGCGCAACGCGCTGTACGAGCTGGCGCATCAGGTGCTGAAGACGCGCGGTTTCGGCGACCCCGACAAGGGCCTGAAAATCAACTGGACCGTCGCCAACGCCGGCGAAACGCGCAATGTGATTCCGGCCACCGCCACCGCCATCGCGGATGTGCGCTCGCTGACCAATGAAGACCTCGACCGCATGGAAGCCGACCTGCGGGCGGCCATCCAGGACCGGCTGATCCCCGACACCAAGATCGAACTGGACTTCTACCGAAGCCGCCCGGCCTTCCAGGCCAACGCGGTGTCGCGCACGCTGGCGAAACACGCGCAGAAAGTGTTCGGCGAGATCGGCCGCGACCTGGACATCCGCGACCGCGCCACCGGCGGCGGCACGGACGCGGCCTTTGCCGCGCTCCAACCGCGCGGCGGCGTGCTGGAAAGCTTTGGCCTGCGCGGCTTCGGGGCGCACAGCAACGACGACGAGTACATCTTCATCAGCTCGATCGCGCCACGGCTGTACCTGGCCAGCCGCATGGTGATGGACGTGGGCAACGGCGCCCTGAAGTGGTGAGGTGACGCCGGCCCTTGAGACCCCGCCGGATCGCCAGCTCCCTAGAATCTCGACTCTGCCCGCCGACCCCCACCGGAGCCCGCCATGGACACCCGCACCTCCCCCTTCCGCCTTCGCATTGAACGTCTGCGCGATGCCCTGAAGGCCCGTGGCCTGGCCGCGGTGCTGGTGCCTTCCAGCGACCCGCACTTGTCCGAATACCTGCCCGAGCGCTGGCAAGGCCGGCAATGGGCTTCCGGCTTCACCGGGTCGATGGGCACGCTGGTGGTCACGCTGGACCGCGCGGTGGTGTTCGCCGACAGCCGCTACTGGACCCAGGCCGAGGCCGAGCTGACGGGCACCGGCACCGAGCTGTTCAAGATCCCGACCGGCGCTGCCAGCCACCACCTGGACTGGCTGGCCCAGCACGTCAGCCCCGGCGCCACCGTGGGGGTGGACGGGCAGGTGCTGGGACTGGCCGCAGCCCAGGCCCTGCGCCACACGCTGGACGCCGCGGGCATTCGCCTGAACACCGAGGTGGACCTGTTGAACGACGCCTGGCCCGAGCGCCCCGGCCTGCCCACGCCAACCATCTACGAACACCGCGCCCCCCACGCGCCAGTCGCCCGCCGCACCAAGCTGCAGCAGGTGCGCGAGGCGATGTCCCAGCACGGCGCCACGCACCACTTGGTGTCGACCGTCGACGACATTGCCTGGCTGTTCAACCTGCGGGGCAGCGACGTGTCGTACAACCCCGTGTTCCTGGCCCATGCGCTGATCGACCTGCACAGCGCCACCTTGTTCGTCGCCCCGGGCAAGGTGCCGGCGGACGTGGCCGCATCGCTGGCCGCAGACGGGGTGAACGTGGCCGATTACGCCACCGCGCCGGCCGCCTTGGGGTCGCTGGCCGCCGCCAGCCGGGTTCTCGTTGACCCCCGCCGCATCACGCTCGGGCTGCGCCAATGCATTGCAGCCGGCGCCACGGTGCTGGAGGCCATCAACCCCAGCACCTTGATGAAAAGCCGCAAAGGTGCTGACGAGGCCGCCCACATCCGCGAGGCCATGGCCCAGGACGGCGCGGCAATGTGCGAGTTCTACGCCTGGTTCGAAGCCGCGCTGGCCGACCCGGCGAACCGGGGCCGCCTCACCGAGCTGACGGTGGACGAGCACTTGAGCGCCGCCCGCGCGCGGCGCCCCGGCTTCGTCGGCCTGAGCTTCCCGACCATCGCGGGCTTCAACGCCAACGGCGCCATGCCGCACTACCGCGCCACGCCCGAATCGCACGCGGTGATCGACGGCGACGGCCTGTTGCTGATCGACTCCGGCGGCCAGTACCTGGGCGGCACCACCGACATCACCCGGGTGTGGCCGATCGGGCAGCTCAGCGCCGCCCACCGCCGCGATTACACGCTGGTGCTCAAGGGCACGCTGGCGCTGAGCCGCGCGCGCTTTCCGCGCGGCACGCTGTCGCCGATGCTCGACGCCATGGCACGCGCCCCGCTGTGGGACCAGGGGCTGGACTATGGCCACGGCACGGGCCATGGCGTCGGCTACTTCCTGAACGTGCATGAGGGCCCACAAAGCATCTCCAAGGCGGTGCCCGACGCCACCATGGCGATGCAGCCCGGCATGGTGACGAGCATCGAGCCCGGCCTGTACCGTCCTGGCCAATGGGGCGTGCGCATCGAGAACCTGGTGATGAACCAGCCCTTCGACGGCCCGGAAGGCAGCGCCTTTGGCGAGTTCCTCGCGTTCGAGACCCTGACGCTGTGCCCGATCGACACCCGCTGCATCGACCGCAGCCTGCTTCGCGCCGACGAGGTGGATTGGCTGAACGCGTACCACGCCACCGTGCGGGAACGGCTGCAGCCGCTGGTCGACGGCGCCGCGTTGGCGTGGCTGCTGGAACGCACCGCGCCAATCTGACGCGCACGGCGCCCCCGCCCGCCCTGCGACGAAGGCGCTTCGTCGCACCGCACTGCAACCGGTCGCCAGCGGCAGCCGGTTCATCGCACGCCGCTGAGGCCGCACAGGCTCGACCACTAGAGTCTCGCCATGGACCCACCGTCGGCGTCGCGCGCAGCGCGGCCCGACCCACGGATCGGCAGCACCCCTGCCGATGACCTGGTCGGCATTGGCACCCCGCCGGTCGACGAGGCACTTCACACGCCCGAAACCCGCCGACCGGGTTTCGGGCGTTTTCTTTGGTGCGCCGCGTGGGCCTGGATTGGACCCGCGGTGCGCCCCAGGCCGCGGCGCCAGGAGGCGTCGAAGCGCCAATGCGATTCGTCGCTGCGGCCTGCAGTTCGTCGCGCCAAGGCAGCGATTGATCGCAATCGGCTCGCGGCGCGGCTCGGCGGTTTCTACAGTTCAACCCATGCCGCAACGTCAACGCGGCAAGGCAAATAAGGAGCCCACCATGATCGACCGTCTCTTCACCCTGGCACTGCTCGTCTGCGTTCTGGCCGGTGGCGCTGCCGCTGTGGGCAGCGAGTTGTTCGTCGACCGCACCGCAGCCACCTCCGCCAGCGCCGACAAGGCCGACAGCAAGATCGTTCAGCTGCCCCGCGTGGTCGTCACCGGCAAGAAGCAAGCCGCCACCACCGATGTGGCCACCGCCGACAGCCCCAGCCTGGCCACCACCAGCAAGTTCGTGCAGTGAACGGGGCCAGGGGGCGCGCCGAACCGGCGCCCCCTGGGCGATCAAGCAAAACGGCGCCCGAGGGCGCCGTTGTCACGTCCGGCCGCGGGGCCGGCTCGGCCCGGATCAGCCGCGGATCATCGAAGCCTTCAGGGCCTCGGTCACCAACGACAAGCTGTCCTTCACGTGGGCGCGCGCCTCAATGCTCAGGCGGCCATTGCCGGCCGCACGCTGCAGCTGCTGCTGCAGATCGGTGGCAGTCATGCGCACCAGGCTCAGCGCGTCGGCCGGCAGCGTCGGCGAGCCCTTGGTCAGCAGCGTCTGCACGCGCTTCAGGTGCTCACGCTGCAGCGCGCGACGCAGGCGGTCGATGTCCTGGCCCGACTTCAGCTCGCTCCACACCGAATCCTGCAGCGTGCTGTAGACCTCCGGCAGCGAGATGGCGCCACGGCGCTTGGCCTCCGGCAGGTACAGCGGCAGGTCCAGCAAACGCGAGGCGGTGCCGGCGCTCAGCAGCTTGTCCAGCGCCACGGTCTGCACCGACAGCACCGCCGCTGGAATGCTCACCAAGCCGCCCCGCTCCCACTCGTTGTAGTCGGGCGACAGGCCGGTCAGGAACTCGGGCTTGAAGCGGAAGCTGTCGGCATTGAACAGGCCCTTGGCGAGGAACTGCAAGGCTTCGCGCTGCTTGGCCGGCTCCACCGGCACAAAGGCCGGGCGACCGGTGGTCCCAGGCAGGTCGCGCACGGTGTACATGCCGCCCACGTACTTGCCCACCAGTTCCGACGCGCGGCCCAGCTGGCGGAAGCCGCCCAGCATCACCCGGCGCTGGCGCACCGCGTCGTCGCCGGGTTGCGGGGCGCGGTCCTGCACGCGCTGCCACAGCTCGCGGGAGAGCGTCAGGCGCTTCTTGTAGTAGTCCAGCGGATCGTCGCCCAGGTCGAAGCGGTTGGCCAGCGGGTCGATGCCGTCATTGCCCGGGATGCCGCCGGCGTCCGCGTCGTCGGCGTAGGCCAGCAGCGGGTCGGTGCTGCGTCCGGCGATGCGCTGCAGCTCGGCCTCTTCATTGGTCGCGTCGATCGGCTTGTAGGCGTACTCGATGGCCCAGTAGTCGTAGGGGCCGAGGGTCGTGTTGTTCAGCGCGGCAGACTTCTCGCCCTTGATGGCCAGGTTGTAGGCGTTGTAGTCCATCACCGAGCCTGAGATGCCATTGGCCTCGGTGAAGGCCTTGTCGCGCAGCTGTTCGCGCTTGACCACGGTGGACGCCTTGAAGTTGTGCTTCAGGCCCAGCGTGTGGCCCACCTCGTGCATGATCGTGTCCTTGATGACCCCTTGCACAAAGGCCTCGGCCTCGGGGCTGTCGGGCGCGATGTCGCCGCGGGCTTCCAGCACGTCCAGCGCGAAGTTCATCTCGTAGGCCGCTTCCTGCGCGTAGTTGCAGGCGTCGGCACCGAACTTCTTCCACTGGGCGAACGGCGCGGCGATGGGCTTGGCGAAGGCCGGGCGGCTGCCTTCCGCGCTGACGTCCTCGACGATGAAGCGGCGCGAGCCGCGGCCAAACACGTCGCTCATGCCGATGTCGGCGTCAAAAATTTCACCGGTGCGGGGGTCCGAATGGCTCGGGCCGATGGCAAAGCCCACGTCCGCGCCCACGAACCAGCGGATCGACGCGTGGCGCGCGTCCATGTTGTCCCAGTCGGCGTCGTCGGGCTGCTGCTTGGCCACGACGGCGTTCTTGAAGCCGATCTTCTCGAAGGCCTTGTTCCATTCGACGATGCCGGCCTCGACCGATTTGCGGTACTGCTTCGGGATGTTCTTGTCCATCCAGAAAACGATGGGCTGCTTGGGCTCGGACAGCGCGGCGGCCGGGTCCTTCTTTTCCAGGCGCCAGCGTGTCACCAGGTGCTTGCGCGGGTTGGGTTTGGCGTCGTTGGTCAGGTCGGTGACCACGTCGAAGAAGTGGCCCAGGCGCGGGTCGGTGCGGCGCGCCGCCATTGGCGTGTCGGCCGGCTTGGCAAAGTTGTAGACGTAGCCAACAAACAGGCTGCGCGCGTCGGGCGTGGTTTGCGGGGGTGTCGGCTGCG
This sequence comes from Hydrogenophaga intermedia, assembly GCA_943370175.1. Lineage (GTDB taxonomy): Bacteria > Pseudomonadota > Gammaproteobacteria > Burkholderiales > Burkholderiaceae_C > Ideonella_A > Ideonella_A intermedia_A. The sequence goes on along the minus strand of CALRPU020000019.1, from coordinate 72,985 downwards.
GCACCGGTGAGGGCATCAGCGGCGGCGCCGGGATGCGCGGCGTGGCGAAGTGGATGCGCGCGTTCAACGTGGTCAGGTCGTCGGTGACGCGCACCTTCTCGAAAAAGGAGTTGCCGCGGTCCAGCGCCATGGGCAGGCGGAAGGCGCGCTCCAGCGCAGTCGAATAGCCGGGCAGGTCGGCCAGCAGAAAGGCGGCGTCGATCAGGATCGCCTTTTTGTCCTTGTTGGGCGCGCTGGCGATCGGCGCTGAGCCCAGCAGGCTGTGCGAGAAGGCCTGCTCGACCGTGGCCGACATTTCAGGGCCCGCGCCGACGTAATTGGTGTTCAGCGCCACCAGCTGCACCTGAGCCGCGCCGATCTTGCGGAAGGTGACGAGCCACGACGGGCCCATCTGACTGCCGTACAGGCCACGCTCGCCCACCGAACTGGCGATGTTCACCGACATCAGCACCGGCTTGTCGAACTGCTCGGGGCTGAGTTCCAGCCAGACCTTCTCGTCCTTGCGCCACAGCGGCAGGTAGCCGGCTTGGCGCGTGGCGCCCTTGATGACTTCGTCGAAAGGCTTGGGCGCGGCCGGGTCGGGCCGTGCCGCGGCGCCGCCGGCGCCAGAGGCCGCTGCGCTGGCGGCGGTCGGGGCTGCCCCGGCCTGGCCGGTCGGCGCCGTCTGGGAGGTGAGGTTGGCGGCCTGGAGGTTGGCACAGCCGCTGGCAACCGCCGCGGCGATCAGCGTGAGGGAAAGCTGGCTCAGGCGCGCAGCCCGCAAGGAATACGTCATCGATGGCATCCGAAGGGAACAAGAGAGCCCCGACGGCGGATCAGCGCACGGCGGGGCGGCCTGTGCGGTTGTCGGGGGTGACGCTCATCGCTGTGACAACCGCGACATGCGATTTCATCCGACTGCGCAAAGCCCCACAAGCGGTGTGTGGACGAGTCGGGGATGCGTGTGGCGCGGACGCATCGAGCCGGTGTCGCCTGCGCGACTCCGGGTGCCGTGGGCGGGCCGGTGGCGGCCCGCCGCGCCCGGCGACCGGGCGCACCAGGCTTACTTCAGGGCCTTGAAGCGCACGCGCTTCGGGCGCGCGCCTTCCTCGCCCAGGCGCTTCTTCTTGTCGGCCTCGTACTCCTGGTAGTTGCCGTCGAAGAAGACCCACTTCGAGTCGCCTTCGGCGGCCAGGATGTGAGTGGCGATGCGGTCCAGGAACCACCGGTCGTGGCTGATCACCATCACGCTGCCCGCGAATTCCAGCAGCGCGTCTTCCAGGGCGCGCAGGGTTTCCACGTCGAGGTCGTTCGAGGGCTCGTCGAGCAGCAGCACGTTGCCGCCCTGGGCCAGGGTCTTGGCCAGGTGCAGGCGCCCGCGCTCACCGCCCGACAGGTTGCCCACCAGCTTTTGCTGGTCGTTGCCCTTGAAGTTGAAACGGCCGATGTAGGCCCGGCTGGGCATCACGAACTTGCCCACGACGATGTTGTCCAGGCCGCCCGAGACGTCCTGCCACACGGTCTTGTCGCCTTCCAGGCTCTCGCGGCTCTGGTCGACAAAGGCCAGCTTGGCGGTGCTGCCGATCTTCACCGTGCCCGCGTCGGGCTTTTCCTTGCCGGAAATCAGCTTGAACAGCGTCGACTTGCCGGCGCCGTTCGGGCCGATGATGCCGACGATGGCGCCGGCGGGCACCTTGAAGCTCAGGTCGTCGATCAGCACGCGGTCGCCGAAGCTCTTGGTGACGTTGGTGAACTCGATGACCTCGTGGCCCAGACGGTCGCCCACCGGGATGAAGATCTCGTTGGTCTCGTTGCGCTTCTGGTACTCGAAGTCGCTGAGTTCCTCAAAGCGGGCCAGGCGCGCCTTGCTCTTGGCCTGGCGGCCCTTGGCGTTCTTGCGCACCCATTCCAGCTCGGCCTTCATGGCTTTGGTGCGGGCGTCCTCGGACTTCTGTTCCTGCTCCAGGCGGGCTTCCTTCTGGTCCAGCCAGTCGGAGTAATTGCCCTTGTAGGGAATGCCCGAGCCGCGGTCCAGTTCAAGGATCCATTCGGCGGCGTTATCGAGGAAGTAGCGGTCGTGGGTGATGGCCACCACGGTGCCGCCGAAGCGTTGCAGGTATTGCTCCAGCCAGTCCACCGACTCGGCGTCCAGGTGGTTGGTGGGTTCGTCGAGCAGCAGCATGTCGGGCTTGCTCAGCAGCAGGCGGCACAGCGCGACGCGGCGCTTCTCGCCGCCCGACAGGTTGCCGATCACCGCGTCCCACGGCGGCAGGCGCAGGGCGTCGGCGGCCAGCTCCAGCTGCAGGTCGGTGTTCTCGCTGCCAGCGGCGGCGATCACGGCTTCCAGCTCGGCCTGCTCGGCGGCCAGCGCGTCGAAGTCGGCGTTTTCCTCGGCGTAGGCGGCATAGACCTCGTCCAGGCGCTTTTTGGCCGCCAGCACGCCGCCGATGCCTTCTTCGACCGACTCGCGCACCGACTGGTCGGGTCGCATCACCGGTTCCTGAGGCAGGTACCCGATCTTCAGGCCGGGCATCGGCGTGGCTTCGCCTTCGATGTCCTTGTCGATGCCGGCCATGATCTTGAGCAGCGTCGACTTGCCCGAGCCGTTCAGGCCGAGCACGCCGATCTTGGCGCCGGGAAAAAAGCTGAGCGAGACGTTCTTGAGGATCTGACGCTTCGGCGGAACGATCTTGCCGACGCGGTTCATGGTGAAAACGTACTGGGCCATGGGCGTGTGGCGGCCCGGACGGCCGCGGTGTGAAGCGGTGGTGCCTTGCGGCAAACCCGCGATTATCCGGGAGCAGCGGCAACGCTGCTGCGCACTTTCTGCTACGGTGGTCGGCCAATGACCCGTCACACCCGCCATCCGTCCTGATGCCGCGCCTTCTTTACCTGTTGGCGCTGTGCAACCTGGTGCTGGGCACCGGTGCTTTCGTGCTCAGCGGCGTGCTGGTGCCGCTGAGTGAATCCCTGGACATCAGCGTGGCCGCGGCCGGCCAGGCGATGACGGTCTATGCGCTGTCCACCGCCGTGCTGGCCCCGCTGGCGCTGGTGCTGACCGGCCGCTGGCCGCGGCGCCGGGCACTGATGCTGGGCATGGCGGTGTTCGCCGCGGGCAACCTTGTGTGCGCACTGGCCAACAGCCTGCCGGTGCTGCTGGCCGGCCGCGTGCTGATGGGCGTGGGGGCGATGTTCACGCCGGTGGCCGCCGGGATCGCGGTCGCGCTGGTCGAGCCCGCACGGCGCGGGCGGGCGCTGTCGCTGGTGTTCCTGGGCATGAGCCTGAGCTACGTGATCGGCCTGCCGCTGGGCTCGTGGCTGGGCTTCCAATACGGCTGGCATGCGCCGGTGATGCTGGTGACGGTGCTGAGCCTGGCCTGCGTGGCCGCGCTGTCGCGCCTGCCGGCCACCATCGCCGCCCCTGGCGCCAGTTTCGACGGCTTGGGCGCGCTGCTGCGCAGCCCGCGGGTGCTGTGGACACTGCTGCTGACGTTGCTGTACTTCACCGCGATCTTCCTGGTGTTTTCCTACATCGGGCCGGTGCTGAAGTCGCTGCAGCCGATGAGCAACGAGCGCCTGAGCCTCACGCTGATGCTGTTCGGCCTGTCCGGCGTGGTGGGCACGCTGGTGGGCGGCTGGGCCAACGACCGCTTCGGCTCGGCACGCACCCTGACGATCCAACTGTCCATCCTCGGCTGCATGATGGCGCTGGTGCCGCTGACACAGGGCCGGTACCCGCTGATGGTGCTGGTCTTCGTGGTGTGGGGCGTGGCGGGGTTCGGCATGATGACGCCTCAGCAGTCGCGACTGGCCGCCATTTCACCGGCGCAGGCGCCGTTGCTGCTGTCGCTGAACACCTCGATGCTGTACTTCGGCACGGCCGCCGGCGCGGCGCTGGGGGGCGTCACCGCCGCGCTGGTGGGCTTTGTGCACCAGGCCTGGGTGGGCGTGCCGTTTGCCGTGCTCGGGTTGCTGACGCTGTGGCTTGCGTCGGGCCGCCGCCATGGGGCCAGCCCGGCCACGGTTCGGTCCACCTAGGGATTTCCCGGGATAGAATCCGGCCATCCGGCGCAGGCACCAGTCCCTGAGCCGATGTCATCCTGACCCAGAGCCCCCGCGCTCACACCACCGTCCGCCTGAGACTGGCTCTTGCCCCAAGAGCAACGGGCTGATTCCTGTTGGAACCCCATGTCCTTTGACACCCTCGGCCTCGCCGAGCCCCTGCTGCGTGCCGTGCACGAACAGGGCTACACCACCCCGACCCCCATCCAGGCCCAAGCCATTCCGTTGGTGCTCACCGGCGGTGACCTGCTGGGCGGCGCCCAGACCGGCACCGGCAAGACCGCCGGCTTCGTGCTGCCGATGCTGCACCGCCTGATGGCCAACCCGGCCGCGCGCGACGCCCGCGGCAAGTCGCCGATCCGCGCGCTGATCCTGACGCCCACCCGCGAACTCGCCGCCCAGGTCGAGGAAAGCGTTCGCAACTACGGCAAGTACAGCAAGCTCACCAGCATGGTGATGTTCGGCGGCGTGGGCATGCAGCCGCAGGTCGACAAGCTGCGCCGCGGCGTCGACATCCTGGTCGCCACCCCGGGCCGCCTGCTCGACCACCACGGCCAGCGCACCGTCGACCTGAGCCAGATCGAGATCTTCGTGCTCGACGAAGCCGACCGCATGCTGGACATGGGCTTCATCCACGACATCAAGAAGGTGCTGGCCATCGTGCCCGCGAAAAAGCAGAGCCTGCTGTTCAGCGCCACCTTCAGCGACGAAATCAAGGCCCTGGCCGACCGCCTGCTGAACAAGCCGGCGCTGGTCGAAGTGGCTCGCCGCAACCAGACCAACGACGCCATCGCCCAGAAGGTGCACCCGGTCGGCCGCGAAAAGAAGAAGGACCTGCTGGTCCACCTGATCAAGAGCAACGACTGGCACCAGGTGCTGGTCTTCACCCGCATGAAGCACGGTGCGAACCGGCTGGTGGACTTCCTGAACGACCAGGGCGTGAGCGCCATGGCCATCCACGGCAACAAGAGCCAGAGCGCCCGCACCAAGGCGCTGGCCGATTTCAAGGCCGGTGAGCTGACCTGCCTGGTGGCCACCGACATCGCCGCCCGCGGCATCGACATCGACCAGCTGCCGCACGTCGTCAACTACGAGCTGCCCAACGTGCCCGAGGACTACGTGCACCGCATCGGCCGCACCGGCCGGGCCGGCTCGCAGGGCGAGGCGGTGTCGCTGGTGTGCGTGGACGAGAACGGCTTCCTGCGTGACATCGAGAAGCTGATCAAGCGCGAGATCACCAAGGAAATCGTGCCCGGCTTCGAGCCCCACCCGAGCGAAAAGCCCGAGCCCATCGTGCTGGGCCGCATGGTGATCGGCGAAGGCGCCGGCCGGGGCGGCTTCCGCAACAACAGCGCGCCGCGTGGTGGCGCGGGCGGCCGCCCTGGTGGTGGTGGTGGGCGCGGTGCCCACGGCGGCGGCGGCGGCGGTGGCGGTGGTGGTGGTGGCCATGGCGGTCGCGGCGAGCCGCGCAACGACGGTCGTCGCCCCGCACCGGCCGGTGCCGCCCAGGCCCCGCGGCCCGCGGGTGGCGGCCGGCCGGCCCCTCGCGCGGATGGTCAGCGCGACGGGCAGCGCGATGGCCCGCGCAGCGGCCAGCGCCCGGCATTGACCAAACGCTGAAGTCCCCCGGCTGTGAGGCCTGCCGGCCCGCCCGACGGCGGTCGGCGGGCCACAGCCCATTTCACGGACTGACAGTTCGACGCATTTCGCCACAGTTCGGCGACCCGCAAGGGACTAGGGTGCGCGCTCCACACACTGACTGGAGTCGACACCGATGAAACCCGACTGGCGCACCGCATGGCAGGGCGCCGAGATCCTTGTGTACCGCGACGAGCGGTTGGTCGACCGCATCCACGCCGACGAGGTGAGCCGCATCGTCTGCCTGTACCGCGACCTGGGCGACACGCCTGGCGACCTGGTGTGCACGCTGGTGGAGGTGCCCGGCGAGGTGGTCGTGCTGCCGGCCGAGACCGGTTTCGCCGGGCGCATCCACTTTGAGCGCACCGATTACTGGGCCGAGCGCGCCTGCATCTACTGGTTGCCGTCCACCGCGGTGCGCTTTCCGCTGTCGCGGCTGGGCCCCGTGGGTTGGTTGCGGTGGCTGCGCTGGCCGCTGCGGCCGGTGTTCGGGCGGCTGGCCAGCGCCGACTTGCACGACTGGATGAACAACTGGCCGCTGGAAGGCCCCCAGACCTGGGAGCAACGCAAATGGCGGCGCATTCAGCGGGCCCGCCCGTTCTCGCGGCACGACGGCGACGACGCGCCGCCCGCGGTTCGCAAGCCGGCCTGAGCACGCTGCGCGGGCCCCTTGGTGCCCAACCCGGCTGCAGCGGGGGGTCCATGAAAAACCCGGCTGCAGCCGGGCTCCAGCGAAAAACCCGGCCGCAGCCGGGTTGGTGCCTGGCGATGCCCCAAGCACCGCCATCGGGGCCGCCGACGAACTCAGGCGGCCTTGGCCTTCTTGACCTTTTTCGCCTTGCCGGCCTTCTTGGCGGCCTTGGCAGTGAAGGCCGGCGCGGTGGCGCTCAGCGACGGCGACGTGGTCGACGTGACCGGGGCGGGCGATTGGGCCACGGCGCCGAAGGAGAACGCAGCAGCGGACAGGGCAATGAGCAGTTTGGTCATGGTGTTGTCTCGGTACGGGGTCGTTGGTGAAGTCTTGGCAGATTGACCAGAGTGGTCACCAACCACAATGCCAGAGGCGTCCGGCTTGTTGACAGCGCATTTCCCCGCAGTTCATGACACAACGTGACATGCACTGACGTCCGGTGCGGCGCCTTGGGGCGTGCGGGCGGACCGGCACGCCTCAATCAAAGCGGCCCTCGCGCAGCCATTTCGTCGCCACCCACTTCTCACCTTCGAGGACCGGCGCGCCCCCATGCAGGCTGCGCGTCATCGGGTGCGGGCGGTCGTAGCTGAAGAACACGGCATTGCCCTTGATCGGTGCCACTTCGAACTTGACGTCCGGAAAGGTCGTTGCCCCGCCGCGCTCAGGTTGGTTCAGGTACATCACCAAGGTGGCCACGCGTTGCCCGCCGCGTTTCAAGATGGTCGGCGTGCCCGGCTGCTCAGGGTCGAAATAGTCGTAATGGGGTTTGTACTCGGCGCCGGGGCGGTAGCGCAGGATCTGCAGGCCCTCGCCATTGACCAGCGGCCATTGGGTCAGGGCGGCGATGCGGGCTTCGATGCGTTGGCAAATGGCGTTCTCGCCGCGGTTGAAGAACATGCCCTCGCTGGTGCGCGCCTCGTTGACCTCGCTGGAGCCGGTGTCCAGCTGCACGGTCTCCGACCGCGACAGCCGCGAACGAGCCAGGTCCACCAATTCGTCGCACTCCTCGTGCGAAAGCAGGCCACCAAACACGATGACCCGCGGCAGCAGCATGCTGGCCAGCACCTGCACCTCTCGGTCTCCGGCCTGGACCACCGGCGTGCCGGCCAGCAACATGGGCTCGGGCACCACGCGCGGCTGTGGCAGGTTGTTCAGTGTGGCGTGCTCGCTGAGGTAGTTGCGCAGCGTGTCTTCCAGGGCCTGCACGGCCACGTCCTCGTTCCAGCCGCTGGCCAGCATGGATTTCAACACCGCCTCGGGCGGCTGGCCGGCGGTGGCCTGGGCCACGATCCATTCGCGCAATTCGGCGGTGATCTGCTGGGGGCTGGACGTCTGGGTCATGGGCGCGCTCCGGGGGCCATTGCCGAGGGGTCAGGACGACACCCGCCGGCGGAACACCAGCCGATCGGGCGACGACACGTCAGGGGCGAAACGATAGCCTTCGGCGTCGAACTCGACCAGCCCGTCCGGGTGGTCGATGCGGCGGTCGATGGCGTGGCGTGCCATCAGCCCGCGCGCCCGCTTCGCGAAGAAACTGATGATCTTGTAGCCCTCGCCCTTCCAATCCTCGAACACGCATTCGATGACGCGGTGCTTCAAGGCCGGTCGGTCGGCCGCTCGGAAGTACTCTTGCGACGCCAGGTTGACAAGCACCTTGTGCGGGTGGCCGCGCAAGCGGCGGTTCAGGTGCTCGGCCAAGGTGTCGCCCCAGAAGGCGTAGAGGCTGTCGCCGCGATCGGTGCGCAAGGCGGTGCCCATTTCCAGGCGGTAAGGCTGCATCGCGTCCAAAGGCCGCAGCACGCCGTACAGGCCCGACAGGATGGCCAGGTGGTCGTCGGCCCAGGCCAGACCGTCCGCATCCAACGACGTGGCCTGCAGGCCCTCGTACACGTCCCCGTTGAAGGCCAGCACCGCGGGGCGGCTGTTGCGCGCGGTGAAGCGAGGGCGCCAGTCGGCGTAGCGCTGCACGTTCAGCTCGGCCAGCGCCGCCGACAGGTCCATCAGGCCGGCAACGTCGTCGGCGGCGAGTTTGCGCAGGCGCTCGATCAGGGCCGCGGATTCGTCGCAGAAGGCCGGGCGGCGCACCGGGTGCGCGGGCGCGGGACGGTCATAGTCAAGGGTCTTGGCGGGCGACAGGAGGTACAGCATCGCAGGCAGGGTCGGTGGCACAAGCGGCGCACTCTAGCCCGAATTCGCCATCGCTTGCGGCGCGCGGCGCGGGCGCAGGCCCCCGAGTTGAGGCAAGATGCCGCCCCATGTTGAAACCCGTCCTGACCTTTGTCGGCGTGTTGCTGGGTTTGTTCCTGATCGAGCTGCTGCAGCCGGTGCAACAGCACGCGGTGCTGCCGTTCACCGCGTCGCTGGCGTCGCTCAGCGCCTGGCTGATCGACGCCTTCGGCGGCGCGGCGGAAGCCAGCGGCAAACTCTTGAGCAACCCGGTCAATGGCTTTGCGGTGTCGGTCGAAGCAGGCTGCAATGGCATCGAGGCCTGCATCGTGCTGGTGGCGGCGATGGTGGCCTACCCGGCGCCGTGGCGGCACCGGCTGGTGGGCCTGGCGCTGGGGCTGCTGGCGGTGCAGGCGCTCAACGTGGTGCGGATCATCAGCCTGTTCTACCTCGCGCAATGGCACGAGGACTGGTTTCACTTCGCGCACGAGTACCTGTGGCAGGGGCTCATCATCCTCGACGTGCTGCTGGTGTTCCTGGTCTGGCTGCACCGGCTGCCGCCAGTGACCGACGTCGACCGCGACGCGGGCACCGACCATGCTGACACTGTCCAAGCCTGAGCTGCTGAAGTTTTTCGCGACCAGCGCCATCGCGCTGGTGGTGGTGATGGCCGCCTGGTGGGCGCTGGCGCCCTGGGCAAGCCAGCCAGCGGCGCTGGCCGCGCGCATGCTGCTGCACGCCACCGCGGCGGACACCTGGCTGGACCGAAGCAGCCAATGGGCGCGCCACCTGGAAGTCCACACCCGCCTGGTCGGTCGCCCGACCCCGCAGCAAATCGACGCAGCGCGCCAGGCCGGTCAGCCGATCGCGCCCGACATGCAGGCCACGCTGACGGTCGACGTTGATCCGGCGCGCTTCACCTACGGTCCGGTGCTGTTCATCGCCTTGCTGGTGGGCTGGCGCCGCCGCGTGCGGGCAGGCCTGCTGCTGAAAGCGGCCGCGGTGCTGCTGCCGCTGCAGGTGCTGATCGTGGTGATGCAGGTGCTGAGGGAGGTGGCGCTGCCCGATGGCCTGGTGGTCGACCCCTGGTTCGGGCCCGTCGCCACCAACGCCATCGCCTACGGCTACCAACTCAGTGCGCTGCTGCTGCCCACGCTGGCGCCGGTGCTGGTGTGGTTGTGGGTGGTCACCGCCGGCGGCCGCGCGGCCGAAGCCGGGTCGCCCCAGGCCGCGGCGCGCTGAGCCTCAGCCGCCCAGCGCCGCCACCACGTCGGACGGTGCCTGCACCAGCTCGATCAGCACGCCTTCGCCAGCAATGGGGAATTCATCGTTGCTTTTCGGGTGCAGGAAGGTGATGTCGTGCCCGGCCGCCCCCTTGCGGATGCCGCCCGGCGCAAAGCGCACGCCCTGCGCGGTCAGCCACGCCACCGCCTTGGGCAGGTCGTCGATCCACAGGCCGATGTGGTTCAGCGGCGTGGTGTGGACGGCCGGCTTCTTGTCCGGGTCCAGCGGCTGCATCAGGTCCACTTCCACCCGCGTGGGGCCTTGGCCCAGGGCGCAGATGTCTTCGTCGACGTTCTCGCGTTCGCTGACGAAGGTGCCGGTCACCGCCAGGCCCAGCTTGTCGACCCACAGCGTGCGCAGCCGGTCCTTGCTGGGCCCGCCGATGGCCACCTGCTGGATGCCCAGCACCTTGAAGGGGCGTGTCGTGCTCATGTCGTGCCTTTCATGTCGGGGCGTGCGCGCGCGTTCAGTCGAATTCCACGATGACCTGGTCGACCGCCAGCGACTCGCCCGGCTTGGCCAGCACCTTGCCCACCGTGCAGTCCTGGGTGGCCACCAAGATGTTCTCCATCTTCATCGCCTCGATGACCGCGAGCTTCTCGCCGGCCATCACCTTCTGCCCCGGCTGCACGGCCACCTGCACCAACAGGCCCGGCATCGGGCTCAGCAGGAAACGCGACAGGTCGGGCGGCGCCTTGTAGGGCATCAGCGCCAGCATCTGCGCGGCGAACGGCGACACCACCTTCGCCTCGATCTGGTTGCCGTGGTGGATCACCCGGTAAGCCAGGCCTTGGCGCTCGATCTGCGCGCAGATCGGCCGGCCGTCCACCGTCGCGCGGATCACCACCTCGCGCAACGGGTTGTGGACCACGATGTGCAGGCTGCGCCCGGCGATGTCGACCTGGTGGCCGCCGTCGCGCGGCACCACCGTGGCCGGCAGCGACTCGACCTCGCCTTGCGCCGTCGGCGTGATCACCACCACGTCGGGCTTGACCACGAACTCGTGGCCGGGCAGCTGGCCGCTGATGCCGGCCGAGCGGTCAAGGTGGATGCGGTTGGCCACCGCCGCCAGCGCGCGAAGCAGCACGGGGTCCGCCGAGGGCAGTGAGTCGGCGGTCAGGCCCTTGGGGTAATGCTCGGCGATGAAGCCGGTGTTGAAGTCGCCGCTGACGAACTTCGGGTGCGCCAAGAGCGAGGCCTGGAACGGGATGTTGCTGCTGATGCCGCGGATGGCAAAGGCGTCGAGCGCCTGGCGCACGCGCGCGATGGCGTCGGCGCGGTCGGTGCCGTGAACGATCAGCTTGGCGATCATCGAGTCGTAGAACATCGGTATCTCGCCGCCCTCGACCACGCCGGTGTCCACCCGCACGCCGCCGATCTCGCCGCCCTGCAGCGTGCGCACCGAGGCCTCCAGCGTCTGCTGCGGCGGCTGGTACTTCACCAGCCGGCCGGTGCTGGGCAGGAAGCCGCGGAACGGGTCTTCGGCGTTGATGCGGCATTCGATGGCCCAGCCCTGGCGCGGGATGTCGGCCTGGGTGAAGCCCAGCTTCTCGCCGGCGGCCACGCGGATCATCTGCTCCACCAGGTCCAGCCCGGTGATGCACTCGGTGACCGGGTGCTCCACCTGCAGCCGGGTGTTCATTTCCAGGAAGTAGAAGCTCTGGTCCTTGCCAACCACGAACTCCACCGTGCCCGCGCTCTGGTAGTTCACCGCGCGCGCCAACTGCACCGCCTGCTCGCCCATCGCACGGCGGGTGGCTTCGCTGATGAAGGGCGACGGCGCTTCCTCGATCACCTTCTGGTGGCGGCGCTGGATGGAACACTCGCGCTCGTGCAGGTAGACCACGTTGCCATGGGCGTCGCCCAGCACCTGGATCTCGATGTGGCGCGGCTCTTCCACGAACTTCTCGATGAACACGCGGTCGTCGCCGAAGCTGTTGCGGGCCTCGTTGCGGCAGCTGGTGAAGCCCTCGAAGGCCTGCTTGTCGTCGAAGGCCACGCGCAGGCCCTTGCCGCCGCCACCGGCGCTCGCCTTGATCATCACCGGATAGCCGATGCCGCGGGCGATCTCCACCGCCTGCTCGGCGCTGTCGATGGCGGCGTTGTGGCCGGGGATGGTGTTGACCTTGGCCTCGCCGGCCAGCTTCTTCGACGCGATCTTGTCGCCCATGGCCGCGATGGACGCGTGCTTGGGGCCGATGAAGGTGATGCCCTCTTCCTCGACGCGGCGCGCGAACTCTTCGTTCTCCGACAGGAAGCCGTAGCCCGGGTGCACCGCCTGCGCGCCGGTCTGCTTGCAGGCCGCGATGATCTTGTCCATCACGAGGTAGGACTCGCGGCTGGGCGGCGCGCCGATGTGCACCGCCTCGTCGGCCAGCTCCACATGGCGCGCGTCCTTGTCGGCGTCGGAATACACCGCCACGGTGCGGATGCCCATCTTGCGGGCCGTCTTGATGACGCGGCAGGCGATCTCGCCGCGGTTGGCAATCAGAATCTTGGTGAACATGTCATTCCCTCACACAGGGCAAAAAAAGCAGCGAAGGCCAGCGCAGCGAAGCCGTTCGTCCAGCCACCGCCGCGGATCCGGCTGCGCCGGTCCGCCAGCGGGCGCCCCTCGGGGGCAGGAGCGAAGCGACTGGGGGGCCCCATCAAAGCGGAATGTTGCCGTGCTTGCGCCACGGGTTTTCCACCTTCTTGTCGCGCAGCATCACCAGTGAGCGGCAGATGCGCTTGCGCGTCTCGTGCGGCTGGATCACGTCGTCGATGAAGCCGCGTGCGCCGGCCACGAAGGGGTTGGCGAACCGGGCCTTGTACTCGGCCTCGCGGGCGGCCAGCTTGGCGGGGTCGTTCTTGTCCTCGCGGAAGATGATCTCCACCGCGCCCTTGGCGCCCATCACCGCGATCTCGGCGTTCGGCCAGGCGAAGTTGACGTCGCCGCGCAGGTGCTTCGAGGCCATCACGTCGTAGGCGCCCCCGTAGGCCTTGCGGGTGATCACGGTGATTTTTGGCACCGTGCACTCGGCGTAGGCGTACAGCAGCTTGGCGCCGTGCTTGATGATGCCGCCGTACTCCTGGCTGGTGCCGGGCATGAAGCCGGGCACGTCCACGAAGGTCACCACCGGGATGTTGAAGGCGTCGCAGAAGCGCACGAAGCGCGCGGCCTTGATGCTGCTCTTGATGTCCAGGCAGCCGGCCAGCACCAGCGGCTGGTTGGCCACGATGCCCACCGCCTGGCCTTCCATGCGGCAGAAGCCGATGACGATGTTCTTCGCGTAGTCGGGCTGCAGTTCGAAGAACTCGTGGTCGTCGGCGACCTTGGTGATCAGCTCCTTGATGTCGTAGGGCTTGTTGGGGTTCTCGGGCACCAGGGTGTCCAGCGAGTGGTCCAGCCGGTCGGCCGGGTCGTTGCTGGGGCGCACCGGCGCCTTCTCGCGGTTGTTGGTGGGGATGTAGTTGAAGAAGCGGCGCAGCATCAGCAGCGCGTCCACGTCGTTGTCGAAGGCCAGGTCGGCCACGCCGCTCTTGGTGGTGTGGGTGCTGGCACCGCCCAGGTCCTCGGCGGTCACTTCCTCGTGGGTCACGGTCTTCACCACCTCGGGGCCGGTGACGAACATGTAGCTGCTGTCCTTGACCATGAAGATGAAGTCGGTCATGGCCGGCGAGTACACCGCGCCGCCCGCGCAGGGGCCCATGATCATGCTGATCTGCGGCACCACGCCGCTGGCCATCACGTTGCGCTGGAACACCTCGGCATAGCCGCCCAGCGAAGCCACGCCCTCCTGGATGCGCGCGCCGCCCGAGTCGTTCAGGCCGATCACCGGTGCGCCCACCTTCATCGCCTGGTCCATCACCTTGCAGATCTTCTCGGCGTGGGCCTCGCTCAGCGCGCCGCCGAAGACGGTGAAGTCCTGGCTGTACACGAACACCAGGCGGCCGTTGATCATCCCGTAGCCGGTGATGACGCCGTCGCCGGGGATCTTGTTGTCCTGCATGCCGAAGTCGTGGCAGCGGTGCTCGACGAACATGTCCCATTCCTCGAAGGTGCCGGCGTCGAGCAGCAGTTCGATGCGCTCGCGCGCGGTCAGCTTGCCCTTGGCGTGCTGCGCGGCGATGCGTTTCACGCCGCCGCCGAGGCGCGCCTTGGCGCGCTTTTCCTCGAGCATCTGCTGGATGTCGTGCATGGGATCGGTCCTCCGGATTCTGGGTCGTGGGGTTCAATGAAACAGATCGAGCAGGCGCCGCGCGGCCACCGACGCGGCCACACGGCCGGCGCGCACCTCGGTGCTCAGTGCGGGCAACAGTTCGCGGATCGGCGGGTGCGCGCGGAAGCGGGCCTTCAGGCCGGCGTCGATGCGCTCCCACATCCAGGCCTCGTCCTGAACGCGGCGGCGCGCGGCCAGGCGGCCGTTGGCGGTCTGCAGCGTGCGGAACTGGCTGACGGTCTGCCAGAAGGCATCGACGCCGACGTTTTTCAGCGCGCTCATCTGCAGCACCGTCGGGTGCCACACCGCCTCGTCGTGGTGAACGTGGTCGGGGTTGCCGTGCAGGCCGAACAAGCGCAGCGCGCTGGTGATCTGCGCGCGGGCGCGCAGCGCGGCGTGTTCGTCGAGGTCGGCCTTGTTGATGACGACCAGGTCGGCCAGCTCCATCACGCCCTTCTTGATGGCCTGCAGGTCGTCGCCCGCATTGGGCAGTTGCAGCAGGACGAACAGGTCGGTCATGCCGGCCACCGCCGTCTCGCTCTGGCCCACGCCCACGGTCTCGACGATCACCACGTCGTAGCCCGCGGCCTCGCAGACCAGCATCGATTCGCGCGTGCGCTCTGCCACGCCGCCCAGCGTGCCGCTGGCCGGGCTCGGGCGGATGTAGGCGCGCTCGTGGACCGACAAGAACTCCATGCGCGTCTTGTCGCCCAGGATCGACCCGCCCGACACGCTGGACGAGGGGTCGACCGCCAGCACGGCCACGCGGTGTCCCTGGTCGATCAGGTACAAGCCCAGCGCCTCGATGAAGGTGCTCTTGCCCACACCGGGCACGCCCGAGATGCCCAGGCGCAACGACCGCCCGCTGTGCGGCAACAGGGCGTTGAGCAGCGCATCGGCGCGAGGCCGGTGGTCGGCCCGCGTCGACTCCAGCAAGGTGATGGTCTTGGCGATGGCGCGCCGCTGGGCCGGACAAGGCGGGCCCAGCAACTCATCGAACAGGCGCTGCTGCGGCGCATCAAGGGCGTCCGTGGCGTGAACAGGGCTCATGGGGGCGGGCAGGGAACGCTGGAGCGCTGAGGCGCGAGATCCATGTCAGGCAACCCCGCCGATCACCGGCGGCGGTCGGACGGGGCCGCCTGGGCCGGCCGCACGTAGTAGAGGTCCCACTCGCCTTCGGCCTGCAGCACGAAGCCATGGCGAAGGTAGAAGCGGTTGGCCGCGCTGTGCTTCAGGGCCGTGACCGACACCGACTTGCCGCGCTGGTCGGCCTCCTTCAGCACCTGGTCCATCACCCAGGTGCCGATGCCCTGGCCCTGCCCGTTCGGGTGGATGTACAGGTGGTCGAGCAGGCAGTCCTTCTCTCGCGGCACCACCACCACGAAGCCGACCAGTTCGCCGTCCTTCAGGATGTGGCGGGTGTAGGCCGGCAGGAAGCCCCGGCTCAGCCGTTCGCGCGCGCGCTGCGGGTCGAAGCGGCCCAGGCGTTCCAGGCTTTCGCGCATGGCGGCCATGCGCAGCGCCAGCAGGGCCTCGAAGTCGCCCTCGTCGGCGGGGCGCAGCGCCAGGCCGGTGGGGGTCGGGCGGTTGTCGCGGGTGTCCATGGGCGGCCTGGAAAGAGGTAGGAACGCAGACCGTCAGGCGGTGACCTGGGCGGCGCGGATTTGTTCGAGCACGTCCTTGGCGCTGACCGGGATCGGGGTGCCCGGCCCGTAGATGCCCTTGACGCCAGCGTCGTACAGAAAGCCGTAATCCTGCGCCGGGATCACCCCGCCGACGAAGACGATGATGTCGTCGGCGCCTTGATCGCGCAGCGCCTGGATGATGGCCGGCACCAGCGTCTTGTGGCCCGCGGCCAGCGTGGACACGCCCACCGCGTGCACGTCGTTCTCGATGGCCTGGCGCGCGCATTCCTCGGGCGTCTGGAACAGCGGGCCCATGTCGACGTCATAGCCCAGGTCGGCGAAGGCGGTGGCCACCACCTTGGCGCCGCGGTCGTGCCCGTCCTGGCCCAGCTTGGCGATCATCACCCGCGGGCGGCGGCCGGCCTCTTCGGCGAAGGCGGCGATCTCGCCCTTGAGCTTGTCCCAGCCTTCGGCGCTGTCGTAGGCCGCGGCGTAGACGCCGGTGACCTTCTGGATGTCGGCGCGGTGGCGGCCGAAGACCTTCTCCAGCGCGTCGCTCACCTCGCCCACCGTGGCGCGCAGGCGCACCGCCCGGATCGACAGGTCGAGCAGGTTGCCCTGGCCGCTGCGGGCGGCTTCGGTCAGCGCGTCCAGTGCGGCCTGCACCTGGGCCGCGTCGCGCGCCGCGCGCAGCGCCTTCAGGCGCTCGATCTGGCCGTCGCGCACCTTGACGTTGTCGACCTCCAGGATGTCGACCTTGTCCTGGGTTTTCAGCTTGTACTTGTTGACGCCGACAATGACGTCCTTGCCGCTGTCGATGCGGGCCTGCTTCTCCGCCGCACTGGCCTCGATCTTGAGCTTGGCCCAGCCGCTGTCCACGGCACGGGTCATGCCGCCCATGGCCTCGACCTCCTGGATGATGGCCCAGGCCTGGTCGGCCATCTGCTGGGTCAGCGTCTCCATCATGTAGCTGCCGGCCCAGGGGTCGACGACGTTGGTGATGTGGGTCTCTTCCTGGATGATCAGCTGGGTGTTGCGGGCGATCCGCGCGCTGAACTCGGTGGGCAGCGCAATGGCCTCGTCGAAGCTGTTGGTGTGCAGGCTTTGCGTGCCGCCGAACACCGCGGCCATGGCCTCGATGGTGGTGCGCACGATGTTGTTGTACGGGTCTTGCTCGGTCAGCGACCAGCCGCTCGTCTGGCAGTGGGTGCGCAGCATCAGGCTCTTGGGCTTCTTGGCGCCCACGCCGGTCATGATGCGGTGCCACAGCAGGCGGGCCGCGCGCATCTTGGCGATCTCCAGGTAGAAGTTCATGCCGATCGCCCAGAAGAAGCTCAGGCGCCCGGCGAAGTCGTCGACGTCCAGGCCCTTGGCCATGGCGGTCTTCACGTACTCCTGGCCGTCGGCCAGCGTGAAGGCCAGTTCCAGCGCTTGGTTGGCGCCGGCTTCCTGCATGTGGTAGCCGCTGATGCTGATCGAGTTGAACTTCGGCATGTGGCGGGCCGTGTACTCGATGATGTCGCCGATGATCCGCATGCTCGGCTCGGGCGGGTAGATGTAGGTGTTGCGGACCATGAACTCCTTGAGGATGTCGTTCTGGATGGTCCCGCTGAGCTGGTCCTGCGCCACGCCCTGCTCTTCCGCCGCCACCACGTAGCCCGCCAACACCGGCAGCACCGCGCCGTTCATGGTCATGCTGACGCTGACCTTGTCGAGCGGGATCTCGTTGAACAGCACCTTCATGTCTTCGACCGAATCGATGGCCACGCCGGCCTTGCCCACGTCGCCGGTGACGCGCGGGTGGTCGCTGTCGTAGCCGCGGTGGGTGGCCAGGTCAAAGGCCACGCTCACGCCCTGCCCGCCGGCGGCCAGGGCCTTGCGGTAGAAGGCGTTCGATTCCTCGGCGGTGGAGAAGCCGGCGTACTGGCGGATGGTCCAGGGCCGCACCGCGTACATCGTGGCCTGCGGGCCGCGCACATACGGGGCAAACCCAGGCAGCGTGTTGGTGTGCGGCAGGCCGGCGATGTCGGCGGCCGTGTACAGCGGCTTGACGACCAGGCCTTCCGGGGTCGTCCAATTCAGGGCAGCCACGTCACCGTTCGGCGCCGATTTGGCGGCCGCCCGGTGCCACGCGTCGAGGTCGGGGGCGGCGGGCGGTTGCGGGTGGGCGGTCGGCGGGGTCTGGGCGGACATGAAAACCTCGGTGATGTCGTGACGGCCGTGGCACTTTGGCCAGCGTTGCTGGGGGACAACCCGCGCGAGGGTCGACAAGCGCCCTGGCCGTAATGCAAAATTGAATTATAGCCAACGTGCCCGCCGCTTTGAAAGCCCTGCCCATGACGTCCCCGGTGGCCCCGCCGCCCAGCCGACTGCCCTCCCAGGCCCTGTACGAACAGGTCGCCGAGCGGCTGCGCACACGCATCCTCAGCCACGGCCTCGCCCCCGGCAGCTGGATCGACGAACAGGCGCTGACCGCCGAGTACGGCATCAGCCGCACCCCGCTGCGCGAGGCGCTGAAGGTGCTGGCCGCCGAGGGCCTGGTGACGATGAAGCTGCGCCGCGGCGCCTACGTGACCGAGGTCAGCGAGCGCGATCTGGTGGAGGTCTTTCACCTCATGGCGCTGCTGGAAAGCGACGCCGCGGCCACCGTGGCGGCTCAGGCCGGCGAGGCCGAACTGACCGAACTGCAGGCGCTGCACGACGCGCTGGAGGCCTCGGTCGACGACCGCGACGCCTTCTTCGCCGCCAACGAGCGCTTTCACATGCGCCTGCTGGACCTGGCCAACAACCGCTGGCGCGTTCAGATGGTGCTGGACCTGCGCAAGGTGATGAAGCTGAACCGCCACCACTCGCTGTTCAAGCAGGGCCGCCTGGACGCCTCGCTGAACGAGCACCGCGACCTGATGGCGGCGCTGCACGCGCGCAATCCGGCCGCGGCGCAGGCCCTGATGCACCGGCACATCAGCGCCGGACGAGAAGCGGCGTCAAGCGCCTGAGCGGGAGCCGGGCCGCTTGGCGGGGCGGGCGGCGGGAGTCGTGGGTGCGGGCACCGCGTCGGCCACCATGGCTTCAACCGCCGCTGCCGCCCCGAACCGCCACTCGTGGCGGTCCTCCCCGTGGACCATGCGGACCGCAAGGCGCGTGGTGCGGCAATGCCAGGTCTGCTGACGACTGAGGTCCAGGCGGTCGAGCGCCGCCACATCCAAGACCACGCCGCAGTCGCCGCCCGGATCGCGCACCGATTCATAGCGCAGCCACTGCACGCGCTGCGCGCGCGCGGCCGCGGCCAGCGCCTGGGTGGCGCGGTAGTCCACCGGGTCGGTCCAAGCCGCGCGGCGCGCACGCCAGGGGTCGGCGCGCAAATTGATGGCCAGGCCGTCGATCTGCGCCGGAAACACCGTGTGCTCGGTCAGCAGGTCGGTGCCCTGCAGGCCTTCACTGTCCATCAGGAAGCGCCAGCGCCAGTACGCCACCTCGGCGCAGGCCGTGCGCACCGTGGCAGCGCCGTACCAGACGCCCGCCGCGCCCGCCGGCCGAAAGCGGCTGCCATGCTGCGGCCGGTAGCGGAAGGGCGTGGTGAGCAGCACGTGCTTGCCTGCGCCACCCGCGCCGCCCCCACCACCGGGCAGCTTGGGTTTGCTGGATTCGAGCAATTGCTCCAGCACCGCCTGCTCGTCCAGCGTGTCGACCAGGCGCATCGTGGCCACGACGTGCTGGGCCTCGACCGCGCGCCAGGCCAGCATCTGCTGCCGCTGGCCGGTGGCGAACCATTCAGGGGGAACGACCGGCGGGTCCGACGCGACGGTCATGCCGGCGCGCGCATGCCGTCGAGGTAGCACAGCACCGCGACCAGGCCTTCCACCGACTGGATCAGCTCGCGCGGCACGCCGCCCAGCGCGTCGTTGTGGCTGCCCATCCAGGCGGCGCGCTTGCCATCGTCGTTGCCCACCAAGGCGTCGAGCGAGCGGTAGACCCGCACCAGCAAGGCCGCCAACTCGCCCTCCTTCGATGCCGGCGCAAGCGCACGGTCGCCGCGCAGCAAGCGCGACACCGTGGGCTCGCTGACGCCGATGACCCGCGACAGCGCCGCCCCGCTCAAGCCCAGCAGCGTGGCGGCCCGCGCGGTGGCCTTGGCCAGCACCTGGCCGGGTTGAACCTGCGTGAACGCCGGCGATGACTCGGCCACAAAAACATTTCTCATGAAAGATTTATACCATCGAATGAAAAATCATGGCCCTGTCCTCGTGATCGGCCGGGTGCACGCCGCCAACGGGACGGCCAGTTCCAGGGCGCGCCGGCGCTGCACGACAATCCTCCCCCATGCCCACGCCCCGCCTGACCCTGATCGCCGCCATGGACCGCCACCGCCTGATCGGGGTGCGCGGCGAGCGCATGCCCTGGCACTTGCCGGAAGACCTGAAGCATTTCCGGCGCACCACCCTGGGTCGCCCGCTGATCATGGGCCGGCGCACCCACGCGTCCATTGGCCGCGCCTTGCCTGGCCGCCTGAACATCGTGATGAGCCGCAGCGGGCCCACCGCCGCCGCCACCGCCGACGTGGTCACCGCGCCCAACCTGGACCAGGCGCTGGCGTTGGCCAGCCAATGGATCGAGCAACACCCCACCGACGGCCCGCCCGAGGTCTGCGTGATCGGCGGCGCCGAGGTGTACGCGCAGACCCTGGCCTTTGCCGACCGGCTGGTGCTGACCGAGATCGACGCGGTCTTTGAAGGCGACAACCACTTTCCTGATTTCCAAACCCTGTCGCCGGGCTGGCGCGAAGTGGCCCGCGAGCGGCACCGCGCCGCCGCGCCCAACGACTTCCATTTCGACTTCGTCACCCGCGAGCGCCTGCGTTGACCGCGTCCGCCCGCGCGGACCGCCCATCACCCGAACCGGACACACACACCATGAAACTGTGGGTATCTCCCCGGGCGCCCAGCCCGCGTCGCGTGCTGATGTTCATCGCCGAAAAAGGCATCACCGACATCGAGTTCGCCACGGTGCAGATCGGCGCCAACGAACACCAGAACGCCGACTACAAGGCCAAGAGCCCACTGGCCAAGGTGCCGGTGCTGGAGTTCGACGACGGCCGCGTGCTGGGTGAAACCCGTGCCATCTGCACCTACCTGGAAGGCCGCCACCCCGAACCCAACCTGATGGGCGTCGACTTCGAGGAGCGGGCCTTCATCGAGGCCGCCGACCGGCGCATGGAGCTGTACTTCCTGGGCACCATCGCCAACTGGATCCGCCACGGCCACCCGGGCCTCGCACCGCTGGAGCAGCCGCAGTTTCCCGACTTCAGCGCCTCGCAGGGCCAAAAGCTGCGCGGCATCGCGGCCTGGCTGGACGGCGAACTGGCCAGGCACGCGTTCATCGCCGGCAACCGCTTCACCATCGCCGACATCACCGCCTACTGCGCCATCGAATTCGCCCGCGGGCTGATGAAGTTCAAGGCCGGCGACGAGGGCTTCGCCCACCTGCAGGCCTGGCGCGACCGCATTGCTCAGCGGCCCAGCGCCGCCGTGCTCTGACCCCCGCATCACGCGCGGAACCACGCGGCCCCGCCTGACCAAGGCGGCGCGTCCGGCCAGCGCCACCCCAAAAGGCGCCGCGGTCGGGCTGGCGCTGGCGCTGGCGCAGTGGAACGTCGGCACGGCGGCAAGGTGGATGAAGGGTCGATGCCCCCACGGGGCCTGCCCCGGATCCCGGTCGCTTCAGACGCCGAGAAAGCTGCCCAGTGTCGGATCGGCCGCCACCTGGGCCGAGGGCCCGCGCAGCACCACCTGGCCCTTCTGCAGCACCAGCGCCTGTTCGCTGCGCGCCAGCACCTTGCGGTAGTCGCGGTCGACGATCAGCGTGGCGATGCCGCTGGCGCGGATGTCCTCGATGACGCGCCAGATCTCGGCCACGATCAGCGGCGCCAGGCCCTCGGTGGCCTCGTCCAGGATGATCAGCGCCGGGTGGGTCATCAAGGCGCGGCCGATGGACAGCATCTGCTGCTCGCCGCCGGACAACTGCGCGCCCAGGTGCCCCACCCGCTCCTGCAAGCGCGGGAAGGTGTCCATCACGCGGGCGTAGGTCCAGTCGCGCTGACCCTGGCGGCCCGCGCGCGCGGCCATCACCAGGTTTTCCTTCACGGACAGGTTGGGAAAGACGCCGCGGCCCTCGGGCACGTAGGCCACGCCGAGCCGAGCCACCTCGTGCGGCTTGGCCCGCGAGGCATCCTGGCCGAACAGGCCGATGTGGCCTTCGCGCTGCGTGACGTGGCCCAGCAAGGTGCGGATCAAGGTGCTCTTGCCCATGCCATTGCGCCCCAGCAGGCCCACGGTCTGGCCACGGGCGATCTGCAGGTCCACGCCGTGCAGGATGTGGCTGGCGCCGTACCAGGCGTGCACGGCGCGGGCGTCGACGATGAGGTCCATTCAGTCGTGTCCCAGGTAGGCGGACTGCACCGCCGGGTTGGTGCGCACCGCGTCGGGGGCGTCCGAGGCGATGACCGCGCCGTTGACCATCACGGTGATGCGGTCGGCCACGCGGAAGACGGCGTCCATGTCGTGCTCGACCAGCAAGATGGCGTGCGCCGCCTTCAGTTCGTCCAACAGCGCGAGCATGCGGTCGGTTTCCTCGGCGCCCATGCCGGCCAGCGGTTCGTCCAGCAGCAGCACCTGCGGCCCGGTGGCCAGGCACATCGCGATTTCCAGCTGGCGCTTCTGGCCGTGCGACAGCAAGCCGGCGCTGCGGTCCAGCACCGCGCCCAGGCCCGCGCGGGCCGCGGCGCTGCGGGCGGCCTCGCTGCTGGCCGAACAACGGTTGGCGGCTTCCCACCAGGCCCAGGGCCGCGGATGGCGGGACTGCGCCGCCAGGCGGCAGTTCTCGAACACGCTGAAGGTCGGAAAGATGGTGGTGCGCTGGTAGCTGCGGCCCAGCCCGGCGCGGGCGCGGCGCGGCTGGCTCCAGGCGGTGACGTCCTGGCCCAGCAAGGCGATGCGGCCGCTGCTGGGCGGGATCTCGCCCGACAGGATGTTGATCAGCGTGGACTTGCCCGCGCCGTTGGTGCCGATGACCGCGTGCACGCTGCCGCGGCGCAACTGCACCGACACCCGGTCGACGGCCAGCAGGCCACCAAAGCGGCGCGAGATGGCCTCGCCGCTCAGCAACACGTCCGGGCCGGCGGCGGCGGTGCCGGAGGAGCCAGGGGCCTGCGCGGCGGCGGGCGCCACCGCGGCCGGCGTTGACGACGTCGCATTCATGGACGGCCTCCCATGTCCGAAGGGGCGGCGGCGCTGACGTCGTCCGGCGCGGGCACGGCGCGCGCCGCGCGGGCGCGTCCGGCGTCGCCGCCGAACAGGCGTTCGCGCAGCCGCGCGGGCAGGCCCACCAGGCCGTTCGGCAGCACCGCCACGCTGACGATGATGGTCAGGCCCAGGCCCAGGTGCCAGTGCTTGGCAAAGGCACCGAAGATGGCTTCGGACTTGAAAAATTCCTGCAGCAGCGCGAAGGCGAAGGCGCCGATCAGCGCGCCTCGCAGGTGGCCCAGGCCGCCCAGGATGATCATGATCAGCACCGCGCCGGACAGGTGCCAGCTCAGCAGCTCCGGGTTCACATAGCCGTCCTTCACCGCGAACAGAAAGCCCGCCAGCCCGGCCAGCGCGCCCGAGATGGCGAAGGCCGCCAGCTTGTAGGGGTAGGTGGAAAAGCCAACGGCCTTCATGCGCTGCTCGTTGTGCTTGATGCCGGCCAGCGCGTGGCCGAAGCGCGAGCGCAGCAGCACCGCCAGGAAGGCGAACACCGCCACCAGGCAAGCCAGGGTGAAGTAGTACAGCGGCAGGGCCTTGTCCAGGTCGAGCCACGGGCCCAGCGTGGGCTTGGCGGTCAGGTAGACGCCGTCGGTGCCGCCGCCCAGCGGCGTGTCGTGCACCACGTAGTAGGCCATCTGCGCGAAGGCCAGCGTGACCATGATGAAGTACACGCCCTTGGTGCGCAGCGACAGCGCGCCCACCGCCAGCGCAAAGGCACCCGCGGCCAGCATGCAGCCGGGCAGCAGCCAGGCCACGTTGCCGGCGTCGTACTGCGGCGACAGCCACACCGTGGCGTAGGCCCCGATGCCGAAGAAGGCCGCCTGGCCGAAGCACACCAGGCCGGTGCTGCCCACCAGCAGCTCCAGGCTCAGCGCAAACAACGCGTACACCATGATCTTGGTGACGAGGTCGAGCCCGTAGGCGCCCGACAGGAAGGGCAGCAACGCCAGCGCCGCAAAGGTGACCAGCACGAAGGCGAGCTTGCCGCCAAGGCCGGGGGAAGTCGTCGAGGGGTTCATGCGTTCATCCCGCCTTGAACAGGCCGTCCGGCTTCCACAGCAGGATCAGCGCCATCAACACGTACACCAGCACGCCGGCCGCCGACGGCAGCAGGACCTTGCCGAAGGTGTCCACCGCGCCGATCAGCAAGGACGCCAGCAACGCCCCGCGGATGGAGCCGATGCCGCCGATCACCACGACCACGAAGCAGATGATCAGCACGCTGTTGCCCATGCCCGGGTAGACCGAGGACACCGGCGCGGCCACCATGCCGGCGAACACCGCGATGGCCACGCCCGCCGCGAAGACCACGCGGTACAGAAAGCTGATGTCGATGCCCAGCGACTGCACCATTTCGCGGTTGGTGCTGCCGGCGCGGATCATCATGCCCAGCCGCGTGCGGCTGAAGACCAGGTACATGCCCAGCGCCAGCAGCAGGCACACACCCGAGATGAACAGCCGGTACACCGGGTAGGTCATCAGCTCACCCAGCGGCACGCTGCCGCTGAGGAAGTCGGGCGCCTTCACGCCGTACACGTCGTCGCCCACCAGCATGCTGCGCAGTTCCTCGAAGACCAGGATCAGGCCGTAGGTCATCAGCACCTGCTGCAGGTGCTCGCGCTCGTACAGGAAACTGAAGAAAGCCCATTCCAGCACATAGCCCAGCACCACCGACAGCAGCACGCCCACCGCCAGCGTGGCGAAGAAGCCGCCGCCGAAGGTGGCGGCCACGAAGGGCGCCAGGGCATAGGCCATGTAGGCGCCGATCATGTAGAAGCTGCCGTGGGCGAGGTTGATCACGCCCATGATCCCGAAGATCAAGGTCAGCCCGGACGCGACGAGGAACAACAGCAGCCCGTACTGCAACGAGTTCAGGCACTGGATGAGGAAAGTGGCGAAGTCCATCGGGGGTGGGTGGCAGGCGCAGGGCTCAGCTCACATCTTGCAGCCGCGGGCCGGGTCGGCCAGGCCTTTGCTGGCCACGCTGATCAGTTTGTTTTCCTTGCCGACGACCTGGCGCAGGTAGATGTCCTGCACCGGGTTGTGCGCCTTGGACAGGCTGAAGGGGCCGCGCGGGCTGTCGATCCTGGCCTTCTGCAGCGCGGCGGCGAACTCGGCCTTCTTGCCGATGTCGCCCTTCACCGCGGCCAGGCCGGTGCCCAGCATCAGCGCGGCGTCGTAGCCCTGCACCGCGTAGACGTCGGGCTGCAGCTTGTAGGTCTTGGCGTAGGCCAGGCGGAAGGCGTTGTCGCGCGGCGTGTTCAGGCTGTCGGCGTAGTGCAGCGTGGTGAACAGGCCTTCCGCGTCGGCGCCCTGGGCTTCCAGCGTGCCGTCGGTCAGGAAGCCGGCGCCGTACAGCGGAATCGACTTCTTCAGCCCGGCCGCGGCGTAGTCCTTGACGAACTTCACCGCGCCGCCGCCGGCGAAGAAGGTGTAGACCGCGTCGGGCTTGGCCGCCGCGATCTCGGTCAGCAAGGCCTGGAACTCAACGTTCGGAAAGGGCAGGCTCAACTCTTTCACCACGCTGCCACCGGCCTTCTCAAAAGCCTCCTTGAACCCGCGCACCGACTCGTCGCCCGCGGCGTACTTCCAGGTGATGGTGACCACCTTCTTGTGGCCGCGCTTGGCCACCACCTCGCCCATCGCGTAGCCCGGTTGCCAATTGCTGAAGCTGGAGCGGAAGATGTTCGGCGCGCACATCGGGCCGGTGACGGCGTCGGCCCCGGCGTTGGGCACGATCAGCGTGGTGCCGCTGTCCTTGGCGGCCTTGGCCATGGCCATGGCCACGCCGGAGTGCACCGTGCCGATCAGCACGTCGACGTTGTCGCGCTTGATGAGCTTGTTGACGTTGTCGGTGGCCTTGGAGGGGTCGCTTTCGTCGTCCACCTTGACGAACTCGACCTCGCGCCCGCCCAGCTTGCCGCCCTGCTCGGTCACGTGCAGGCGAAAGCCGTTCTCGATGGCCGTGCCCAGCGCGGCGAAGGTGCCGGTGGCCGGCAGCATCAGGCCGACCTTGAGCTTGCCGGTGGACTGCGCGTGGACGGCGGGCGTGGCGAAGGCGGCGACCAGGGCCGCGGCGCCGGCGGCGAGGACAAAACGGGGGGCGGTCATGCGGTGTCTCCTTTTCGAGGCATCAGGGGCGGTGGGTGCCGATGAAGGCGTGGCTGGCGGCGATCACCGCCTCGGGCTGGTCGCGGTGGGCCGAGTGTCCACATTCGGGCAGTTCGAGCAAGCGGGTGCCGGGCACCTGGCGGGCGATGCCGCGCACCTGCTCCAGCGTGCCGTATTCGTCGTCCACGCCCTGGATGGCCAGCACCGGGGCGGTGATGCGGCCGAGTTCGTCGACGATGGTCCAGTCGCGGAAGGCCGCGCTCAGCCACACGTCGTTCCAGCCCCAGAAGGCCGAATCGACGTCGGCGTGGTAGCGGGCCAGGCGCTGGCGCAGGTCGGTGCTCAGGTAGGTTTCGCGGGCGCTGGCGATGCTGTCCACCGACACCGGCTCGACCAGGATGTGGGGCGCCAGCACGATGGCGCCGGCCACCTGCGCCGGGAACATCGCCGCGTACAGCAGCGCGATCGAGCCGCCGTCGCTGTGGCCGAACAACCAGACGGGGCGCGCGGCCGCGTCCACGTCCAGCGCCTGCAGCACGGCGGGCAGCACCTCACGGGCCTGGCGGTGCAGGAAGTCCGGGCCCCAGGCCTCGTCGGGCGCGCGCGGCGTGGACTGGCCGTAGGCCGGGCGCGAATACACCAGCCCGCGCGCCCCCACCGCGGCGCACAGCCGCTGCGGAAAGTCGCGCCACATCGCCACCGACCCCAGGCCTTCGTGCAGGAAGACGACCAGCGGCGCCTGCGCATCGCTGGCGCCCACGAAAGCAACTTCGACGCGCACCGGGCGGCCGGCCCAGTCGATGTCAACGTGCAAGGCGGCCGCGTTCATCGGCCGGCCGCCTCGCGGTCGCGCAGGCGGAAGCGCTGGATCTTGCCGGTGGCGGTCTTGGGCAGCTCGTCGATGAACTCGATGAGCCGCGGGTACTTGTACGGCGCCAGGCGGTCCTTGACGAAGGCCTTCAGCGCGGCTTCGTCGACCTCGGCACCCGCCTTGCGCACCACAAAGGCCTTGGTCTTGGTCAGGCCCTCGGCGTCGACGACGCCGATGACCGCGGCTTCCAGCACCGCCGGGTGCTGCACCAGCGTGGCTTCGACCTCGAAGGGCGAGACGTACAGGCCGCTGACCTTCAGCATGTCGTCGCTGCGGCCGCTGTAGGTGTAGCTGCCGTCGGCATTGCGCACGTACTTGTCACCGCTGCGGGTCCAGGCGCCTTGGAAGGTTTCGCGGCTTTTCTCGCGGTTGCCCCAGTACATCAGTGCGGCGCTGGGGCCGCGGATGTAGAGGTCGCCGGTGTCGATGGCGCCGTCGGCCGCGGGCGTCAAGGGGTGGCCGTCGTCGCCGCGCAGTTCCACCTCGTAGCCGGGCACCGGCCAGCCGGTGGTGCCGTAACGCACCTGACCCGGAATGTTCGACAGGAAGATGTGCAGCATCTCGGTGGAACCGATGCCGTCGATGATCTCGCAGCCGAAATGCGCGGTGAAGCGCTCGCCGATGTCGCGCGGGAGGGCCTCGCCGGCGGAAGAGCACAGGCGCAGCGCCACCTCCTTGCGCGCCGGCAGCGCCGGCGAAGCCAGCATGCCGGCGTAGCCCGTGGGCGCGCCGAAGAAAACCGTGGGTTGCAGGCCCTGCACCTCGCCGCGCCAGCGGCGGAAGGTGGCATCCGGCGTGGGGCGCTCGGCCATCAGCAGCACGGTGGCGCCCACGCTGAGCGGGAAGCTCAGCCCGTTGCCCAGGCCGTAGGCGAAGAACAGCTTGGCGGCGGAGAAGCACACGTCGCGCTCGGTCAGGCCCAGCACCGGCGTGCCGTAGAACTCGGCCGTCCAGTAGGGGTTGGCGTGGGTGTGCACCGTGCCCTTGGGCCGGCCGGTGGAACCCGACGAATACAGCCAGAAGCCGGGGTCGTCCGGCCCGGTGCCGGCGGGCTCGGCCAGCGCGGTGGCGCTGTCGCGCAGGGTGGCGAAGTCGACCACGCCGGCGGTGTCGGCGGCGCCGGCACGGGCCGCGAACACCGTTTTCACCTCGTGCCCGCCCTGCCCGGCCGCCAGCGCCATCGCCTGGGTCAGGG
This sequence comes from Hydrogenophaga intermedia, assembly GCA_943370175.1. GTDB lineage: Bacteria > Pseudomonadota > Gammaproteobacteria > Burkholderiales > Burkholderiaceae_C > Ideonella_A > Ideonella_A intermedia_A. Next base: position 44,860 of record CALRPU020000019.1, on the reverse strand, counting down.
TGGGCAGCAAGGCACCGGACACCAGCACCGCCTGCGCGCGGCTGTGCTGCAGCATGTAGGCGTAGTCCTCCACCGTCAGCAAGGTGTTGACCGCCACCGGCACGATGCCCGCATACAACGCGCCCAGGAAGGCCACCGGCCAGTCGCAGGTGTCGTGCATCAGCAGCAGCACGCGCTCCTCGCGCCGCAAGCCGGTGGCCAGCAGGCCGGCCGCCACGCGGCGCACCTGCTGGTCGAGCTGACCGTAGCTCAAGGTCTCGACGTCGTCGACGAAGGCCAGCTTGCCGGCCCGGCTGCGGTTGCGCTGCAGCAGGTGGTGAGCGAAGTTGAAGCGGGCACCAGGGGCGGGGACGACAGGGGCGGTGCGGGTCATGGCGGACTCCTTGGCGACGGCGGCAGCGGTGGCGGCGTTGACGGTGGCAGAGCTCAGGTGGTTCGATCCGCCGTCAAGCGGCGTCCTGCACCAACCGGTCCAGCACCGCGGTGCTCGCCTGGATGGCGCTGCGGCGGTGGTAGAAATTCAAGGCCCGCGCGCCGCCCAGTTCCTCGCCGCCACCGGCGCGGCCCGGCCCCCCGTGAAGCGACTGCGGCATCACATTGCCATGGCCCGTGTGCACCGCGGCCACGTCGGGCGAGATCACGTGCACGCGGCCGTGCGCGTCGGCCAAGGCCAGGGCGCTGTCGGCGAGCGTGGCCGGGTCGCTGCCGTACAGCGAGCTGACCAGCGACCCCTGCCCGCGGCGCACCAGCGCCTGCGCGTGCGCCAAGTCGCGGTAAGGCACCAGCGTGGCGACCGGGCCGAACACCTCGGTGTCGTGCACGCGGTCGGCGGTGTCGGGCTGGCGGGTGCCCAGCAGCGTCGGGCCCACGCAGCAGGCCACGGCCGGGTCGGCGTCGACCAGCGGTCGGTCGGCGCCGTCGTGCAGCACCTCGGCCTGCGTCTTCAGCAACGCCAGGCCCTCGCGCACCGCCGCCAGTTGCGCGCGGCTGACCAGCGCGCCCATGCGCACCGACTCGTTGCGCGGGTTGCCCACCGTGGTCTTGGCCAGGCGGGCACCGATGGCGGCGGCCGCCGCGTCGTACAGCGCCTCGGGCACCAGCACGCGGCGGATGGCGGTGCACTTCTGGCCGGACTTCACCGTCATCTCGCGCGCCACCTCCTTGACCAACAGGTCGAAGGCCGGGCTGTCGGCGCCCTCGCCGGGCATCAACAGCGCCGAGTTCAAGCTGTCGGCCTCGATGTTGACGCGCACCGAGTCGCGGCTGACCGCCGGGTGGGCGCGCACCACGGCGGCGGTCTCGGCCGAGCCAGTGAAGCTCAGCACGTCGAAGGGCTGGAGCGCGTCGAGCAGGCCCGCCGACGAGCCGCACACCACCGACAACGCCCCCGGCGGCAGGATGCCCGCTTCCACCACGTCTTTCACCATCACCTGGGTCAACCAGGCGGTGGCCGTGGCCGGCTTGACAACCACCGGCACGCCCGACAACAGCGCGGGCGCCGCCTTCTCCCACAGGCCCCACGAAGGAAAGTTGAAAGCGTTGATGAACAGCGCCAACCCGCGGCTGGGCACGAGCACATGGCGCGACTGGAACAGCGGGTCCTTGCCCAGGCGGGCCGGGTCGCCGTCCAGCAGGTGGTGGCGGTCACCCAGGCCGTCGGCGAGCTTGGCGTATTGGCCGATCGTGAAGATCGCGCCGTCGATGTCAACGGCCGAGTCGTTCTTGACGGTGCCGCTGTTGGCGGTGGCGATCTCGTAATAGGCGTCGCGCCGCGACTGCAACAGCGCCACGACGCGGCTGAGCAGGCCGCCGCGCTCACGGTAGCTCAGCGCCCGCAAGGCGGCGCCCCCGGTTTGGCGGGCGTGCGCGAAGCCGCCGCGCAGGTCCAGCCCGGTGGCGTCCACCTCGACCAGGGGCGTGCCCAGCACCGGGTCCAACAACGCCGTGCCGGCGCCAGTGCCGTGGGCCCAGTGGCCCCCGAGGTGGTTGGCGAGGCGGTCAATGCGTGCGGTCATGGCGGGCTTTCAAAGCGGGTGACATTGGGCAAGGACCCCGGGCGGTGGCGCGCCGCGCCGCGCCGCGCCCTGTGAGCCTGTGCGGGACACGCGGTGCGGATCCGGCCGGGCTGCAGGCTCTGGCGTTGAGCTTGGTGCGGCCCACCGGCCGGCGGCACCCCACCGGCCCGCCGGCCCAGGCGGCCTTCGACTTGCGGGTCCACCCAATATGAATTATTGTGCGTGCCATCACAATAGAGGGCGCTCCGACGCATGTCAAGCACTATAGTGCATACACCCGGGTTAGTCCCAGGGACCGAGCGCTCAACGCCGGTTCCCGCCGATCCCATCGCCATCGGCGCCCAAGGCGCAGACGCGGTGGACGGCGGCGACAAGAACCCCTTCCTGGTGGCCCTGGGCGACCGGGTCAAGGCGCTGCGGGCCCGCCGCGGCCTGACGCGCAAAGCGGTGGCCCTGGCCGCCGACGTTTCCGAACGCCACCTGGCCAACCTCGAGTACGGCATCGGCAACGCGTCGATTCTGGTGCTGCTGCAGGTGGCCGGTGCCCTTCAATGCTCGCTGGCCGAGCTGGTTGGCGACGTGACCACCCGATCGCCCGAGTGGCTGCTGCTGCGCGAGTTGCTGGAACAGCGTGACGAGGCCACGCTCAAGCGCGTGCGCGAGGCGGTGGGCCAAATGCTGGGCACGGGCGGCAGCGGCTCGGTGGTGCGCAGCGCCCGCATCGCGCTGATCGGGCTGCGCGGCGCGGGCAAGTCCACGCTGGGCCAGCAGTTGGCCGACGACCTGGGCTGCCCGTTCATCGAACTGAGCCGGCAGATCGAAGCTTTCGCCGGCTGCAGCGTGGCCGAGATCCAAGCGCTGTACGGGATGAACGCCTACCGCCGCTACGAACGCCGCGCCCTGGAAGAAGCGATCCAGATCTACAGCGAGGTGGTGATTGCCACGCCGGGTGGCCTGGTGTCCGACCCCGCCACCTTCAACCAGCTGCTGTCGCATTGCACCACCGTGTGGCTGCAAGCCACGCCCGAAGACCACATGCGCCGCGTCATGGAACAAGGCGACCTGCGCCCGATGGCCGCGAGCCGCGAGGCCATGGAAGACCTGAAGGGGATCCTGGCCGGGCGGGCGGCCTTCTATTCCAAGGCCGATTTCACCTTGGACACCAGCGCCCAGGCGCTGGACGCCACCTTCGCGCAGCTGCGCGGCGTGGTGCGAACGGCGCTGGGCATGCCGCTCTGAATGTGCATTAAAATGCATATACCTGCTTGACCGTCGGCAGCTCATTGCACTATGATGCGTGCACTCGATTGCATCTTTCTGCCATCGCTGTCCGCCGAGGAGACCCCGTGAGCAATGAAGCCCCGACCGCAACGGTCACGCCCGTCGACTACCAGACGCACCCGTCGCGCTACAAGCACTGGAAGCTCAGCTTCGAGGGCCCGGTGGCCACGCTGGCCATCGCCATCGACGAGAACGGCGGCCTGCGCCCGGGCTACAAGCTCAAGCTCAACAGCTACGACCTGGGCGTGGACATCGAGCTGAACGACGCCATCAACCGCATCCGCTTCGAACACCCCGAGGTGCGCACCGTGGTGCTGACCAGCGCGAAGGACAAGGTGTTCTGCTCCGGTGCCAACATCTTCATGCTGGGCTTGTCCAGCCACGCCTGGAAGGTGAACTTCTGCAAATTCACCAACGAGACCCGCAATGGCTTTGAGGACTCGTCCAAGCACAGCGGCCTGAAGTTCCTGGCGGCGGTGAACGGCGCCTGTGCCGGCGGCGGCTACGAAGTGGCACTGGCTTGCGACGAGATCATCCTGATCGACGACCGCAGCAGCGCGGTCAGCCTGCCCGAGGTGCCGCTGCTGGGCGTGCTGCCCGGCACCGGCGGCCTGACCCGCGTGACCGACAAGCGCCGCGTGCGCCATGACCTGGCCGACATCTTCTGCACCACCAGCGAAGGCGTGCGCGGCCAGAAGGCCAAGGACTGGCGCCTGGTGGACGCCATCGCCAAGCCGGCGGTGTTTGCCCAGAAGGTGCAGGAACGCGCCATCGAACTGGCCGCCGAAAGCGACCGCCCGGCCGACGCGCGCGGCGTGGTGCTGACGCCGCTGGCGCGCCGCTTCGACGCCGACGCGGTGCACTACGAGCACGTCCACGTGGCCCTGGACCGCGCCGGCCGCACCGCGACGCTGACGGTCAAGGCGCCGCAGGGCGCGCAGCCCAACGACATCGCCGGCATCGAAGCCGCGGGCGCCGGCTGGTACCCGCTGGCCATGGCCCGCGAACTGGAAGACGCCATCCTGCACCTGCGCACCAACGAGCCCGAGCTGGGCACCTGGCTGGTCAAGACCAGCGGCGACGCCGCCGCCGTGCAGGCCCTGGACGCCACGCTGCTGGCGCACCAGAAGCACTGGCTGGTGCGCGAAACCATCGGCCTGCTGCGCCGCACCTTCAGCCGCATCGACGTGTCCTCGCGCAGCCTGTTCGCGCTCGTCGAGGCCGGCACCTGCTTCGCCGGCAGCCTGCTCGAGCTGGCCCTGGCCTGCGACCGCAACTACCACCTGGCCCTTCCTGACGACGAGGCCCGTGCGCCCAAGATCACCGTCACCGAGGCCAACTTCAGCCTCTACCCGATGGCCACCGGCCAGACCCGCCTGGAGCGCCGCTTCTACGGCGAGGCCCCGGCGCTGGACGCCGTGCGCGCCCGGCTGGGCGAGGCACTGGACGCCGACGCCGCCTTCGCGCTGGGCCTGGCCACGTCCAACCCCGACGACATCGACTGGGCCGACGAGGTGCGCATTGCCATCGAGGAACGCGCCGCGATGAGCCCCGACGCGCTGACCGGCATGGAAGCCAACCTGCGCTTCAACGGCCCCGAGAACATGTTCACCCGCGTCTTTGGCCGCCTGACCGCCTGGCAGAACTGGATCTTCCAACGCCCGAACGCGGTTGGCGACAAGGGCGCGCTGAAGGTCTACGGCAAGGGCGAGAAGGCCGCATTCGACTGGAACCGCGTCTAGTCCCAAACCCAGTTGTGCGGCATCGGGTGGCGTGCCGCAACCGAAGTCATTCCCACCGCTGAACGTTCGATCATGGAGTCCACGATGTCCGGCATCAATTACAGCGAAAAAATCCCCAACAACGTCAACCTCAGCGAAGACCGCACGCTGCAGCGCGCGCTCGAGCAGTGGCAACCGAACTTCATCAACTGGTGGGACGACGTCGGCCCCGAGGGCTCGACCGACCACGAGGTCTACCTGCGAACCGCCGTCAGCGTGGACCCGCAAGGCTGGGCCCAGTTCGGTCACGTGAAGATGCGCGACTACCGCTGGGGCATCTTCCTGAACCCGGGTGAGGCCGACCGCAAGGTGCACTTCGGCGACCACTTGGGCGAGAAGGCCTGGCAGGACGTGCCCGGCGAGCACCGCGCCAACCTGCGCCGCATCATCGTCACGCAAGGCGACACCGAGCCCGCGTCGGTCGAGCAGCAACGCCACCTGGGCCTGACCGCGCCGTCGATGTACGACCTGCGCAACCTGTTCCAGATCAACGTCGAGGAAGGCCGCCACCTGTGGGCCATGGTCTACCTGCTGCACAAGCACTTCGGCCGCGACGGCCGTGAAGAGGCCGAAGCGCTGCTGGAACGCCGCAGCGGCGACCAGGACAACCCACGCATCCTCGGCGCCTTCAACGAAGCCACGCCGGACTGGCTGAGCTTCTTCATGTTCACCTACTTCACCGACCGCGACGGCAAGTTCCAGCTGTGCGCGCTGGCCGAAAGCGCCTTCGACCCGCTGGCCCGCACCACCAAGTTCATGCTGACCGAAGAAGCGCACCACATGTTCGTGGGCGAGTCCGGCGTGAGCCGCGTCATCCAGCGCACCTGCCAGGCGATGAACGACCTGAAGACCGACGACGTGGCCAAGCTTCGCGCCGCCGGCGTGATCGACCTGCCGACCATCCAGCGCTACCTGAACTTCCACTTCAGCGTCACCATCGACCTGTTCGGCGCCGACGAAAGCAGCAACGCCGCCACCTTCTACGCCAGTGGTCTGAAGGGCCGCTACGAAGAAGGCAAGCGCATGGACGACCACCAGCTGCGGGGCCTGACCTACCGCGTGCTGAACGCCGTCAACGGCCAGCTGGTGGAAAAGGAAGTGCCGATGCTCAACGCCTTGAACGAGGTGCTGCGCGACGACTACATCAAGGACAGCATCGCTGGCGTGGCGCGCTGGAACAAGGTCATCGAGAAGGCCGGCATCCCGTTCCGCCTGACCGCGCCGCACAAGGCCTTCCACCGCAACATCGGTGCCCTGGCCGGCGTGAAGGTGTCGCCGGAAGGCCGCGTGGTCAGCGAGGCCGAGTGGAAGGCCAACGTCGACCACTGGCTGCCCACCGACGGCGACCGCGCCTTCGTGGCCAGCCTGATGGGCCGCGTGGTCGAGCCCGGCCAGTTCGCCAACTGGATCGCGCCGCCGGTGATGGGCATCAACCGCCAGCCGGTGAACTTCGAGTACGTCCGCTTCGGCTGAACGTCCTCGGCCGCGCCGTCGACAGCCAGGGGCCCTCGCGGCCCCTTGCCATTGGCGCGCGGCCCCGCCCGCATCGAACATCACCGCAGCGAACCACGACCCAGGAGAGTGCCATGGACATGGCCGACACCGCGATCATCAAGCAGCACCTGATCGACCCCGAGATCTGCATCCGCTGCAACACCTGCGAAGCCACCTGCCCGGTGGGCGCCATCACGCACGACGACCGCAACTACGTGGTCGACGCCGACAAGTGCAACCTGTGCATGGCCTGCGTGCCACCCTGCCCCACCGGCAGCATCGACAACTGGCGCAGCATGCCCCGGGTGCGCGCCTACACGCCCGCTGAACAATTGCTGTGGGACAGCCTGCCCGCGGAATTGCCGCCCGAGCAACTGGCGGCGACGGGCGGTGGGTCCGAAACCGCCGCGGCGACCGCGGAGGCGTCCCCGGCGCCTGCCACCGCCAACGGGGCGGACGTGTTCAACAGCGGCGCCTACGGCGCCACGCTGCCGCCTTGGTCGGCGGCCCACGCCTACACCAACCTCTACGGCCCCAAGGCCGAGCAGAAGTTCGTGACCGCCACCGTGGCGGGCAATGTGCGCGTCACCGAAGTCGGCCACGATTACGACACGCACCACGTGGTGCTGGACTTCGGCAGCCTGCCGTTTCCGGTGCTGGAAGGCCAGTCCATCGGCATCCTCCCGCCAGGGCAGGACGCGAACGGCCGGCCGCACCACGCGCGCCAGTACTCCATTGCCAGCCCGCGCAACGGCGAGCGGCCGGGCTACAACAACCTGTCGCTGACCGTGAAGCGGGTGCTGGAGGACCACCAGGGGCGCCCGGTGCGCGGCGTGGCCAGCAACTACGTCTGCGACCTCAACGTGGGCGACCAGGTGCAGGTGATCGGCCCCTTCGGCGCCAGCTTCCTGATGCCGAACCACCCGAAGAGCCACGTGGTGATGATCTGCACCGGCACCGGCAGCGCGCCGATGCGCGCGATGACCGAATGGCGACGCCGGTTGCGCGCCAGCGGCAAGTTCGAGGGCGGCAAGCTGATGCTGTTCTTCGGCGCCCGCACGAAGGAGGAGCTGCCCTACTTCGGCCCACTGCAAAGCCTGCCCAAGGACTTCATCGACATCAACCTCGCCTTCAGCCGCACGCCCGGCCAGCCCAAACGCTATGTGCAGGACCTGATGCGCCAGCGCGTGGCCGACCTGGCGCCGCTGCTGGCCGACCCGAACGCCTGCTTCTACGTGTGCGGCCTGAAGGCCATGGAGGAAGGGGTGGTGCTGGCGCTGCGCGACGTTGCCCAGGAAAGCGGCCAGGACTGGGACACGGTGGCCGCCGCCATGAAGCGCGAAGGCCGCCTGCACCTGGAAACCTACTGAACCCGCCGCCGGAGCGGTGGGCCCGGCGGGGTTCGCCGACCGCGTGGCATCATCGTCCGATGCCTCAACCGAGCCGCGCCGCCCCGTGATCGATGCCGAGCCGAATGGCGTGCCGAACGCCGCGGCGGCCGTCCCGCGCCGCCGCAAGGCGGCGGACGGCGAACGCACGCGACTGACCCCGGACGCGTGGATCGACGCCGCCACCGAAGTGCTGGTCGACCAGGGCATCGACCACGTGCGGGTGGACGTGCTGGCCGGTCAGCTGGGCGTCACCCGCGGCAGCTTCTACTGGCATTTCCGCGACCGCGACGACCTGCTGCGCCGGGTGCTGCAGGCCTGGCGTGACCGCGCCACGGTGCAGCTCACCCAGCGCCTGGCCCAGGCCCACACCGACCCGCGCGAGCAGCTGCGCAACGTCATCTCCCTGCCCTTCCGTGGCCGCGCGGCCAGCAAGGCGGCGCGCATCGAACTGGCCATCCGTGCCTGGGCGCGGCGCGACGCGATGGCCCGCGAGGCCCTGGAAGAAGCCGACAACGCCCGCCTTGCTTATCAAAGCCGCCTGCTGCAGGCCCTTGGCTTCGCACCGCCCGAAGCGGACATGCGGGCTTTCGCGCTGTACAGCTTCGAGATCGCGGCCTCGCTGGTGCCACGCCAGGGCTCGGCCGACCACCAGGCCGCACGGCGCGACTTCATCGAGCGGCTGATCCTGCAACCGCTGTCCGCCCAGCGAACGGTTTGACAGACACGGCGGGACAAACCCTGATGACGCCAGGGAAGCACCTCCCTACGATCGCGCCATTCCATACAGCACTGTATGGACATTGACGGCGCAGCGAGAAAGGCTCCGATGTCCGCGTCCCACCGAACCGTTGACGGCCTGGCGCCGCCGCACACCACCCGCGTCGATTTCGACGACGGCAGCTTCGTGCTGCGCTCGCCCGAGCCGCTGAAGCCCTACGCCCGCTGCATCGGTGAATGGCTGGAACACTGGGCCGCGGCCACGCCCGATGCCGAAGCCTTTGCAGAACGCACCCCCACCGGCGACTGGCGCCGCCTGAGCTGGGCACAAACGCGCGTGCAGGTGGGCCGCATCGCGCAAACGCTGCTGGACCTGAAGCTCGCCCCGCAAGCCCCGGTGGTCGTGCTGTCCGACAACGGCATCGACCACCTGCTGCTGATGCTGGCGGCCATGCACATCGGCCGCGCGGTGTGCACGGTGTCCAGCGCCTACTGCCGCCTGACCCAGGACCACACGAAGGTGCACGGCATCCTGAACACCCTGGGCCCAGGCCTGGTGTACGCCAGCGACGCCGCGGTCTACGGGCCCGCCGTCGCCAGCGCGGCCTTGAAAGCGGTGACCGTGTTCAGCCAGGGCGCGGACCGCGTGGCGGGCGCGCTGTCCTTCGAGCAACTCGCCGCCAGCGCGGAGACGCCCGCGGTGATGGCCGCCTTCCACGAGGTCCGACCCGACACCCACGCCAAGTACCTGCTGACCTCGGGGTCGACGGGCCACCCCAAGGTGGTCATCAACACCCACCGCATGCTGTGCGCCAACCAGCAAATGATCGCGCAGGCGTGGCGCTTTCTGGACACCGAGAAGCCGGTCATCGTCGACTGGCTGCCCTGGAGCCACACCTTCGGCGGCAACCACAACCTGAATCTTGTGCTGCGCAACGGCGGCACGCTGGTGATCGACGAGGGCCGGCCGGCGCCGGGGCTGATCGAGAAATCGCTGGCCAACCTCTGCGAGGTGCAGCCGACGATCCACTTCAACGTGCCGCGCGGCCTGGACATGCTGCTGCCCCTGCTGGAGGCGGACCGCGCGCTCGCCCAACAATTTTTCGCACGGCTGCGCGGCGTGTTTTACGCCGGCGCGGCCTTGCCACAAGCCACCTGGGAGCGGCTGCAGGCACTGGCCCGCCGCGTGCGCGGCGAAGACATCTGGCTGACCACGTCCTGGGGCTCGACCGAAACCTCCCCGTCCATCACCAGCGCCCACTGGTGGCTGGACCGCGCCGGCGTGATCGGCCTGCCCTTGCCCGGCATGGAACTGAAGTTCACTCCGAATGGCGGCAAGCTGGAACTGCGGGTGCGCGGCGTCAGCGTGTTTCCCGGCTACCGCGACGCGCCGCACCTGACGGCCCAGGCTTTCGACGCCGAGGGCTACTACTGCATCGGCGACGCCGGCCGCCTCGCCAACCCCGCGGACCCCAACCAAGGCGTGGTGTTCGACGGCCGGGTCGCCGAGGACTTCAAGCTCACCACCGGCACCTGGGTGTCGGTGGGCACGTTGCGGGTGCGGGTGGTGTCGGCGTTGTCGCCGTGGGCGCAGGACGTGGTCATCACCGGGCACGACCGCGCCGAAGTGGGCGTGCTGGTGTTTCCCAGCGCGGCGGCGGCGTCCCTGCCTGCGGCCGATCTCGCGCACCACCTGGGCCAGGCCTTGCGCGCACTCAAGCGCGAAGGCGGCGGCAGCTCCCAGGTGCCCACCCGCGCCTGGGTGCTGCGCGAGCCCCCCAACCCCGACGCGGGCGAAATCACCGACAAGGGCTACCTCAACCAGGCCGCCGTGCTGAAGCGACGCGCCGACGCGGTGGCCGCGCTGTACGCCGGCCAACCGGGTGCGATCACCCTCGAAAGACAACTGCAATGAACGGCGGATGGCACTACCGCGCACCTCTGGACGAGATGCGTTTCGTGATGGACCGGGTCCTCGGGGCCCCCACGTCGTGGCGCGCCTGCGGCGCATTCGCTGAACTCGACATCGACACCGCCGACGCCGTGCTGGACCAGGCGGCACGCTTCGCCAGCGAAGTGCTGCAGCCCTTGAACGCTGGCGGCGACCAGCAGGGCTGCCGGCGCGACGAGCACGGTCGCGTGCGCACACCCGATGGCTTCAAGGCCGCCTACCAGGCCTTCGTCGACGCCGGCTGGCCGGCACTGCCCTGCAGCCCCGACTGGGGCGGACAAGGCTTGCCCCTGCTGCTGGACGCGGCGATGCGCGAAATGCTGGACGCCTGCAACCACGGCTGGACGATGTACCCCGACCTGCTGCACGGCGCCTACGAAACCTTGAAGGCGCACGCCAGCGACGCGCTGAAAGACCGCTACCTGGCCAAGATCGTCAGCGGTGAATGGCTGGCCGCGATGGCACTGACCGAGGCCCACGCCGGCAGCGATCTGGGCCTGCTGCGCACCCGGGCCGACCCACAGCCCGACGGATCGCTGCGGGTGCACGGCAACAAGATCTTCATCTCTGGCGGCGACCACGACCTGACCGACAACATCGTGCATCTGGTGCTGGCGCGCCTGCCGGACGCGCCCCCAGGCACCCGCGGGATCACGCTGGTGCTGGTGCCCAGCGTGCTGCCCGACGGCAGCCGCAACCACCTGGCCTGCGACGGCCTCGAAGAAAAGATGGGCCTGCACGGCAGCGCCACCTGCAGCATGCGTTACGAGGGCGCCGTGGGGTGGCGCGTCGGCGAGCCCCACCGCGGGCTGGCCGCGATGTTCCTGATGATGAACTCGGCCCGGCTGCACGTGGGGCTGCAGGGCCTCGGACACCAGGAGATGGTCACCCAGAACGCGCTGCGCTACGCCTTCGACCGCCGCCAGGGCCGCAGCGGTCACGCGCTGCCCGCCGGCGAGTCGGCCGCGCCGATCGCCGAGCACCCAGCCATGCGCCACACCCTGCTGACGCTGCAGGTGTGGACCGAGGCCCAGCGCGTGATCGCCTACCGCGCCGCCCTCGCGCTGGACGAATCCGCCCACCACGACGACGCGGACCGTCGCAAGACGCAGTCGCAGCTGGCCGCGTTGCTCACGCCCATCGTCAAGGCCTGGTGCACCGACCGCGGTTTTGTCGCGGCCAGTGCCGCGCTGCAGGTGCACGGCGGTTACGGCTATGTGCGCGACACCGGCGTGGAGCAGGCCCTGCGCGACGTCCGCATCGCGATGATTTACGAAGGCACCAACGAGATCCAGGCCATCGACCTCGTGCAGCGCAAGCTGCTGGCCGACGGTGGCAGCGCGCTGGCGCTGCTGCTGGCCGAGTTCAGTGAGGAGGCGGCCCGAGCCGAGGCGCTGCCTGGCCTGGGCGACTTCAGCAGCGCATTGCGGGCCCACATCGCCCTGGCCACGCGTGGCATCGCATCGTTGCGCGAACGCAGCCAAGACGACAGCGCCTTGCCGCTTCGGGTGGCGGGGGAGGTGATGGCGGGCCTGGCCCACACGCTGCTGGCATGGGCCCTGACGGCCACGGCCAGAGCGCTTGGCGAGGTCACCAACACCAACACCAACACCGACACCAACACCGACAACAACAGCAACCACAACACCCAGCGCCCCATCGTCGCCAGCGCCAGCAGCGCGGCCCGGCTGCAGCGCCTGCGCTACGGCCTGCAATGGCTGCTGCCGCAGGGCGAAGTGCATTGGCAACGGGTGCTCGCCAGCGACGCCGACCTGCCCGAGCTGCAATCCGCCTGAGCAAACGACCGGCACAACGCCACGCTTCCCTGCAGCGCGGCCCGGGTCATCGGCCAATCTGCCTATGCGGGGCACCCATTCTCGGAATCGCCATCGGGCCGGTTTGAACGACGATTGGCGCTGTGCCCTGTCGCGCGTCGATGCATCGCAATGGCGTCGCCGCGGACGGGCTCATCGCCCTACCCAAGTGCCGTCGTGCGGCGCTTTGTCCTCACTTCAAGGAAACGTCATGCGTGAACTGACCAAGACCGAATCCCACACCGTCGCCGGCGGCCTGGCCCTGAACCTGGGCCAGCTGATCGTGGGCCGCAACTTCAAGCTGGGCCTGACCAGCTCGGGCACCGGCCTGCTCGGCTCCCTGCTGGGCGCCCAAACCGTCGGCCTGAGCGGCGACTACCTCGTGTGCCTGGACGGCGCGTCGCTGAACACCGACGGCGCCGCCGCCCCGGTGGCCGCCACCTGCAATGGCAGCCTGATCAACTGACCGTTTGCCCGGGCCGCGCGGCGCTGCGGCGCGGCCTCTTGGCTTTCAGTCTGCCGACGGTCGGTGCCAGCGCGGAAAGTAGCGTGCCACTTGAGGCCCGTCCGATTTCAGCGCGTGACACCCGTCGATGCTGAACGGGCGTTGCGCTGGGTCCTTGGTCATCTCATCCCACAAGGCCTGCAGCACGGCGCTTCCCATCACTGCGGCCAGCTCGCTCATGTGGGTGCAGCCGGCCGTTCGGCCGAACAAGCGCCGGATGGCGTCTCGGTAACCGCGCGCCACCTGCACGCCCACCAACTGCCCGTAGTCGGGCGCAATCAGCCCACAGGCCGCGCCGTAGGGGCCCGCATCGGTGACGGCGGTGGCCGCCACGATGGTGGCCGTCTTGTCCAACGTCAGGCGCAGCCACATCGCGTGCATCGGGCTGCCCGCGGGCAAGGTGTGCTCGGCCGCGGCCACAGGCTCGGGCCAGATGTCGGTGAGGTGGCCTTCAAAATCCCACAGACCATCGCTGCGCGGAAAAGCGCTGACAGTGATCGTGCGCTGGTGGCCGGCACGGCGTTCGCAATCGGGCGGGGGCAAGGGCATGCGGGCAGCGCGGTGATTGAAAACCGCGGACTGTAGCCGCGCCCGCCGCCTTGGCGCTGTCGCCCAGGCGGCAGCCCCGCCCAGCTGTACGATGCCAGCCATCCGATCACCCATCCCCAGGACGCCCTTGAAACTCGCCACGTGGAACGTCAATTCGCTGTCGGTTCGGCTGCCCCAGGTCATCGACTGGCTGGCCGCCCAGCCGGTGGAAGTGCTGGTGCTGCAGGAAACCAAGCTGACCGACGACAAGTTTCCCGCCGCCGAGCTGGCGGCCGCCGGCTACCAGGCCCATTGGTTCGGGCAGAAAACCTACAACGGCGTGGCCCTGTTGAGCCGCACCGAGGCCACCGAGGTCGTGCGCAACATCCCCGGCTTTGCCGATGAACAGGCCCGGGTGATTGGTGGTGTGGTGGGCGGCTTGCGGGTGGTGGGGGCCTACTTTCCCAACGGTCAGGCCCCCGACAGCGACAAGTTCACCTACAAGATGGCCTGGCTCGGCGCGCTGCGGGCCCATGTGGCGACGTTGCTGGCCCAACCGCAGCCGGTGGTGCTGATGGGCGACTTCAACATCGCCCCGGAAGACCGCGACGTCCACGACCCGGTGGCCTGGGCAGGGCAGATCCACTGCACACCCGAGGAGCGCGCCCACTTCCAGGCGCTCGTCGACCTGGGCATGGTCGACGCCTTCCGCCTGTTCGAGCAGCCGCCCAAGAGTTGGAGCTGGTGGGACTACCGCAACCTCGCCTTCCGCAAGAACCAGGGCCTGCGCATCGACCACGTGCTGGTCAGCACCGCGCTGCAGACCCGCACGCGGTCGTGTGTGATCGACAAACAACCACGGCGCAACGAACGCCCCAGCGACCACGCCCCGGTGGTCGTCGAGATCACGGACTGAACTGAGGGGTCGGCGGTCGGCGGTCGGCCAGCGACGGTCAATCGTCCAGGCCGAGTTCCTGGATCTTGCGCGTGATGGTGTTGCGGCCGATGCCGAGTTTCTGCGCGGCTTCGATGCGGCGGCCGCGCGTCACGTCCAGAGCGGTCTGGATCAGCTGCGCTTCAAAGCGGCGGGTCAGGCTGTCCCAGACGTCGGGAACGCCGCGCTGCAGCAGTTGACGTGACTCGCGCTCCAGGTCCGCCAGCCAGCCGCCGCCCGGCGCAGCGGCGGCGGCGGTAGCCACTGCCGAAGTGGCCGGGTCCGCGGCTGGCTCGCCGCTCGCCGTTGCCGGTGCGGGCGCCGGTGCGGACGGCCAGGCCGGCGGGAGCGCGGGTGACGCGGCGGCCTCGGCCGCCAACGTTGCAGGCCGCGCGTCGGGCACCGCCGTCGGGGTCTGGAGTTCCGGCGGCAGGTCCTTCGACTCGATGACCTGCGCCGGGGCCATGACCGTCAACCAGTGGCAGATGTTCTCCAGCTGGCGCACGTTGCCTGGAAAGTCGAACTGCATCAGGCGGGCCAACGCGGGCTCGGTGATGCGCTTGGCTTCGACGCCCAGCTCCTTGGCGCTCTTCTGCAGGAAGGACCGGGTCAGCGACGGCACGTCCTCGCGGCGCTCGCGCAGCGCCGGCAGGCGCAGGCGAATCACGTTGAGGCGGTGGAAGAGGTCCTCGCGGAAGACGCCCTGCTTGACGCGGTCTTCCAGGTTCTGGTGGGTGGCGGCGATCACCCGCACATTGCTGCGCATCGGGTTGTGGCCGCCCACACGGTAGAACTGTCCATCGCTGAGCACGCGCAGCAGGCGGGTCTGCAGGTCGAACGGCATGTCGCCAATCTCGTCCAGGAACAAGGTGCCGCCATCGGCCTGCTCGAAGCGCCCGCGCCGCGTGGTCTGCGCGCCCGTGAACGCGCCGCGCTCGTGGCCGAACAGTTCGCTCTCCAGCAGGTCCTTCGGGATGGCGGCGGTGTTGATCGCCACGAAAGGGCCGCTCGCGCGCGGGCTGTGCTTGTGCAGCGCACGCGCCACCAGTTCCTTGCCCGAACCAGATTCGCCGGTGATCAGAACGGTGACGATGCTCTGACTCAGCCGGCCGATGGCGCGAAACACATCCTGCATCGCCGGCGCCTGACCGAGCATTTCCGGCATCTGCGACTGCAGGACGTCGCGCACTTCTTCCCGCACGCTTTCGTCGAGGGCCCGGCGGATCAGCTCGACCGCCTTGGGCACGTCGAAAGGCTTGGGCAGGTACTCGAAAGCCCCGCCCTGGAACGCACTGACCGCGCTGTCCAGGTCGGAGTAGGCGGTCATGATGATCACCGGCAGGCCGGGCAGCTTTTCCTTGACCTTGCCGAGCAGGTCGATGCCCGAGCCGCCGGGCATGCGGATGTCGGAGACCAGCACCTGTGGCTCGTCATCCTCCAGCGCCGCCAGCACATCCCGCGGGTTGGTGAAGCTGCGCACGGCCAGCTCTTCGCGGGCGAGCGCCTTTTCCAGAACGAAGCGGATGGATTGGTCGTCGTCAACGATCCAGATGGGTTTCATGCCTGCCTAAGTGGTTGCGGTTGCCCTTCGCGCTGCCCTGGCCGGCCGTGAGTGACCGTGGAGCCCTAGGGCAGTGGCATCAGGATCTTGAACATCGTCCGGCCCGGCTCGCTGTCGCATTCGATGATGCCCTGGTGCTGCTGCACGAAGGTCTGCGCCAGGGTCAGTCCCAGCCCCGACCCCCCGTCGCGCCCCGACACCAGGGGATAAAAGATGCGATCGCGGATCTCGCTTGGCACGCCAGGCCCGTTGTCTTCGATATGCAATTCCAATGCCAATCGATAGCGCTGCTTGCCCAAGGTCACTTGCCGCGCAATCCGGGTGCGCAACAGGATTTCTGCGTCGCCCTGCGCGATGCGCTCGGCCAGCGCCTGCGCCGCGTTGTGGGCGATGTTGAGCACCGCCTGGATCAGTTGTTCACGGTCGCCGCGAAAGTCGGGGATCGAGATGTCGTAATCGCGCTCGACGTTCAAGCCCCGCGGGAACTCGGCCAGGATCAGCGACCGCACCCGCTCACACACCTCGTGGATGTTGACATCGCTGACCACGTGCGGCTTGCGGTGCGGCGCCAGCAGGCGGTCAACCAACGCCTGCAGGCGGTCGGCCTCGTTGATGATGACGCGGGTGTACTCGGTCAGCGCCTTCGAGTCCACTTCCATTTCCAGCAGCTGGGCCGCGCCACGGATGCCGCCCAGCGGGTTCTTGATTTCGTGGGCCAGGTTGCGGATGAGTTCCTTGTTGGCCTGGGCCTGGCCCAGCGCGCGCTCTTCCCGGTCCTGGCGGGTCTGCTGCTGGATTTCGACCATCTCGACCACCACGTCGAGCGAGCCGTCCATCTGGTTGACGATCAGGTGGACCGGCAACGGCTCGGGCACGCCGCCCACTGGCCGACGCAGCAGCGCGTCCAGACGGCTGGTCGAAAACTGGTTGCGCGTGACGGCCGAGACCGTGTCGCGCACCAACTGCGCATCGACGAACCAGTCGAACAAGGAGCCGCGCAGCACGCTGCGCCGCGACAGGCCGAGCACCTGTTCGAACGCCGCGTTGGCAAAGAGACAGCGCCCGCCCGGGCTGACCACGGCCACCATCGTGGCCAGGTGGTCGAAGGCGAGGAAGGGCGAGGCGGCGGTCTCGTTGGCGCTGCGGGGAGAGCGTGCGCTCATCAGGGTCGGGTCCTCAAAGGGTCTGGCGTGGGCGGGTCAGGGTGGCAGCTTCTGCAACTCACGGCGGATGGCGGCGATGTCGCTTTCCTTGCGCGCCAGGTTGGCTTTCATGTCGGCCACCCGGTCGAGGTACTTCTGGAAGTTGCGCTCGTCGCCGCGCCGCTCGGGCTCGCCATTGTTGTATTCGCTGCGCAGCTCGGCCAGCATCTGTTCTTCCTTGCGCAGCTCGGCCTGCAGGATCGCGCGGCGGTCGCTGTCGCGGGCACGCTGCTCGCCGGGCTCGACCCGAGCGCCGGGCTCGCCGCGGGCGACCGGCGCGCCGACGGGCGGCACCGGCGTGCCGCTGGCGCGTGGACGCACCGGCGACTGGATGACCGTGATGGGCGCGCCTTCAATGGTTCGGCAGCCCATCTCGCGGGCTTCCTTGTCGGAAATGGCGTCGGTGTAAAGCACGGGGTTGCCGGGGCAGCGGTACACGACGTTGCGCACCTTGGTCTGCGCGCCCGCGCCCAAGCCCACCAGCAGACCGGCCGCAACCCACCCCGCCTTCCACCAAGCAAACCGCATCCCTTACCCCTGTGTGCTGTCCGATCAAGCCGCCAAGCCACGGCGCGCCGGGATTGTGGCCCATGGCGACCGGGTCGCCCCACCCGCGTCACTGCGCCCGGTGCGGCACAAACAACAAGGGACGGCCATTGCCGTCCCTTGTCGCGTGTCGCCAGGGTGGTGGGCTCGATTGAGACCACCCCCACCCTCGGCAAGTTCACCGCATCACAGTGCGTAGTACATGTCGAACTCGAGCGGGTGCGTGGTCATGCGGAACCGCTGCACTTCCTGCATCTTCAGGTCGATGTACGCGTCGATGTACGAGTCGGTGAACACACCGCCCTTGGTCAGGAAAGCACGGCCCTTGTCGAGGTACTCCAGCGCCTGTTCGAGGCTCGAGCACACCGTCGGGATCTGCGCGTCTTCTTCCGGCGGCAGGTGGTACAGGTCCTTCGTGGCCGCTTCGCCCGGGTGGATCTTGTTCTCGACGCCGTCGAGGCCGGCCATCAGCAGCGCGGCAAAACCCAGGTACGGGTTCATCAAAGGGTCCGGGAAGCGGGCTTCCACGCGGCGGCCCTTGGGATTGGCCACGTAAGGGATGCGGATCGACGCCGAACGGTTCTTGGCCGAGTACGCCAACTTCACCGGCGCCTCGAAGCCCGGCACCAGGCGTTTGTAGCTGTTCGTGCCCGGGTTGGTGATGGCGTTCAGCGCACGGGCGTGCTTGATGATGCCGCCGATGTAGTACAGCGCGAACTCGCTGAGGCCGGCGTAGCCGTCGCCAGCAAACAGGTTCTTGCCGTCCTTCCACACCGACTGGTGAACGTGCATGCCGCTGCCGTTGTCGCCGACGATCGGCTTGGGCATGAAGGTGGCCGTCTTGCCATACGAGTGAGCCACGTTGTGGATCACGTACTTCTGCAGCTGGACCCAGTCGGCGCGCTGCACCAGCGTGCTGAACTTGGTGCCGATTTCCATCTGGCCGGCGTTCGCCACTTCGTGGTGGTGAACTTCAACGGGAATGCCGAGCGACTCCAGCACCAGGCACATTTCCGAGCGCAGGTCCTGGCCGCTGTCCACCGGGGGCACCGGGAAGTAACCGCCCTTGACCGACGGACGGAAACCGCTGTTGCCGTGCTCGTAGTCCTTGCCGGTGTTCCAGGCCGCTTCTTCGGATTCGATCTTGACGAAGCAACCCGACATGTCGACTTGCCAACGCACGCTGTCAAACACGAAGAATTCAGGCTCCGGGCCAAAGAAGGCCGCGTCGCCCAGGCCGGACGACTTCATGTAGGCCTCGGCGCGCTTGGCCAGCGAACGCGGGTCGCGCTCGTAGGGCTTGCCGTCGGCGGGGTCGACCACGTCGCAGGTCAGGATCAGCGTCGGCTCTTCGAAGAAGGGGTCGATGTTGGCCGTGTTGGGGTCGGGCATGAGCTGCATGTCCGAGGCCTCGATGCCCTTCCAACCGGCGATCGACGAGCCGTCGAAGGCGTGGCCCGAGGTGAACTTGTCTTCATCGAATGCAGAAACGGGCACGGAAACGTGCTGTTCTTTGCCGCGGGTGTCGGTGAAACGGAAATCAACGAACTTGATTTCGTTTTCTTTCACCATCTTCATCACGTCGGCGACGGTCTTGGCCATCAAACTCTCCTAGCGGGACGCTGTGGGGTGGGTTGCGGGGGAAATCAGCGGGGGCGGCATCCGACAGGCCAGGGCGGCTTGAAGGTTCACCGGGGCCCCGAAAAATGCTCAAAGGAATTTAGCAGAATCCATGCCTGCGTCGCCGTTGGACGCCATGGGCCGACTCGGCCAAGCGGGTGCGCGCGCCGCAGACTGGGGCGCAGTTTCACGGTCACGGGGCGACGTTGGATGCGGCAGTGCCTCAAGCCGGGGACATCGGCCTCAGCGCACCAACTCCGGGCCCAGCGTTGCAC
Organism: Hydrogenophaga intermedia; assembly: GCA_943370175.1. Classification (GTDB taxonomy): domain Bacteria; phylum Pseudomonadota; class Gammaproteobacteria; order Burkholderiales; family Burkholderiaceae_C; genus Ideonella_A; species Ideonella_A intermedia_A. The sequence goes on along the minus strand of CALRPU020000019.1, from coordinate 25,245 downwards.
CAACATCGTGCAAACCGCGCAGCAGCGAGGCGTAGGCGGCATCGACGTGGTCTGCGGGCCCCTTGACACCCAGCTCGATGTGGCGGCCCCAGGTCGGGTGGTCCACGCTTGGCAGGCTGAACACCTTGACGGCGCCGTGGTCGCGCTCGATGGCCTCCATCAGCGGGGTGAGGCTTGCCTCCATCGCGCCCATCACGATGACGGACCGCTCGACCTGGCCCTGGCTGCGGTGCCAGGCGGCGTAATGGGTGTCGAGCACCCATTCCATCATCGGCCAGGCCATCACGGGAAAACCCGGCAGAAAGTGAACGCCGCCCGCCAGTTGCCCGGGCGCCGGCGGCGCGAAGCGATGGGCAAAGCCAGCGATGCGGTTGTAAGGGTTCGGGATGATGTCGGCGCCAACCGGGAACATGCCCATGTTCAGCCGGTGCTGGTTATCCGGGCGGTCGGGCTCGAACGCGACGCCCTGCTCGGCCGCCACGTCCTGCATGCGCAGGATGATGAGGTCGCGCGCCTCGGGGTGCAAGGCCAGCGGCTGCCCAAGCGCGGCGGCAGCGCACTGGCGCGTGTGGTCGTCGGGGGTGGCGCCGATGCCACCGCACGAAAACACCAACGCGCCGGCGCGGGCCTGGTCGAAGGCGTCGACGAGGTCGGCGGTGATGCGGGCAGGGTTGTCGCCAACGTAGCGCGCCCAGTCCAAGGCAAGGCCGCGGGCGGCGAGCAGTTCAATGCACTTGCTGAGGTGTTTGTCCGCGCGTTTGCCGGACAAGATTTCGTCGCCAATGATGAGGATGCCGATGGTCATGGGGGAGGCAGCGCGTCGGGTGCGCGGGTCGTGCCGAAAGCGCCAGGGGCCGATGACCCCAGGGCAAGCTCGGCGGGTGACGGGTTCGGGACTGCGGTGGGAACGGGGTCGGGGCGGTTCGCCGCCCGCAGGCGTTCGAGCGCGGCGAGCGTGTAATGCGCAAACCACAGGCTGGAGAAGGCAAACACCAGGGTGTAGATCCAAACCGCGACCGCGATCAGCAGCGGCGCCAAGGCAATGAACATCGCGCCGGACGCCCACACGATGCTTGGCGCCGCGCCCAGGTAGCCGCTGATGACGCCGATGGCCAGCAGCATCGGGCGGTGTTCCCTCAGCAAGGTGCGGCGCTCGTCGGCGCTGGCGTGCTCGGCGAGCACGTCGTAGCTCATCACCTTGTACGTCATCCAACCCCAAATCAGCGGGGGCAGCACCAGCACCAGCGGAGGCACGAACCAGAACGGCATCGACACCACCAGCGCCACGAGCGCCACGACGGTGGCCATCACGCTGCCGGTCACGGCGCCCAGCAGCGACCCGCCACGCTTGCGCTCCAATTGGGGAAAACGGCGGTCGGCGACCAGGCTCAGCATCGATGGTGTCATCAGAAAGGCCACCACCAGCAGCGTGAGCACGACGATCACGGGCGTGGCCAGGAAGACGACCAGCAGCGGCGCAAGCACCGACTTGAGGTTGGGCAGTCCGACGCTGGCCAACCACGCAAACAAGGCGCCCAGCAGCTGCCAGGCGTCGATCTGCAAGCGAACCGCATCAACGGCCGGCTCCCAGAAGAGGTAACCAGCCCCCAGAGCCAAGGCGGCCATCAGCAGCAAGGGCAACATCGACAGCGCGATCACCCGCGGGTGCAGACAGTACGCGGCAGCGCGCCAAAAGGCATCAAGCAAAAATCTCATGACGCCGCAGGATAAGCGAGGTCGCTTCGGCGCAGGGCCCCCTCCCCGCCCAGGCTCACGGGCTCAACGCCCGGTCTGCCGCCGCAGGGCCACGCACGGACAAGGCCGAACCACGCGCCCGATCGCGGCCCGCCATGCGCAGCAGTGCCCGCCATTGCTGCGACCAGAAGCCGCGGCCGTAGTCGCGCCCGCCCTCTTCAGCGAGTTGGTCGCGGATGCCGGTGGGGTCGTAGCGGTGGCTGAAATCAGCGGTGCCGAACACCAGGTCCCAGACCGGAAACAGCACCGCAAAGTTGTGCCCGCCCAAGCTGCCCCGACCCGCCGACTCATGCCCCAGGCCGATGCTGTGGTGAAGGCGGTGAAACCGTGGGCTGACCAGGAGTCGCGAGCACCACCGTCCGAAACCCAGGCGCACATTGGCGTGCGACAGGCTTTCGATCAGCTGACTCAAGGCGACAAGCGCAATGAACTGCGCCGGGGCCACGCCGATCAGACGCGCCACGACCACGAACACGGTGTCTCGGATCAAGTCGTCCAACAGGTGGTTGCGGTTGTCCGACCACATGGTCATTTGCTGCTGACTGTGGTGCACCGCGTGAAGAGACCACCACCAATTGAAGTGGTGCTGACCACGGTGCAGCCAGTAGTCGACAAAATCAAAGACCACCAAGTAGACCGCGAAGGCAAACCACGGCGTGTCGCTGACCCCAGGCCACCACGGTGCCACCGCCGCGTCCAGGTGCCAGCCGCTCCATCCGGCGACGGCGAGCTGGCCAAACAGGCCATCCCACAGCGGGTCGACCGAGAAAAAGAGGGCAATCCGGAACAGGCCCAGCCGATGGATCAAGGTGTAGAGGATGTCCACCCGGACCGCAGCGGGTTGGCTGATGGCTTCCACCGGCCGCCACCGCTGCAAGGTGCCGAAGACCACGACGATGACCGCGAGCTGGAACAGGCCGACCAGCAGCCAGCCGGTCGCCACAAAACCGTCTTCCAGCAGGTTGCCCATGCCCAGGCGGAAGAGCAAGGGCTGAACCACCACTTCGAACAGCGCCTGTTGCCCCTGGTCGAAGGCAGCCGAGACCGTGTTGAACAAGGTGTCGATCATGGTGAATCAAGTGGCGCGCGGCGCGAGGCGCTCAGCGGGTGAACAGGGCCCGGTAGTCGGGGTGGTCCTTGAGGGTGGCGAAGCAAAAGCCGCGCTGGGTCAGGCCGGTGATCAGCGGGTCGAGCACGGCGGGCGCCCAGACCTCCTCGCGCGACCAGATGCCCAGGTGGGCCAACATGATGTCGCCGCTGCGCAGGTTGCGCAAGGCGCGGGACAGCAGCAGCTTGTTGGGAAACTTGTCACTGGGCAGCTCGTCGCCGAGGAAACCGGCGTCCGCCCAAGCCACGTGGTGCCAACCACAGGCCTTGGCCGCCGCGAGCAGCGCGGGCGACGTCTTGCCACCGGCGGCGCGGAAGATCGGTGCCATCTTGAGGCCGGTCATGTCCTGCAGCCGCTGGGCCGACTGGCGCAACGAGGTGCAGTACTCGGCCGCCGTCCAGGTCAACACCCGACCGGCCTCGGGGCCGGCGGTTGGCCTCACCTTGAAGCCGCCGGGCGTGTCGGCCTGCCAGATCGCGTGGTCGAAGGTGTGCGAGCCGAACACGTGCCCTTCGGCCACCCTGGCCTTCCACCACGGGGCCCATTCGTCGTCCAGGCTGGCCCCACCCGTGCGCGTGCGTTCGTTCGCCAGGAAGAACGTGACCTTGAGTTGGTGCTTCTTCAACACCTCGGCAATCAGCGGTGCCACCCCCATGTGGCCGGTGTCGAAGGTCAGGTACAGCGGCTTCTCACCCGGGGCGCCGGTGCACTGGCCCGCCGACGCCAGGCCCGTGGCGAAGCCCGCCAGGGCGGCCACCACGGCCCGCACCGCCTTCAAGCGGGTGGGGGTGCGCCGTGGTGGTGTTGCGTCCATCCGCCGAGACGGCTCAACGGGGCGCATGGTCAAGTGTCCACACGCCGTGCGGGGATCGGCCCACCGGCACCTGCCGGATCACCTGCCGCGACACGGTGTCGATGTAGGTGAGCTTGCGCGCCCAGCGCGACGTCACCAACAGCGTCTTGCCGTCGGCCAGCAGGTCCATGCAGTCGGGACCGCTGGGCGCGGGGTAGCTGGCCACCACCGTCAGGGACTGCAGGTCGATCTTGGAGATGGTGTTGGCCACCCGGTTGCTGACGAACACGTGCCGACCGTCGCCCGCCGAGCGAAACGCGTGCGCGCCGTCGCCCGTTTCGATGCGTTTGACGAGTTTGGGCGGCGTCTGGGTCACGTCGTAGACCTCGACGAACTTGTCGCCGGTGAGGCCCAGCAACAGCTGACGGTCATCGGGGGTCAAGAAGACGTCCGCCGGAAGCTTGCCGGTGGCCACCCGCCAACGCAGCTTCTGTGTGGCCAGGTCGATGGCCACCAGCTCGTCGCTGTCCTGCATGGAGCTGTACACCACCGTGCTCTTGCGGTCGATGGTCAGGTGGCTGGGCGTCTTGGCGGTGGGAATGCGCGCGGCCAGCTTGAGCGGCGCCTGGGTCTGTGCGGGCTCCCACTGGTAGATGTCAACGTGGTTCAGACGGTTGGCCGCGGTGACAAACCACTTCATGTCCGGCGAAAAACGGAGGTGGTAAGGGTCGACGATGCCGGTGACCACTCGCTGGACCTCGGCGGTGACGGGATCGATGAAGGTCAGTGAATCGCTCATGGCGTTCGCGACGATCAACGATTTCTCGTCCGGTGTCAGATACAAATGGTGAGGCTCCTTGCCGGTCGGGATGCGCTTGCGTTCGACATGCCGCTCCGGGTCGATCACACTGATTGACGCGTCCAGCGAGTTGAGCACGAAGATGGGTCGCTTGCCGCGACCAGGGTCGGCCGCAGCGGGGGCGACCGGCGCGGCCGCCGGTGCCGCCGCTGGCGGCGTTGCCCACGCGGCGCCCCAGGGCCACCACGCCAGACCCAGGGTCACCCCGGCCAGCACAGCACGGCGGCGCGGGTGTTGGCGGTCGTCCGGGCCAGCGACGGACTGCAGGGCGGCGCCGGGTCGGCAGGCGGGATTGAGACCGGTCGATGGACGTGACGGAGCACTCAAGGCAGGCAATCTTCAAGGAAAACCCGGAAGTGTAGGCGTTGGGCTCGCGCGTCCGCCACGCCTCACGGGGGGGTCACTCGTCGTCGCCCCCCAGGACGCCACCCAGCAGGCCTCCCGCCCCAAAGCCGCCGAGAACCGACCCCTCTTCACGCGATCCGCCACGCTGGGGCGCGGCAGCAAACACGCGGGACGCCAGGCGGGAGAACGGCAGGCTTTGCAGCCAGACCGTGCCCGGGCCGGTGACCTTGGCGAAGAACAGGCCCTCGCCGCCGAACAGCGCGGTCTTGATCTTGCCGACGTACTGAATCTCGAAGTTGACGTTCGGCGTGAACGCCACGACGCAGCCGGTGTCGATCAACAGTGTTTGACCGGGTTGGAGTTCGCGCCGCAGCACGGTGCCGCCCGCGTGCACGAACGCGAGGCCGTCCCCTTCCAGCTTCTGCATGATGAAGCCCTCGCCGCCGAAGAAGCCGACCGACAGCTTCTGCTGCAAATAGATGCCCAGCGAGACACCGCGGGCGGCGCAAAGGAACGCGTCCTTTTGGCAAATCAGCATGCCGCCCATCTGGCGCAGGTCCATCGGCAGGATCTTGCCGGGGTAAGGCGCGGCGAAGGCCACCCGCTGCTTCTGGTTCACCTGGTTGGTGTAAACCGTGGTGAACAGCGATTCGCCCGTGATCAGCCGCTTGCCCGCGCCCAGCAGCTTGCCGAACAGCCCACCGCCGCCGCCCTTCGCTCCGTCGCCGAAGACCGTGTCGAGGCTCACGCCCGCGTCCATGAACATCATGCTGCCGGCTTCGCCGACGGCCGCCTCGCCAGGGTCGAGTTCAATCTCGACAAACTGCATTTCCGAGCCTTTGATCTCGAAATCAACGACGTCCATGGCCATAAGGGGGATACCTCCAGAGGTGCTGAGGGGTTGAAACTGGCTCAAATGCTACCGTGGGTGACATGGATGGGGCCGATTGCCCCACGCGCCGCACGGTCGCTCAACCGAGCCCGCGCGCATGGACTCCCAACGACGCAAAACCTTGTTCCGCCTTGCCGGCCTGCCCGAGGTCATGCGGTGGCTGCGTGCACCACCCACCGTGGTCGCCAGCGCCGCCCTGACCTCACCCAGCGCATGGGGGCGAGACGACGCGGCGCTGCCGCGCCTGCTGTTGGCGCGCCACGCCCCGCCCGACGTGGACCCGGCGGCTTACCTCGTCAGCGAGAAGTTCGATGGCGTCCGGGCCCTGTGGGATGGCACGCAGTTGAGGTCCCGGGGTGGCCAGGTGCTGAGAGCGCCGCTCGGCTTCCTCTCGTCGCTGCCGACGCAGGCCCTGGACGGCGAGCTGTGGATGGGGCGAGGCCGCTTCGACGCACTGTCCGCGGTGGTGCGCAGCGAACGCCCAAGCGACGACGCCTGGCGACCGGTTCGCTACCTCGCCTTCGAACTGCCCGACGCACCAGGCAGCTTTGCCGAGCGCGCCCGGCGCCTTGTTGAGCTGGCACCCGCTGCGCCCGGTGTGGCATGGCGCGCCGTCGAGCAACGGTCCATCGCCGACCGCGCGGCACTGCGGCAAGCCCTTGCGGACGTGGTCGCCCAAGGCGGCGAGGGCCTGATGCTGCACCGGTCCGACGCCCCCTACTTGACCGGGCGACAAGACGTGCTGCTGAAACTGAAGCCGCAGCACGACGCCGAAGCCCGGGTGATCGGCCACCGCGAAGGGCGCGGCAGGCTGGCCGGCCTGATGGGGGCGCTGGCGGTGGAAACGCCGCAAGGCCACCGCTTCCTGTTGGGCACCGGCTTCACCGACGCTCAGCGCCGCGATCCGCCCGGGCTCGGCAGCGTCGTCACCTACCGCTACCTGGCGCTGACGCCTCAGGGCATTCCGCGGTTTGCCAGCTTCGTCAGGGTGCACGAAGACCCGCCCTGAACGCATTGCACCGCGGCGCCGGGGCGCATGGGGCCATGGTCATGCCTGCCTCAGGACCGCGTGCGCGTTGAGGGTTGGGGGGAATCGGTTGGGTATCATCCGACGCCCCGCGATCAGGCCGGCTGCTCGCCGAGCCCGTGTCCGCTCTCTCTTGACGCCCACCGAGTCGCCTCGGCCAGACCCATGAACGACGTGCTCCGCCCCAGCAAAGTTGCCCTGATCACCGGCGTGACCGGCCAAGACGGCGCCTACCTCAGCGAACTGCTGCTGGCCAAGGGCTACGAGGTTCACGGCATCAAGCGGCGCTCGTCGCTGTTCAACACCGACCGCATCGACCACCTGTACCAGGACCCGCACGCGGATCACCCGAGGTTCAAGCTGCACTACGGCGACCTCACCGACAGCACCAACCTCATCCGCATCATCCAGCAGGTGCAGCCCGACGAGATCTACAACCTCGCCGCCATGAGCCACGTGGCCGTGTCTTTTGAGACCCCGGAGTACACCGCCAACGCCGACGGCATCGGCACCCTGCGCATCCTGGAAGCCATCCGCATCCTGGGCCTGGAGAAGAAGACCCGCTTCTACCAGGCCTCCACCAGCGAGCTGTACGGCCTGGTGCAGGAGATCCCGCAGAAGGAAACCACGCCGTTCTACCCGCGCAGCCCCTACGCGGTGGCCAAGATGTACGCCTACTGGATCACGGTGAACTACCGCGAGGCCTACGGCCTGTACGCCTGCAACGGCGTGCTGTTCAACCACGAGAGCCCGCTGCGCGGCGAGACCTTCGTCACCCGCAAGATCACCCGGGCCATCGCCCGCATCGCGCTGGGCCTGCAAGACTGCCTGTACCTGGGCAACATGAGCGCGCTGCGCGACTGGGGCCACGCCAAGGACTACGTCGAGATGCAGTGGATGATGCTGCAGCAGGACCAACCCGAGGATTTCGTGATCGCCACCGGCGTGCAGTACAGCGTGCGCCAGTTCGTGGACTTTGCGGCGAAGGAGCTGGGCATCACGCTGGTGTTCAGCGGCGAGGGCGACCAAGAAGTGGGCACGGTGGCCTCGGTGCAGCCGGTCCACGGCGAGCTGAAGGCAAAGTGCCAACCGGGCGACGTGATCGTGAAGGTGGACCCGCGCTACTACCGCCCCACCGAGGTGGAGACGCTGCTGGGCGACCCGAGCAAGGCCAAGGCCAAGCTGGGCTGGGTGCCCAAGATCACCTTGCCGGAGCTGGTGCAGGAGATGGTGGAGGCGGACTACACCTCGGCCAAGCGCGACAGCCTGGTCAAGGCGGCGGGGTTCCAGGCGTATGACTACAACGAGTGAGCCTTCGTAGGCGTTTGACGACCCTGGTTCAAATCGGCGACCCGATGATGACAACATTTGCGGTTGCGCCCCGCCAGAATCGCGGACCACGGACGAGCAAGGGCCACATCGGAACTGTGGGCTTGTCGACCAGACTGAAACCGTGATGCGCGACCGTTTGGGTCTGGCCAGTGTCGTTGCATTGCAGTTGATGGCGGGCCTCGCCCTGCAAGTGGTGGTGGTTGCTCAACTGGGCGCAGGGCGTGACACGGACCTGTTCGTGGCAGCGCAGGCGGTGCCTGCGATGTTGTTCGCTGTGTTGTCCGCTCCGCTACAAAACCTTTGGTTCCCGCGTCTGTCGGTCGCCGCCAACGATGACGCGCGCTGGGCGGGCGAGTTATCGACCGCATTGGGCCAAAGCTTCTTGTTGTTCGGATTGATCGCCATGTTGTTGGGGTTGACCGCCGAGCGGTGGCTCCCGGTGATCTTGCCGGGATTCACCGAGGAACTTCACGAAAGGACACGGCACCTGACTTGGTTGCTGCTGGCCGCATCCGTCTTCAATGGTCACGGCGCCATCTACACGCAAGCCTTGCGCGCGCGGGAGCGCTTCATTCAGCCAGAGATCATCAACGCCACATGCTCCATCGCCGCGGTGTTGGCTTGCGTGATTTTGGTGCCCACGCATGGCGTCGAGGGCGCTGCGCTCGCCGTGTTGATGCGCGGCTTCGTTGCCGTGATCTGGCTGGCGGCGCAGTGCGGATTCACCATGCCGAGTGTTCGCCGAGGCTGGCAGGTGAAAGGCTACTGGCATCGCCTGACCGTGCTGATCAGCGGGGGGTCCATTTGCGAAACGGTGGTGCTGGTGGATCGCTATCTCGGGTCGCTTGCAGCGGCCGGTGGCATGACGGCCTACAACTTGGCCAAGCAAGGCATGAGCGCCGGGGCGGTGGTGATCGAGCGGTCCCTGACGGTGCCCTTCATGCCCGGCGCAGCGCGGGGACTGGCAGCGGGCCTTTCGGCGGAAGTGGCGCGGTCCAGGCAGCGTCTGCTCGGTCGCATCCTCGCTGCCACGGCATTCGTCGGCCTGGTCTTGCTGCTCGCGCTGCCCGTCTGGGATATCACGTTGGCGCGTGCCCTCCGCCTTAACGCCGACATGGCTTCGCAGGTGTGGTGGATTTGTGTTTGGTTCCTCGGCTATTTGATGCTCATGCCCGCCATCGCCGCCAATGTGTCGATGCTGTTCGCGATGGGCGACTCTCGCTCTGCCAATGTCATCAGCATCGGGTGCTTCGTGATCGAGTGCGGCGCCAAATGGGCGCTGTTCCATTGGATGGGTTTGCCGGGTTTGGCGCTGGCCAGTTCCGTCGCGCTGCTGGTCAATTTTTTGACGGGCCATGTGCTGGTGGGCCGCCGGATGCGCGCGCTGAGGGCGATCGCATGAGTGAGCCTCGACATGACGCCATGCTCGAAATCCCGTCTGCTGGGCAAGCGGATTTGGCCGTTCTGGCGGTGCTGGTGGTGTACGGCCGCACCCTGAACGAGGTCGCCGCTTGGCCCCGTTTGCAATCGTGGCTCTTGGACGCAGAGACGGCGCACTCGGACCCGTCCCGAAGCCCCGCCTTCCGACTTCAGCACCTGCTCATCTACGACAATTCCGCCACACTGCTGTCGCGTCCACCTGTGCACGATGCGATCACCGTGCAGCACGACGCCCGCAACGGAGGCACCCGCGCCGCCTATCTGCACGCGCTGGGCGTTGCCCGGGCCTTGAAACTCCCTTGGGTGCTGCTGCTGGATCACGACACGGCGTTGCCGATCGACTTTTTCGAGCGCTTGAACGTGGCGTCGGCGAATGCCCTCGGGGTGCCGTGCGTGGCGTGGTTGCCGGTCGTCGAATCTCAGAGCCGGCCGATATCGCCGGCGATGGTTCAATCGACGGGCTCTGTCCGCCCGATCAACCGGACAGAAGGGCCATGGCACGGCAAAAGCCCGTTGACCGGTGTTGCTTCCGGGAGCCTTGTTGCCGTGAACGCCATGTTGGCGTGCCAGCCCCCGCCGGCGGACATGTGGCTGGACGGCGTCGACCACTGGTACTTCCTTCAGCTTCAGCGTCGCGGAGGGCGCATCGGCACCTTTGGTGCTTTGCTGACGCATGACCTGTCGATCCACGATCTCTCTTCGCTTTCAGCGCGTCGCGCGAGCAGCATCATGGCGTCGCTGCGCGGCCTGCTGTCCGTGCTGCCCTGGCCAGCAAAACTGGTGTATCCGTTGCGCGCGCTCTGGTTCATGACCCGTCTCTGCCGCAGAAGCCCGCGGATGGCACTTGACGTCACACGGCTTTGGCTGACCGACCGAGGTCAGCATGACTGAGCGGGCGGTTGACCTGGCCAGTGCGCCGCCGGTCGTGTTCATCGTGATGTCAACGTACAACGGCGAACGCCACTTGGGCGAACAGCTCGAATCTTTGGTGTCACAAACCGAGCCGCGGTGGCAACTCTTGGTTCGCGACGACGGATCCACCGACGGGACGGTGTCGTTGCTGCGCCGTTACGCGCAAATTGATCGGCGCATCACCTTGTGTGACGACGAAAGCGGGAACCTGGGCGTCGTTGGGAGCTTTTCCAAGCTCCTGCAGAATGCGCGCCACCGCGGTGCGCAACGGGTCATGTTGTGCGACCAGGACGATGTGTGGCTGCCCGGCAAGGTCGAGTGGACGCTGACGGCGATGTCAGCGGCAGAACAAGCACATCCCGGCCTTCCGTTGCTGGTGCACTCGGACCTGATGGTGGTCGACGCAGACAACCGGCTCATCAACGGCTCCATGTGGGCCTACAGCGGCATCAACCCCCGCCTGAACGACCTGTCACGGCTGCTGGTTCAGAACACCGTCACGGGCTGCACGGCCATGTTGAATGCACCCTTGCTGGAACGGATCGGCCTCATCCCCGAGTCAGCCCTGATGCACGACTGGTGGATCGCGCTGGTGGCCTCGTCCACGGGAAAGATCGTGGTGCTCCCTCAACCCACGATCCGATATCGCCAACATGGCAGCAATGTGGCTGGGACGGCGCCAGGCGGATCCTTGGTGGCGGGTCCGTTGCAAGGCTTGGCGACCGTCCGCAAGTCCTCCTGGTGGCAGCTTCGGGATCGGCTGCTGCTTCGACCTGCCCGGCAAGCCGGCGAGCTGCTGCAGCGTTGCGGCCCGTGGATCCAGGCCAGCGACCAGGACCGTTTGGCGGCGTTTGCCATGATCGACAACCAACCCTGGCTGCGACGCAAGCTGATCATCGTGAGGAAGAAAATCTGGCGCCAAAAACTCCACCACAATCTCAACCTTTGGTTCCTGGCCTAGCGAATTCCAGCGGACAACCCCCGACGTTGTCTCCGCGATACTCCCCGAGAACTCGACTTGTTTCGCCTCCTCTATTGCATCGTCGCTTTTGAGCTCTTCGTCGGAGGAGGCGGGCGCTTGGCCGAAATCGGGCCACTGACGCTGAGGATGGTGCTGTTCGCGGTGATTTTGGTCGTGGTTGCCGCCAGCGCTTACATCAACCCCGACCGCAAGGGCCAATTCGCACCTGCTTTCGTCTGGGTGCTGGCCTACCTGACGATTCACGTGCTTGCGCTGATGCGCGGGGCTCTGGGGGGCCATGCCGTCAATGAGGCGCTGGCTGACCTGCAGCCGACCACTTTCTGGCTGGCGGCACCGTTTTTCGCCATGGCGGCGACGGATCGTCGCCTGGTGGGCCGAACCGAGGGTCTGGTGATCGCCGCCGCCCTGGTCATGGCCTTGGCCTATTTGATCGCCATCAGCGCCGTCAGCGCCGGCTACCTCAGCCCCTATGCGTTGTGGGAAGCGGCCTCGGAGTCCGGAGAGTTCTTTTTCCGCAATGACCTCTTGTTCTTTTACAAAGGAAACCTCTATTTCGGCATCGCCATCATTTTTCTGATCGCGGGTCGCGTCGATCACCCGTGGGTATTGACCCTGCTGATCGTGGCCCTCGCCCTGACGCTGACGCGAGGGTTCATCCTTGCCGGGCTGACCACCACGCTCTTGATGTTCGCGGTGCAGCGCCGCTGGCGGCACATTGGCGCCGTCGGGCTGGGCATGGCGGTGCTCGTGCTGGCGATGCAGTGGGTGCTGGGGGCGCAATCGGAGCCGGTCCTCGGGGACCGCGCCGAATCCGACTCGGTTCGGATTGGCGACTTCCGGTTCATCCTGGAAACCATGTCGCCATTGACCTTGCTGATCGGCGAGGGCTTCGGAAGCCCGATCAATGGCCGCCAGAACATCGAAATCAGCTACCTGTGGTTCCTGTGGAAAGGGGGCATCTTGATGCTGGGATTCTGGCTTGCGCCGCTGGCGGCAGCCACCTTGCAGTTCATTCGGATCGCCCGTGACTCGGTGGATTACCGACTGGCGTGCGGCTTCTACTTTTCCATCGTGTACATCTACATCCAAACCGCCACCAACCCATTTCTCAACAACCCGATTGGCCTCTCGTTTGTGATGATTGGGCTGTTCGCGCTGGGCACACTCGCCCGCCATGGGCAGGTTCGGCGTCCTCAACCAGAAGAGTCGATGCGGTCTGTACCACTGGGCGCGAATCGGCCATGAGCGCAGCGGTTTCTGTCGTGATGGCGACCTACAACGGCGCCACCTACCTTCGCGAGCAATTGGACACCCTGCTGGCTGACCTCCATGGGCAGGACGAGGTGGTGGTCGTGGACGACTGTTCCAGCGACGACACACCGCAGATTCTTCGCGAGTGGTCGGATCGAGACCGCCGACTTCGGTTGGTTCTTCGAGACACCAACCAAGGCGTGCGAATCAGCTTCCAGGACGGTCTGCGCGCGGCATTGAACGACGTGGTGTTCCTGTGCGACCAAGACGATCGGTGGCTGCCCGGCAAGCGCGACGCCCTTCTTGCCTGCTTCAGAGCCGACCCGAAATGCCTGGTTGCCCTCTCGGATGCGCAGCTCATCGACAGCACAGGCCGAGTGTGGGCGGAGTCTTTCATGGCTCGACGCGGTGGCTTCCGCGCCAGCGTACTGTCCACCTTGATCCGCAATCGCTATCTGGGCTGCACGATGGCCATGCACCGCTCCTTGATCGACATGGCACTGCCGATTCCGCGGATGGCGCCGATGCACGACATGTGGTTTGGTGGCATGGCGGTGGTGTGGGGCACGGTCGCTTACGTGGACCGTCCACTGATTCAGTACCGGCGCCACGATGCCAACGTGACGCCGGCGGGCCACCAAAGCCTGCGCCAAATGGCAGTGTGGCGCATCCAGCTTCTGGCTTGCCTGGCCATGCGAACATTGTCGCTGGTCTGGCGCAGACGCAACCTTGAGCGACGCGCGGATCCGGCCGATGGCCGGGGATGAGCGATGCGAGACCCACCGGCAGACTGCGGCAGAGGCCCAGCCCGTGCGGTCAGCTTGAACGGAACGAAGTGTGCTGATATCTGTGGTCACCGTGTCTTGGAACGCGGCCAACACCATCGACGCGACCTGCGCGAGCGTGGACGATCAAACTCATCCGTACATCGAACACCTGGTGATCGATGGACAGTCCACCGACGACACACTGGCGGTGTTGGGGCGGCGTGCAAGCAGCCAACGCGTCGTGGTGAGCGGCCCGGACGACGGTCTGTACGATGCGATGAACAAAGGCTTGGCCCGTGCGCGCGGTGAGGTGGTTGCCTTCCTGAACGCTGACGACCGCTACTGCTCTCGCCACGCCTTGGCAGAGGTCAACCGCGTCTTCGAGGCCACTGGGGCCGACGTGGTTTATGCCGACATCGACATGGTCGAGTTTTCCAGCCCGATTCGAGTTCAACGCCACTGGCGCACAGGCGAATACGAACCGTGGCGTCTGCTGACCGGCTGGCAGATCCCCCACCCCGCGCTGTTCGTCAAGCGGGAGTTGCTGGTGAACTTGGGCGGGTTCGACGCCAGTCTGCAAATCGCAGCCGACTACGACCTGATGCTCAGGTTGTTGCGCTTGGAAGGCGTCAAGGTTCAATACCTTCCGGTGACGCTGGTTCAAATGGCCGTGGGAGGCATCAGCACTTCGGGCCTCGGCGCAACCTGGCGCGGCTACCGTGAGAGCACGCGCGTGCTCAGCCGTCAGTTCGGCTGGCGGGGCGGACTCATCGCCGCGATGAAACCGTTGGCAAAGATGGGTCAACTCCTGACGTCGCAACCGGCCCCGGCGCCCGTGTTCGGGCCGTGGGGGCCCGCGATTGCGCCCATCCCGCGCGCTGCTGAACTGGTGTCTTCCTCCACTTGCGGCTCACCGCCCGCGGTCGCTTCCGCGGTCGAGCGGATTCGCCCATTGCACGTGGGCAAGTTCGTGCCGCCATTGTTCTCCGGCGGGCTCGAAAACCACATTGACACCTTGCTGCGTTCGCTGCCCAAAGAGATGGACGCCGCCCTGGTGGCGTCCGAGCCCGTGTTCTTGAAAGCGCCCGAAGCCGAACCCTTGCCCTATCGGCTGATCTCAGCGCTGTCGCTGGGCACGTTTTCGTCGGTGCCTTTGAGCCCAGGCATCGTGCGAGTCGTTGACCAAGAGTTCGCAGCGCGACGCGCCAACCTGCTGCATGTTCACTCGCCCAACCCCTGGGGCGACTTCGCCGCTTTGCGTGCAGGCAAGGACGTGCCCGTCGTGATGACCTGGCACAGCGATGTCATCGGCAAACGCGCCTTGTTCGTCGCATACCAGGCAATCCAGAGGCGGGCGATCGAACGAGCCAACAAGATCATTGTTTTCACGCCCAAGCATTTCGAGAGCTCGCGGCAACTGCGGATCCCGAACATCGAGTCCAAGCTCGTTCACATTCCGATCGGGGTTGACTTCGACCGCCTCGACCAACTGACCCCGCGGCCCGAGCTGCTTGCGTCCTTCGATGAATGGGCGCGGGGCCGACCTGTTCTGTTGTCCGTCGGCCGGCAAGTCCATTACAAGGGCTACAGCCATCTGATCAAAGCCATGTCGATGGCGCGCCATGACGCGGTGTTGTTGATGATTGGAACCGGGCCGCTGGGCGCGCAATTGCGCAGACAGGTTAGGGACATGCGACTGGACCATCGGGTGCGAATCCTGGGCAGAGTCGACATGGTGACTTTGGCAACGGCTTTGCGTCGATGCGACGTGTTCTGCCAGCCTTCGATCGAGCAATCTGAAGCGTTCGGCATTGCCACGGCAGAGGCCATGGGCTTCGGAAAGCCGACCATCGTGTGCGAACTGAACAACGGGGTGAACTTCCTCAATCGAAAAAACGAGACCAGTCTCGTCACCGCACCGCGAAACGAGGCGGCGCTGGCGGACGCCATCGACCAATTGGTCGGCGACGCAGCCTTGCGCTCCCGCATGGGACAAAGCGCGCGAGAGTGGGTGCGCAGCGAATTCAGCATCGACGTCATGCGCGAAGCCACGGTGGCGCTTTACCGCGCACTGATGTGAGGCCGAGACCCCGATGACGAGGCCGCTGTCCCTGGCATTTTTCCTGCCCCAGTTCCACGCCATTCCGGAAAATGACCTCTGGTGGGGCCCGGGCTTCACCGAATGGACCCAGTTGGCGAAATGGCAACCGTCGCAGGCACAGCATCGCATTCGCTGGCCGGTGGCGCCATGGGGTTGCTACAACTTGCTGGACCCCGGTGTCCTGGTCGGTCAAAGCAAGCTGGCGCGCGAACACGGCGTCGACGCCTTCCTGTTTTGGGACTACTGGTTCGGGGACGGGGTACAGCTGCTGAACAAGCCGATTGACTTGCGCCTGGCGCAAGGCTCGGACGTGCCCCATGCCTTGGCATGGGCCAACCACGATTGGACAGACAAGCGCAGCGGCAGGTTGTTGATGCGGCAGCGCTACCTGGGTGCCGCCGACTATGAACGCTACTTTCAGCGCTCACTGCCGCACCTTGTGTCGCCTCAATACGTGAAGGTCGATGGACGACCGGTGTTCTTCGTCTACCGACCTCACTTGGTCCCGGACCTGGACGTGTTCATCACCACTTGGCGACGGCTGGCGAGCGCGCATGGCCTGAAAGGCCTGTACCTGATCGCCGACCTGCCTCGCAGCAATGCGCCCCACCCGCCAGGCTTCGACGCTTGCAGCTGCACGTCAGGACTTTGGGAGAATCGTCACGTGACTCGGCCGGTCGTGCTGGCCAAGACTCTGCTGCGAAGGCTGGGACGGCAGCCCTCCCCCCAACGTTTCAACTTTGATCGGCTGTTGAAGGGCGTGGCCTCCACCGCGACTCGGCGTGGTTTGCTGCACACGGTGTTCACCGGGTGGGACACGACCCCACGCCATGGCAGAAACGGCGTCATCGTTGACGGACTGGACGCCGCAGCGTTCCGGCGGCACCTGCAAGACATCCGTGCCGAGTTGGATGGGCGCCCTCCGCCGCCAGTGATCCTGGTGAAGTCCTGGAACGAGTGGGCCGAAGGCAATGTGCTGGAACCCGACAGCATCCATGGCATGTCCCTGTTGAATGAGTACAAAGCATTTGCCGATGCGCTCCCATCATGATCCGAACATTGACCAACTTTGTCCTTCCGCCGAACTCGCACCGCCGAAACCTGCTGCGCATCCTCAAGTCCTCGGTGACGCATCGCGAGCCCTTGGGGGAGCGCCTGAACCTGGCCAATCTTCGGCTGGCCTTCGCCTATCGCCAGCATGCCTTCGACTGCCCGATCTGCGGGGTCCGCACCAAAGCGCTGTTTGACTTTCCCAATCGGCGCTTGCGTCAGCTGCACCGCATTGACATGCTGCGAGAGACCTTGCAGTGCAAGTCTTGCTTTGCATCGATGCGGCAACGCACCCTTGCGGTGAAACTGCTGGACGTCCTGAAGACCCGCTTTGGCATCGCCGCACAGAGCATTGCGGCGTTGAAGCGCAAGGGCCTCGGCTCGGTCAGGATCCTCGACACGGACAACTTCGGCGCGATCAGCCTGCTGCTGCGCGACTGCGAAGGCTACGTCCGATGCAGTTACGTGCCCACCGTGCCATGGGGAGCCGAAATGGCACCGCACTATTTCAACATCGACCTCCAAGCGGTGTCCTTCGCCGACGCCAGCTTTGACATTGTGTTGACTTCGGACGTGATGGAACATGTCCGCGACGTGGATCGCGCCCACCATGAGATCCACCGGGTGCTCGCAGCGGGCGGCGTCTATGTCTTCAACCTGCCGTACCTCGAGGACGAGGCGGATGACGTCGTGCTGGTCGACACCAGCGGCGTCACAGATCGTCACTTGTGCGAGCCGCACATTCATGGCGACCCCCTGACGGGCGGCGTCCTGGCGTACCGGATCTTCGGGCGGAGCCTGAAGGCCAAGCTCGATGCGATCGGCTTTCACACCACCTTCGACCGCGTGGAGCGACCCGACGCCTTGATCGTGGGCGGCGACGTCTTCACTGCCGTCAAGCTCAGCGCCTGATGAATCCGCACACACCGTGACACGCACCGGACCACCGCGCTACGGAGCGCGCCCATGCACTACGCCACCTACAGCCGCACGCTGAAGCTTGTCCTCTCCGTGATCGATGCTGTGCTGGCTCGGACGCGGCAGGCTCAGGTGGCCGCGCCGCTGCCAGATCGCACGCGACTGCGGAAGATCCTCGTCTGCGACCAGGCCCACCTGGGCGATGCGATCTTGTCCAGCGCTGCGGTCCAGGCGCTGATTCACCAATACCCCGAGGCCGAGTTCGGTGTGCTGGTGCATCCCGGCTCGATCGCCGTATTCGACGGCATGCAAGGCGTGTCGCGAATTCACACCGTAGAGCATTGGCACCTCAATCGGCGCAGGGAGAGCTGGCCGGCTCGGCTCAGACGGCACGTCGCCTCCCGCCGTGAGGCGGCGCGAGAACTGACGCTTGTGGCGTACGACTTGGCAATCGACCTGCGCGCTCACTTTCCGAACAGCATCCCGCTGCTGCACCAGATCGGTGTGCCGCACATCGTCGGCTGGAGCAGTGCCGGCTTTGGCTCTTGGCTGACCCAGGCCATGCACGACGACGGGATGGTCGTCAGCGAAATCGAGCGCCATCGACGCTTGCTGCGGCTGCTCGATCTGGACGACGCAACGCTGGCGGCGTTGGCGCCGAACTTGTGCGTTTCGCCCGCCATGGCAGCCCGGTGGCGCCAGCGCCGACTTGAGCTTGGCGTGCCTGAGGCCTACGTTGCCGTGCACGTTGGTGCGCATGTTGCCCGCCGCCGATGGTCATCGTCGGCATGGGGTGAATTGGTGGCGCAACTGCAAGCGCTGGGCTGGCCGGTCGTGCTGCTGGGCCAGGGTGCGGCCGAGGAACGCATTTGCCACGACGTGTCCGCCGCCTGCCACGGGACGTTCAATGTGTCGGGGCAACTGGTGTGGGGCGAACTGCTCGCCGCGATACACGGCAGTCGGCTGCTGATTTCCCACGACTCGGCGGCCACACACCTGGGGGCGGCCTTGAATCGACCTCGCATCTGCATCGCCGCGGGCATCCACGATCTGAGCGTGTGGCTTCAGCAAAACGATCACAGCGTGGTCCACATGAAGCCGGTGCCTTGCTCACCGTGCGGCCGAACCGCCGGCTGCGAGACGATGGACTGCCTGCGTGGGGTGGAATCCGCCGACGTTGCCTCTACCGCGGTGCGCTTGCTGACGGCATCGAAGGCATCGACGGCATCGACCGTGTTGACGCCGAGGACAAGCGCGCCATGACGCCGGGCGCGACCCATGCCGCGCCCGCTTCGGTCATGTGGCCATAGTCCCAGGCAACAGGTGCGGCCAGGCCTTTCCAGGTCGTCACGGCGCGGCAAGTGTCGCCTTCACACAGGGCATCCAGCAACGAGTGAGTCAGGACACCGTGGCGACGCGCCACGGCAAACAAACGGTCATCCAGGCGGGCGAGTGACGGGTGCTGGGGCATGGGCATTCGGGCACCATCGACCAAGGCCTGATGCTGACGAACCAATTGAACGGGCAGGCTCGGGTACCACTGAGGGGCCATGCCGACCAGAACCACCGTGGTTTGCGGCAGGCGGCGTTGCAATTCGATCAAGGTCCGGTCGAGCTCGGCCTTCACGTCAATGCCCGGGTAGTTGAGCCAGTTGGCGTGCATCAGCAGATGCCGTGGCTGCAAATGCGCCAACTGCTGAAGGGCTGCGGCATTCGCGCCGTTGCACTCGGGGAACATGCGTTGGTTCACCTGGGTCAGTGGAGGGCAGCCTCCCGTGGTGAATTGCGCCAAGCCTGGTGAGCGGGTGCGCAGACCGGAAGCGAGCGCCGCGGCGTGGGAGTCGCCCCACACCGCCAAATGGGCTCGGGCTTGGGCATCCCAACACGCGGTGAACGCGGACCCGGCGTCGTCGCGCAAGTGACGCGCCGATACAAAGCACTTGCCTTCAAGATAGGGAAGAGCGAACGGGTAGTTCAGGTAGGCCAAAACCGAGCGCTGCGCCGGCGTGAAACGCTGCTCGAAGCCTTGTGTCTGCCAAGTCGCCGCAGAGAACGCTCCCAAGGTGCATGCGGCCCATCCGACGCCAAACAGCAAGGTTCTCCGACCCACCACATCCGGGTTGCGCCAGGGACGCTCCACCCACCGCCAGGTGAGGTGAGCCAAGCCCAGACTGAGGGCGATCAGCAGCGCCAGATGCCATGCCGATGGCGGGCGGTCACTCCACTGACGGGCAAACGCGAAAAGGGGCTGATGCCAGAGATAGGCCGAATAGCTGATGAGCCCGACCCAGACCATGGGTGGGGTGGAAAGCGCACGGGCCACCCACGTTTCAGGGCTTGCGCAAGCAATGATCAGCAAAGAACCGGCCACAGGCAACAAGGCCCACGGACCAGGGGTGCGAACATACCGGTCGAAGCCAGTGATCGCCGCCAAGATCAGTGCAAGCCCCAACGCAGAACCCCACTGCCGACAGCGCTGCGACGGCGACCAGTTTCCCTTGTGCTCGAGCTGCGCCAGCGCCGCACCGGCCAGCAGTTCCCACGCCCTCGTGGGAAGAAGGTAGAACGCTGCAACAGGGTGTGCTTCCGACCCCCAAGCGGCCAGGCCCAGGCTGAGAAGCATGGCAATGAACAAGCATCGTGTCGTTTGAGTGCCTGAACGGAAGCGCCAGGCCAAGGCCAGCGCCGCGGGAAAAATCAAGTAGAACTGCTCTTCCACCGAGAGGCTCCAGACATGAAGCAACGGTTGAAGCTCGCCTTCCAATCCGAAGTACCCGGTGCTGCGCCAAAAGTAGACATTGCTTGACAGCCCCAGCGTGGCCAACACGGACTTGGAAAAGGCCACGAAGTCCTGCGGGACCAAAATCACCCAAGCGGCAGGCCAACAGCAAAGCAACACCAGCAGCAAAGCCGGCAGAAGGCGTCGAACGCGACGCTCGACGAAGCGCGGCAACGACAGTCGTCCATCGCGCAACTCCTTCAAGAGCAGACTACAAATGAGGTAGCCGCTGATGACGAAAAACACGTCGACGCCAACAAATCCGCCGGAAAGTCCCGGCACACCGGCGTGCGAACTCAAAACGGCCAACACGGCGACGGCGCGCAATCCGTCAATCTCGGCGCGGTAGCTGGTCATGGCGACATCTGGCGACGGATCAGGGCTGCCGACCGGGCAACGGTGCTTCGACAATTCCGCAGGAACTGTCGAACACCATAGGTTGCATGCACGCGGATGCGCGTGCCCAGGGCGGCGAGTGCAGGCTTTTCAATGCCCAGTTCGTGTTGTCGCCTGGCCAAAGACTCCCAGGGAACGCGACGCAGTTCCCACCATGGCACCACGCCATAGGGCGAGCGCGGGAGACCCGTTCGAGACAGCGGAAACAAGCTGCGCGCCGCGACACCGTCGCGCATGCCGATCCACAACTCACAGGCATGCCGTCGTTTCACCTCAGCCAGGGACCAGTGGCGACCGAATCGCCTCAAATCCAACCCCATCAACCTCGCTTCCGCCATCTTGGGCGCTGGCAAGGCGGCCAGGTGCGAGGCGCGCGCCCACCAGTTGTTGCTCGTCAGGTGAGGCAGTGGCCACTTGCACCACTCCACGCCACAGCAGTCTGCGCGCAGAAGCTCGGACAGCGCGTCGGCGTGGCGCTCGATCAAGACGAAATACAACATGCGGCGCCATTCGGCCCGGTTGGCCGCGTCCTCGCCTTGGTAACGACCACCAAGGCAGTTCAGATACAGCACCCTTGCCGAGGGAAAGTCGCGCGAATAGGCCCACATCGCTTCCAACGTGGGTCGTTCAAACACCGCCACATCAGGGGAAGCCCGCACCACTCGGATTTTTTCGATCTTGGCAGGCGTCTGAAGTGGACCGTCTCCCACGACGTGGATGCAGATGCAGTCGATCAACGGGAAGAGCCGACTGGCGGACAAGGCGTTCACCACCTCGTCCAAGATCGTTTGGTAGGCCCCGATTGTGGCCACATGAACAAAAACGCCGATGGGACCATCAGCGTCGCTTGCAGCCGGATTGAGTCGCGAGGCGCTCAGTTTTCTGCCTCGCCGGTGGCCCTTAAAACCTCAGCCAGCGTGGTCTTGCCATTCGCAACGTGGGCGATGCCGCTGGCAAGCAGACCCGCACCGCCGTCCTTCATCACGGCGCGCGCCAGCTCTGATTCACTGGCCCGGTGGGTGATCAGATGGGCCATGTCGCGGTCGACTTCGACGAGGTCGTAAATGGCGAAGCGGCCGAAATAGCCCGTGCCAGCGCAGTGGGCGCAACCGACGGGTTGGTGCGGCTCGGCGATCTCGCTTGGGTGGGCGCGCGCCCACTTGGCGAGGTACTCGCCGGTGGCATCGTCTGGCGCGTCGTCGCGGACGGCGCACCAGTCGCAAAGCCGCCGAACCAGCCGCTGCGCCATCAACCCGCGCACGCTGGCCGCGATCAAGAAGGGCTCGATGCCCATGTCGATCAATCGCGTGACGGCGCCGATCGCGCTGTTGGTGTGCAGGGTGGACAGCACCATGTGGCCCGTCAGCGACGCCTGGATGGCGATGCGCGCGGTTTCCTCGTCACGGATCTCGCCGACGAAAATGATGTCGGGGTCGTGCCGCAAGATGCTGCGCAACGCCCCAGCAAAGGTGAAGCCGATGTCGCTGTTGACCTGCAGCTGGGTGATGCCGCGGATCTTGTACTCCACCGGATCTTCGACGGTGATGATCTTCTTGCTGCGGTCATTGGCGAGCTCAAGCCCGGTGTAGAGCGTGGTGCTCTTGCCCGAGCCGGTGGGACCGGTCACCAGCACAATGCCGTTGGCGAGGCGTGCCCAGCGCTCGTACAAGCTGGCCTGGGCTGCGCTCATGCCGAGGTCTTCAAGGCGCGCGGGCTTGCGCTCCTGACGCAGCAAGCGAAGCACGGTGGACTCACCGAGTGCACCAGGCAACACGGACACGCGGATGTCAAAACTCTCGCCGTTCACGCGGGCGTTGATTCGGCCGTCCTGCGGCAGGCGCTTCTCGGCGATGTCGAGGTCCGCGAGGATCTTGACCCGGCAGGTCACCGCATCGAAGCGGCTGCGCGGTTGGCGCGACTGCACCAGCATGTCGCCGTCGACGCGCACGCGAACGACGAACTCGGTGTCTTCGGGCTCGATGTGCACGTCCGAGGCGCGCTGAGTGACGGCCTGCGACAAGATCGCGTTGACGAGCTCGATCGTCGGGCCCTCTTCGGCGAGCTCGCGCAAAGCCTTCAGATCGGCGTTGGCCTCCAAGGCAGACACGGCCTGCTGGCTTGGCCGCGTGATGCGGTCGTACAGCGACGGCGGCACCACCGCCCAATCAAAGGTGGCGGCGACTTTGCGCGCGGCCTGGCGCACCAACGCCGTCACTTCGTCGCCGGGCGCGTCGCGGAAGGCCACATGCCAACCCGCCTCGTCCTCGAACAGCACCACGCCCTTGAGCCGCAACCAGCTGACCGCCAGGCCCAGCCTGGCGGCGCCATCGCGAACCAATTCGGTCAGGCGGTCGGCCGCGGCGTCGGGGCTGGTCAACAAGCGCACTTGAAGGTGGGCGGCGTAGGCCGCATACAAGGGCGCCTCGGCAATGGCGTTCAAACGCAGCAAGCCCGCCACGACGGGCAACTGGTTTTGAGCCCAGAGGGTTCGGGCCCGACTCGCCGATTCCTCCGAGATGCTTCGGGCTTCGAGCAGGTGCGCGAGGAACGCGTCTTGGTCAAGCCTGGGGGCGGAGGAGATCGCTGCTGGCCGGGCGGCGTCAGCGGAGGAACGCACGGCGGTGCCGCCAGCGGCGACTGGGCGTGCACTGAGGATGTCGAGCTGCAAAGTCATGCCTTTCCGGGATTCACGGAATCACTGCGGGTTGGGCGAACCCGGCGTCAGCAGGGTCGCGGGCTTGATTTCCCGGCCCGTGACAAACCATTTTCCCTGGGCAAAGGCAAACATGGAATACGACTCGCGGGCGCCGAACTCAAACTCGATGGGCAGGCTGGGGTCCTCGTTGGCCGCCACCTGCTTGGCAGCAACCAGCACCGTCGGCGCTGGCGGCGGCAAGGCGGGGGCCGGAACGGACTTGGCCCCGGCGGTCGTTCGATCGCCTGGCTTGCCAACGGCCTGCATGGTGGCGTTGGTCGCGGGCTTTTTCGGTGCCTTGGGCACCGCGGGAATGGACCGAAACACGTAAATGAGGGTGGTGCCGGGCACGAGGCTCCGTGCCAGCCCCTTGACCGTGCCCGACACCGCCACCTCGGGCAAGTCGAGCAACAAATGACCGGATCCGATGGGCTGGGCCGCACCAATGGCTGCCGCCGCGGCCTGCACAGAGGGCGCATTGACCACCGCTGGCGGAGGGAAAGCAGCCTGAGCTGCTGCGTTTTGCCATGTGGCGGCAACCATCAAAGCAGCGACGGGGAGGAACAGTTTTCGCATGTCTGCCAGCGGACCACAAAAAACAAAAAAGGGAAAGCGAAGCCGCTTTCCCTCTGGGGCCCACCACCGAGGCGGTGGGCCAGGATCACCAAGCTGAAGACAGACTTTACTTCTTGATGTCGGTCTGGGCGTCTTGGTCGATGTGGTCGCGGTTCGACGACTCGATGTTAACGAAGTCAGCACCTTGCGAGCTCGACACCTCGACCAGCGCCTTGGCGCTCGTGTCGTAGATGTAGTTCTGAACACGCAGGGTCGACACGTCGGCCGAGATGCGCAGGCGGATGCTGTTGGCACCTTGCAGATCGATCAGACCACGGCCATTGACCGTGCCCGTGCCGTTGATGGCCGGGTTGTTGGCCTTCATCAGCGCGTCGGTCGGCACACCAGCACGGATCGGGTAGGCGGCAACGCCACCAACCACAGGAGCTGCGCTCGGAGCGGTCGTCAGCGCGGCGGCGACTTGCGAGTCGGTCACGTACGCTGCGCCACGCGGGGGCAGGTTGTTGATCAGCGTGCCCCAGTTGCCGTAGGCGCCGTCGTTCCAGATGTACTGGGCGTCAACGCGAGCCGGATCGGTTTCGCTGTTGTTGATGATGCGCAGGATGCCGTAGATCGACGAACCGGCCGAGCCCGAAGCGTAGGACATCGCGAAGTTGCGAACGTCGATCTTCACGCCGCCCGACAGACCCGAGAAGGTGCTCGGGCAGCTGGTCAGCGTTTGCTCGGTCGAGTCGTCCTTGAACAGCGTGGCGGTCACGGTGCCGAAGCGCAGCGACGGAACCGTCGTCGTGCCTGGGATGTTGTAGCACACCGTGAAATCGCGGCCCTGCAGCGTGGCGTTCGCGCCAGCGGCGGTCACGAGTTGCGCGTGGGTCAGGTCGATGTTGAAGGTCGAGCCGGTGTCGGCCGAGCGGGTCACCACCACACCGGCGTTGTCGGCCACAGCCGCAGCGCAGGTTTGACGGCCTGCTGGCTGAGCAGCCAGATCAACCAAACGGAACGCAGCGCCGGTGGCGAAACCACCGCTGTAGGCGGCGGTCACGCGGACGGCCGGCAGGGCACCCGAGTTGTTGATGTCCACACCACCCAGCACGTTCGGGTTGGCCGGGGTCGAGAAGTCGCCCGTTGCGAAAGCGCGGCCAACCGGCGAGGTGAAGCCGTAGAAGTCAGACAGGAACAGACGGTCCGACGCTTGGGCAGCGCGGTTGCGGAAACCGATCACGCCCAGGACCATGTCACGCTCGTCGCCCGACACCGAACGGATGTT
>CALRPU020000018.1:0-106311 GCA_943370175.1 Hydrogenophaga intermedia | reverse complement strand
CCTTCGCCCAGATGCTGGGCAAGCTGCGCACCCCGGGACGCCCCCAATGACCGCCCTGCTGACCCCGCGCCGCGCCCTCAAGGCCGCGGCGGGCCTGGCCCTGGCCGCCACCGGCAGCCTCGCCATCGCGCAATCGACCGCGGGCGCCGGCCTGCCGCTGATGGTGGCCCAGGGCCCGGGCGGCACCAACTACTCGGTGCCGATCCAGACCCTGCTGTTCTTCACGGCGCTGAGCTTCCTGCCGGCCGTGATGCTGCTGATGACCAGCTTCACCCGCATCGTCATCGTGCTCGGCCTGATGCGCCAGGCCATCGGCACGCAGGCGGCGCCGCCCAACCAGGTGATCGTCGGCCTGAGCCTGTTCCTGACCTTCTTCGTGATGGGGCCGACGATCGACAAGGTCTACGCCGAGGCCTACCAGCCCTACGCCGAGAACCGCATCAGCTTCAGCGAAGCCCTGCAGCGCGGCGAGGTGCCGATGCGCGAGTTCATGCTCAAGCAAACCCGCCAGGCCGACGTCAGCCTGTTCGCCAAGCTGGCCAAGATCGACCCCTCGGTGAAGGCCGCGGACGTGCCCTTCAAGGTGCTGGTGCCGGCCTTCGTGACCAGTGAGTTGAAAAGCGCCTTCCAGATCGGCTTTCTCATCTTCATCCCTTTCCTGATCATCGACATGATCGTGGCCAGTGTGCTGATGAGCCTGGGCATGATGATGTTGAGCCCGGTGCTGGTGGCACTGCCCTTCAAGCTGATGCTGTTCGTGCTGGCCGATGGCTGGAACCTGCTGCTCGGCTCACTGGCCGCGAGCTTCGCGACCTGACCCTTCAAGCGCCCGCATCGACCTTCAACGCGCCCCGACCGCGCCCCGCCCCATGGATCCCCAACAAGTCCTCACCTTCGGCCAGCAAGGCCTGTACATGCTGCTCACCGTGGCCGCCCCCGTGCTGGTCACGGTGATGGGCGTGGGCCTGCTGGTCAGCATCTTCCAGGCGGCCACGCAGATTCATGAGGCCACGCTGTCCTTCGTGCCCAAGATCCTCGCCGCGGTGGCGATGCTGGGCCTGGCCGGCCCGTGGATGCTCAGCACGCTGGTCGATTACCTGCAGCGCATGCTGCAAATGATCCCGACGGTGGTCGGCTGAGCCACGGCGCCCGCACCGTGGGGCGCCAGCATCGAGCCCAGCCATGTTGACCTTCACCGAAGCCCAGCTCCTCGAGTGGGTGAGCCCGCTGCTTTGGCCCTTTCTGCGGGTGCTGGCCCTGTTCGGCACCATGCCGGTCATCGCCCAGCGCCAGGTGCCCGCCCGCTACCGCGTGGCCCTCGCCTTTCTGATCACGTTCTGCGCACAGGCCTCGCTGCCGCCGATGCCCGTGGTGCCGCTGGACTCGGCCGCGGCCTTGCTGTTGGTGCTCCAACAGTTGCTGATCGGCATCTCCATGGGCTTCGCGGTGCGCATTGTCTTCACCGCCATCGAGCTCGCCGGCGAGCTGACCGGGCTGCAGATGGGCATGAACTTCGCTGGCTTCTTCGACCCGGCCAGTGGCGGTCAGACCACCGCCGTGAGCCGCTTCTACGGCATCTGCGTGAGCTGGCTGTTCATCGTCATCAACGGCCACCTGCTGATGATCGCCGCGGTGGTACAGAGCTTCAACGCCTTTCCGGTCGGCCCCGAGCCCTTTGCCTTCCTGCGCGCGGTGCAGCCCCAAGTGTGGGGGGCGGAGATCTTCCGCCTCGGGCTTTGGATCGCGATGCCGATGGTGGCCATGCTGCTGTTCACGAACCTGGTGCTGGGCGTGATTTCGAGGGTGGCGCAGCAGCTGCAGATCTTCTCCATCGGCTTTCCCATCACGGTCAGCGTCGGCTTGCTGGGCATCCTGGCCACGTTGCCCATGATGGCCACGCCGTTCACCGCGGCGCTGGAGCGCATGCTGACGCTGTTTCAGTGAACGGGGCGCGGCGCGCGCAGCAACGGCCTCAGCCGTGCGCGGACAGGCGCTGCCGCGCGGCCTCGTAGAAGCACACGGTGGCGGCCGCGGCCACGTTCAAGGACTCCAAGCCGCCAGGCTGAGGAATGCGCAGGCTCAGGTGGCAACGCGCCTGCAACGCCGCGGACAGGCCCTGTCCCTCATGACCCAGGGCCCAGGCGCAGGGCGATGGCAAAGCTTGGTCGGTCAGCGCCTGCGGCGCGTGCGAGCTGGTGGCGATCAGCGGCACGGCCAGGCGGTCGAGGTCATGGTCGGACGCCTGCTCCACCAACTGCAAGCGCCAATGCGCGCCCATGCCGGCGCGCAGCACCTTGGGCGACCACAGGGCCGCACAGCCCTTCATGGCCACCACTTGCCTCACCCCGAACGCGGCCGCGCTGCGCAGGACGGTGCCCACATTGCCGGCGTCTTGCAGGCGGTCCAGGACCACCGTGTCCAGGCCGGGCTGCACCGCGCCGGCACCCCCCCACGGCAGCACAAAGGCCAGCGGGGGTGGCGACTCCAGGGCGCTGACCAGCGCCATGACGGCGTCGGCCACCACCACCACTTGCAGTGCGGCAGCGCTCAAGCGCTGCAGTGCAGGCACCTGCCAGGCCGACTCCGTGACCACCGCGGTACCGACCGGCTGGCGGCACTGAACCACCTCAGCGCACAGGTGCTCGCCCTCCACCCACACCTCGCCGTGCTGCCGGTAGGCCGCCGGGTCCTGGGCGAGCCTGCGCAGCCGCTGAACGAGTGGGTTGCTGCGGGACGTGATGCGCACGGGCGTGGACGGGGAAGCGGTCATCGGTTCACGGTCAGTTTGACCCCATCAGCACCGCGGCCACCGGCGCAAAACTTCGGCGGTGCGCCACGCAAGCGCCGTGTTGCCGAAGGGCCTGCAGATGGGCCGCGGTCGGGTAGCCCTTGTGCACCGCGAACCCGTACTCGGGAAAGCGCCGCGCCAGCTCATCGCACAAGCGATCACGGTGCACCTTTGCCAGGATCGACGCCGCGGAGATCGCCTGCACCTTGGTATCGCCCTTGACGATGGCCTCGGCCGGCACGTCGAGCGACGGCAGGCGGTTGCCGTCCACCAACACCTTCTGCGGGCGCAGGCGCAGGCCGTGCACGGCGCGGCGCATCGCCAGCATCGTGGCCTGCAGGATGTTGAGCGCGTCGATCTCGTCGACGCTGGCCTCGGCAATGCAGCAGCACAGCGCCTTGGCGCGCACCTCGTCGTACAAGGCCGCTCGGCGCGCGGCGCTGAGCTGTTTGGAGTCGCGCAGGCCGGCGATGGGCTGGGCCTCGTCCAGCACCACCGCCGCGGCAACCACCGGGCCGGCCAGCGGGCCGCGGCCGGCCTCGTCCACGCCGGCGATGAGGCCCGAGCGGTCCCAGCACAGGCCCAGCTGCTGCGGGACGGCGTCGGCGAGCGACGGTCTACGCGGCAAGGACGGCCTCGATCACCTGGGTGGCCGCCTGGGCCGTGTTGCGCCGCAGGCTGTGGTGCAGCGCGTCGAAACGCGCCGCCAGGCGGGCGCAGGCCGCGGGGTCGTCCAGCCAGACGAGGCCCGCCTGGGCGATGCGCTGCGGCGTGGCGTCGCGCTGGAGCAACTCCGGCACCGCGAAGTCCTGCAACAAGATGTTGGGCAGGCCCACCCAGGGCTGGTACTTCATGCGCTTCATCATTTGCCAGCTCAGCCCGTTCATCGCGTAGACGATGACCATCGGGCACTTGAACAGGGCCGCCTCCAGCGTGGCGGTGCCGCTGGCCACCAGCGTCAGGTCGCACGCGGCCAGCGCCTCGTGCGACCGACCGTCCAGCACCTGGATCGGCACGCCGCGGCCGGCGCCAGCGAGGATGGGGTCCACCAGGCCGCGCAGGCCCGGCGCCACCGGCAGCACAAAGCGCAGTCCCGGGCGCGCGCGGTGCATCAAGGCAGCGGCCAGGACCAAGCGTTCACCGATGTATTGAACCTCCGAGCGGCGGCTGCCGGGCAACAGCGCCACGACGGTGTCGTCGGGCGCCAAGCCCAGGGCCTGCCGGGCGGCCTCACGCGGCGGCGTCAGGGGAATGGCATCGGCCAAGGGATGGCCCACGTAGCTGGCCGGGATGCCATGGGTCTCGTAAAGCGCGGGCTCGAACGGAAAGATGCACAGCACATGGTCGACGGCCCGGCCGATCTTGGTGATGCGCTCGCCCCGCCAGGCCCAGATCGATGGGCTCACGAAGTGCACGGTCTTGATGCCGCGCTGCTTGAGCTGCCACTCGAGGTCCAGGTTGAAGTCCGGGGCGTCGACGCCGATGAAGGCGTCGGGTCGATCGCTCAACAGGCGGTCGCGCAAGGCGTTGCGGATGCCCAGGATCTCACGGTAATGCCGCAGCACCTCGACGTAGCCTCGCACCGCGAGCTTGTCGTGAGGCCACCAGGCGTCAAAGCCGTGGGCTGCCATGCGCGGCCCGCCAATGCCGACGCCGCGCAAATCGGGCCAGCGCGCGCGCAAGCCCCCCAGCAACAGGCCGGCGAGCAGGTCGCCCGAGGCTTCGCCAGCCACCATCGCCAGGCGCGGGGTGGTTAAGGTCATCGGCGCCACCGCGGCGGTGTCTAACGAACGATGCCGCGGTGGGCCGCGGCGAGGAAGGCCTGCATCACGGCGCGGTCGGCCTGCGACGCTTCATCGTCGGCCGGCAGCGCCGCGATCGCCTCGATCGCCTTCGCCAAGGTCAGGCCGTCGCGGTACAGCAACCGGTGCATTTGCTTGATGCGCGCGATGCGGTCCGCCGAAAACCCGCGTCGGCGCAGGCCTTCGGCGTTGATGCCGTGCACGGCCAGCGGGTGGCCGGCGACCGTCATGTACGGTGGCACGTCCTGCGACACATGGCCCTGAAAGCCGACGATGGCGTGCGCCCCCACCTTGCAAAACTGGTGCACGCCGGTCAGCCCGCCGATGATGGCCCAGTCGCCCACCTGCACATGACCGGCGAGGGTCGCGTTGTTGGCCAGGATGGTTTGCGACCCCAACTGCACGTCATGCGCAAGGTGCACATAGGCCATCACCCAGTTGTCATCGCCCACCCGCGTCACGCCGCCGTCTTGCGCGGTGCCAAGGTTGAAGGTGCAGAACTCGCGGATGGTGTTGCGCTCGCCAATGTGCAGCTCCGTGGGCTCGCCGGCGTACTTCTTGTCCTGCGGCGCAGCGCCCAGCGAACAGAACTGGAAGATCCGGTTGTCCCGGCCGATGGTGGTGCGGCCTTCGATCACGCAGTGGGGGCCCACCGTGGTGCCGCTGCCAATGCGCACCTGCGGCCCGATGAGGCTGTAGGCGCCCACGTGCACATCGTCGGCCAGCTCAGCGCCCGGGCTGACCAGGGCGGTTGGATGGATATGGGTCATGGCGGCGCGTCGCGGCGACAGTGACGGCGACCGATCAAGCCACGCGGCGCATCGTGCACATCAGCTCGGCCTCAACGGCCAGCGCATCGCCCACGCGGGCTTTGGCCCGGTACTTGTAAATGCCGGCCTTGTGCCGGTCCAGTTCCACGTCCAGCAACAATTGGTCGCCCGGCTCGACCGGCCGCTTGAAGCGCGCGGCATCGATGCCGGCGAAGTAGTAGACGGTCTTGTCGTCGGGCGTCACGTCCATGGTCGCGAAGCTCAGCAAGGCAGCGGCCTGCGCCAGCGCCTCCAGCATCAGCACGCCCGGCATCACCGGGCGCTGCGGAAAATGGCCTTCGAAGTACGGCTCGTTGATGGTGACGTTCTTCAGCGCGAGGATGCGCTTGCCTTTCTCCAGCTCGAGCACCCGGTCCACCAACAGGATGGGGTAGCGGTGCGGGAGCTTGCGGAGAATGTCGTGGATGTCCATGGTCATGGGGTGTTCTTGTCGTGCGCCGCACCGGGCTGCCGCTCAAGGGCGCGAAGGCGCTCCCGAAGGCTGTGCAGCTGCCGCAGGGTGGCGGCGTTTTTTTCCCAGGCGGCATTGTCGTCGATGGGAAACACCCCGCTGTAGAGGCCAGGCTGGCGGATGGACCGCGTGACCACGGTGGCGGCCGAAATGCTCACATGGTCGGCCAGCTGCAAGTGGCCGAGCACGATGGCCCCGCCCCCGATGCTGCAGTGGCGACCGATGGTGGCGCTGCCGGCCACGCCAACGCACCCGGCCATCGCCGTGTGGGCGCCCACGCGCACGTTGTGGCCGATCTGCACCAGGTTGTCGAGCTTGACGCCGTCGTCGATGACCGTGTCGTCCAAGGCGCCGCGGTCAACGCAACTGTTCGCGCCGATCTCCACGTCGTCGCCAATGCGCACAGCACCGAGCTGCTCGATCTTTTCCCAGTGGTCGCCGGCCGGCGCAAAACCGAAACCGTCGGCGCCTATCACCACGCCGCTGTGGATCAGGCCCCGCGCACCAAGGGTGCAGCCATCGCCCACGGTGACCCGGGCCGCCAAGCGGGTGCCTTGACCGACACGGGCCGCTCGGCCCAGCACGCAATGGGCACCGATGACCGCGCCCTCGCCCACCACCGCCTCCGCATCGATCACCGCCATGGGCCCGACGACGGCCGTGGGGTGCACCTGCGCCGTGGCATGAACGTGTGCGCTGGGGTGGATGCCCGGCACCACGGGCGGCCGCAACCGCGTTGCCCACCACTGGGTCAACTTGGCAAAGTACAAGTAGGGGTCGGGGGTGACGATGACCGCACCGCGGCCCGCCGCCTCGCCGGCGAGCGCCGGACTGGTGATCACGCAGGCGGCGCGGGTGGACGCGAGTTGCGCCCGGTAGCGTCCCTGCACCAGAAACGACAATGTGGTGTCGTCGGCGCTGTCCAGGGGGCCAATGCGGGTGATAGGCGCCCCGGGGTCGCCCTGAAGTTCACCGCCGGGATCTGCCGCCAATGCGGCCGCGATTTCACCCAGCGTGAACCGCGGGCTCACGGATTCACTTGCCCTGGGCGTTCAGGGCCTTGATCACCTTGTCGGTGATGTCCACGCGCGGGCTGGCAAACACGGCTTCCTGAATGATCAGGTCGTACTTTTCCGACTCGAAGATCTGCTTGATGACCTTGTTGGCACGCTCGACCACCGTGGCCAGTTCCTCGTTCTTGCGCTGGTTCAGGTCTTCCTGGAATTCGCGGCGCTTGCGCTGGAACTCACGGTCCTGCTCGACCAGGTCGCGTTGACGACGGTTGCGCTCGGTTTCGGGCAGGGTCGGCGCTTCCTTTTCCAGCTTGTCGCCGGTGGCCTTCAGCTTGTTGGCCAGATCGGCAAGGTCCTTTTCACGCTTGGAGAATTCGGCCTCCAGCTTGCTCTGCGCCGCCTTCGCGGGCGCCGCGTCGCGGAGCACGCGGTCGCTGTTGACGTAGCCGATCTTCAGTTCCTGGGCTTGAGCGCCCACGGCCGCCAGCACGAGGGCCGAAGCCGCCAAGGTCTTCACCACAAAGCTTTTCATTAGAACGCAGTCCCGATCTGGAATTGAAGGCGTTGGATTCTATCTTCTGGGCGCTTGCGGATCGGCGACCCGTAGCTGAGCTTCAGCGGACCCACCGGTGACACCCAGCTCAAGCCCAGGCCGGCAGAAGCCCGCAGGCTCTCCGCCGTGACCTTCTCCCCATCGCCCCACACGTTGCCGACGTCGCTGTAGACAAACCAGCGCAAGGTGCGGTCGTTGCCCGTGCCCGGAATCGGCAGGTACAGCTCGGCGTTGAGGTTGATCCGCTTCGAGCCGCCCAGGTAGGCGCCCGTCACGTCGACCGGGCCGAGCGAACCTTGGTCGAAGGCGCGCACCGTGCCCAGGCCGCCGCCGTAGAAGTTCTTGAAGATGGGGTACGGGCGGCCACCCAGGCCCTTGCCAATGCCCACTTCGGCGTTCAGGCCCAACGTGAAACGGCGGCTGATCGGGAAGTATTGCTGGTACTGCAGGTTGGTGCGCAGGTAGCGCGTGTCGCCCAGCACCCCCCAGTCGAAGTTGGCGCGCTGGTAACGACCCACGGTGGGCACGAGCGCGCTGTCGCGCTGGTCGCGGGTCCAACCAATGGTCAGCGGAACGGACGAGCTGACCGAGCCGAACAGCTCGCGGTACAGGAAGTAGTTGTTCGGCAGCGCGGTGGTGCCCTTGATCTCGGTGCGCTCATAGCCGACGCCGAAGAACACGGTGTCGAACTCGCTGAACGGCACGCCGAAACGCACGGACACGCCTGGGGTCACCAGCTTGTACTCTTCACCCTGGCTGTTCAGTGGCCGCACGGTCCGGTAGAACACGTCGAACGCGCGCGAGACGCCGTCGATGGTGAAGTAGGGGTCGACGGTGCTCAACACGATGGTGCGCAGCGACTTGCTGGTGTTGACCTCGACGCCCAGGTAGTTGCCAGACCCGAAGACGTTTTCCTGCTTGATCGATGCGGTGAGCGACAGCTTGTCAGCGCTGGAAAAGCCCGCGCCCAGCAACAGGTTGCCGGTCGGCTTTTCCTTGATGGAGATCGTCAAATCCACCTGGTCTTGCGTGCCCGGCACCTCGTTGGTTTCAACGTTCACTTCGTTGAAGAAGCCCAGCCGGTCCACCCGGTCGCGTGAGAGCTTGATCTTTCGCGAGTCGTACCAGGACGATTCAAACTGGCGGAACTCGCGGCGGATCACCTCGTCACGCGTGCGGCTGTTGCCAGCCACGTTGATGCGCCGCACGTACACGCGGCGCTGCGGCTCGGCGGCCAGGACCAGCGCCACCCGCCCGGTCGCCCGGTCGATTTCAGGGCGCGCGTCGATCTTGGCGAAGGCGAAGCCGAAGCTGCCGAAGCGCTCGGTGAAGGCCCGGGTGGTCTCGGCCACGGCCTCGGCACGGTAAGGCTCGCCCGGCTTGATCGCCACCAGGGTCTTGAAGTCTTCTTCCTTGCCCAGGTAATCACCTTCCAGCCGCACGGCGGTCACGGTGTAGGGCTGGCCTTCGCTCACGTTGATCGTGATGTCGATGTTCTGCTTGTTCGGCGAAATGGCGACCTGGGTGGAGTCGATGTTGAACTCGAGGTAGCCTCGGTTCAGGTAGTACGACCGCAGGGTTTCCAGGTCGGCGTTGAGCTTGGCGCGCGAGTACCGGTTGGCCTTGGTGTACCAGTTCAACCAGCTGCCATCGTTCAGATCGAACAGGCCTTTCAGCGTGCCTTCGCTGAACACCTTGTTGCCGACGATGCGGATCTCGCGGATCGCGGCCGCGTCGCCTTCACTGATCGTGAAGGTCACGTTGACGCGGTTGCGCTCCTGAGGCGTGACGGTGGTGACCACCTCGGCACCGTACAGGCTGCGCGTCAGGTACTGGCGCTTCAACTCCTGCTCGGCGCGGTCGGCCAGGGCCTTGTCGAAAGGCAAGCCTTCGCCGATGCCGAAGTCCTTCAGTGACTTGATCAGGACATCCTTGTCGAACTCTTTCAGGCCGGCAAAGCTGATGTTTGCAATCACCGAACGCTCGTCGACGATCACGACCACGACGCCGTCTTCGATGTCGATGCGCACGTCCTTGAACAGGCCCGTGGCAAACAGCGCGCGCAAGGCCGCGGCGCCCTTCTCATCGTTGTAGGTTTCACCCACACGGAACGGCAAGGCCGCGAACACAGTGCCCGCGTCGGTGCGCTGCAGGCCCTCAACGCGAATGTCCTTCAAGGTGAAAGGCTCAACCGCCCAGGCCGATGTGGCTGGCAGGGCGAACAAGGCGGTGGCCAGCGCAAGGCTCAAGGCCTTGGGGCGCAGTGTGCTTGCGCTCGCGGATGGGGAACGGCGCGACGAAACCGTCGCAGCAACACGGGGCAGGCGGGGATGGGAGGGCATGCGGGAGGTCAGTGCAGGCCCAGCAAGCGGGCCACATCGTTGTAAAGGGCCAGCGACATCATCATGAGCATGATGGCCACGCCGCCTCGTTGCAGCCGGTCTAGCCACAACTCGGAGACCGGCCGCCCTGTCACTGCTTCAAAAAGATAATACATCAGGTGCCCTCCGTCGAGCATGGGCAACGGCAGCAGGTTCAGCACGCCGAGGCTGATGCTGACCACCGCCAGGAAGCCCAGGTAATAGGCCAATCCGAGCCGCACGGACTGGCCCGCGTAATCGGCAATCGTGAGCGGGCCGGAGAGATTCTTGATGGAGGCCTCACCAATCAGCATCCGCCCCATCATCTTGACGGTCAGGGCCGACATGTCCCATGTGCGGGTCACCGCCTGGCTCAGGCCGTCGAGGAAGCTGTAGCGAACGGTCACCATTTCGACCGGCTTGCCGATGAAAGCCTCGATGCGGCCAACGCTGCGGTCCTTGTCGGTGACCACGTTCGGCGTGACCCGAATGTCCAGCACCTGGCCGGCGCGTTCGACCTGCCACGCCATCGGTCGGGCCTGGCCGTCGGCGGCCGCCGCGCGAATCGACTCGCGCAGGCTGGCGGCATCGGCCACGCTCTGGCCGTCCACGCTGAGCACCCGGTCGCCCGCGCGCAGGCCGGCACGCTGCGCCGGACCAGCCACCTTGACTTCGCCGAGCACGGGGTCGCTGTACGGCTGGCCGATCCCGATTCGGCGCATCAGGTCGGCATCCACGTCGCGCACCTGCAGCCCCGCCAGGTTCAGCTGCACGCTGCGTTCGGTGTGGGTGGTCGCCCCCGCCACGGACAGGCTCAGGTTCTCGCCCTGCAAGGCGCTTTGCGTCAGCAGCCAGCGCAGGTCGGTCATCGAACGGACGTCTTCCCAACGGCTGCCGTCGGTCGAGTAGGCCTTCACCCAGTCGCCCGCACGCACACCGGCTTGAGCGGCCACGCTGCCAGGCGTCGGGCTCGACAGCACGGCCTTGGGTTCGTCCATGCCGATCCAGTGGGCGGCCCCGTACAGCAGCACGGCCAGCAGCAGGTTGGCCGCCGGCCCCGCCGCCACGATGGCGGCGCGCTGCCACAGGGGCTTGCGGTTGAACGCCCGCGATCGGTCTTGCGGGGCGACGACGCCCTCCCGCTCGTCGAGCATCTTCACGTACCCGCCGAACGGCAAGGCGGACAGAACGAACTCGGTGGCGTCCGGGCCACTTTGACGGCGCCAGACGACACGGCCAAACCCGACCGAGAAACGCAGCACCTTCACCCCGCAGGCCACGGCCACACGGTAGTGACCGTACTCGTGGATCACGATCAGCACGCCCAGCGTGAGGATGAAAGCGAGTACGGTGGTGATCATCGGGTCAAGGTCCTGACATGGCCAAGGGCGGCATCACGGGCGCGGGCGTCCAGCGCGAGCAGCGCATCGACGCTGTCGGCGTCGCCCGCGCTGGGCTGGACCCGGTCGATGGTCACTTGGTTCACCTGGTGGATGTGGTCGAAGCGGATCCGCCCGTCCAGAAAGGCCGCCACGGCCACCTCGTTGGCGGCATTGAGCACGGCGGTGCTGCCAGGCGCGGCGCGAAGCGCATGCCACGCGAGGTACAGGCCGGGGAAGCGCCGCTCGTCGGCCTCTTCGAAGCTGAAGCTGCCCAGACGCGGAAAGTCGAGCTGCCCCGCCCCGCTTTCAATGCGCTCGGGAAACGACAGGCCGTAGGCGATGGGCACGCGCATGTCGGGCGTGCCCATCTGGGCCAGCACCGAGTTGTCGCGGCACACCACCATCGAGTGGATGATGCTTTGCGGGTGAATCACCACGCGGACCTGCTCCGGGCGCAGGTCAAACAACCAGCGCGCCTCGATCACTTCCAGCGCTTTGTTCATCATCGTGGCCGAGTCGACCGAAATCTTCCGACCCATGGCCCAGTTGGGGTGGGCACAGGCCTGGTCGGGCGTCACCTCGTGCAGGGTCGCAGGGTCTCGGGTTCGAAACGGGCCGCCCGAGGCGGTGAGCACGATGTGGTCGATGCGCGATGCCCACTGGCGTCGGTCCTCGGGCAGGCACTGAAAAATCGCCGAATGCTCGCTGTCGATGGGCAACAGGCCGCCGCCGCCTTGGGCGACCGCGTTCATGAACAACTGACCGCCGACCACGAGCGCCTCTTTGTTGGCCAGCAGCAAGCGTTTGCCCGCCCGGGCCGCCGCCAGACAGGGCGACAAACCGGCGGCACCGACGATGGCGGCCATCACGGCGTCCACGTCCGGGTGGGCGGCCAACGCGCTCAGGGCCTCGGCACCGCTGAGCACCTCGGTGCGCGACCCGGCCGCGGCCAGGCCCTCGCGCAAGCGCGCGGCCAGCGGCGCATCGGGCATCGCGGCAAAACGTGGTCTGAAGGCGAGGCACTGGGCCAGCAGCTCATCGACCCGACTGTGCGCGGTCAGGGCAAACACGGCGTAGCGGTCAGGGTGGCGTGCGATCACGTCGAGGGTGTTCACACCGATCGATCCGGTGGAACCCAGCACGCACACTTGTTGCAACTTCATCGGTGACACCATCGCCATTGATTCCAGTCCGTCACGATCGATCGGCCGTCACACCGACGCCAAGGCCAGCGCCAGCGGCAGCACGGGCACCAGCGCGTCAATGCGATCGAGCACACCGCCATGGCCCGGCAACAGACCGCTGCTGTCCTTGGCCCCGGCGCTGCGCTTGACCAGAGATTCCACCAGGTCACCGACAACGCTCATGGCCGCCAGAAACACGACCGCCAGCACCAGACCCACCAAACCCAACCGGGATGCCACCTGGGTGAACCAACTGGCGGGCCAGGCCTGTGAGCGGTCCAGCCACCACCAGACCAGCGCCAGCACGGTCGTGGCCACCATGCCGCTGTAGACCCCTTCCCAGCTCTTGCCGGGGCTGATGGCCGGCGCCAACTTGCGGCGGCCGAACGCGCGGCCGCCAAAATAGGCGGCCACATCGGCCACCCAAACGATGCAGAAGATCGACAACAAGAAGTTGATGCCGACCTGGCGCGCACTGGCCAAGGCAAGCCAGGCCGTCCACAACAAAGCCAGGCCCAGCAGCCAGCGACCCGCGCGGTGACGCTGAGGCCAGCCCACCACCCCGGCACGCAAGGTGAACGCCCCGCCCATGACCCAAACCACGAGCGCGAGCCACCACAGTGCGCGCGGGGCCGCCTCAACCCAGCCGGCCTGGGCCGCCGCGATGCAGGCGACCGCGAGAACTGCCCCCATCACCAGGCAGTTCGCGCCGTGCAGACCGTTCAGGCGAGCCCATTCCCAGCCGGCCGCGGCGATCATCGCCAGCGTCAGCACCGCGAATGGCCACGGGGAGGCCGCGAACAGCGAGGGCAGCAACAGTGCCAACAGCACCAGCGCGGTGACCACGCGCTGCTTCAGCATCGTCAGGCGCTTTGCGCGGGCTCGGCCGGCAGGTTGTGGCCTTCCTTGACCATGCCAAACCGTCGGTCGCGGCGGGCGTACTCGGTCAAGGCGGCGTCCAGCTCGACCTCGCCAAACTCGGGCCACAGGCAATCGGTGAAGACCAACTCGGAATAAGCCGCCTGCCACAACAGAAAGTTGCTGATGCGAACCTCGCCGCCCGTGCGAATGAAGAGATCCGGGTCTGGCGCGTAGCTCAGCGCCATGTAATCGTTCAACCGGGCCTCGTTGAGCTCCTCGGCGGGAACGCCATCGCGGATCGCCTGGCGACAGGCTTGCACCACGTCCCAGCGGCCGCCATAGTTGAACGCCACCGACAGCGTGATGCGCGCGTTGTCGCGGGTCAGCATTTCAGCCTCGTCCCAGGCGCAGCGCAGCTTGTCCGACAGCTGCGAGCGGTCGCCGATGATGCGGATGCGCACGCCGTCGCTGGCCAGCATGCTGAGGTACTTCGACACCGCCACCAGAACCAGCTCCATCAGGCCGGAGACTTCCTCCTGGGGGCGCTTCCAGTTTTCCGAGGAGAAGGCAAAGACCGTCAGGTACTCGATGCCACGGTCCGCGCAAGCACGCACGGTCTTCAAGACGGCGTCGACGCCCTGGGTGTGGCCCACAAAGCGGGGCATGAGTCGCTTCTTGGCCCAACGACCGTTGCCGTCCATCACGATGGCCACATGGCGTGGCACGGCGGTCTGCTTTTTGGATGACAAAGTGCGGTCCTGGTCGGGGTCGTCGAGCGAGGTCGGGTCGACTCAGACCGCCATGATCTCGGCTTCCTTCGCCGAAATCATGCGGTCGATTTCCGCGATGGTACGGTCGGTGAGCTTCTGCACTTCGTCGAGCGAACGCCGCTCGTCGTCTTCCGTGATGAGCTTGTCCTTCAACAGCTTCTTGGCGTGGTCATTGGCGTCGCGGCGCAGGTTGCGCACGGCGATCTTGGCGTCCTCGCCGGCGCTGCGCACGACCTTGGTCAGGTCGCGGCGGCGTTCTTCCGTCAGGGCCGGCATGGGCACGCGGATCAGTTCGCCCTGGGCATTCGGGTTCAAACCCAACTCGCTTTCACGGATGGCGCGTTCGATCTTGCCAGCCATGCCCTTTTCCCACGGCTGCACGCTGAGCGTGCGCGCATCGATCAGGCTGACGTTGGCCACCTGGCTGATGGGCACCGGTGAACCGTAGTAGTCGACCAGCACCTGGTCGAGGATGCCCGGGTGTGCACGGCCCGTGCGGATTTTCTGCAAGTCGCCCTTGAACACCTCGATGGACTTGGCCATCTTCTGTTCGGCGCCCTTCTTGATGTCGGCAATGCTCATGGTGATTTCCTTGACGCCGGCCACGAGGCCGGCGGTTGAGGCGCTGCGAATGCGTCAGACATGCACCAGGGTGCCTTCATCTTCACCCAACACCACGCGCTTGAGCGCGCCGGGCTTGAAGATGCTGAACACCTTGATGGGGAGCTTCTGGTCGCGGCACAGCGCAAACGCCGTCGCGTCCAGCACCTGCAGGTTCTGCGCGATGGCATCGTCGAAGCTGATGCGGCTGTAGCGGGTGGCCGTCGGGTCCTTCTTGGGGTCGGCGGTGTAGACGCCGTCCACTTTGGTGGCCTTCAGCACGATCTCCGCGCCCATCTCGGCGCCGCGCAGGGCGGCCGCGGTGTCGGTGGTGAAAAAGGGGTTGCCGGTGCCACCAGCAAAGACGACGACCTTGCCTTCTTCGAGGTACTGCAGCGCCTTGGGTCGGACATAGGGTTCAACCACCTGGTCGATCGCGATGGCCGACATGACGCGGGCTGTCATGCCCTCCTGGCGCATCGTGTCGGCCAGGGCGAGCGCATTCATCACGGTGGCGAGCATGCCCATGTAGTCGGCCGTGGCCCGGTCCATGCCCACCGATCCGCCGGCCACGCCGCGGAAGATGTTGCCACCGCCGATGACCACGGCCACCTCGCAGCCGGTTTGCGTGACCTCCTGCACTTCACGCACCATGCGCACGATGGTGGCCCGGTTGATGCCGTAGGCGTCGTCGCCCATCAGGGCCTCACCGGAAAGCTTCAGCAGGATGCGCTTGTAGGCCGGCATGCAGGGTCCCTTGTCCTCGCTTCAATGTGATGCGTCCAGGCGCAGTGGCGCGCCGGGACGCAAAGTCTAGCGGGCGCGGGCCGGATTGGGCCCGCCCCCGGCACCTCGGATCAGGCGCCTTTGGCGGCGGCCACCTGGGCAGCCACTTCGGCGGCGAAGTCGTCCACCTTCTTCTCGATGCCTTCACCCACGACGTACAGCGTGAAGCCGGCCACGGCGGTGTTGACCGCCTTCAGCATCTGCTCGACCGTTTGCTTGTCGTTCTTCACGAAGGTCTGGTTGAACAGGCTGACTTCTTTCAGGTACTTCTGCACCGAGCCTTCGACCATCTTGGCAACGATCTCGGCCGGCTTGCCCGACTCGGCGGCCTTCTCGGCGGCGATCTTGCGCTCCTTCTCGATCAGG
Organism: Hydrogenophaga intermedia; assembly: GCA_943370175.1. Lineage (GTDB taxonomy): Bacteria > Pseudomonadota > Gammaproteobacteria > Burkholderiales > Burkholderiaceae_C > Ideonella_A > Ideonella_A intermedia_A. Next base: position 90,565 of record CALRPU020000018.1, on the reverse strand, counting down.
TCGGCCGGCACATCGGCCGACGACAGGGAGACGGGCTTCATCGCGGCAACGTGCATGGCCACGTCCTTGGCGGCCACGTCATCACCGGTGTATTCGACGATCACGCCGATGCGGGTGCCGTGCAGGTAGCTGGCGAGTTGACCGCCGCCGGCGTAGCGCTTGAAGCGGCGAATCGACATGTTCTCGCCGATCTTGCCGATCAGGCCCTTGCGCACGTCTTCCACCGTCGGGCCGAAGCCATCCTGGCTGTACGGCAGCGCCGACAGCGCGGCCACGTCGGCCGGGTTGCTGTCGCGCACAAAAGCAGCGCAAGCGTTGACGAAATTCAGGAAGGAATCGTTCTTCGAGACGAAGTCGGTTTCACAGTTGACTTCGATCAGCGCGCCGGTCGCGCCGCTCACGGCGGCGGCGATCACGCCTTCGGCGGTGACGCGCGAGGCGGCCTTGCCGGCCTTGCTGCCGAGCTTGACGCGCAGCAGCTCTTCGGCGCGCTCCATGTCGCCCTCGGCTTCGGTCAGGGCCTTCTTGCACTCCATCATGGGAGCGTCGGTCTTGGCGCGCAGTTCGGCGACCATGCTTGCGGTGATTGCGGGCATTCAGTGTTCTCCGTTGGGTTCAGGCTTGCGACCGGTCAGCGCCGGGTCGACAGCAGGGCACTCGGACGCCCGGGTGGCGCTCGACCGACCCGGGCATTGAAAAAGGGGCTGAAGCAGCCCCTTTCTCGTCCCACCCGACAGCGGGCAGGCGGGGCGCCGGGTCAGGCGGCCTCGTTGACTTCCACGAACTCGTCGCCTTCGGCCGCAACGGCCTGAACGACGTCGTTGCTGGCGTTGGCCTTGCCTTCCAGCACGGCGTCGGCGACGGCGCGGGCGTACAGCGCCACGGCCTTCGCCGAGTCGTCATTGCCCGGGATCACGTAGTCGATGCCCAGCGGCGAGTGGTTGGAGTCCACAATGCCCACCACCGGGATGCCCAGCTTGTTGGCTTCCGCGATGGCGATCTTGTGGTAGCCCACGTCGATCACGAACAGCGCGTCGGGCAGTGCGCCCATGTTCTGGATGCCGCCGATGTCCTTTTCGAGCTTCTCGAGTTCACGCTGGAACATCAGCGCTTCCTTCTTGATGCGAATTTCGGTACCGGCCTCGATCTGGGCCTGCATGTCCTTGAGGCGCTTCAGCGAGCCCTTGACCGTCTTGAAGTTGGTCAGCATGCCGCCCAGCCAGCGCTGGTCGACGAAGGGCATGCCGCACCGTGCGGCCTCGGCCGCGATCACCTCGCGGGCTTGGCGCTTGGTACCGACCATCAGGATCGTGCCGCGCTTGGACGCCAGTTGGCGAACGAACTTCATCGCGTCGTTGAAGAGCGGCTGCGTCTTCTCGAGGTTGATGATGTGAATCTTGTTGCGATGACCGTAGATGTACGGGGCCATCTTCGGGTTCCAGAAGCGGGTTTGGTGGCCGAAATGGACACCGGCTTCCAGCATTTCACGCATGGTGACGGACATGAACACTCCAAAGGTTGGTTCTAAAATCCCGGCTCGAATCGCGTCACTGCTGGTTGCCAAATGCTTGAAATTTGCAACGCAGTGAGGTGACGCGACACCTTTCGACAGCCGGGTTTGCGATTTGCTCATCCGTGCTGGGCTCGGCTTGCGCCAGCTTGCAAGGCGCGGCAGCTGTCCGCCAGCGCCCTCGGATAAACCCGTCGATCATAACATGCCCCAAACCTCCCCCCCGGCCGCGGACCTGTCGCAGGCCCGTGATGCCATCTTTCACGGCCGCGACACCGCCTCGCACGCCGTCCAACGATCGCTGGACGCCGCCCGCCACAGCGACTGCGACCACGCATTCCTGACGCTGTTCGAGGCGCGCGCCGTCGCCGAGGCGGCGGCAACCGACAGCCGGTTCAAGGCCGGCGCGCCGTTGCCGCCGCTCGCGGGATTGGCCGTCAGCGTCAAGGCCCTGTTCGACGTCGCAGGCCACGTCACCACGGCGGCGTCGCGCTCGATGCGCGGTCAAGCGCCTGCCACGTCCGACGCCACCGCGGTGCAGCGGCTCAGCGCCGCCGGGGCCGCGCTGATCGGCCACACCAACATGAGCGAGTTCGCCTTCTCGGGGGTTGGCATCAACCCCCACCACGGCACGCCCGCAAACGTGACCACCCGTCGCCTCGACGGGGTTGCGCGAGCGCCAGGCGGCTCGTCCTCGGGTGGGGCGGTCAGCGTGGCATCGGGCGCCGCGTGGGCGGCACTGGGCTCCGACACCGGAGGTTCGATCCGCATTCCCGCCGCCCTGCACGGCCTGGTGGGCTTCAAGAACACCGCCCGCCTCACCCCCACCGACGGTGCAATCCCGCTGTCCACCACGCTGGACACCGCCTGCGCGATCACCCGCAGCGTTCGCGACGCGACCTTGCTGCACCGCGTCCTGTCGGCCCACGGGAACCCGACGGAACCCGTGAGGCGACGTCCGCTCGCCCGGCTGCGCCTCGGCCTGCCGCAAACCCTGATGCTGGACGGGCTTGAACCCGCGGTGGCCACGGCCTTTACTCGGTCGCTGCAGCGGCTTCGCGAGGCCGGTGCGGTGATCGAGGAGCTGGTCCTGCCCGAGCTCGGCGAGGTGGCCAGCATCAACGCGGGCGGCGGGTTCTCGCCCGTGGAAGCCTGGGCATGGCACCGACGCCGGTTGGATCAGCACGAACCGGACTACGACCCGAGGGTGGTCACCCGCATTCGGCGCGGCGCCGCCATGAGCGGTGCCGACTACCTCGACCTGGTCGCGGCCCGTCGGCAGTGGATGGATCAAATGCACCGGACCACGCACGACTTCGATGCCCTGCTCAGCCCGACCGTGCCAATGACCGCTCCGGCGTTGGCTGAGCTGATCGCCGACGACCAGGCCTTCTTCGCCACCAACGCCCGGCTGTTGCGCAACCCATCGGTCGTCAACCTGCTCGACGGCTGTGCGCTCTCGTTGCCGTGCCACGAGCCCGGCGAGTTGCCAGTGGGGTTGATGGTGTGGCACGGCGCCTTGCGCGACGATGACGTGCTGGAGGCCGGTGCGGCCATTGAATCGACCTTGGCCGCTGCCACTCGGTCCTTGGCGTGACGATGCGCATCGCAGTGATTGGCGCCGGCATCGTCGGCGTGACGACGGCTCACGAGTTGGCGAGCGACGGCCACGAGGTGATCGTCATCGAACGCCGTGAAGGCGTGTCCACCGAAGGCAGTTTTGCCAACGCGGGGCTGATGACGCCCGGCCATGGCGCGCCCTGGCCGCGTCCGGGCCTGGCGGGCGCGTTGTTGGCAAGCGCCGTGTCAACGTCGACCGTGCGCCTGGGAGGCGGCCTGGGCTCGGACGTCGGACGCTGGCTTTGGCGCTGTTGGCGTCATTGCAACACCGAATCGCAGCAGCGCAATCAGCAGCGGCTTCACCGGCTTTCGGTGGCGGGGCTGGCACGACAACAGGCCATCCAGCACCACTTGCAGCTTGAGACCGAGTCCAGCCAGGGGGTGCTCCTGTTGCTGCGGCGCCCGCGCGACTTGGCCCGACTGCAGGCTCAACGGGCCTGGATGACGGCGCTGGGTGTGCCGCACCGAGAGTTGTCGGCAGACGACTGCCGGCAGGTCGAACCCGGGCTCAACCCGGACACACCGCTGCACCGCGGCCTGCATCTGTCGGCCGCGGCGGTGGGCAACGCCCGCCAGTACGCGCATCACCTTCGCGCGGCTGCGCAACGGCTTGGTGCGCGGTTCCATTTTCATTGCGACGTGACGCGCCTCGACCCCGGGCCGGTGCTGCACCTGATGCGCCGCGCGCCGCGCGAGCGCGCTGGTGACGTGCGGCCCATGGCGACCGCGCCAGACGATGACGTCGGCACGCCACTGCCCCCCGGTGCGTCGAGCCTGAAGGTCGACGCCATCGTCGTGTGCGCCGCGCTGGACTCGAGGGCCCTGCTCGCCCCCCTGGGCCTGCAGGTGCCGTTGATGGCCGTGCACGGCTACTCGGTGACGGCCGGCTTGCGGCATGACGAGCACCACCCGAACAGCGGTCCGCGGTCCGCGGTCATCGACCTCGCGCAGGACATCAGCATCTGCCGCCTGGGCAACCGCGTTCGGGTCGCGGGTGGGTTCGAGATCGGCGGCGACGCCACCAACCACCACCGCGGCACGCTGGAACGCCTGCACCGCGTGCTGCACGATTGGTACCCGGGCGTCGCGCAGGCTGGCCAACCGCAAGTCTGGAAAGGCGCACGACCGATGCTGCCGGACGACGTGCCGGTCATCGGCCCAAGCGGCACGCCGGGCGTCTGGCTGAACCTGGGCCACGGCAGCGCCGGATGGCAGCTGGCCACCGGGTCGGCCCGGCTGCTGGCCGACATGGTGGGTGGTGGCACGCCCGGCACCGATCCCGAAGGTTTCGGCGTGGACCGGCTGCTGGCCTAGCGCACCGACGGGTGCATGGTTCAATCCGCCATGGACCGAATCCTCCACGGCGACCACCGCGATCACCGAGACCACCGAGACCACCGCTGGGCACTGCACGGCACGTCGCGGTCGCGGCAGATCGAAACCTCGGCCCGTGCGGCCGTGTCCGCGACCGCCGAGCCCGGCCTGCTGATGCAGCGCGCCGGCCATGCGGTCGCTCGCCTGGCGCTGGCCGTGGCTCCGCACGCGGACGCCTTCCAGGTGGAGGCTGGCCCCGGCAACAACGGCGGCGACGGCCTGGAGGCCGCATTCAACCTTCACCGCTGGGGCCGAGCGGTCAAGGTCACGCTGAGCGCAGACCCGTCGCGGCTGCCGCCCGACGCGACCCTGGCATTCGACCGGGCCCGACAGGCCGGGGTGCCCATCCACGTTGGTGCAGGGGGCCCGTCCGCGGCAACACCACGCGCCCTGCTGATCGATGCGCTGCTGGGCTTGGGCGCCAACCGACCCCCACGGGGTCAGGTCTTCGAGGGCATTCGACGACTGAACGAGGCGGCCTGCCCCGTCCTGTCGATCGACCTGCCTTCCGGGCTGGACGCCGACACGGGTCAGGCCCTGGGAGAGGCGGCGGTGCGGGCCGCCCACACCCTGTCACTGCTGACGCTCAAGCCCGGTCTGTTCACCGGCGTCGGTCGCGATCATTCGGGCGAGGTGTGGTTGGACGCTTTGGGGGTGAACGCGCAGGCCGAGCCGGCCGACGCCTGGCTGCACGCGCCAGCCTGCTGGCCGCCGATGGCGCGGCAGCACGCCCAGCACAAGGGCAGTTTAGGCGATGTGATCGTGGTCGGGGGCGCCGATGGCATGGTTGGGGCACCGATGATGGCGGCGCGGGCCGCGCAGGCGGCTGGCGCCGGCCGCGTCTGGGTGGCTGTGCTTGGCACACAAAGCGCTGGGGTCGATCCGCTGCGGCCGGAGCTGATGTGGCGCCATGGCCTGGACAGCTTCAGCGACGACGACTTGAGGCGGGCCACCGTGGTGGCCGGCTGCGGTGGCGGCAGCGAGGTGGCCGCCATGCTGCCAAGGATCTTGTCGCAGGGTGGCCGCCTGGTGCTCGACGCCGATGGCCTGAATGCCCTGGCCGCCAGCCCTGCCCTGCACAGCGCGCTGACGCGTCGGCACGCGCAAGGCATGGCCACGGTCCTCACCCCTCACCCGCTCGAAGCGGCCCGTCTGCTGGGCTGCCGCACTGACGAGGTGCAGGCCAACCGTCTGGACGCCGCCGCGCGCCTGGCGGATCGCCATGGCTGCGTTGTCGCGCTCAAGGGTTCAGGCACCGTGACCGCGGCACCGGGTCAACCACTGGCCATCAACCCGACGGGCAACGCGTCGTTGGCCACCGGCGGCACGGGCGATGTGCTGGCGGGCTTCATGGGCGGGCTGTGGTCGAGCGTGGCGGCGTCGGCGACGTCGCTGAGGCCGACCGAGGTGGCTCTGTCCACTGCCTGCGACGCGGTGTGGGCCCACGGCCGCGCCGCGCAGGCGATGAACCAGAGATCGGTCAAGCCAAGCGACTTGGTCGAGCAACTGCACGCGCTCATGTCGAGCTCAGCGACGCTTTGCGGCCTTCGCTGATTTGCCCGAGGCCTTGGACGAGGCCTTGCGGCCCGCCGACTTGGCAGGCCTCGCGGCACGCGGCCCCGGTGCCATGGCACCCGCCGCGGCACGCGACCGGGTCTGGCGCTTGGTCGCCGACTTGATCGCGCGGTCGTCTTCTTTCACCGCCGCCAGTTCGGCCACGGCCCCGGCATGGCGATCGCGGCGCCCACGGATCAGCGCCGCGTCCTCTTCGCCGTCGCGCACCATCCGGAAGTCGATCCGTCGGCCGTCGAGATCAACCCGGCTCACCTGCACCCGCACCCGCGAGCCGATGCTGTAACGGATGCCGGTTCGCTCGCCGCGCAATTCCTGCCTCGCCTCGTCGAACTGGAAATACTCGCCGCCCAGCTCGGTGATGTGCACCAAGCCTTCGACATACAGGCCATCCAACTGGACGAACAGACCGAAACTGGTGGCAGCGCTGACCGTGCCGCCGAACTCCTCGCCCAGATGTTCGCGCATGTAGCGGCACTTGAGCCACGCCTCGACGTCTCGCGATGCCTCGTCGGCGCGGCGCTCGTTGGCGCTGCAATGCGCACCCGCGGCCTCCCAGGTCGCGGCCTCGGCCGTCAAAGGCACGGGCTTGGCGTTGGCCTTCGCAGTGGGCGCGCGGCGCTGAGGTGCGGGCGATTTCACCGCGCCGGTGACGAGGTGATAGCGCTTTCCCTGCAGCAAGGCCTTGATGACCCGGTGCACCAACAGGTCGGGGTAGCGACGGATCGGGCTGGTGAAGTGGGTGTAAGCCTCGTAGGCCAGCCCAAAGTGACCGCTGTTGGTGCCCGTGTAGATGGCTTGCTGCATGGACCGCAGCAGCATCGTGTGGATCTGCATGGCATCGACGCGGTCCTTGGTCGCCGCAGCGATGGCCTGGAACTCACCCGGCTTCGGGTCGTCGCTGATGCCAAGCCCCAGGCCGAGGGCCTTCAGGTAGTTTTGCAACAGCGTTTTCTTCTCGGGCGTCGGTCCCTCGTGAACGCGGAACAAAGACGCGTGCTTGGACAAGGTGATGAAGTCGGCCGCACAGACATTGGCGGCCAGCATCGACTCTTCGATCAGCTTGTGGGCCTCGGTCCGGGTGCGGGGAATGATCTTTTCGATCCGGCCGTTGTCGTCGCAGACGATCTGCGTTTCGGTGGACTCGAAATCGACCGCGCCACGGCGGGCCCGCTCGCGCAGCAGCGCTCGATAGACCTCATTGAGGTTCAGCAACTCGGGCACCAGTGACTTGCGTTTGGTCGCCTCGGGCCCTCGGGTGTTGGCCAGGATCGATGCCACTTCGTTGTAGGTCAGTCGGGCGTGTGAACAGATGACCGCGGGAAAGAACTGGTAGGCATGGATCACGCCTTCGGCGGTGATCATCATGTCGCACACCATCGCCAGCCGGTCCTCGTTGGGGTTCAGCGAGCACAGCCCGTTGGACAGCTTCTCGGGCAGCATGGGGATGACGCGCCGCGGGAAGTAGACCGAGGTCGCGCGCTCGTAGGCGTCGTCGTCCAGCGGCTCGCCGGGCTTCACGTAGTGGCTGACGTCGGCAATGGCCACGATCAGGCGCCAGGCGTTGGCCGTCTTGCCGCGCCCGATGACGGCGGGCTCGCAGTACACCGCGTCGTCGAAATCACGGGCGTCTTCGCCGTCGATCGTGACCAGCGGCACATCGCGCAGGTCGATGCGGTTCTTGCGATCGGCCGGCCGCAGCTTGTCGGGCAAGGAGGCCGCCTGGGCGAGCGTTTGCGGTGTGAAGCGGTGCGGCACCTCGTACTTGCGCACGGCGATTTCGATCTCCATGCCCGGGTCGTCGATCTCACCCAACACCTCGGTCACCCGGCCAACCGGCTGCGAATACATCGACGGGGGCTCGGTCAACTCGATGGCCACCACTTGGCCCGCGGTGGCGTTCGCCGTGGCATTTTTCGGCACCAGGATGTCTTGGCCGTAGCGCTTGTCTTCCGGCGCCACCAGCCACACCCCGCTCTCCTGCAGCAGGCGCCCAATGATGGGTGCCTTCTTTCGTTCGAGGATCTCAAGCACCCGGCCTTCGGGCCGTCCCTTTCGGTCCACCCGAACGATGCGTGCCTTGACCCGGTCGCGGTGCAGCACAGCGCGCATTTCCTGGGGCGACAAGTACAGGTCAGGCTGCTGGTCGTTGCGCACGACGAAGCCGTGACCATCGCGGTGTCCCTGGACCGTGCCCTCGACGTCGCCAAGAAGGTTGGCACCTTGAGCGGCACCACTTGCAATGTTCGATTTTTTGATGATATACTCTCGGTTTCCTGAGATGCCCAGGTGGCGGAATTGGTAGACGCACTAGTTTCAGGTACTAGCGGGTAACTCCGTGGAGGTTCGAGTCCTCTCCTGGGCACCAAAGATGGTGAATGATTGAAGAACAACCGGCAAGCTGGCAACAGCGGCCGGTTTTGTTTTTTGTGCCTGCCATTTTGATGTCAAGCGCACAGGCAGTCGGCTTTCCCGCCTGCGCCGGATCCGCCCACCCCGCGCCGCCACCTGAACCCTCTGTGCGCAGCGCTTGACGGGCGGGATCTGACACTAGATGACGAACTTCTTGGCCAAGCCATCGGGGCGAAGCTCGTCGTAGTCTTCGAACGGCTGGTGGATCCACGGACTGGTGGGCAGCAATTCAACGTAGTAGTCCGGTGTGTAGCTCGACACCCCCTTGGTCCAGATCACCGCCGACCGCAGCTCGGCGATCTGCGGCATGCCACGGAGCCGGTCAACGACCGCGCGCAAGGTCACACCGGAATCGGCCAGGTCGTCGACCAGCAAGACACGACCCGACAAGTCGCCCTTGGGCATCGTGATGTACTTGGCCATGTCCAGCCGGCCTTGGATCGTGCCGGCTTCGGCCCGGTAGCTGCTGGTGGACATGATCGCCAACGGCTTGTCGAACACACGAGACAGCACATCGCCCGGCCGCATGCCGCCGCGAGCCAGACAGAGGATCTGGTCGAACTCCCAACCCGAGGCATGCACCTTCAGGGCCAGGCGTTCAATCAGCAAATGGTATTCGTCCCAGGAGACATACAGGTGTTTGCCGTCGTCGGTGAGCATCGGAATTCCTTGGCGCGATGGGCTGAATCGTAATGACTTTGAGAACCGCCCAGTCCAGCGGGACCGGGCACAAGCGTGGGCTCAAGCGGTGTAGGGGTGACGCAAAACGATCGTGTGCTCACGGTCCGGACCCGTCGACACCATCGCAATCGGCGCACCGATCAAGGCCTGCACCCGCTCCAGGTAGCGCCGCGCATTCAGTGGCAGCGCGTCCCAGTCGGTCACACCGGCCGTGACCTCGTTCCAGCCCGGGAAGGTCTCGTAGATCGGTTGGCAAGCCACGATGTCGTCTGCATCGAGCGGCAGGATGTCGATCTGGCGGCCGTGAAGCTCGTACCCAACGCACACCTTGATCTCTGGCAGGCCATCCAGCACGTCCAGCTTGGTGATGCACAGCCCGGTGAGCCCGTTGATGATGGCCGAGCGCTTCAGCAGCGCGGCATCAAGCCAGCCGCAGCGGCGCGGGCGACCCGTCACCGTGCCACGCTCCTGGCCCACGGTCGACAGGTGGTGCCCCACCGTGCCCGGCTCGTCCATTGGCAGCTCTGTCGGGAAGGGACCGCTGCCCACCCGCGTGGTGTAAGCCTTGGTGATGCCCAGCACGTAGTGCAGCAGGTCGGGGCCCACGCCGGCGCCCGCTGCCGCGTTGCCGGCCACGCAGTTGCTGGAGGTCACATACGGGTAGGTGCCGTGGTCGATGTCGAGCAGGGTTCCCTGCGCGCCTTCAAACAACAGCCTGGCGCCCGCCCGGTGGGCAACGTGGAGGCGGTGGCCGACGTCTGCCATCAGCGGCTTGATCTGCTCGGCCACCTGCATCGCGTGATCAAAGATCGGCTGAAATTCGAGTGCCTGCGACTTCAGCGGGCCCGTCAAGGCGGCGTTGTGCAGATCAAGCAATTCCTGCAGCTTCTTGGCGAAGCGCTCGGGGTGCTTGAGGTCCTGCACGCGCAGTGCGCGACGGGCCACCTTGTCCTCATAAGCCGGACCGATGCCCTTCCCCGTGGTGCCAATCTTGCCAGCACCGCTGGACTCGCGCAGTGCTTCACGCGCCTTGTCGACCGCCACATGGAACGGCATGATCAACGGGCAGGATTCGCTGAGGAACAAGCGAGACCGCACGTCAAGACCGATGGCCTCCAGGCGCTCGATCTCGCTGAGCAGGTGGGCAGGATCCACCACCACCCCGTTGCCGATGTAACACGCAACCCCATCGCGCATGATGCCCGACGGAATCAACTGCAGGGCCGTCTTCACGCCCTTGATGACCAGCGTGTGGCCCGCATTGTGGCCACCCTGGAAGCGCACCACGCCTTGGGCGTGATCGGTCAACCAGTCGACCACCTTGCCCTTGCCCTCGTCGCCCCATTGGGTGCCGACGACGACGACGTTGCGGCCTGACGCCGACGCACTGACTTGCTGCATGTGTGGAATGTCCGAGCTACAAAAATCGATGGAACACGCTGAACGGCTTGCATTGGTCGAGTGACCGATCCCCGCGGGAATCCATCAAATCGACCAAACCCGCGTGACTCACAGTGGGCGGATTTGCCAGCCGCCCGCGCCGGCGACCAACTCGCGGTCGCAGTCAAACTCCTCGGCTTCATGTTCATGGCCGGGCAACACGCAGACGACCGCATGGCCCTGAGCCCGCAATGCGCGCACCGCGGCCCGAAGCGCCGCGTCGTCGCCCCAGGGAGCGCGGATGGCGGGGGCCTGACGGCGCGTGGCCAAAAGGGCGGCCAGGCCCTTCACATCGAGGCTGAAGCCCACCGCCGGACGGTTGCGGCCGAACACCGCACCGACCTCGTCGTACCGTCCGCCGCGCAGCACCGTGTCGCTGGACCCGGCAGCGTAAACGGCGAATCGGGTGGCACTGTAGTAGGCATAGCCGCCGAGGTCCGCCAGGTCGATGCCCAGCTGCACTTGGGGATGAACCCGCGACACATGACGTGCCAAGGCCTCGAGGTCGTCCAAGGCCGCGGTCAGCAAAGGCAACCTGGGGAGCTTTTGCCGAGCCACCGCGAGCACGTCAGCAGCCCCATAAAGCGACAGCAGTGTCGTCAGGCCCCGACGCGATGCGTCCGGGAACCCGGCAGACGCATGCGCCAAGGCCGATGGGTCCTTGGCTGCCAAGGCCTGAATCACGGCGTCAACCGCGGCACCCTCGGCGGAAACGCCCTCCAGCAGGGCACGCACGATCCGCGTGTCGCCGAGGTCGAGCGCCAGCTTGTTCAAGCCCGCTTCGGTCAGGCTGTCGATCGCGAGATCGATGACTTCAAACTCCGCCTCCAGGCCAGCGTGCCCGTAGATCTCGGCGCCGAACTGAAGGGGCTCGCGGCTGGCATGCAGGCCCACAGGACGGGTGTGCAAGACCGGACCGCAATAACACAAGCGGGCCAAACCGCGGCGGTTCAACAGGTGGGCGTCGATGCGCGCCACTTGGGGCGTGGTGTCCGCGCGAACGCCCAAGGTTCGACCACTCAGCTGATCGGCGAGCTTGAAAGTGCGCAGGTCCAACTCGTGCCCTGTGCCGGAGAGCAGCGATTCGAGGTGCTCGAGCAGCGGCGGGATGACCAACTCGTAGCCGCAACGGCGGGCGCCGTCCAGCAGCCCTCGGCGAAGCTCTTCGATGTGCCGGGCCTGTGCGGGCAGCACATCGGAAATGTGCTCGGGCAGCAGCCAAGCAGACGACATGGGGATTCGCAGGGGGGTTAAAAACCGGATTGTACCGGGCCCTGCCGCCCCGTCCGGCGCGCTAGTTCCAGAAGACCAACAGCATCAACACGCCGGCCAGCATGCTGCTCAAGCCGATGAATCGGATTTGACCATCGCTCATCTGGATGGCGCGCTCGAACATCCGGCGCCACGCGCCTGGACTGAAGAACGGCAGCAAGCCTTCGATCACCAGCATCAATGCCAGCGCGCCCAGCAAAAAATCGCCCAAGGAGGCTGCCCCGATCACTTGCGCGGTGCCGCGGTCGCAGGGGCGGCGCCACCGCGCATGGCCTTGAAGAAGTCACTGCTCTGGTCCACCACCAACACGTCCGACCGATTGCGGAACGACGCCCGGTAAGCGTCCAGGCTTCGGTAGAACTGGGCAAATTGAGGGTCCTTGCCGAAAGCGTCGGCGTACAGCGCCGAGGCCTTGGCGTCGCCCTCGCCCTTGACCTTCTGGGCGTCACGGTAGGCTTCGGCCACGATCACCTCGCGCTGGCGGTCTGCGTCGGCCCGGATCTTTTCGCTTTCGGCCGCGCCCGTCGAACGGAGTTCATTCGCCACGCGCTTGCGCTCCGATTCCATGCGCCGGTAGATCGAGTCGGTGATGTTGGCCGAGAAATCGACCCGCTTGATGCGGACGTCGACCACCTCAATGCCGAACGACTTGGCTTCGTCGGCAAGGCGTTCGCGCACACCTTGCATGACGCGGTCGCGGTCGGTGGCGAGCATGGCTTGAACGGTGCGCTTGGTCACCTCCTCATTGAACGCGGCTTGCACGACGGGGCTCAGCCGGTTCTCCAGGTTGCGCAGATCCACCCCGTTGTTGCGGATGAACTGACGCGCGTCTGAAATGCGCCACTTCACGAGCCAGTCGATGACGAGGCTCTTCTTCTCAGCCGTGAAGATGGGGCGGGTTTCCGGGCTGTCGAGCGTCTGGACGCGGCGGTCAAGGAACACGACGTTCTGGAGCGGTGGCGGCAACTTGAACTTCAAGCCCGGTTCATTCACCACCTCCTTGATTTCGCCGAGGGCGTAAATCACGGCGAACTGACGTTGGTCGACGATGAACAAGGTCGAAAACGCCACCATCAGCGCAATCAATGCGCCAGAGAAAATCAGGCCTATGCGGTTCATGGCATCAAATACCGGGTTCAGCGACCGTCGCGGTCACGGGTGCGTTGGTTGTCACGCGAACGAATGTCGACCGCCCCAGGCGTTGCGGGCACAGGCGACGTTTCGGCGCTTGCAACCGGCGCGCCGGCCGTCGGTGGCGAGGCGGACGAGGCGGTCTGGGCGATCAGCTTGTCCAGGGGCAGGTAGAGCAAGTTCGAGTTGCTGCGGGTGTCGATCATCACCTTGCTGACATTGCTGTAGATCTGCTGCATGGTGTCGATGTACATGCGGTCGCGGGTCACGCCCGGGGCTTTCTGGTACTCGCCGTACACGCTGGCAAAACGCTGCGCATCGCCCTCGGCCTGCGCCACCACGCGAGACTTGTAGCCCTCGGCTTCCTCACGCAAGCGCGCGGCCGTGCCCTGGGCCTTGGGGATCACGTCGTTGGCATAAGCCTGGCCTTCGTTTTTCAGGCGCTCGCGGTCGGCGCCGGCCTTGAACGCGTCGTCAAAAGCCGCCTGGACCTGCTCCGGCGCTTGCACGTTCTGCACATTCACATTGGCAACGAGGATGCCGGCGCGCAAGCGGTCCAACTGGTTCTGGATTGACTTCACCAAGTCGGTGGCGATGGCGTCGCGTTGCTCGTAGAGCACGGAGTCCATCACGCTCTTGCCAACGATTTCGCGCACCGCCGACTCTGCAGCCTGCACAACGGCCTCGTCCGGGTTGCGGTTCTCGAACAGGTATTCGCGTGCGTCCTTCAGGCGGTACTGGACGGTGAACCGAATGTCCACGATGTTCTCGTCCTGCGTCAGCATCGATGAGTCGCGCAGGCCCGTCGCCTGCACCACGGCATTGCGGCCCACCTCGACTGAGCGCAACTGGGTCACCGGCACCGTCTCATGGGCCTGAAACGGGTAAGGCATCCGCCATTGGATGCCGGCATCGGCCGTGTGGCTGAATTTGCCGAACGAGGTAACAACCGCCTGTTGGCCTTCCTGCACGATGAAGACACCGCTGCCGAACCAGATCAAGGCCACCACACCGCCGATCAGGCCCAGACCGATGCCGGCGCTCTTCATGTCGGGCTGGAAGTTCGGACCACCCCCTTCACCACCGCCCCGCGGTGGGGTTCCCGGACCCCGGGCACCACCGCCCTTGCCTCCGAACAGGCCACTGAGCTTTCGGTTGAAGTCTCGCCACAGCTCGTCCAGGTCGGGTGGCCCATCGCCACGGTTGCCGTTGTTCAGGATCACGTGGGGCGATCTCGGGCGCACGACGGCAGTCATCAGGCGCCACGCGGCCGACCGCACATCGCTGAGCGACGAGGTCTCGGGCTGGGGGTCGTTGGCAGGTCGGGTGTTCATACGGCAGATTGAGAAGGGGCGGCACGAGACTCATCAAAGCGAACATCCACGTCGCGTGGGTCCGCGTCACCGAGGGTCAGAAGATCTACGGCCTCACCATCCGCCGGCGATGTGGAAGGTGAGGCTGGAAGCAAGGGGTTCAAGCCCTGAGGATGGTCCGCGTGGGCTTGGGCGGTTCTGGCAATGAGATGTCGCAATTCGGCGATCCCGTCGCCAGTGACCGCGCTGAGAAAGACACGGGGCACGCGGCGTCCGGCCTCGAACTCGACGATGTCGCTTGGCGATCTCGGCCACGCATCGTCGTCGAGTCGGTCGACCTTGTTGAACACCAGCACCTGAGGCACGGCGTCGGCGCCAATTTCGCGAAGCACCCGCTGAACCTCGGCAATCTGCTCGTTGCGGTTGGGGCCAGCCGCGTCCACGACGTGCAGCAGCAGGTCGGCATCCGCCGCTTCCTGCAAGGTGGCTTCAAAGGCCTCCACCAGTTTGTGCGGCAGATCGCGGATGAAGCCCACGGTGTCGGACAGGGACACCGAGCGCCCCAGGTCTTCGAGAAAGAACTGGCGCGTCGTGGTGTCCAAGGTGGCAAAGAGCTGATCGGCCGCGTACGTGCGTGCCTTCACGAGCGCGTTGAACAAAGTCGATTTGCCGGCGTTCGTGTAGCCCACCAGCGACACGCGGAACGTCTGGTTGCGCTCACGCGCACGGCGTTGTGTGCCGCGCTGGCGCTTCACTTTGTCGAGCCGCTGCTTCACCGACTTGATTCGGTCGTCGATCATTCGGCGGTCCAGCTCGATCTGGGCTTCACCCGGACCACCGCGCCCGCCGATGCCACCACGCTGGCGTTCCAAGTGGCTCCAGCGCCGCACAAGACGGGTGGCGAGGTACTGGAGACGCGCCAGTTCAACCTGCAACTTGCCCTCGTGGCTCTGGGCGCGCTCACCGAAGATCTCCAAGATGAGCATCGTGCGGTCGGCAACCGCCACGCCCAGATGACGTTCGAGGTTGCGCTGCTGGGCAGGCGACAAGGCCTGGTCGAACAGCACGGCCTCGGCGCCGTGGGCGGCGGCGAGCGCCTTGATCTCGTCCGCCTTGCCCGACCCCACGAACAGCGCGGGATCGGGTGCCTTCCGGCGCGCGATCACGCGGGCCACGGGGTCGTCTCCGGCCGATTCGGCCAACAGAGCCAACTCGTCAAGGCTGTCGTCGAAATCGTGCCGACCACCAATTTGCACGCCCACCAGAATCGCTCGAGGACGGCCGTTCTCCACGGCGTGCGACCCCGCGGGGGTGGAAAGAGACGGTTCAGGCCGAGACGACGGCCACTCCGGCGCCACGCGCTTCAGGACGGCTGCTCCGGGGTGTCAACGGCGTGGAAATTCACCGCGCGGCTGGGCACCACCGTGGAAATCGCGTGCTTATAGACCATTTGAGTCACCGTGTTGCGCAGCAGCACGACGTATTGGTCAAAGGATTCGATGTGGCCTTGGAGCTTGATGCCATTGACCAAGTAGATCGAAACCGGAACGTGCTCCTTGCGCAGCAGGTTCAAAAATGGGTCTTGGAGGAGTTGCCCTTTGTTGCTCACGATATTCTCCGTGTTGGAAAGTCTGATGGAGTCGGCACGGTACCACAGGGTTCCCGGCCGGCCCGCGGGGCCTCACGAATCCTTGTCCGAATAGGGGTTGCGGCCCGATCGCATCTCAATGCGCAAGGGGGTTCCGGTGAGCTTGAAGTGCGCGCGGATCCGCCCTTCGAGGTAACGCTTGTAGGCGTCGGTCACGTGGTCAAGCGAATTGCCGTGGACGATCACGACGGGCGGGTTCATGCCGCCCTGGTGCGCGTAACGCATCTTCGGTCGGTACATGCCGTCACGCTTGGGGGCTTGGTGCTCGACGGCCTCGAGCAGCAAACGCGTCAAGACCGGGGTGGGCATCTTGCAATTGGCCGAAGCATGCGCATCGGCAATGGCCTTCCACACCGGCCCCAGCCCCTGACGTTTGGCCGCGGAGATGTTGAGCACAGGCGCGAACTTCAGAAAGGCCAGACGCTGCTCGACCGAGCGCTGGAGCAACTCCTTCTGGTACGCGTCGACCGCGTCCCATTTGTTGATGGCGATGACGACCGCGCGGCCGCTGTCCAGGACGTAGCCGGCAATGTGGGCGTCCTGCTCGCTCACGCCCTGCGTGGCATCGAGCAGCAGCAAGACGACGTTGGCGTCGGCGATGGCCTGCAGCGTCTTGACGACGGAAAACTTCTCGATTGCCTCGAACACCTTGCCCTTGCGGCGCAGGCCCGCGGTGTCGATCAACTGGAACTTCTGCCCGTTGCGCTCGAACGGCACGCTGATCGCGTCGCGCGTCGTTCCGGGCATGTCGAAGGCGACCAGTCGCTCCTCGCCGAGCCACGTGTTGATCAGCGTGCTTTTGCCCACGTTCGGGCGCCCCGCCACGGCCAGACGGATCGGTGCGTCGCTGGCATCGGCCTCGTCGTCCTCAGGCTCGTACTCGAAGGCCGCCAACGCCGCATCAATGAGGCTGCGGATGCCCTGCCCGTGAGCCGACGAGATCGGGTGTGGCGCCCCGATGCCGAGCTCGTGAAACTCACCCAGCAGTGGCGAATCGACCATGCCCTCCGCCTTGTTGGCGGCCAGCACGATGGTTTTGCCGACGGACCGAAGGTAGCGAGCGATGTCATGGTCCTGGGCGGACAAGCCCCCGCGAACGTCCACCACGAAGATCACGGCATCCGCCTCGGCCACGGCCTGACGGGTCTGCTTGGCCATTTCCTTGACGATGCCGGTCGTGCTGTCGGGCTCGAAACCCCCAGTGTCGACCACGATGAACTCGCGGTCGCCCAGCCGGCCGTCACCATAATGCCGGTCCCGGGTCAGCCCGGAGAAATCCGCGACGATGGCGTCTCGGCTCTTCGTGATTCGGTTGAACAACGTCGATTTGCCGACATTGGGTCGGCCGACGATGGCGATGACAGGTTTCATCCGGTGTGCACCGGGCTCATTCGGGTCGCATCGCGAACAGGCCGCCGTTGCGGGTCACGACCAACAAGGTCGTTCCAGACAAAGCCGGTGCGCCCACCACGGGGCTGCCATCGGTGGGCAGGCGCAACTGGGCGTTGCCGTTGTCGCGCGACAGGAAGTGCACCGTGCCAGTGGCATCGCCAAACACAAGCGTGGTGCCGATCAGCACAGGCCCGCTGAGGCCACGGTACAGCAGCTTTTCGTTGGTCCAGGCCACATCCCCGTTCGCCGCTTTCCAGGCGGTGATGCGGTCGGACGCATCGGCCGCTGCCACCAGGTTGCCGTCCGCGGCGACGGCCTGCAGGCCGCCAACGTTCTTGCTCCAGACGACGCTTCCGCGCTCCGCGTTGACGCAGCCCACGGCCGCCTGAAACGAGCGGGCGCAGACCACATCGCCCGCGCGGGCCACGGGCCCGATCAGGTCGGCCAAGCGCTCGATTTCATTGGTGCCGCGGGGTGTGGCCACCGGCACCTCCCAGCGCACCGCGCCGGTTGACGGGTCCAGGCCGGCGAGGCGTTGCCCCTGTCCGACCAACAAGGTGTTCTTGAACGCGGCGATCACGCTGCCTTGCGACAAAGTCAACGGGTCGCTGGGGCGCTTGGTCGTCCACAAGGCTTTGCCGTCCAGCGCATCGAAGGCGAGCACGCTGCGGTCGCTGCCCAGCACGAAGACGCGTTCGCCGGCCACGAGCGGTGCGGTGTTCACGCGAACGCCGATCGGCTTGCGCCAGACCAAGCGCCCGGCCTCGAGCACCACCAGGTCACCGCCCCGCGTGACGACGGCCGCGAATCGCCCGTCGCTGCCGACCCCTGCCGACAGCGGGGTGCCGACGGCGGCGCGCCACAATTCACGCCCGGTGTCGGCCTGAAGGGACACGACCGTGCCGTCGGTCGAAGCGGCCGTGAAGCTGCCCGCCGCCACGGCGACCTGCAAGGGAAACTGAACCGCGCCGATGCGCTGGCTCCACACCACCTTGCCGGCGATGGGCGTGGCGATGGGCTCCAGGGGCGCCGGCTTGGGCTTGTCGGCGCCACTGGAACAAGCGCCCAGCCCCACGGCGGCCGCCAGGGCCACCCAGCGTGCCCGCTCACCGAGGCGGGTTGCAACGGCCATGCTCAATGTGCGGTGCGCATTCATTTGGTGGTCTCCGGGGCCGCGCCCAGGGCGCTCAGCTTGGCTTCGACAAGGCGGCGGTAACTCAATTGGGTTTCAAGGGCCTTCAGGGCCTGGTTGTAGGCGGCTTTCGCTTCTTCCGCTTTGCCCATCGCCGCAAGCACGTCACCACGGCGGTCGGCCGCGATGCCTTCGAAGCCCTTGAGGTCGATGGAATCCAGCTGTTTAAGGGCCTCGTCGTGCTTCTTCTCGTCCGCCAAGAGCCCGGCGAGACGCAGTCTGGCCAGTGCGCGAAGCTCGGGTTCTCCGGACTGGGCGATGACCCAGTTCAGGGCCTCGCGCGCTGGTTCGACCTGCCCCTTCTCAAATTGCCAACGCGCCGCCAACAGCGCGCCTTGCTGCGCGTAGGTGGTGCGCGGGTAGCGCGTGCGCAAATCCGCCGCCACGCGGGTGATGGCGTTCAGGTCACCGGCCGACGCCGAGCGCTCCAGTTCGTCGTACATGCCGCTGGCGCCGACCGCCTGTTCGCGCTGCCACCAGTTCCAGCCATTCCATGCGGCCACGCCACCGAGGACGGCGATCAACAGCCAGGTGACCAGGTTGCCGTATCGCTTCCAGAATGCCTTGAGCTGGTCGAGTTGTTCTTGTTCTTCGAGGTCGAGATGCGTTGCCATGGCAGGGGGAAATTCAGCGAAGCCGGGATTATGCGTTGCGGAGCTCGGCCGCCCATTGAGCGACGCCCGCCAGGGGCAGGCTGCGTTGGGCGACGGTGGCGTCGCGAAGGTGCTTCAGCGCCACGTCACCGCGCGCCAGCTCGTCATCGCCGAAGATCAGTGCCCAGGCGGCACCGCTGGCGTCGGCGCGTTTGAATTGTGACTTCATCCCACCGAAGCCAGCGTTCATCAGCACCGACACGCCAAGCCCCCGCAATTCGTCCAGCGCGCAAAGCGCTCGGGGCAACGCCGCAGCGCTCGGCACGACGGCGTAGACCTGGACCGACACGGGGGGCGGGGCCACGCCGAGCGCTTCCAGCAGCAACAACAACCTTTCCATCCCCAGACCGAAGCCCACGCCGGGCGCCGGCTTGCCCCCCAGCTGCTCGATCAGGCCGTCGTAGCGTCCACCGCCGCAGACTGTGCCTTGCGATCCGAGCTTGTCGGTGACCCACTCGAACACCGTGAGGTTGTAGTAATCCATGCCGCGCACCAGGCGCGGGTTGATGCGGTACGGTACCTTGGCCGCGTCCAGCACGGCCGTCACCGCGTTGAAGTGCGCCAGCGACTCAACGCCCAGGTGGTCGTGAAGCTTGGGTGCGCCTTCGATCAAGGCCTGCAGGGCCGGGTTCTTGCTGTCGAGGATGCGCAAAGGGTTGCTGACGAGGCGCCGGCGGCTGTCGTCGTCCAGTGCGTCGGCATGCTGCTCGAAGTACGCCACCAGCGCGGCCCGGTGCTGAAGCCGTTCGGCTGGCTGGCCCAGGCTGTTCAGCTCCAGGCGAACGTCGTCACCGACGCGCAGGCCCAGGTCGACCCACAGGGCCCGAAGCATCAGGATCAGCTCGGCGTCCACGTCGGGCCCGGCATAGCCCAGGGCTTCGACGCCGAACTGGTGGAACTGCCGGGACCGACCCTTTTGAGGACGCTCGTGGCGGAACATCGGTCCGATGTAGTACAAGCGCCGGCCGCCATCCCGCAGCAGGCTGTGCTCGTTCATGGCGCGCACCACGCCCGCCGTGTTCTCGGGGCGCAGGCTCAATCGGTCGCCGTTCATCGCATCCTCGAAGGAATACATCTCCTTCTCGACGATGTCGGTGACCTCGCCCAACCCCCGCACAAACAAGGCGGTGGGCTCGACGATCGGGGTGCGGATGCCCTGGTAGCCATGTCGCTGCATCAGGTCACGGATCCGCGCCTCGAGCCAGTCCCACCGCGCCGATTCCGGCGGCAGGATGTCGTTCATGCCCTTGACGGCCTTCAACAGTTCAGCCATGGCGAATTCTCAATTCGGGTGATCAAAGTGAAACGGCCGACCCGCAGGTCGGCCGGGGTGCGGGGTGTCGGCCTCAGGCGGCGTCGTGGTGGTGGTCGGCGACAGGGGCGGTGCTGGCAGCGGCTGCGCCACCAAAGCGGCGTTCGATGTACTGCCCGACCAGCGCGTGGAACTCTTGGGCGATGCGGTCGCCGCGCAGGGTCAGCGCCTTTTCACCGTCGATGAAGACGGGCGCGGCGGGCGCTTCACCGGTCCCGGGCAGGCTGATGCCGATGTCGGCGTGCTTGCTTTCACCTGGACCATTGACGATGCAGCCCATGACCGCGACCTTCAACTTCTCAACGCCCGGGTACTGGGCGCGCCAGACTGGCATCTGCGCGCGCAGGAAATCATCGATCTCCTTGGCCAGCTCCTGAAAGGTGGTGCTGGTCGTTCGACCACAGCCCGGGCAGGCCGTCACGCTGGGGTTGAACGCCCGCAAACCGAGCGACTGCAAGATCTCCAACGCGACGACGACCTCCTGTGTGCGCGCCTCGCCTGGCTGAGGGGTCAGCGAGACGCGGATGGTGTCGCCGATGCCGTCTTGCAGCAGCAACGACAAGGCCGCGGCCGACGCCACCGTTCCCTTCGTGCCCATGCCCGCTTCGGTCAGGCCGAGGTGCAAGGGGTAGTCACAACGGCGGGCCAGCGCCCGGTAGACGCTGACCAAGTCCTGCACGCCGCTCATCTTGCATGACAGGATGATCTGATGGGCCGCCAGCCCCAGCGCCTCGGCACGACGGGCCGATTCGATGGCCGAGCTGACGATGGCCCGGTACATGATTTGCTGCGGCTCGAACGGCTCCGCCAGCTTGGCGTTGTCGTCCATCATCTGCGCGAGCAATTCCTGATCGAGGCTGCCCCAGTTGACGCCGATGCGCACGGCCTTGCCGTGGCGGGCGGCGGCTTCCACCATGGTCGCGAACTGACGGTCGCGCTTGTCGCCCTTGCCCACATTGCCAGGGTTGATCCGGTACTTCGACAGCGCCTCGGCACAGGCTGGGTGCTCGCTGAGCAAGCGGTGGCCGTTGTAATGGAAGTCGCCCACGAGCGGGGTGTCGATGCCCATCCGGTCCAGCTGGTCGCGGATGTGGGGCACCGCCGCCGCGGCTTCGGGCGTGTTGACCGTGATGCGGACCATTTCGGAACCAGCGATCGCCAGCGCCTTCACCTGGATCGCAGTCTCGATCACGTCCACGGTGTCGGTGTTGGTCATCGACTGCACGCGCACCGGGGCGTCACCGCCGATGGTGACCAGTCGCGACCCCCACCGCACCTCGGCTTGCAGGCGGGGACGCCGGGTCGGCCGCGCCGGCTCGATGTGGGCGTCGGGCGCCTCGTCGAAGGCACGGGCGCGGGAAGCGGTGACGGGGTCGAATGTCATTTGCAGCCTTTCAGCGCCGAACAGCGGTCACTTGAGTTCGAGGCGCGCGATGTTTTCTGAGGTGACGGGCAACAGGTCCACCGGCTTGCCACGAAAGCGCACTTCGGTCACGGCCGCGTTGCCGATCTTCACCTTCATCGGGGCCGTGCCGTCGAGCGATACCGCCTCGCCCGGCTGCAAGGTGCGGGACAACAGGACACGGTCACCCACGTCCTTCACTTCGACCCACGACTCGGCCGTGGCCCGCAGTTCCAAGGCACCGCCCGCTGCCGCGGCCAGACCGGTCGCGGTCGCGGGCGGGCCATCGGGCGCAACGCCACTGGCGGCCGGCGGGGCAGAGAAAACCGTTTCCACGGCGGGCTGGGTGCCAGCGCGCTCCGACGCGCTGGCGGCGCCTTCGGGCACCTCGGCGGCAACGCCCTCGGAGGGCGTGGTGGGCGGCTTCTGGGCGGCCTCGCTCACGCGCAGGGTGGCGAGGCGTTCTGACACCGCCGCGTACCCGGACTGCACCGCGCCCTTGGGCACCAGCCAGATCATCGCGGCCAAGGCCAGCAGCGTCAGCGGCGCCCAGGCCGCCTTGATCAACGGCCCCCATGCCACCGCGTCCAGGCGGGGCGAACGGTCGCGGAAGGGCGCGTTCAGGCCCTCGCTGACCTGCTCGATCCGGTGCCCGGCCGCGGCTGGCAATTTGGCCAGCACGCTCACCGCGTCGAGCTTCAGCGTTCGGCACACGGTCTGGGCCAGGGCCCGGGTGAAAGTGGCATCTGGCAGTTCATCGAACCGGTCCGCCTCGAGCAACTCGAGCTTGCGCACCGACACCTTGATCGCTGTGGCCAAGGCCTCGATGGGCATGCCCTGTCGCTCACGCGCGGCCCGGAGCATCTGGCCGGCGCTGGACCCGCCCAAGGCCGGCGCATCGGATTCGACGACAACCCCGGACTCACTCATCGAACTGTCTCCGCTCAAAGGCACTGGTCTCAGGCGCCTGCGGGAACCGCCCGCGCAACTGGTCGCCCAGCGTCTGCACGCCTTGGCGATTGCCCAGCTTGTTTTCGATCTTTGCCGCCAGCCACAAGGTCTGGGCGTTGACGACCTCTGGCTTGCCATTGATGCGCTGCATGATGAACCGAGCACGCTCGAACTCACCCCGGCGGTACAGCACCTCGCTCAGGTTGACGGCGATGGCGGCGCTGGAGGGGTCGAGTTCATAGGCACGGCGCAGGGTCGCCTCGGCCTCGAGCGTTCGGCCCGAGCGGGCCTGGCACACGCCCTTGGTGAGCAGCGTGCGCGGCGTGTCGCGGTACTGGGGCACATCGAGCGCCTGCTTGAACAGCAGCTCGGCATCGGCGTAACGCTGTTGCTGGCAAAGGTACCAGCCGTAGTTCTGCATCACGTCGGCGTCGAGGCGGTCAATGGCCAGGGCGCGGCGGAAACTGTCCTCCGCCAAGGGGTGGTCACCGAGGTTGGAGTAGATCAAGCCGCGCAGGTTGAACGCGGCGCTGACGTTGGGGTCCAGGGCGATCGACTGCTTGACCTCGTCCAAGGCCGTTGTCATCTGGCCGCGGGAAAAATAGGCGGTGGCGAGCTCCAGCCGCACGCGGGCTCGGCGACTCACCTCGGGCTCGTCCGAGGCGGTGATGCGATCGCGCGGTTCACCGCGGCCCAAAGTGGCCCCGCCCGGACCGCGCTGGGCACAGGCCGACAGCAAGACCACCAGCAGTGCCGCCAGCAGAGTCGTCACAGACGCGTTCATGTCATCACCTTGCCAGACGTTGGAAGCGGAATGATCGCGATCGGCGTGCGCTTTGCCACCCGTTCCCTGACCCGGGTCCGGTCTTGGACCTCGCCCGCGAGTTGACCGCAGGCGGCGTCGATGTCGTCACCGCGGGTCTTGCGCACGGTGGTGACCACGCCACCGTCTTGCAGGCAACGCGCAAACGCCTGAACCGCCGCCGCAGACGAACGTTTCAGGCCCGACGCTGGAAACGGGTTGAAAGGAATCAGGTTGAATTTGCAAGACACCCGAGGCACGCGCCCCTGCCCCTCAAGCTGACCGCGTGTCAACGCGAGCAAGGCTTCGGCGTGGGCCGGGGTGTCGTTCACGCCGTCGAGCATGCAGTACTCGAAGGTGATGAAGTCGCGCGGTGCACGATCGAGGTAGCGCTGACATGCCGCGAGCAGGTCCGCAATGGGGTACTTGCGGTTGATGGGCACCAAGTCGTCGCGCAAGGTGTCCGTGGGCGCGTGCAGCGAGACGGCGAGCGCCACCGGACAGTCGTCGCGCAGGCGGTCGATCATCGGGACCACGCCCGAGGTCGAGACGGTGACGCGACGCCGCGACAAGCCATAGCCATGGTCGTCGAGCATCACACGCAACGCGGGCACCAGGGCCGCATAGTTTTGCAGGGGCTCGCCCATGCCCATCATCACGACGTTGGTGATGGCCCGCTCGCCCGGGGCCAGCTTGAGCCTCGCCCGAAGGTGGTGCTCGGCGTACCAGAGCTGGGCAAGAATTTCACCGGTGGAGAGGTTGCGGCTGAAACCTTGATGCCCCGTCGAGCAAAACCGGCAGCCAACGGCGCAGCCGGCTTGCGACGAGATGCACAAGGTGCCGCGGTCGTCCTCCGGGATGAACACGGTCTCGACAGCGTTGCCATCGCCAACGGCGAACAGCCACTTGATGGTGCCGTCGCTGGAGGCCTGCTCACTGACCACCGGCAGACCCAGCACCTGCGCCCGGCCGACGAGCTTCTCGCGGAGCGACCGCGCCAGGTCGGTCATCAAGGAGAAATCGCCGGCGCCCTTCTGATGGATCCAACGGAACAGCTGGGTCGCACGAAACCGTTTCTCACCCAGCCCTTCGCACCAGGACGTGAGGGCGTCCAGGTCAAAGTCGAGCAGGTTGACAAGGCTCATGCCAAAAGGAGTTCACTGGCGCAACCGGGGCTGCGCCAAATCGCTCAGCGGCTGTAGACGTTCATGCCAGCGAAGAAGAAGGCAATCTCGACCGCCGCCGTCTCGGCCGCGTCGGAACCGTGCACGGCGTTGGCGTCGATGCTGTCGGCGAAGTCGGCGCGGATCGTGCCCTTGTCGGCCTTCTTCGGGTCGGTCGCGCCCATCAGTTCGCGGTTCTTGGCGATGGCGCCTTCGCCTTCCAGCACCTGGATCATCACCGGGCCGGACACCATGAAATCCACCAGGTCCTTGAAGAACGGTCGGGCCTTGTGGACGGCGTAGAAAGCCTCGGCCTCACCACGAGACAGGTGAGCCATCCGAGCGGCGATCACCTTCAGACCGGCGCCTTCAAAGCGGGCGTAGATCTGGCCGATGACATTCTTGGCAACGGCGTCGGGCTTGATGATCGACAGAGTACGTTCAATGGCCATGTTTTTCTCCTGATTCAACAACTTGGCAAAGCCTCAGATTGTATCTTGCGGGCATTCAACGACCGCGCCGCTTACCACCGCCACCGCCACCGCCACCGCCACCACCACCACTGCGGTTGCCGCCGAATCCGCCGCCACCACCGCCACCCCCACCGCCGCGAACCTTCCGGTGAAACGCGTCGGCCCCGATGTAGCCGACCGAGGTCTGCAAGGGGTCGGGTTCACGAGGCGCACCCGGTTTGCGGGGAGCGCCCGGCGGCGGCGCACTGCCGCCGGCGCCGAAACCACCGCCACCGCGTCCAAAACCACGCCCGCCGGCCGGACTGCGCGGGTTTTGAACGAAGCGCTTGTCGAAGGTTTGCTCCAGCGGATTCGGGATCCGCGCCGGATCGAAATCGTCGTCCAAATCGTCGTCGCGGTTGCGGTCGACGGCGACCGGCATGTCCTGCGGCGGGCGCGGTCCGCCGCGCGGTCCGCCCTGCTGCGGTCCACGGGGCGGCCGGTCGTTGATGGGACGGTCTGGCCGGCCCTTGTTGCGACCGCGGTCTTGCTGCTGACCCTTGGCACCCTGGGGAGCACCGTGGCCTGCACGCGCTGGCTCCGACGGCTTCGGACCGCCCGCGAGTTGGCGGATGGCGCGGACGTCCAACGCGTCCAGGTCCACCCAATGACCGCGCTTCAATCCGCGCGGCAACACCACCGTGCCATAGCGGATGCGGATCAGTCGGCTGACCGTGAGTTCGACCGCGTCAAACAGCTTGCGGACCTCGCGGTTGCGGCCTTCGGTGATCACCACCCGGTACCAGTGATTGGCCCCCTCGCCGCCGCCATCCTCAATGGAACGGAAGGACGCCGACTGCCCGTCGATGCTGACCCCCTCGATCAACTGAGCGCGGTCCGCCTCGTCGAGCTTGCCCAACACACGCACGGCGTATTCGCGCTCGACCCCGAAGCGCGGGTGCATCAATTGATTGGCGAGCTCGCCGGAGTTGGTGAACAGCAGCAAGCCTTCGGTGTTCAGGTCGAGCCGACCCACCGATTGCCACTTGCCCTGCGGCAGCCGCGGCAGGCGGCGGAACACCGTGGGCCGCTGCTGCGGGTCGTCGTGGGTGACCACCTCGCCCACCGGCTTGTGGTACGCGATGATTCGCGGCGCCGGCGGCACGATGCGAACACGAACCGGCTTGCCGCGCACCTGAATGCGGTCTCCGAACGAGATCCGCTGACCCACGTGGGCCGGTTCGCCGTTGACAGTGACCTGGCCTTCCTGGATCAGGGTTTCCATGTCGCGGCGCGACCCGATGCCCGACTGCGCAAGCACTTTTTGCAGTTT
Source organism: Hydrogenophaga intermedia (assembly GCA_943370175.1). Classification (GTDB taxonomy): domain Bacteria; phylum Pseudomonadota; class Gammaproteobacteria; order Burkholderiales; family Burkholderiaceae_C; genus Ideonella_A; species Ideonella_A intermedia_A. The sequence goes on along the minus strand of CALRPU020000018.1, from coordinate 63,940 downwards.
GGGGGCATCCGGCTCGGGCAAGAGCACGCGCTTGTGGGGTGGTGGCGGCTCGGGCAGTTCTTCCGTGCCGACATCGAACTCGCCCGACACGACGGAGGCGAACACCTCGTTCGGATCGGCAGGCACCGGGCGCGGACCCGCGTCAGCAGGGTCCTGGTCGTCGTCGTCCTCGGCGCCATCGGCGGAGGGCGGCGCCACGCGCGTCGACGCGCCATCCACGGCCGCGAGCTCGCGGTCAGGGCGCGGCCCACGGTCCTTGTTGCGGCGGCGCCGGCCGCGCCCGGCTCCCTCGGCCGCTGCCTCTGGCGCCGCTGGGTCGCCGTCGGTGCCTGCCCGGGAATCGGTGTCGGGCGCGCCGCCGGTCGACGCTGAAGCGTCAAGCGACGCCACATCGCGGGCGGGCGGGTGCACCGCCGCCACGGGCGCCGGCAGTGCCTCGGCTTGGGGCGCGGACGCGTCGAACAATCCGGGCTCGCCGCTGTCGCTGGCGGCCGGCATCGGCGCGTCGGCACTGGCCTTGGTCCGCCGGGCACGCTTGGGCGCGACGGGAGTGGTCTGTGCATCCGGCGCGACAGCAGGCATGGCCGCCTCGCGGGTCTGCTCGGCCGCGGCCGTTGTGGCCACGGAAGCATCGCCACCGCTGCTCACCGCGGTTTCGCCGGCCGCGGGCTTGCTGGAGCGCTTTCTGCGCGCCGGCTTGGCCTCGGCCTGGGAAATGGCGTCGCCAGTGGTCGGGCCAGTGTCGGTGTTGTCTGCGTCAGCGGTCATGCTTGGGGTTCCATCGGTGCGGCATCGGCCGCCAGGTCGGGCAAATCGGGGGGAGAGTCTTCGGGCACTTGGGGGAAGGCCGGGGTGTCCTTGGCGTCGCTCTCCGCGGCATCGAGCGCCAATGCCGCCTGGGCCTCGAGCAGGTTCGGTTGCAGGTCGGCCAATTCGCCCAGCCCGCGACCGCCCGACTCGGGCGTGGGAAGTTGTTCGAGACTGGCCAGGCCCAGGTCATCGAGAAAATGCTTGGTCGTCGCCAGCAACGCGGGGCGACCCGGCGCCTCGCGATAACCGATCACTTCGACCCAGCCACGGTCTTCGAGCTGCTTGATGATTTGAGTGGCCACGGTCACGCCGCGAATGTCTTCAATGTCGCCCCGGGTGACCGGCTGCCGGTAAGCGATGATCGCCAGGGTTTCCATCACCGCCCGCGAGTATTTGGGCGGCTTTTCAGGGTGCAGCCGGTCCAGGTACTCGCGCATTTCTGGCCGGCTTTGAAACCGCCAGCCGCTGGCCACAGCCACCAGCTCCACGCCTCGCCCACGCCAGTCACCGACCAGTTCATCCAGCAGAAGCCGGAGGGTGTCCGCCCCCAGTTCGTCGTTGAACAGGGCGCGCAGCTCCCGCAGCGGCAAGGGTTCGCGGGCACAAATCAGCGCCGTTTCGAGGACGCGCTTTGCATCCTGGGTATTCATCGGCTCAAGGCCACCTTCATACAAGCCGGTGAAGCAGCGCTTCACCGCGGTTCGAGTGTTGGGCAGCGGTGCTCGGCGCACATCGCTGCGGGAGCGACCTCAGGTCGCTGCGGCGGGCCACGTGTGGCCCAGACAATCGGTGAGAGGCGTCGCGTCGGGGGGCAAGACCACCTTGTCAACACACGCCATGGCGTCGGGGTGTGGGGTGATCGGCTCGTTGCGGCGAGTCGCGTCGACCGCAAACACCAGACGAATCATTTGGTGACCCATCTTTATCTCGATTCTAACCACGTCACCAGCCGTTCATGCCCCGCACGAAGCGTGCTGTGCGATGCGCGACGCCGTGTGTTGCGATTGCGTCACGCTGCATGGCCTTGTTGCGACGCGCCGCCGTCAGATGCCGCGCATCGAAGGGGCCTCACAAGGGGGACGGCGGACACATCACCTGATTCCACGCCCCTGCCAGGTCCGAGGGCAGCGCCGAGTCCAGCCCCAGCCGCAACCCCGTCGACGGGTGCACGAACGCCAAGTGCACCGCATGAAGGGCTTGACGGTGGAGCCCATGACGCGAAACGCCGCCGTACAGCGGGTCGGCCACGAGCGGATGACCCCGCGATGCCAGGTGCACGCGAATCTGATGGGTCCGACCGGTGTGCAAGGTGCAGCGCACGGCGCTGCTGGACCCGTCGGTGCCGAGCAGCTCGACGTCGGTCTGCGCCGGTCGACCGTGCGCCACCACGGCCATCTTCACCCGCGAGCGCGGATCGCGCCCGATGGGGGCGTCAACGCGAAAGCGGCCCTCGGGCAGTTCACCGATGACCAGCGCGTGATAGACCCGCTTGACCTCGCGCGCTGCGATGGCGCGTGACAAGGCCGTGACCGCGGCCAGACGCTTGCCCACCACCATCAAGCCGGACGTGTCTTTGTCCAATCGGTGGACGATGCCCGCCCGGGGGAGCAAACCAGCGCCCGCGTGGTGCGCCAACAGGCCATTCAGCAACGTGCCCGACCAATGCCCGGCCGCCGGATGAACCACGAGGCCGGCCGGCTTGTCGACCACCAGCAGGTCATCGTCTTCGTAGACGATCGGCAAGGCCATCGGCTCAGCCTTGAACGCCTGACTTTCGGCCGTGGGCCACAAGGCAAGGTCGACCCGCTGGCCAGCGCGCAGCTTGCGCGACGCGCTGTTGGCCGCAACACCGTCAAGGCGCACATGGCCGCCAGCGAGCAGGCGCTGCAGGTGGGCGCGCGAAAACTCTTGCGCCATCTCTACCAGCCATTTGTCGAGCCGCTGAGCGTGATGTGATGCCGGGACGATGGCACTGCGCACTTCGACGTCGTCGGTCGAAGCGCCAGCCTGCTCATCGGCGCCCGGCAAGTCGTCGTCGCCATCCAGCTCGGCCAGGGGGACCGGCGTCGGTGCGGACGGGACCTCGTCCCTATAATCGCTGGTCATTGTTCACAGGAAGGCGCGCCGCTGGCCGCGCCCGCGGCACATGCATCTGAAGCGCTCGTTGCAAGAGTTTTCCCCGCGGTTTCTCGTGCCAGCGGGCGGCGGGATGGTTCGGGTGGCGGTGCTGGCCTGCGTGGTGGCCTTGAGTGCCTGCAGCAACACCCCCAAGGACGAGACGGCCAATTGGACGCCCGAGAAATTGTATTCGGAGGCCAAGGACGAGATGAGCGCGGGCAATTTCGAGCGCGCAGCCACCTTGTTCGAGCGGCTGGAAGGGCGGGCCACCGGCACGCTGTTGTCGCAACAGGCTCAGCTCGAACGGGCCTATGTGAATTTCCGCTCCGGGGAGAAGGCACAGGCCCTGTCGACACTGGAGCGGTTCATCAAGCTGCACCCCACCAGCCCCGCATTGGATTACGCGCTGTACTTGCAGGGCCTGGTGAACTTCAACGACAACCTGGGCATCTTGGGCAGCCTGGCCCGGCAAGACCTGTCGGAGCGTGACCAGCAAGCCTCGCGGGACTCGTACCAGTCGTTTCGGCAGTTGGTCGATCAGTTTCCCCAATCGAAGTACGCGCCGGACGCACAGCTTCGAATGAACTACATCGTCAACGCCCTGGCGGCGTATGAAGTTCATGTGGCGGGCTACTACTACCGGCGCGGCGCCTACGTGGCCGCCGTGAACCGCGCTCAACAGACCGTGGCCGACTACCAGCAATCGCCGGCCACTGAAGAAGCCCTGTCCATCATGGTCCGTTCCTACGACCAGTTGGGCATGAACGACCTCCGTGACGACGCCCGGCGCGTGCTCGACAAAAACTTCCCGAACAGCCGCTTTCTCGGCGGTTCGGGCGCAGCGCCCGGCACGCCGGCCGCGAAAAAGCGGCCGTGGTGGCAACTGTGGTGACCGCGCGCCGCTGAAGCGCGAGCAACGCACCCAACCCGCCCTGCCGCGCCGAACTGAGCCTGCGGCCGGCTCAGCGTGCTGATTCACCAGGGCAAACGCTGGGCCGACAGCGACGCCAACCACGCCAGGGCTTCGGCCTCATTGGCCACAGTGCCCATGGATGGCAGCGCCTCGCGCAGGCGCCGCCCGTAGTTCATCCCGGCCATGCGCGGGTCGCACACCACCAGCAACCCTCGGTCGGTCTCGCTGCGAATCAGGCGTCCCGCGCCCTGCTTGAGCGACACCGCCGCCTCGGCCACGAAGTAGTCGGCGAACGGGTTGCGGCCGTCCGCCTCCAGCCTGCGGACCCGCGCTTCGACCAACGGGTCGTTGGGTGGGGGGAAGGGCAGCTTGTCGATCAGCACGCACTGCAGCGCATCGCCTGGCACATCGATCCCCTCCCAGAAGCTTTGTGAGCCCACCAGGACGGAGCGCGGCTCGCTCAAAAACTGCTCGAGCAGCTGCCGCTTGGGCAGGGTGCCTTGTGCCAGCACCTGGATGTCTTCACCACGGGCCGTCAACTCGGCCGCCAAGGCGTCCGCGATGTGTCGCAGCGCCCGCAAGGTGGTCGTCAAGACAAAACACCGCCCGCCCAGTGCCACCGCACAACGCGCGGCCAACACGGCAACCGCGGCCCCATGATCGGGCTCATTGGGCTTGGGGAACCCCCGTGGCACATACAGGCGCGCATGGTTCGCGTAGTCGAACGGGCTGCCCACCCGCAAGCACGGGGCGTCGTCGAGCCCGGCGGGCTCGGTGAACCAGCTCAGGCGTTCGTCGTCGCCCAGGGTGGCCGAAGTGAAGATCCAGGCGCGGCCGGAGTCGGCCATCTGCTCGCTCAAGGCCTCGCGAATGTCCAATGGCGACTGCACCAGGCGCGCTTGGTGCGCCGACAAGTCGATCCACCGCACCAGGCCCAGCGGCGCCGCCTGGCCAAAATCGCGGCTGAGCGTGGCCAGGCGAGTCGCCCGCTCGGCCAGCTTGACGAAATCGGGCGCGAGTTCGGTCACCGTGTTCAACGCGCCGATGGCGGCATCCAGACGCGCTGCCAAAGCCTCCAGTGCTTGCTGAAAGTCGTCGGACGCACTGCGCTCTTCCCACCGCAGCTTGAAGCTGCCGCGCACCTCGCGCAGCGGCCCGACACAAGCCAGCCGCAGGTCGCGCGCGGCGCGGTCCACCGCGCCCGCAAGCGCTTGCCAGTCCTGCAGCCCCCTCGCCTGCTGGAGGCCCGCGCCAAGCAGGTCGCGGGCCCAATCCACGACCTGGCCTGAACCCAGCGTGGTGCCCAGGAACTGCACGCCCGCCTCGGCGAGCTGATGGGCCTCGTCGAACACCGCCACGTCCACACTGGGCAGCAACTCGGCCACGCCGGTGTCGCGCAAGGCCATGTCGGCGAAGAACAGGTGGTGATTGACGACCACGACGTCAGCGGCCATCGCATCCCGACGCGCCTTCAACACATGGCATTGGCGGTACTCAGGGCAATCGGCACCCAGACAGTTTTCGCGGGTGGACGTGACGAGGGGGATGACGCTGCTGCGCTCGTCCAGCCCCTCCAGTTCGGCCAAGTCGCCGGAGGCCGTGCGCTTGGCCCATTGCTCGACCTTGGCCAGCGTGCGCACCGCCCAGCGGTCGCTCAGGCCCGGGTCCTGCCGAGCTTGTTGCATGCGGTGCAGGCACAGGTAACTGGCGCGGCCCTTCAACAGCGCCGTGCTGGTTGGCAGCTGGAGGGCCGTGCAAAGGCGAGGCAGGTCGCGCAGGAACAACTGGTCTTGCAGGCTCTTCGTGGCGGTGCTGATCAAAGCGCGCCCCCCGGACAGCAGCGTGGGCACCAGGTAGGCGAAGGTCTTGCCGACCCCGGTGCCTGCCTCGGCCACCAGGGCGCGGCGTTCGGTGATGGCTTCGGCCACGGCCACGGCCATGGTTTGCTGGGCCTCGCGCGGCAGGTACCGCGGGTCGGCTTGGGCCAGCGCCCCGCCTTCGGCAAAGGCGTCCATCACCGCGGCCACCAGGCCTGGCGCTGGCGGCGCGGCAAGCGGAGGCTCGACAGCACCAAACACGCGGTCGGCCAATGTCACGGCACGGTGATCGGCCTGGGGATCCAAAGGGCTTGCGGGTCCGAGGCTCAAGCGGGCTCAGGCGGTTCGATGTCCAGTTCCAGGCGCGCGATCCGGTCACGCAGCAACAGGCGCCGCTTCTTGAGTCGGCGCAAGGACAACTCGTCCAGGCTGCCGCCGCTGGCGGCGGCCGTCGTGTCGATCAGGCTGTCCAGGTCGGCATGCTCGATCTTCAGTTCGATCAGTTGACGCGACAGTGAGTGCAGGTTCAGGTCCATGACCAGGCCGAGAAAGTGAGCCACCCGGTCGTGCGCGGCGCGCCGCCGATCCGTCCCGATGCCGAGGCACCACCCAACCCAGCGGTCCGACAGCGTGGTTTCGCTCCCCGCCACCCGGGCAAGACCGATTATAGTTTTGCGCATGAGCATCACGATCAGCGGGCACCGTTTGACGGCCTCGACCGGCCTGCACCGCGGTGATCGTGCGTACCAGCAGGACCAGGTGACGATCCTGAGTCACAGCCGCGTGCCCGGTTGCGCCATGGCGGTGCTGGCCGACGGGATGGGTGGCAAAAGCGGGGGCCGCAAGGCGGCCGACCAAGTGATCATGACGGCGCAACAGCTGTTCGACCGCTTTGTGCCCGGCACCGACAGCGCGAGCGAGGCGCTGAAGCAACTGGTGCTGGAAGCACATTTGATGATCAAGCTGACCGCGATCACCTCGGAAGAAGAACCCCACAGCACCGTGGCGGCATTCATCGTGCTGCCCTCTCGGGAATGTCATGTGGTGCACGCGGGCGATTCGCGCGTCTACCACTTCCGTGGCCCGGACATGCTGTTTCGCACCTCGGACCATTCCTATGTCCAGCGCCTCATCGACGAAGGCGATCTGACCGAGGAAGAGGCCAACACGCACCCTCAGTCCAACCTGTTGACCGGTTGCCTGGGCACGCTGCGCGACCCGCCCGTCACCCTCAGCCGCCTGGGCAGGCTGGAGGTGGGCGACAGCGTCATGGCCTGCAGCGATGGGCTGTGGCACTACTTTTCTCCCATCGAACTCGGCTCGATCGCACACGCCCTGCCCCCTCGGGACGCCACCGAGATGCTGATCGGCAAAGCGCGCGAGCGCGCGCGGGGCGGCGGCGACAACCTGTCGCTGGCGCTGGTTCGCGTCGAAGCCCTGGGCTGAATCGGCGGCGGCGGCTCAACGCGCCGGGCCCGAGGCCGGGATGTCCGGCCGGGCGGGCAGCGGTGACGCACGCTTGACGGGCTCCGGCGCGGCGGCGCGCGCGGCGGCCCGGCGTTGTGCGTCGTCCAAACGCTTGCGCGAGCTCTCCGCCCGTTGGGCGGCCGCTTCGGCGGCCGCTGATCGAGCAGCCCGCTGGCGCTCGGCGTCGGCACGTTCGCCCGAACCCGGCTTTGCCCGGCGCGGTGCCGAATCGGTCCGGCGGGCGCTGGCGGCCGATGACGACGCAGCCGCAGGCAAGGCGCCTTCCGCGCCCAGCACTGGAGGATCTGCTGCGGGAACGGGAGCGGGAGCGGGGGCGGGGGCCGCGACCGCGTCGGGCCGCGTCGACACGGGTGGCGTGAGTCGCGCTTGCGCATCCGTCTTCTGCTGGATTTCGGCCAAGCGCTGTGCGGCCCGACGGCGACGCTCGTTGCCGTCCAGCACCTCTTCTTGGCGCCGCAACGAATCAACCACCTGCCGGCGTTCGACGCGCGCCTCGTCCAGGCAGGACGTCACCGCGAAGCGGCTCTGGCAGGCGTCGACGCGTTGCGTGTGAAGGCGCTCGGCCGCGTCTCGTTCCCGGGCGATGCGCTCGCGCTGCAACGCTTCGGCCTGTGGGCCCGACGGCGCCTGCTGCGCTGCGGCACCGGTGCCCATCAGCGCCAGCACCATTGCCACCCAGATCAGTGCCTGGGCGCCAAGGCGCGCCGGCTTGACGGCGGACAACGGCCGGCTCATGTGAGCCCCGTGTCGACGTCGCGCCGCGCCAGCGCGAGGTACTCGGCCGATTGCATTTCGTGCAGGCGCGACACGGTGCGCGGGAACTCATGGGCCAGGGGGCCTTCGGTGTAGAGCGCCTCCGGCGGCACCTCGGCCGACATGATCAGCTTCACGCGGCGGTCGTACATCACATCGACCAGCCAGGTGAATCGCCGCGCCTCGGCGGCGTAGCGTGGCGGCATGTGCGGGACACCGGACAGGATCACCGTGTGGAACTGGCTGGCCAACTCCAAAAAGTCATTTTGCGACCGCGGCCCCGCGCACAGTTCGCGGAAGTCAAACCACACGACTCCCCCTGCCTTGCGGACGGCCCGCAGCGCCCGGTGCTCGATGTTCATCACCGGGTCTTCATCGCGGCGCTCGGCAAGTCGGTCGAAAGCCTCCCGAAGCGCCGCGTCGGCTGCCGGCCCGAGTGGCGAGTGGTAGGTCGCGACCGTGGCCAAGGTCTGCGCCCGGTAGTCGGTGCCGTTGTCGACGTTCACCACCTCGAGCTTGGCCTTGAGCAGCGCGATCGCCGGCAGGATCCGGTCGCGGTGCAGTCCATTGGGGTACAGCCCGTCGGGGTGGAAGTTTGACGTCGTGACGATGCTGACCCGGTGGTCGAACAGGGACGCCAGCAATCGGTGCAGGATCATCGCGTCCGTGACATCGGCCACGTGGAACTCGTCGAAGCAAATCAGCCGGTGGCGCCGGGCGATGCGTTCACCGAGCACCTGCAAAGGGTTGACCGTGCCCTGCAGGTCGGCCAGCTCGCGGTGCACCTCGCGCATGAACTCGTGAAAGTGCAAGCGCGTCTTGCGCTGCAGGGGCACGGCGTTGAAAAAGCAATCCATCAGGAAGCTCTTGCCCCGCCCCACACCACCGTGCATGTAGACCCCCCGCGGGATCGGCGGTCGCACCAGCAGCTTGGTCAGCGCGTTGCGGCGCCGGGCCTTGTAGTCGGCCCACTCGGACTCGCAACGCGCCAGCGCGTCGATCGCCCGCAATTGAGCGGGGTCGCTGCGGTAGCCCCGCTCGTCCAGCAGCTGCTGGTACAGCGCGCGAACCGTCATCGGCCAGCTGCCCGATGGCGCGGCATCAGAAGTTCAGCGTCCGCTTGTCCACCGCCAAGGCCGCTTCCTTCGTGGCTTCGCTCAACGACGGGTGGGCATGGCAAATGCGGGCGATGTCTTCTGCGGAGGCCTTGAACTCCATGGCCACCACGGCCTCGGCGATCAGCTCGCTGGCCATGGGGCCGACAATGTGCACGCCGAGGATTTCGTCGGTGACCGAGTCGGCCAGGAACTTCACCATGCCGGTCGTGTCGCCCAGCGCCCGGGCGCGGCCGTTCGCCAGGAAGGGGAAGGTACCGGCCTTGTAGCCGCGGCCTGCCGCCTTCAACTGCTGCTCGGTCTGGCCCACCCAGGCGATCTCGGGGCTGGTGTAGATCACCCAGGGGATGGTGTTGAAGTTGACGTGGCCATGCTGGCCGGCGATGCGCTCGGCCACCGCCACGCCCTCTTCTTCGGCCTTGTGGGCCAGCATCGGGCCGCGCACCACGTCGCCCACCGCCCACACGTTGGGCAGGTTGGTCTTGCAGTGGTCGTCCACGACGATGGCGCCGCGCTCGTCCAACGCCAGGCCCACCGCCTCGGCGTTCAAGCCAATCGTGTTGGCCACGCGGCCGATCGACACGATGAGCCGGTCCACCGCCAGCGTTTTGGCGCCGCCCTTGGCGTCCGCGTAGGCGATGCTCACGCCGTCGGCGCCCACCTTGACCTCGCTGATCTTGACGCCCAGCTCGATCTTCAAGCCCTGCTTGACGAAGGCTTTGTGCGCCTCCTTGGCGATCTGTTCATCCACCGCGCCAAGGAAGGTCGGCAGGGCCTCCAGCACCGTCACTTCGGCGCCCAGGCGGCGCCACACCGAACCCATCTCGAGCCCGATGACGCCGGAGCCAATCACGCCCAACTTGGCCGGCACCGACGGGATGCGCAGCGCCCCGTCGTTGCTGAGCACCTTGTCCTCGTCGAACGGCGCGCCCGGCAGCGAGCGGGCGTTGGACCCCGTGGCAACGATGACGTGCTGGGTCGTCAGGGTCTCTTCGGCGGCGCCGCTGACCTTGATCTCGTAGGCCCCGCCCTTGGCCGCGACGAAGGAGCCGCGGCCGTGGAAGAACGCCACCTTGTTCTTCTTGAACAGGTAGAGGATGCCGTCGTTGTTCTGCTTGACCACCGTGTCTTTGCGGCCCAGCATCTTCGCGATGTCCAGGCTCAGGCCCGCCACGCCAATGCCATGGTCGGCAAAGTGATGGGCGGCATGCTCGTAGTGTTCGCTCGATTGCAGCAAGGCCTTGCTGGGAATGCAGCCCACGTTGGTGCAGGTGCCGCCCGGCGCCGGGCCGCCCTTGCTGTTCTTCCACTCGTCGATGCAGGCCACGTTGAAACCCAGCTGGGCCGCGCGGATGGCCGCAATGTAGCCACCGGGGCCGCCGCCAATGACGACCACGTCGAATTGTTTGCTCATGGTCGTGGCTTTCAGATGTCGAACAGCAGGCGAGACGGGTCTTCCAGCGCGTCCTTCATCGTGACCAGGCCCAGCACGGCCTCGCGGCCATCGATGATGCGGTGGTCATAGCTCATGGCCAGGTAGTTCATCGGCCGCACCACGACCTGTCCGTTCTCCACCACCGCGCGGTCCTTGGTGGCGTGCACCCCGAGGATGGCGGACTGGGGCGGGTTGATGATCGGCGTGGACAGCATCGAGCCAAAGGTGCCACCGTTGCTGATGGAGAACGTGCCGCCAGTCAGCTCCTCGATGCCCAGCTTGCCGTCCTTTGCCTTCTGGCCAAACTCGGCGATCTTCTTTTCAATGTCGGCGAAGCTCATCTGGTCGGCATTGCGCAGGATGGGCACCACGAGGCCGCGCGGCGAACCCACCGCGATGCCAATGTCGAAGTAGCCGTGGTACACGATGTCGTTGCCATCGACCGAGGCGTTGATCACCGGGTACTTCTTCAGCGCCGCGACGGCCGCCTTGACGAAGAAGCTCATGAAGCCGAGCTTGACGCCGTGCTCCTTCTCGAACTTCTCCTGGAAGCGCTTGCGCATGTCCATGACCGGCGCCATGTTGACCTCGTTGAACGTGGTCAGGATCGCGTTGGTCGATTGCGATTGCACGAGGCGCTCGGCCACGCGCGCGCGCAGGCGGCTCATCGGCACGCGCTGCTCCGGCCGGTCGCCCAGCGACATCGTGGGCGTCGGCACGGCAACCGTGGGCAGCACCTTGGCTGCGACCGGTGCTGCGACCGGACGGACGACCGAGGCTGGCGCAGCGGCCGCGGGTGTGGCCCCCACGCCCTGGGCGCCGCCTTGCACCGCGGCGAGCACATCGCCCTTCGTCACGCGGCCATCCTTGCCGGTGCCGGTCACGGACGAGGTGCTCAGGCCGTTGTCGGCCAGCAGCTTGGCTGCCGCCGGCATCGCCACATCCGCCTTGCTGCCAGCGGTCGCCGCGGGCGCGGGCGCAGCGGTGGGCTCCACCACCGCCTTGACTTCCAACGGGCTGATGGCGGCCGTGCCTTCGGTGTCAATGCGGGCGATGACCTCGTCGCTGACGCAGCTCTCACCATCGTTCTTGACGATCTGGGCCATGATGCCCGCGGCCGGCGCGGGCACTTCCAGAACCACTTTGTCGGTCTCGATTTCGATCAGGATTTCATCGATTGCCACGGGCTCGCCGGGCTTTTTCTTCCATTGCAGCAGGGTGGCCTCAGCCACGGACTCAGACAGCTGAGGGACCTTGATGTCTACGATTGCCATGATGTTTTCTTGAAGTGGGTTCGGGGCTGCCGCACTGGCAGGCCACCGGCACATGAGCGTCGCCGCAGGGCGCGCGCGTGCGTCAAACAGGGCCGCCCGACCACCGGCCGGGACGGCGATTCAACGGGTTACTTGGTCAGCACAAAGCCCTTGAGCTTGCCGAAGGCCTGGTCCAGCAGCGCCTTCTGTTGCTCTTGGTGCAGGTGGGCGTAACCCACCGCTGGCGACGCCGACGCCGGGCGGCCGGCGTAGCCCAGACGCTGCCCGTCCAGCATGTTCTCGTGGATGTAGTGCTGCACGAAGAACCAGGCGCCTTGGTTCTGCGGCTCGTCCTGGCACCAGACCACGTCGGTGGCGTTCGGGTACTTCTTGATTTCGGCCTGGAAGGCCTTGTGCGGGAACGGATAGAGCTGCTCGACGCGGATGATGGCCACATCGCCGCCCTTCTTTTCCTCACGGCGCTTGACCAGGTCGTAATACACCTTGCCAGAGCAGGCGATGATGCGCTTGACCTTTTCCGGCTGGATGTCGGTGTGGGTCTCGGGGATCACGGTGCGGAATTCGCCCTTGGTGAACTCCGACAGCGGCGACGTGGCGTCCTTGTTGCGCAGCAACGATTTCGGCGTCATCAACACCAGCGGCTTGCGGAACATGCGCACCATCTGCCGGCGCAGCACGTGGAAGATCTGGCTGGCCGTGGTGGGCTGCACGATCTGCATGTTGTTGTCCGCCGCAAGTTGCATGAAGCGCTCGAGTCGCGCCGAGCTGTGCTCGGGACCCTGGCCTTCGTAGCCATGCGGCAGCATCAGCGTGATGCCGTTGGCGCGGCCCCACTTCACTTCACCGGACGCGATGAACTGGTCGATCACCACTTGGGCGCCGTTGGCGAAATCGCCGAACTGCGCTTCCCAGATCACCAGGGTGTTGGGCTCGGCGCTGGCGTAGCCGTACTCGAAGCCGAGAACGGCCTCTTCCGACAGCAGCGAATCGATCACGACGAACGGCGCCTGGCCATCGGCCACGTGCTGCAGTGGCGTGAAGGTGCCCTCGTCCCACTTTTCGCGGTTCTGATCGTGCAGCACCGAGTGCCGGTGCGTGAAGGTGCCGCGGCCGCAGTCCTCGCCCGACAGGCGCACCGCGTAGCCGCTGGCCACCAGCGAGGCGAAGGCGAGGTGCTCGCCCATGCCCCAGTCGACGTTGATTTCGCCCCGGCCCATGGCGGCCCGGTTGCTCAGCACCGTCTCGACCAGCGGGTGGGCCTTGAAACCCTGGGGCAAGGTGGTGATGCGCTCGGCCAGGCGCTTGATTTCTGCCAACGGCAGGGCCGTGTCGGCCGCATCGGTCCACTTCTTGCCGAGGAAGGGCGACCAATCGACCGCGTACTTGCTCTTGTAGTTGGTGAGCACCGGGTCGATGGTGTGCTTGCCGGCGTCCATGGCGGCGCGGAACTCCTTGACCATCTGGTCCGGGCCGTCCGCGGGCAACACGCCCTGCGTCACCAGCTTGTCACCGTACAGGCGGCGGGTGCCGGGGTGCTGGCCGATCTTCTTGTACATCAGCGGCTGCGTCAGCGCGGGCGTGTCCTGCTCGTTGTGGCCGAGCTTGCGGAAGCACACGATGTCCAGCACCACGTCCTTGTTGAACTCCTGACGGTAGTCCAGGCACAACTGGGTGGCGAAGATCACCGCCTCGGGGTCGTCGCCGTTCACGTGCAGCACCGGGGCCTCGATCATCTTGACCACGTCGGTGCAGTACAGCGTCGAGCGCGAGTCACGCGGGTCGCTGGTCGTGAAGCCGATCTGGTTGTTGATGACCACGTGCACCGTGCCGCCGGTGTAGTAGCCGCGCGTTTGCGCCAGCGCCAGCGTTTCCATCACGACGCCCTGCCCTGCGAAGGCAGCGTCGCCATGGACGATGATCGGCAGCACCGAATCGCCTTCCTTGTCGCCGCGTCGGTCCAGGCGGGCCTTCACCGAGCCCTCGACCACCGGGTTCACGATTTCCAGGTGGGAGGGGTTGAAGGCCAGGCTCAGGTGGACCGGGCCGCCTTCGGTGGTCACGTCGCTGGAAAAACCCTGGTGGTACTTGACGTCACCGGACGGGAGGTTTTCCGGGGCGGTGTGGTCAAACTCGCTGAACAGGTCCTTCGGCGCTTTGCCAAGCGTGTTGACGAGAACATTCAGGCGACCGCGGTGGGCCATGCCAATGACGATCTCCTGCACGCCGCTCTTGCCGGCGCGCTGCACCAGCTCGTCCATCGCCGCGATGAAGCTTTCACCGCCCTCGAGGGAAAAGCGCTTCTGGCCCACGTACTTGGTGTGCAGGTAGCGCTCCAGGCCTTCGGCGGCGGTGAGCCGATTCAGGATGTGGACCTTCTTGTCATTGGTGAAAGTTGGCTTGGACCGCGCGCTCTCCAGGCGCTGCTGCCACCACCGCTTCTCGACCGGCTCGGTGCAGTGCATGTACTCGGCACCGATGGAGCCGCAGTAGGTTTCGCGCAGGGCCTGCACGATCTGCCGAAGCGTCATGTTCTCGGCGGTCGTGAAGTAGGTGTTCGTCGCGCTGAACGAAATGTCCATGTCGGACTCGCTCAAGTCGTAGAACGCCGGTTCCAGCTCGGGGATCTTCGGACGCTCTTGACGCTTCAACGGGTCGAGGTCGGCCCAGCGCGACCCCAGGAAACGGTAGGCAGCGATCAACGATTGGACGTGGACCTGCTTGCGGGCCACCGACAAGTCGGCGCTACTGGCCTTGTTGCCAAAAGCGTTCGCCTTGGCACGTTGAGCGAAAGACTCGACGATCGGCGCGTGGGCGACGTCCCGCGACTCAGACCCGTCGGTGGCAGGCACGTGCTGCAGCGCATCGAAGTACGACCGCCAGTTGTCGGGCACCGACCCGGGGTTGTCGAGGTAGGCCTCGTACATCTCTTCGACGTAGGGCGCGTTGCCCCCGAACAGGTACGAGTTCGCCCTGTATTGCTCAATCATCTTTCGCTCACCTTTTGCGCTGGCTTCCAGCGCGACAGTGGGTTGACAAACCTTCCGCGGCTCGGCTTGACCGGTTGGCGGATTGCGACCCGCCTTTGCTGTTGCCAGAAAAGGGGACGGGAAGGACCATGTGCTGCAAACGGCACTGTAGCACCGGGGACGGACGAAAGGCCGACCAACGCGGCGACTTGGCGCCCAAACTGGGGCCGAACGCACCAGAAACAGCCGCGGCTGTTGGTTCTGCGGCGATTCAAGGCCCATTCGCCCCGCTTTTGACGTGCTGTCGACCGACCCAGGCGCGGCAAACTCAAGGCATGCAGGACCGCGCCAGCACCCACCGGGTGATCTTGATCCACCAGGACGCCCCACCAAAGCCCGCCCTCGGTCAGACGTGCAATGGCTGTGGGGTGTGCTGCGCAAGCGAACCCTGCCCCGCCGGCGTGTGGATCACTCGGCGGCGCACCGGCCCCTGCGCGGCGCTGCGGTGGCTGGAGGCGCCACGCCGCTATGGATGCGCCTTGATGCTGAAGCCCGCCTGGGCCCAACGTCGCGGGTGGGCCTTGTTGTGGCGCGGCCTGAACCGCCTGGCCGCGCGCAGCATTGCCGCGGGCGCGGGCTGCGACGCCCACATCGATGTCGTCGAACGCTGAGTGCTGTGAAAGATGACGCGCGCGGTCGCCGGGCAGGCCCGGTTCGCGGCCTCATCCACCGGCTGGCCGGTCAGGCCGTGACCAACCCCAAGCGGGCGCGCGCGTCCTCGTACTCTTGCCGCAGCCGCTGGACCAGCACGCGCGTGGGCACGATCTCCTTGATGGCGCCGATGCCCTGGCCACAGCCCCAGATGTCCTTCCAGGCCTTCTTCGAATCGCCACCGAAGTTCATCTTGCTGGGGTCGCTTTCCGGCAGGGCATCCGGGTCGAGGCCGGCGTTGCGGATGGAGCCCTTGAGGTAGTTGCCGTGCACGCCGGTGAACAGGTTGCTGTAGACGATGTCGTCGGAATTGCTGTCGACGATCATCTGCTTGTAGGCGTCGGCGGCGCGGGCCTCGTCGGTGGCGATGAAGGCCGAGCCGATGTAGCCGAAATCGGCGCCCATGGCCTGGGCGGCCAGCACGGCGCCACCGCTGGCAATGGAGCCACTCAGCGCCACCGGGCCGTCGAACCACTGGCGGATTTCCTGGATCAGCGCGAACGGGCTCTTGACGCCCGCATGGCCACCCGCGCCAGCGGCAACCGCGATCAGGCCGTCCGCGCCCTTCTCGATGGCCTTGCGCGCAAAGAAGTCGTTGATGATGTCGTGCAACACCACGCCGCCCCAGGCGTGCACGGCGTCGTTCACGTCGGTGCGAGCGCCCAGCGACGTGATGACGATGGGCACCTTGTACTTGGCGCACACGGCCATGTCGTGGTCGAGCCGGTCGTTGCTCTTGTGGACGATCTGGTTGATGGCGAATGGCGCGGCCGGGCGGTCCGGGTTCGCCTTGTTGTAGGCGGCCAGGGTCTCGGTGATTTCGGCGAGCCAGTCGTCGAGTTGTTCGGCTGGCCGCGCGTTGAGCGCGGGCATGGACCCGACGACGCCGGCCTTGCATTGCTCGATCACCAGCTTGGGGTTGCTGATGATGAACAGCGGGGAGCCGATGATCGGCAAGGGCAGGTTCTGAAGGACAGCAGGCAGCGGCACGGGGGTCTCCGGGGTAGAACAGTTCAGGGATGAGCAGCCATCGCAGTGTGGGCAGCACGGTGGCCGTCGGCAGTCACCGCGGGGACAGGTCCCCCGGCGGCAGGCCGGGCCAAGCCGGCCTGGTCACCGCGCCAAGGTCAGAACGACTCGACGGCCAGGGCGGTGACGCTGTCGGCACCTTCCACAATGGCGTCGCGGGTGGCCGGCGCCTTGCTGAGAATGTGGTCGCCGTAGAAGCGGGCCGTCGCGATCTTGGCCTGCAGGAAGGCGGCGTCGCCCTGGCCGTCGGCCAGTTGCTCTTCGGCCACCAACAGCGCACGCGCCATCTGCCAGCCAGCCATCACGTTGCCGGCCAGCATCAGGTAAGGCACCGACCCGGCGAAGGCCGCGTTGGGGTTGGCTCGGGTGTTGGCGGCGATGAACGCCACGACCTCGATGAAGGCCAGGCGCGCGGCGCTCAGGCGCTTGTGCATCGCTTTGGCGGCGGGGCTGCTGCGCTGGGCCAGCGCGGCCTCGGTCGCCTCGATCTGGCGGGCGATGGTCTTGGCCAGGGTGCCGCCATCGCGCGCGGTCTTGCGGCCCACCAGGTCGTTGGCCTGGATGGCGGTGGTGCCTTCGTAGATGGTCAGGATCTTGGCGTCGCGGTAGTACTGCGCTGCACCGGTTTCTTCGATGAAGCCCATGCCGCCGTGCACCTGCACACCCAGGCTTGTCACTTCCAGGCTCATCTCGGTGCTGTAGCCCTTGACCAGCGGCACCATGAACTCGTAGAAGGCCTGGTTCTGCTTGCGCACCTCGGCGTCCGGGTGCTGGTGCGCCGCGTCGAACGAGGCGGCGGCCGTCAGCGCCATGGCACGGCAGCCTTCGGTGTAAGCGCGCATCGTCATCAGCATGCGCTTGACGTCAGGGTGATGAATGATGGATGCGCCGCCCGGCAACGAGCCGTCCACCGGACGCGACTGCACGCGCTCACGGGCGTAAGCCACCGCCTTTTGATAAGCCCGCTCGGCCACCGCGATGCCCTGCACGCCCACCGCGTAGCGAGCGGCATTCATCATGATGAACATGTACTCGAGGCCGCGGTTTTCCTGGCCGACCAGCGTGCCGATGGCGCCGCCGTGGTCACCGAACTGCAGCACCGCGGTGGGGCTCGCCTTGATGCCAAGCTTGTGCTCGATGCTGACGCAATGCACGTCGTTGCGCGCACCGACGCTGCCATCCGCGCCCACCAGGAACTTGGGCACGATGAACAGGCTGATGCCCTTCACGCCCTCGGGCGCGCCGACCACACGGGCCAGCACGAGGTGCACGATGTTCTTCGACATGTCGTGCTCACCGTAGGTGATGTAGATCTTGGTGCCGAAGATCTTGTAAGTGCCGTCGGGCTGCGGCTCGGCGCGGGTGCGCACGGCCGCCAGGTCGCTGCCGGCCTGGGGCTCGGTCAGGTTCATGGTCCCGGTCCACTCGCCGGAAATCATCTTCGGGATGAAGGTCTGCTGTTGATCGGGGGTGCCGGCGGTCAACAACGCCTCGATCGCGCCGTCGGTCAGCAAGGGGCACAGCGCGAAGCTCAGGTTGGCGCTGTTGATCATCTCGATGCATGCCGCGCCAATGGTCTTGGGCAGCCCCTGGCCGCCGAACTCCGTGGGGTGCTGCAGGCCTTGCCAGCCCCCCTCGCCGAACTGGCGGAAGGCGTCCTTGAAGCCTGGCGTGGTGGTGACGGTGCCATCCTTCCAGAACGACGGATTCTTGTCGCCCTCCCAGTTCAACGGTGCCACCACGCTTTCATTGAACTTGGCGCTTTCCTCCAGCACCGCCTGGGCCGTGTCGAGCCCCGCCTCTTCAAATGCCGGGATCTTGGCAACCTCTTCCAGGCCAGCCAGTTCCTTCATGCAGAACATCATGTCCTTGACGGGGGCGACATAGCTCATCGGGTACTCCTTGAAACGCTGAACAAAACAACACGTGGGTAGAAAAAAGCCCGTTGGCCTTGGCAGAAGGCGAACGGGCCGTGGGTGGTGCGGGCCGGGCGGGAAGAACCGTGGCCGGGCCGCCTCAGAGGGACTTGACCAGTTCGGGCACGGCCGCGAAGAGGTCGGCCTCCAGGCTGTAGTCGGCCACGCTGAAGATGGGGGCCTCGGGGTCTTTGTTGATCGCCACGATGACCTTTGAGTCCTTCATGCCGGCCAGGTGCTGGATCGCGCCGCTGATGCCCGCAGCGATGTACAGCTGCGGTGCCACGATCTTGCCGGTTTGACCCACCTGCCAATCGTTGGGCGCATAGCCCGCGTCGACCGCAGCGCGGCTGGCGCCAAGTGCGGCGCCCAACTTGTCGGCCAGCGGGGTCAGCACCTCGTTGAACTTGTCGCTGCTGCCCAGGGCGCGGCCACCGCTGACGATGATCTTCGCGGCGGTCAGTTCGGGGCGGTCGTTCTTGGCGATCTCGCTGCCGAGGAAGGCACTCAGGCCGCTGTCTGCCGAGGCCGCCACGGTTTCGACCGTGGCGTTGCCGCCTGTGGCGGCTGCCGGGTCAAAGCCCGTCGTGCGCACGGTGATGACCTTCGTTGCATCGGCGCTTTGAACGGTGGCAATGGCGTTGCCGGCGTAGATCGGGCGCTCAAAGGTGTCGGGCGAGATCACTTTGGTGATGTCGCTGACCTGGCCGACGTCGAGCAGCGCGGCCACGCGCGGCGCCACGTTCTTGCCCGCGGCCGTCGCCGGGAACAGGATGTGGCTGTAAGCCGAGGCCACGGCCACCACTTGCGCGGCCAGGTTCTCGGCCAGGGCATGGCTGAAAGCCTCGCTGTCGGCGTGAATCACCTTCGTGACGCCGGCAATCTGCGCGGCGGCGGCCGCAGCGGCGCCGGCCTGGGCACCGGCCACCAGCACGTGCACCTCACCCCCGCATTGGGCGGCGGCGGCAACGGTGTTCAGGGTGGCGCCCTTGATGGACGCGTGGTCGTGTTCGGCAATGACGAGTGCGGGCATGTCAGATCACCTTGGCTTCGGTCTTGAGTTTGCTGACGAGGGTGGCAACGTCGGGCACCTTGATGCCGGCGCTGCGCTTGGGCGGCTCGCTGACCTTCAGGGTCTTGATGCGCGGGGCCACGTCGACGCCCAGGTCCGCGGGCTTGACCACTTCGAGCGGCTTTTTCTTCGCCTTCATGATGTTAGGCAGCGTGACGTAACGCGGCTCGTTCAGGCGCAGGTCGGTCGTGACCACGGCCGGCAGCTTGACCTTCAAGGTCTCCAGGCCGCCGTCGATTTCACGGGTGACGTGGGCATGACCATCGGCCACTTCCACCTTGCTTGCGAAGGTGGCTTGAGGCAGCTTGGCCAGCGCGGCCAGCATCTGGCCGGTCTGGTTGCAGTCGTCGTCGATGGCTTGCTTGCCCAGGATCACCAGGCCCGGCTGTTCCTTGTCGACCAGCGCTTTCAGCAGCTTGGCGACCGCCAGCGGCTGCAGCTCAGCGTCGGTTTCGACCAGGATGGCGCGGTCGGCGCCAATGGCCATGGCGGTGCGCAGAGTTTCCTGGCACTGGGTCACGCCGCAGCTCACCGCGATGACCTCGGTCACCACGCCCTTTTCCTTCAAGCGAACGGCCTCTTCCACGGCGATCTCGTCGAAGGGGTTCATGCTCATCTTGACGTTGGCGATGTCCACGCCCGTGCCGTCGCTCTTGACACGCACCTTCACGTTGTAGTCAACCACCCGCTTGACGGGTACCAGCACTTTCATGGGGAACATCTCCTCTGACATTGATGATCTGGTGAACCGCCGGATTCTACGGTTTGGCCTTTGGCGCAGCCGGTCTTCCGGCGCCGCGTCAAGCGGGTGCCGTCAGCCCGGGTGCCGGCGCGCACTGGTTTGGGGATCGCCCCAAACCAAAAAAGCACGATCGTTCTATTTTATACCCACGCGTGGCCTCGGCGGACAATCGACGGCCATGACAGAAGGGATATCGACCGAATGGCCGACCGCGTTGCCCGCGGCGATTGGCGTCTTCGACTCGGGGCTGGGCGGCTTGTCCGTGCTGCGCAGCCTGCGTCGGGTCGTGCCGGATGCCCGCTGGTTGTATGCCGCCGACTCGGGCCATGCGCCTTACGGCGAACGCAGCGTGGACCATGTGACGCGGCGCTCGCTGGCCGTCGCCGACGGTTTGATCGGCCATGGCGCACGCATGCTGGTCGTGGCGTGCAACACCGCCACGGCGCTGGCCGTGCCCGCACTGCGTGAGCGCTGGCCGCAGGTGCCGGTGATCGGCGTCGAGCCCGGCCTCAAGCCCGCGGTGGGAACGAGCCGCAATGGGCGCATCGGCGTGATGGCCACCGAAGGCACGCTGCGCAGCGACCGCTTCCGCGCGCTGCTCGAGCGCGTCGGCAGCGCGCACGCAGGCCCGGTCGACTGGACGCTGCAACCCTGCCCTGGCCTTGCGCAAGCCATCGAGGAAGCCGACCTGGGCAGTTCGCGGGTGACCGCCTTGGTCGACGCCTGCTGCGCCCCGCTGCGGGCCAGCGGCGTGGACACGGTGGTGCTGGGATGCACCCACTACCCTTTCGTGGCCGACGCGATCCAACGCGCGCTCGGCGAAGGCGTTCGGCTGATCGACACCGCCGACGCCGTGGCACGCGAAGCGGCCCGGCGCTGGCGGGGCGACGCACCGGCAGCGTCCGGCACGCGCCCGCCTGCCGATTCCGCCTACCTGACCACCGGCGACGTCGTCAAACTCGAGCGCGCCGCGCGCGATTGGCTGGGCGATGCCCAGGCGCGCGCATTGCACTGGGCCGTCTAACTAAGCGATGTCGTGGGCCGGGGCCATGGCCGCGGCCCGACCGCGCTCGACGTTGATTGGCCGCAACAACAGCAGGCCACCCATGAAGAACAGACCGGTCACCAGGATGGCGAGCCGATGATTGCCACCGGTGGCCAGCGTGACCCCCCCATAGGTGAGCGGCCCGAGGATGCCGGACAAGCGGGTCGCGAAGGCCCACAAACCGAAGAACTCACCGACCTGCGCCGGCGGCGACAAGGCCGCCGCGAGGGCCCGGCCCGCCGACTGACTGGAGCCCATGCACAAGCCCGCGAGCACCGCGGCGACCCAGAACAGGGCCGCATCGGTGGCCGCCACCGCCAGCACCGTCATCAGCACCCAGCCCCACAGCGTGAGGCCCAGCGAACGTTTGTGGCCCAGGCGGTCCTGCAGGTAGCCGAAGCCGAAAGCGCCCCCAGCCGCCGCAATGTTGACCAGGAAAATCAAGGCCATGGTCTGCGCCTGCTTGAAGCCGAGCACCTGTTCGGCGTAAACCGCCGCGAGCGCGATGACCACCGTGATGCCCGCCTGATAGCAACAGCCGCACACCAGCAGCCAGACGAAGTCGCGGTAACCGCGGGCCATCGCCCAGGTGGCCTTGACCCGGCGCAGCGACGCGGCCAGGTTGCCATCGACCGCGGAAGCCGCGCTCGGCACGGCACGCTCTCGCAGCAAGGCGAAGGTCACCAGCGATGCCGCGGCGTAGACCCCGGCGGTGATCAGGCAAGTGACCGGGACGAACTCGGTCGCCGGAATCTGCCGGGCCTGGGCCCACAACACGTAGCCAAGGCTCAAGCCCAGCGCCAGCATGCCGCCGAAGTAGCCGAACGACCACCCCCAGCCGGACACGCGACCGAGGGCATCGCGGCGCGCAAGCTCGGGCAGGAATGCGGCCGTCAAGGCCTCGCCGATGGCGTAGGCAGTGTTCGACACGACGATCAGCGCCACCGCCAGGCCGACGTCCCCGCGCCCGGCGAGGGCGAGGCCCACCGTGGCGCCCACACAGGCCAAGGTGGCCAGGAACAGAAGCCGCTTTTTCGCGGCGCGCAGATCGGCGTAAGCCCCCAGCGCCGGCATCACCAGCATCACGATCAGGCTGGACAGCGCGAGCGTGGAGGTCCAGGCCAGCGTGGCCCACTCGGCGCCGCCGGCCACCACACTCACAAAATAGGCGTTGAAGACCGCGGTGAGCACCACCGTGGTGTAGCCCGAATTGGCGAAGTCGTACATCGCCCAGGCGAGCAGCTCGCGTTGTCGAACACCATCGTTCAGGGCGTCTTGAGGGAACAGGCTCATGCTCGCGGTGGCCCCTTGGGTGGGACGGCAGTGGGTGATTCACTCTATCAACATTCAGACAAACCATCGGGCAAGGTGCTGACACCAACTGGCCCATGCTGGCCCAGCGGCCGAGGACAAGACCGCATCGCCGAGTTGATCCGCCGCGACAGTCAGGGCGCGCGGCTCACGCCGTGCCGCGACTGGATGTGCACGCGGCTGTACCCTGGCTTGTCGCCGGAGTTCGCCTTCGCCATCGGCGGTGAGGTCAGGCCGGGTGAACTGCGCGCGGCGCCCCTGGCGCAAATGGCCCAGCAACGAGGCATGAAGCCGCGCCTCCTCGCCCAGCAGGCGCAAGACATGGCCCGGCACGTGCCCGAGGCCATGGGCCGCGCAGCGCCGGACATTGCCCCGTCACTGACGCCATCGGCCCGCACGTTCGCGAAGCGCCTGAAGCGCTCTGTGGCATCGACGACCCAACAACCGATGGCTCGCCTCGCCGCCGCCACGTGACACAGCGGGGGGCACGATTCACGCGGCGGGCATGTCCACCGCCACGCGCAGCCCGCCGAGGGGCGAGGCTTGGAGGCAAACCTGGCCACCGTAGAGGCCCACCAACTCGTTGACGATGGCAAGACCCAGGCCGCTGCCGGGCACCGACTCGTCCAGCCTTGCACCGCGCGCCATCACGGTGTCGCGCCGGTTGGCGTCAATGCCCGGACCATCGTCATCGATGAGGATCCGCACGCGGCCGCTCGGCCCGGCGCCCTGCCCACGCTGCAAAGCGGCACTGACCTGCACCTGCTGACGGGCCCACTTGCAGGCGTTGTCCAGCACGTTGCCCAGCACCTCTTGCAAGTCCTGGACTTCACCGGCAAAGGCCAGGTCGGGCGACATCGGCAGGCAGTGCAAGGCCAAGCCACGGTCCGCGTGCACTCGGTCAAGCACCCGCAGCAAGCCTTGGACAACCGGCTGCAGTGGCACCCGCGCCCCTGGCACGCCCTGGGCGGCCGCCGCCCGTGCGCGCGCAAGGTGCCAGTCGACCTGGCGGCGTGCCACGCCCACCTGCTCGTCAACCAACACCGCCCACTCGGCACCCGCCTCATGGCGCTGCAGCGCCACGGCGGCGGCCTGCGACATCGCGGCCAATGGGGTCTTGATGGCGTGCGCCAGGTTGCCCGCCTGAGTGCGCGCCCGGATCACGACTTCGGCATTGCGGTCCAGCACGGCATTGAAGTCGTCGACGAGCGGCTGAACTTCTGAAGGAAACCGCCCGTCCATCCGCGGCGCGGTGCCGGCGTGAACCTGCGCCAAAGTGCGCTGCAGGGCCCGCAGCGGCGCCAGACCGATGGCCACTTGCGCCAGCGCGGCCGCCGCGAGCAGCGCGAACAGCGCCGCCAGGGACGCCGCGAGCATGCCATTGAAGCGGGCCACCGCGGCCACGGTGTCGCGCAGGTCGGCGGCGACGATCAGGCGCCATGGGGGGTCCAGGGCACCCGGGCCGGTCGCCTCCGGTTTGATGGTGCGCTCCACCAACAACAGGGCCGCGCCGTTGGGTCCCGTGCCTTCATGGACATGCACCACGCCATGGGCCAACGCGTCCCGGGGCAAGGACAGCACGACGTCCCACAGTGAGCGCGACCTCAACGCCCCCGGACGCGGCACATCGCCCGCCCCGTCCAGCTGCCAATACAAGCCCGAGTACGGTCGCGACCAGCGCGGGTCGCTCAAGCTTCGCGGGTCGATCAGGGGCCGCCCCGCCGCGTCGAACTCGAGCCTCGCCGTGACCTGATCGAGCTGCGTCGTCAGGGTCTGGCTGAACTGGCGCATCACGTGGTCGCGAAACAGGCTTGCCAACAGCAAGCCCGCCAGCACCAGCGCCACCGCCAGGGCGGTCAACGTCGCCGCCAGCAAGCGAAAGCGCAGCGAGCGCGCCCAATGCGGCGCAGGCCAGTGCTTCAAGGCCGCGCCACCAGCCGGTAGCCCATGCCACGGATTGTCTCGATGGTCTCGGGCGGCAGCTTGCGCCGCAGTCGGCCCACGAACACCTCGATGGTGTTGGAATCGCGGTCGTGGTCCTGGGCATAGAGGTGGTCGATCAGCTCGGTGCGCGACACCACGGTGCCCGGGCGGTGCATCAGGTAGGTCAGCAAGCGAAACTCGTGGCCGGTCAAGGCCACCGGCTGGCCGTCCAGGGTGACGCGGGCGGTGCGGGTGTCCAGCGTCACCAGGCCACATTGCAAGCGTGGCGATGCCAGCCCCTGAGCGCGGCGGATCAACGCGCGCACGCGCGCCAGAAGTTCCTCCATGTGGAAGGGCTTGGTCAGGTAGTCGTCGGCCCCGGCGTCGATGCCGGCCACCTTCTCGTGCCAGCTGTCGCGGGCCGTCAGGATCAGCACGGGCAGGGTCAAACCGGCTTCGCGCCAGCGCTTGAGCACGCTGAGGCCGTCCAGCACCGGCAGGCCCAGGTCAAGGATGACCACATCGAAGGCCTCGCTGGCGCCCAGGTGGTGGCCGTCTTCGCCGTTGTCGGCGTCGTCCACCGCATAGCCGGCCCCCTCCAGACCGGTGCGCAGTTGCAGGCGCAAGGTCGCATCGTCTTCCATCAACAGCACCCTCATGGGGGCAACACCTTGGCGGGCATGGGTGGCCGGCCCGGGTCGCGGTCGACGCTGCGCTCGTCGCGGGCGCCCCCTTTGCGTTTGACTTGCAGCACTTGGGCGCTTGCGGCGTCGACGTCGAGCTTGAGCAATTGGCCATTGGCCTGCAGCAACTTGACCTCGTAGACCCAGCGCCCGTCCTCGCGTTCGAGCTCCAGCTCAAGCACCTCGCCCGGGTGCGTGCGCCGCAGCCGTTCCAGCAGGACGGGCAGCGGCAGCGCCTGGCCGGCTTCCACGGCGGCGCGGGCGCGCTCGTGGTCGCGGCGGTCGCTCGCCCCGGCCGGTGGCGGGGCCATGCCGCCCAGCAACACCCCCGCCGCCAGCAACGCGACCGTCAGCCCACGCAGGCGTGCCACGCGGCCCGAGCGGCGATGGCGGCGATGGCGGTGATGGCGGTGATGGCGGTGATGGGCGGTAAGGCAAAAGGCGTGCACCGCCGAATTGTCAGCGAGCGAACCTGAACCGCGGATGAACGGCGCCTTCAGCGTGGGTTCACGGGGTGCGCCGAACAATGGATTCACCGACCCGCCCCATGGGTCAAGCACCGAGGCGCCAATGACCCCCCAAGCACCGTTCCACGCCCGACGCGGCAACCGAGGCAGGCCCTGGGCCCGCGGCGTCG
This sequence comes from Hydrogenophaga intermedia, assembly GCA_943370175.1. Classification (GTDB taxonomy): domain Bacteria; phylum Pseudomonadota; class Gammaproteobacteria; order Burkholderiales; family Burkholderiaceae_C; genus Ideonella_A; species Ideonella_A intermedia_A. The sequence continues at coordinate 38,182 of CALRPU020000018.1, read as the reverse complement.
CGCTGGCCGCCACCACCTGCAGCGTGTGGCTCGCCAACGCGGCGCAGGCCGCCGACACCTCGGCCGCGCAGCAACTGGCGCGTTTCAGCGCGCAGGCCGCCGCGCCCGGCCAAGCCGACCGAGGCCGGGTGTTCTTCTCCAGCCGTCAAGGCGGCGAGTGGTCGTGCGCGTCGTGTCACGGCAACCCGCCGACCCGCGCGGGCCGACACGCCAGCACCGGCAAACCCATCGACGCCATGGCCCCGGCCGCCAACCCCAATGCCTTCACCGACGCCGCCAAGGTCGACAAGTGGTTCCGCCGCAACTGCAAGGACGTGCTGCAGCGCGAGTGCAGCGCCGCAGAAAAAGCCGATGTGCTCGCTTACCTGATCAGCCTCAAGCCATGACCCAGACCCTGCAACGCCCACCACAGCATGTGCGCCGACTTGGGCACCAAACCCAAACCCAAACCCAAACCCAACCCTTAGCCCGTGGCCGGGCCCGCTGGTGGCTCGCGGTGCCGGCCTTGCTGGCGCTGGCCATCAGCCTGTCCGCCCAAGCCGATGGGGGCCGGCTGATGCCGCCCCAGGTCCCAGCCGCTTACGCCCAGGAATGCGCGTCCTGTCACATCGCCTACCCGCCGGGCTTGCTGCCGGCGCGGTCATGGCGCCGCCTCATGGGCGGCCTGGACCAGCATTTCGGCAGCAACGCCAGCCTGGACACTGCCACAGCAAACGACATCACGCGCTGGCTTCAAGCCCACGCCGGCACCGCCCGGCGCGTCACCACCGAACCACCGCAAGACCGCATCACCCGCTCGCCCTGGTTCGAACGCCAGCACCGGCAGATCGACCCCGCTGTGTGGACGCTGCCCAGCGTCAAGAGCGCAGCGCAATGCGCGGCCTGCCACGTCGGCGCCGATCAGGGCGTGTTCGACGACGACCGGCTGAAGTACCCGGCGGGCATGAGCGCACGCATGCGCCGCGGCTTCAACGACTGACCCCCAGGCGCGCCGCGCGCCGCACCAAACGCCACCGGCCCTCGGCCACCACGAACCCTCCGCGACCCGGAACGACCATGACCCCCCTGCCCGCCCTTCCCCCCGCAGCCACAACGCCAAGCCGCCGCAGCGCGGTGCCGCAACGCCGCGTGATCGACGCGCCCACGCGCATGTTTCACTGGCTTTTTGCGATGAGCTTTCTTGGCGCCTACCTCACCGCCGACGGCGAGCGCTGGCGAGCGCTGCACGTCACGCTGGGCTACGCGCTTGCTGGCTTGCTGGCGTTCCGGGTGGTCTACGGCCTGATCGGCCCACGCCATGCACGCCTGGGGCTGTTGCTGCGCAAGCTGGCCAGTGCACCCGCCTGGCTGGGCAGCGCGGCGCGCGGGCTGAAAACGGGCACCTTGCGCGGCATCAATGGGCGTCAAGCTCAGAACCTGCTGATGGCCTTGATGGTGGTGGCGCTGCTGGTGCTGGTGGTCCCGCTCACCCTCAGTGGCCTCGGCAACCTCAACGACTGGGGCGATGCACTGGGGGGCGACTGGCTTGAAGCGGCGCACGAATTCTTTGGCAACGCCTTCCTCGCCGTGGTGCTCGCCCACCTTGGGCTGGTGGCCGCGATCAGCCTGCTGCGCCGGCGCAACCAGGCACTGCCAATGTGGACGGGTCGCACCGACGGGGCCGGGCCGGACCTGGTCCAACGCAACCACACCTGGCTGGCGGGCTTGCTGCTGACAGCGGTGATGGGCTTCGTGGCCTGGCAGTGGCAACAGTCGCCTCAGGGCTTGCTCCCCACCCTGCGCTCGGCCTCCGACGGCACCACCCAAGGTGTCGAAAGCGACGACTGAATCGACGCTTGCGAATCACCCAGTCGGCGCGTGATCGCGATGGCGACCGCGAGGTGGAGGGCGGGCAACGCGGTCCGTGTGGCCGCGCACCGCGGCCGGTCCCGACGGGGTGTCAAATGGTGACGCCTTGGTGCCGGGACGGGAACCGCAATCCTCATCGATATTCAGCATCGACGCGGGCCAAGAAAGTTCGGAACTGAGGTTGCCCCCATAGTTGCCCCCACGTAGCCCTGTCCCGATAACGCACGACGCCTACCCCTATCGAATCGTTACGGCGAGGCTCTTGAGGGCAATCGCTTCCACCGCCGGCAGCAGCGCCGTCGTCGCAGGCACAGAATCTGACATCTGCTCGAATATGACGCTCGAAGTCCCAGCGTGGGCAATGGAACAACGCATTTTGTAGAACCGAAGAACTGCCTTCTTTGCAACCTCCTGTCGATAGAGCGCTTCGCTTTGCGCGCCACGATCCAATGCAGTAATGTACTGGTTTCCGCCAGCGATGAGGGTATCAAACTCTTGGTTGAACGCCTCAAACTCAGCCTCCATCCTTCCTTCAGTCATCAAGTCAACAAGCTGATTAACTTCTGACGCAAGCTTCTTCCGCGCATCATCCACTGCCCGAGCAGCATCTTTATCGAATTCCTGGAGTAGAACGCTCTTTATATTCGACAAGTACGCATTCTCGAGCAAGCGATAGAAGGACAGAAACCTCCACTTCGGAGTATTCGCAGTAACCGATTCAAAGAATAGTCTTGCCTGTACCGCACTAAACGCCCGAGTCGGTGCGGCAACGTGCAGTTCCGTCGCTGCCGCGCAAACAGGCGACAGCGCAGGGCTTGAACCGAGGCCGCCGTCTTCGAGACCCAAAAGACCAGCCACTGTATGCACGACTGCGTTGCGGACCGGCAGAGGAAGGGCAACAACTGCCATACCCTTTGCTCGACGCCTCCAATCTACCCGCCTGCCATTGACTCCATCAATCCATGAAGTGCCAATTAGTGAAAGTGGCTGGAGGATCCCCCAGAGAATGAGGTTCTCCATATCTGTTGGGAATGAAGCGGCGTCACATCCGGCAAGTAGAGCCACCTGGACTGGCGTAGCCTCTCCTTCAATGTGGATTTTGCAGAACTTCTCCTGAGGAACAGAGGCTTGTCGCACCACACGGACTTCATAATTTCCGATTTGCGCCAAGGAAGCGACCGCAGCAGTCTTGCCCTCATCCGAACCCAGGAGTCCGTCGAGCGGGTCTACAGTTGACGCACGAAGGCCCTCAACAAAGTCAATAGCCGACGTACCTCTAGGAAGCCCTGCCTCGTCACAAAACTGGTCTGGAATCAACGCTCACCCTCCGGCTATGACCGCGCCGCCCCGACCTGCCAGCACTCGCGCATAGGGGTCTCCCCCGCCCCTCGGATGAACTCCTTGAAGGTGTTGAAGACCATCTCGCGCGTGGCAACACCCACATTTATCTTGCTGGAATCAATACCCTGCCGAAGCGATTCAAACGTCTTGACGGCGAGCGGGTCACTATCTGGCTGTGCACGCACTGCAGCGAGAAGGCCGCCCAATGCTGGCCACACGCGTGGCGAGAGGGTTTCGTTTCTCTCCATTGCACCGACCGCAGCCGATAGGCCGAGAATCACAGTCTCGTTGCCAAGGAAGGAAATGTTCTCAAGCCCAAGTGCTAGATCCAGCTTGACTAGCCAAGTGATAAAGCGCTGAAAACCGTCGGGGTCAGCTTGGTTCGCTCCAACAGGCACAGTCTGTCCAAGTACCTCGACTGCCGACTCGGCCAGCAGTTCCTCCATAACAGTGTTCCGAAGGTCAAGATTAGGCTGCCCCTGCAGCCAAGCTTGAAATGACTGGGCAATCTTTGCGAGAGCGAATTGTCCAGGTTGTGTCCGCCGCCTCGTGTCAAGGACCCTGAATATATCGAGCTGAGGAATTCCCGCTAGATCCCCAACTAGTTTCGAACTTAGCACTTCAACCTGATGCTTAACCGACATCGGCCTCTGCCCAGCATTTAGAAGCAGCATTCGATAGGCAATTGCACTAAATGGTATGTTCAGCCACATCTCCACCCGCAGTGAACGACTGAGGAACGTCTCTTTATCCTGCCCCAAGAGTTCTTCCGCAGTCTGTCGAATCGCGTTGGTCCGCTGCAAGCCATCAATGACGTATACGTTCTCGCTTACTACCGCACTGAGGTCCCTGGATAGTGCTTCGAGATGCCGCCCTAGAAGAGCAGTCTCTGGCCGCTCTGTCAATTCAACTGAGACAGCCAGAACTATCGGCGGAAGTACGCAACCGCGCTTCAGGTCACTCCGCAACGTGGCATATGCTTTTGTCCCCCTGATGATTGAACGTTGAATCTCAAGGTTACTCTCGGCCCCCGCCGTAAGCCACAGAAAGTCCCGATAGGTGCACTTTGCCGTCACGCAGTAAGACCGCAGTCGATCATCTCGATCTATAGCAAGCGCCTCGACGTTGATGGTCACCATAATCTCCGAAGTGTGCTCAGTTGAGGATGGTAGCCCAACCCCACCTGTACGATACCGCTGCGCCACGGCCTAGACCCCAAGCAGCGGCGATGCCGCTTTCCGAACTGCCGGTAACTTCCGCGTTGGCAACGAGCGACGAGAAACGTGAATCGCAACCGCCAACCACCACCCGAACCGCCCCGCCATTCCGGACCGTTTCGGTGGCGCTTTCGCCCAGCCCCTTGACGCCCTGCCCACCGTTGGCAGACTGGCTGCTCTCCCTAAGGGGCCCCTTCCCCTTGCCCATCGCGGGCGAAACAACGAGGGACACGCCGATGTCGGTCGTCGCAGTCGTTACCTGCCCCACACAAATGAGCACGGCCGTCCAGCTGTGCCATGCCCTGCATCCGGAACCGTCCTTGTTGATGGCGCCGGCCGCAGACTGAAGAAGTCACCGGCCTGGCCATAGAGCCGTCCGGTGCAGCGTGCAAGCGCAGATAAATGAGCACGGCGTCACCGCTGTGCCATGAGCCGCCGCCCGGCGCCGTCCTTGTTGATGGCGCCAGCGGCGAACTGAAGAAGGCACCGGCCAGGCCACCGAGCCGGCTGGTGCGCCGCGTCGTCACTGGAAGCTTGCTGACAGTGACGACGCGTCCAAGTCCTTGATCGGACTTGGGAAGGCTGCCGTCCTCGGCAGTGACGCGTCGAAGTGACGCGCATTTCGGCGGCTTGACCGCCTGAGCTGCCAGGCCTCTTGGGCCTGGCACGGGACGACTCGTCCCGATGTCGTGCGGTGCGGCGATGACCCGCAACCGTTGCTTTGCGTTGCCCAGGCCCCTGAGCCCTGGCCGCCGGCCGATCCCCGTCACCGGATCACCCCGAACGTGTGCGACGCACACCCCTTGGACCCAGGGTCACTGGTCCCCGCGTGTGATGTGCCATCAGGTACGAAGCGCGGTGCCAAGCGGCGGTGCAACGCCGGCGAGCTGTACAGCCTTTGCACACAACGGGAGTGGTGTCCCGCGTCCCTCGTGATTCTCGGACCGCCGTGGCGGTCGGGATGGACAGAAACACTTACCTGAGCACTTCACACCACAGACAAGTTTTGGACCGACGACAACCCAATGGATCGAGAAGGAGCCGCCGCATGCGGGACCTCAATCACGACTTGAAGCAACTGGGCCGGCGCAACCGCGATGGCTCGTTTCAGACCCAGCATGACCGGGAGAGCATCCTGGCGCTCGTGGCGAACCAGCTCGACGAGGGTGGCTTCAAACACCTGCGAGCGCAGGGGCTGCGGACGAAGCATGTCGAGCACCTGGTTTCGCGTTGGCATGCCGAGGGGATCTCGGCCGGCACCTTCAAGAACCGCATGAGCGCGCTGCGTTGGCTGGCCGAGAATATCGACAAGCAGAACATCGTGGCGCGGGAGAACGCGGCCTATGGGATCGCGGATCGGCGGCATGTCACCAACGAGAGCAAGGCGACGGTGCTCGATGCCGACAAGCTGGCGAAGGTGACCGACCCGTACACAACGATGTCGCTGCGGCTGCAGGCGGCGTTCGGGCTGCGGCGGGAGGAGAGCATAAAGTTCCAGCCGGCGTGGGCGGACCGCGGAGACCATCTGACGCTGAAGGCGAGCTGGACCAAGGGCGGCAAGGAGCGGGATGTGCCGATCACCAATGAGACGCAGCGGGCCGTGCTGAGCCAGGCGAAGGCGCTGGCCAGCGCAGGCAGCCTGGTCCCGGCCGAGATGAAGTACGTGGACCAGCTCAATCGGTTCAAGGCACAAACAGCACGAGCCGGCATCGACCACGTGCACGGGCTGCGTCATGCGTATGCGCAGGCCCGCTATGAGCAACTCACCGGATGGAAGGCACCGGCGGCCGGCGGGCCCAGCGCGTAGCAGCTGAGTCCCGAGCAGAAGGCGGTGGATCGGGAAGCGAGGTTGACCATCTCGCGCGAGATTGGACACGAGCGCGAGCAGATCACGGCGGTGTACCTAGGACGGTAGCCCAGCGCTCGCCGGATGTTCGCCCGCTACGGTCTTCGCCGCTGCGGTTCGCGATGAAAGCCGACACCCATCGACATGGTCGGCCCACCACTGCAGCAGTGCCGCCCGGTCCTTCAGGTAGCTCGACCGGTGATAGGCCGCCCGCACGGCGTTGCGTTCGACGTGGGCCAGCTGGCGCTCGATCACATCGGGCGAGTGGCCCCGTTCGTTGGCGACGGTCGAGAACAGCGCCCGGAAGCCATGGGCCGTCGCCATGCCCTTGTAGCCCATGCGCGCCAGCGCGCTGTTCAGCGTGTTCTCGCTGATGGGTTTGCCAGGGTAGTAGGGGCTGGGGAAGACCAACGGATCGGTGGCCGACCACAGCCGCTGGGCCTCCAGCACCTGCAGCGCCTGGCGGCTCAAGGGCACCAAGTGTTCGGTCCGCATCTTCATGCGTTCGGCGGGGATGCGCCAGAGGGCAGCATCCAGGTCGAATTCCACCCAGCGCGCGCCGCGCAGCTCGCCCGGACGCACGGCCGTGAGCAGCAGCAACTGCATGGCGTACAGCGTGGTCGGGTGGCCGTCGTAGGCGGCCAGCTTGCCGAGGAACGGGGGCAACTCCGTTTCCGGCAAGGCCGCACGGTGCGTCACCGGCTTGGGCTTGAGCAGTTCGGTGCGTTGCAGGTCCTGGATCGGGTTGCTGTCGATGTACTCGTGGACGACCGCGAAGCGGAACACGGCGCGCACGCGCTGCAGCACCCGCCCTGCGGTGTCGGACGCGCCCCGCGCCTCGATGGCCTTGATGGCATCCGCCACATGCCTAGCCCGGATGCTCGCCACGGGCAGCGCGCCGATCGGCTTGAAGATGTCGACCACCAGGCTGTTCAGCACCCGATCGCGGGTCTCGGCCGTCCACGCGCCGCTTTGATGCTCGACCCAAGCGCGGGCCACTGCCTCGAAGGGATGTTCGGTCTCCCGGGCCGCCTGGACCTTCTCCGCCTGCCGGGCCTGGCTCGGGTCGATGCCATCGGCCAGCAGCCTGCGAGCCTGGTCACGCCGCTCGCGTGCAGCCTTCAGCGGTGTGTCCGGGTAGGTGCCCAGCGACAGGCGCTTTTCCTTGCCGCCATGGCGGTACTTCAGCCGCCACCATCGGCCGCCGCTCGGTGCCACTTCGAGGTAGAGGCCACCGCCGTCGAACAGGCGGTAGGGCTTGTCCGCGGGCTGGGCGCGACGGATCGCGGTGTCGGTCAGGGGCATGGGGGCAACTCCCGACTGCATCTGTGCAGTTGCCCTCAATGTTGCCCCCAAGCGCCTGGGGATACAACGGGATCGCATGGGATGCCGTGAGACGGCTCAGGGGCCGTAAGCCCTGTAGTTCCAGGGGCTCAGCTCACTTCGTGAGCCTTCATGGGACGCCGTGGGACGGCCTCTTGGTGCTCGGGACGGGACTCGAACCCGTACGTCATTGTCATGACGGCGGGTTTTAAGCCCGCTGCGTCTACCGATTCCGCCACCCGAGCGACGCGGCCGGATGATAGCCGTGCGACCGGGGCCGCAGGGGGTCAGGCCGACGACGCCTCGGCCACCAGGCGGTACTGGTCACGGTGGTCCTGCAGCCACTGGCGCGACCGTGCGTCCTCGTGCTGGTCGGGGTGGAAGTCCGCGCGCAGGTAGTCGCGCCACGGGCCGGCCACCTGGCGCACCAGGCCTTCCGCGCCGAACAGGAATCGGGCGCCACTGCGCCAGGTCGACCAGCGCCACAGCTGGCCATCGTGGCTCAAGTTGCGGGCCGTCTGCCGCAGCACGTCGACGGCAAAGAAGGCGGTCACGCCACGGAACCAGCGCAGGCGCCAGCGGGTGTTGCCGCCCATTGCGCGGTAAACGTCGAACGCGGTGCTGCGGTGTTCCGACTCTTCGGCCGAATGCCAGAGCCACATCGTGCGCAAGCGCGGCTCGGCGCCTTCCAGCACCTCGGGGTGGCTCAGCAGGTGCTCGGCCAGGATCGCCGTGAGGTGCTCGGTCGCCGCCGTGATGGCCACATGGTGGCGGGCGTCGACACCTTGCAACTTGGCCAGGCGGCGGCGGATGCGGTCCTCCCAGGCATTGACGTGGCCTTGGGTCGCCAAATGCCCGTTGAACAGGGCGTGAATGCGGCGGTGGGTGGCCTCTTGACCGATGAAACCCTTGATTTCATCGGCGAACTTCGCCTGTTGTTCCGGCGGCAGCGTCTTGACCCCGTTGCGCACCGAGTCGATGAAGAACTGCTCGCCCAGCGGGAAGCTCATGGACAAGGCGTTGAAAAAAGCCGTGCGGAAGGCATCACCGCCGTTCCACAAAGGGTCGAAGGGCTCGACCAGGTCGATCAGCAAGCGGCGGACGGCGAGTTGGCTCATGGTGTGGCTCGATCAAGCTGCGGCCTGCGACCGCGGTGCCCGAACTGTGCGCGTCGTCAGTGGTACTGTCAAGTACCACGGCACACTCCCGACCCATGGCGACCTCGACCCATCCATCCCGCCCACCGCCCGAGGGCGCCGTTGCCCCGGCGTCCGGCACCGTGCCGGCGCCCAACCCCGACCACCGCCGTCGCTTGCTGGATGCCATGGCCCAGAGCGTCGCAACCAAGGGCTACGCGGCCACCACTTTGACCGACCTGGCGGCGCTCGCGCACGTGTCCCGTCGCACCTTCTATGAACACTTCGCGACGAAAGAGGACTGCCTGATCGCGCTGTACGAAGCAGCCAGTGGTCAGGCGCTGGGGGTGCTGCGTGGGCGGGTGAGTGGCCATGTCGACTGGCACGCGCAGGTGGAAGAAGGCCTGCGCGCCTACTTCGGCGAGCTGTCGCGAAACCCGGTGCTGCTTCGCACCTTGTTCGTGGAAATCCTGGGCCTGGGTGCGCCCGGCCTCGCAGCCCGGCGCCGCGTCAACCGGCGCATCGCGGGCTTCATCGAGTCGGTGGTGAACCCGCAGCGACCACCCCACCGCCCGCTGTCGCCGGCCCTCACCACGGCCATCGTCGGCGGCATTCACGAACTGGTGCTGGAGGCCATCGAAGAGGACCGGGCCGACGGGCTCCTTGCGCTGGTCGAGCCCGCGGCCGGCCTGGTGCGCGCGGTCATCGACCGCAACGCGGCTTGAGACGCGTGGGCGCCGCCGCCGTCAGGCCACCCAGCGGCGCGCGTTCTGGAACATGCGCGTCCAAGGGCTGTGCTGCGCCACGTCACCAGGCGTCCAGCTGAGCTGGGCGTTGCGGAAGACGCGCTCCGGGTGGGGCATCAGCACGGTGAAGCGGCCGTCGGCGGTGGTCACTGACGTGAGGCCGTCCGGGCTGCCGTTGGGGTTGAACGGGTAGGCCTCGGTCGCGTGGCCATGGTGGTCCACGAAGCGCATGGCGCGGTGCACGGCATGGGCGTCGCCGCGCTGCGAAAAGTCGGCATACCCCTCGCCGTGGGCCACCGCGATCGGCAGGCGGCTGCCGGCCATGCCGGCAAAAAAGATCGACGGGCTGTCCAGCACCTCCACGAGGCTGAGACGGGCCTCGAACTGCTCGCTGCGGTTGCGGGTGAACTTCGGCCAGGCTTGCGCGCCCGGAATGATGGGCGCCAGCGCCGCCATCATCTGGCAGCCGTTGCAAACGCCCAGCGCGAAGCTGTCGTCGCGGCCGAAGAAGGCCGCGAACTGCTCGGCCAGCTGCGGGTTGAAGAGCACCGAGCGCGCCCAACCCTCGCCCGCGCCCAGGGTGTCGCCGTAGCTGAACCCGCCGCACGCCACCAGACCGCGGAACTGATCGAGCCGGGCCCGCCCGGCCTGCAGGTCGCTCATGTGCACGTCGAAGACATCGAAGCCGGCTTGTGCCATCGCGTAGCTCATCTCGACGTGGCTGTTGACGCCCTGTTCGCGCAGGATGGCCACCTTCGGCCGCGCACCGCCGATCCACGGCGCCGCCGGATTGACGCTTGGGTCGAAGCTGGGCTGCACCTGCAAACCGGGGTCGCCCAGCTGGCCGGCGGCGGCGTGCTCGGCGTCGGCGCAGGCGGGGTTGTCGCGCAAGCGGGCGATGCGCCAGCTGACCTCGTCCCAGGTCTGATGCAGCTCGCGCAGCGGGGCGCTGAACACCACCTTGGTGTCGCGCCACACCTCGACGACGCCGCGGTCGTTGGTCTTGCCGATGAAGTGGCTGTGCTTGCTCAGGCCGTGGGCCCGCAGCGTCTGCATCACCTCGTTGCGCACGGCGGTGGGCACCTGCACCACCACGCCCAGCTCCTCGTTGAACAAGGCCGCCAGGGTCAATTCGTGGCGGCGCGCGCCAACCTGCGTGGCCCAGTTTTTCGAGTCGCCATGGTCCGCACGGCTGTCGCCAATGCCGTCGCCCTCGGTCACCAGCAGGTCAACATTGAGGCTGACCCCGCGCTGCCCGGCAAAGGCCATCTCGCAGACCGTGGCCCAAAGTCCGCCGTCGCTGCGGTCGTGGTAGGCCAGCAGCTTGCCCTCGCCGCGCAGTTGATTGATGGCCGAGACGAGCGCCTTGAGCATCGTCGGGTCGTCGAGGTCGGGCACGCCGTCCTTGGTGAGGCTGCCGAAGCGGCCCATGACCTGCGCCAGCATTGAGCCGGCCAGGCGCTTCTGACCGCGGCCCAGGTCGATCAGCACCAGCGTGTTGTCGCCGGGCTGCAACTGCGGCGTCAGGCTGCCGCGCACATCGTCCAGGCTGGCAAAGGCCGTGACGACCAGCGACACCGGCGCCGTCACCTGCTTCGGCCCGTCGGCGTCGGTCCAGCGGGTGCGCATCGACAGGCTGTCCTTGCCGACCGGCACGCTGATGCCCAGGGCCGGGCACAGGTCCAGGCCGACGGCGCGGACGGTGTCGTACAGCGCCGCGTCTTCGCCGGGCTCACCGCAGGCGGCCATCCAGTTGCAGCTCAGCTTGACCCGGCTGAGCTCGATCGGGGCGGCCAGCAGGTTGGTGATCGCCTCGGCCACCGCCATGCGACCAGACGCCGGGGCGTGCAGCGCGGCCAAGGGCGTGCGCTCGCCAAGGGCCATGGCCTCACCGCGCAGGCCACGGTGGTCGGCCAGCGTCACGGCGCAATCGGCCACCGGCACCTGCCAGGGACCGACCATCGGGTCGCGGTGGTTCAAGCCGCCCACGGTGCGGTCACCGATGGTGATCAGAAACCGCTTGCTGGCCACGGTCGGGTGGCGCAGCACGTCCCGCGCCATCTGGTCGAGGGCGACCTCGGTCAGGTCCAGCGGCTGCTCGTCCCGCTGCACGCGCTGCACGTTGCGGTGCACCTTGGGCGGCTTGCCGAGCAACACCTCGATCGGCATGTCAATGGGCGGCAGCGCTGCGCCGGGCTGGTCGAGCACCAGTTGCAAGGCCTCGGTGGCCACGCCGACCACGGCGAATGGGCAGCGCTCGCGCTCGCACATGGCCTGGAACATCGGCAAGGCGTCGGGCGAGACCGCCATCACATAGCGTTCCTGGCTTTCGTTGCACCAGATTTCCTTCGGGGCCAGGCCGCTTTCTTCGAGCGGCACCTGGCTCAAGTCGAAACGCGCGCCGCGGCCGGCGCCGTCGACCAGCTCGGGAAAGGCGTTGGAGATGCCCCCCGCGCCCACGTCATGGATCGCCAGGATGGGGTTGGCGTCGCCCAGCGCCCAGCAGTGGTTGATGACCTCCTGCGCGCGCCGCTCGATCTCCGGGTTGCCGCGCTGCACCGAGTCGAAGTCGAGCGCCGCTGCATTGGCCCCCGCCGCCATCGAGCTGGCCGCGCCACCGCCCATGCCGATGCGCATGCCGGGTCCGCCCAGTTGGATCAGCAGCGTGCCCGCCGGGAACGCGACCTTGTGCGTCTGACTGGCTGAAATGCTGCCCAGGCCCCCCGCGATCATGATGGGCTTGTGGTATCCGCGGCGCACGCCCGCCACGGTCTGCTCGAACACGCGGAAGTACCCGGCAAGGTTCGGGCGACCGAATTCGTTGTTGAAGGCCGCGCCGCCCAGCGGGCCGTCGATCATGATCTGCAAGGCGCTGGCGATGTGCTCGGGCTTGCCCACCGGGTCTTGCTCCCAGGGCTCCTGGGTGCCGGGCAGGTGCAGGTTGGACACGCTGAAGCCGGTCAGGCCGGCCTTGGGCTGGGACCCGCGGCCAGTCGCCCCTTCGTCGCGGATTTCGCCGCCGGCGCCCGTCGACGCCCCGGCAAAAGGCGAGATCGCGGTCGGGTGGTTGTGGGTCTCCACCTTCATCAGCACGTGCACCGTGTCGTCGCGGGCCGCGTAGCGCGGGGCGTTGGAGTAGCCCTCGGGCAGCCAGCGCTCCACCGGCCCGCCTTCCATGACCGACGCGTTGTCGCTGTAGGCCACCACGGTGTGCTGCGGTGCCTGCTCGTGGGTGTGGCGGATCATCTGGAACATCGACTGCGCCTGCTCGACGCCGTCGATGGTGAAGCGGGCGTTGAAGATTTTGTGGCGGCAATGCTCGCTGTTGGCCTGCGCGAACATCATCAGTTCGACGTCGGTCGGGTTGCGCTGCAGGCCCTGGAAGGCGGCCACCAGGTAATCGATCTCGTCGTCGCTGAGCGCGAGGCCGAACTCGGTGTTGGCCGTCACGAGCGTGGCGCGCCCGCCGCGCAGCACGTCCACCGTTTCCATCGGCTTGCCCGGTTGCTCGTCGAACAGTTGGGCGGCGGCGGCACGCTGCAGCAGCACGCTCTCGGTCATTCGGTCGTGCAATGCGGTGGCGATGACGCCCAGCTCATCGGCGGTCAGCGCCTTCACGCCGCCGAGCAAACCCGATTTCACCGTGACCTGGAACTCGGTCACCCGCTCCACACGCCGAATGGCCAGCCCGCAGTTGTGGGCGATGTCCGTGGCCTTGCTGGCCCAGGGCGACACCGTGCCCAGACGCGGCGCGACAACCAAGGTGCTCACGCCTTTGTCGCCGGTGGCCGGCCCCTGGTACGGGTCGCCATAAGTCAACAGACCGGCGATCTTGTCGTGCTGCGCCGGGGCGAGGGCAGTGTCGCTCCACACCCAATGAACATGGCGGGCGTGAACCGCCACGATGCGCTCGCACAGCGCCTGCAATCGGGCAAGCAGCGCCTGGGCGCGGAAGGCGGGGAGCGCATTGCCCCCCTCGAAATGGAGCAGGTGCTGAGGGCTGGACATCGCGCGGCGGCTGGTGCGAAGACATGACGGCCGATGCAAGATGGCAGCGACCAGGAGGGCTCCCACGGGCAGGCTTGCCCTCAGGGGAACTGCGGATTTTACCGGTCGAGTGAGATAATTCCGCGCATGACGATCACCTTCAAGACCCCCGCCGATGTCGAGGCGATGCGCATCGCCGGCCGGCTGGCGTCCGAAGTGCTGGACATGCTGACGCCCCACGTGGTGGCCGGCGTCAGCACCGATGCCCTCGACAAACTGGCCCACGACCACATCGTGAACGTCCAGGGCGCCATCCCCGCCCCGCTGAATTACGCGCCCCCGGGCTACACGCCCTACCCGAAGTCGATCTGCACCTCGATCAACCACCAGGTGTGCCACGGCATCCCGAACGACCGGCCGCTGAAGAACGGCGACATCGTCAACATCGACGTGACCGTGATCAAGGACGGCTGGCACGGCGACACGAGCCGCATGTTCGTGGTGGGCGACGGCTCCATCGCGGCCAAGCGGCTGTGTCAGATCACCTACGACGCCATGTGGCGCGGCATCGTCAAGGTCAAGCCGGGCGCCACGCTGGGCGACATCGGCCACGCGATTCAGACCTTCACCGAGAACCAGGGCTTTTCCATCGTGCGCGAGTTTTGCGGGCACGGCATCGGGCGCAAGTTTCATGAAGAGCCGCAGGTGTTGCACTACGGGCGCCCGGGCACGCTCGAAAAGCTGGTGGCGGGCATGGTGTTCACGATCGAGCCGATGGTCAACGCAGGGCGACGCGAGATCCGCGAAATGGGCGACGGCTGGACCATCGTCACCAAGGACCGCTCGCTGTCGGCGCAGTGGGAGCACACGGTGCTCGTCACCGAGACCGGCTACGACGTGCTGACCGTGTCGGCCGGCAGCCCGCCGCCGCCGGCGTTTGCGCTCGAGGCCAGCGCGACGGCCAGCGCGCCGGCAGGCGCCTGATTCCGCCCGCACCATCGTCATGGCGGCCCTGACCGAGGGCGCGGCGGCGGGCGGCATGGCCGACGCCGGGCCGGCGCAAGACCTGGATGTGGCGGCCCTGCGTGCCCGCTTCCGCCAAGGGAAGTCGGCGCTGCTGGCCCATTTCGCCAGCGCACGGGCCACGGCGCCTGCGGCCACGCGGCTTGTGCAGCACCTGGCCCGCCACGTCGACAAGACTTTGCTGAACCTGTGGGACGCCTGCGGCATGCCGGAGCAGGCCGCCCTGCTCGCGGTGGGCGGCTACGGTCGCGGCGAGCTGTACCCGCACTCGGACGTCGACGTGCTCGTGCTGCTGCCCTCGCCCACCCCAGCCATCGCCGAAGAATCGCTGTTGACCAGCGAGGTGCTGAAGCCCTGCATCGAGCGCTTCATCACCGCCTGCTGGGACATCGGGCTGGAGATCGGGTCCAGCGTGCGCACCGTCGAGGAATGCCTGGAGGAAAGCGAGCGCGACGTGACCGTGCGCACCGCACTGCTGGAGTCGCGCTACCTGTGCGGCGCCCGCAAGGTCTTCAACCGGTTTCGCCGCGCCAACGAGCGAGCGATGGACCCGGTGGCCTTTCTGCGGGCCAAGACGCTGGAGATGCGCCAGCGCCACTTGAAGTACGAGGACACGCCGTACTCGCTGGAGCCCAACTGCAAGGAAAGCCCAGGCGGCTTGCGTGACCTGCAGATGGTGATCTGGGTCGCCCGCGCGGCCGGGCTGGGGCGCACCTGGCGCGAACTGGCCGCAAAGGGCTTGATCACGCCGTTTGAAAGCAAGCAACTGCAGCGCAATGAGGGCCTGCTGCGCCTGATCCGCGCGCGGCTGCACATGGTGGCCGACCGCCGCGAAGACCGGCTGGTCTTCGACCTGCAAACCGCCGTGGCCGAGAGCTTCGGCTACCAGGCCACGCCCGGGCAGCGCGCCTCGGAGGTGCTGATGCGCCGCTACTACTGGGCGGCCAAGGCGGTGGCGCAGCTCAACCAGATCTTGATGCTCAACATCGAGGAGCGCATCAACGGGTCGCAGGACGCGCCGATGCGGCCCATCGACGAGCGCTTCCTCGACCGCGGCGGCATGCTGGAAGTCGCCAGCGACGACCTGTACGAAAAGAACCCCCACGCCATCCTCGAAACCTTCCTGGTCTTTCAAAAGACCGTGGGGCTGAATGGCCTGTCGGCGCGGACCCTGCGCGCGCTTTACAACGCCCGCGACCTGATGAACGCCGCGTTTCGCCGCGACCCGGTGAACCGCGCCACGTTCATGCAGATCCTGAAAGAACCCGAGGGTCAGACCCACGCGTTTCGGCAGATGAATCAGACCTCGGTGCTGGGCCGCTACCTGTGGGTGTTCCGACGCATCGTCGGGCAGATGCAGCACGACCTGTTCCACGTCTACACCGTCGACCAGCACATCCTGATGGTGCTGCGCAATGTGCGCCGCTTCTTCATCCCCGAGCACGCTCACGAATACCCGTTCTGCTCGCAGCTCGGGTCCAGCTGGGACAAGCCGTGGGTGCTGTACATCGCCGCACTCTTCCACGACGTGGCCAAGGGACGTGGCGGCGACCACTCGGAGCTGGGCGCGGTCGAGGTGCGGCGCTTCTGCCGCGACCACGGCATCGACCGCGAAGACGGGCAGCTGATTGAATTCCTGGTCGAGGCGCACCTGACGATGTCGCGCATCGCCCAGAAGGAGGACCTGTCCGACCCCGAGGTGATCGAGGCCTTCGCCAAACTCGTGGGCAGCGAACGCCGCTTGACCGCGCTGTACTTGCTGACGGTGGCCGACATTCGAGGCACCAGCCCGCGGGTGTGGAACGCCTGGAAGGGCAAGCTGCTGGAAGACCTGTACCGACTGACCTTGCGCGCCCTGGGCGGTGCACGTCCCAACCTGCATGCCGACATCGAGGAGCGCAAGCAGGACGCACGCCGGTCACTGAACCTGCTGGGCCTGCCCGCGGGCATCGAACTCGGCTTGTGGACCACGCTGGACATCCGTTACTTCGCGCGCCATGACGCAGGCGACATCGCCTGGCACGCGCGCAGCCTGCACGAACGCGTGACCACGCAGGTGCCCGTGGTGCAAGCGCGGGTCTCATCGATCGGCGAGGGCCTGCAGGTGCTGGTCTACTCGCCCGACCGGGCCGACCTGTTCGCGCGCATTTGCGGCTACTTCGACTCGGCCGGCTTCAACATCCTCGACGCCAAGGTCCACACCACGCGCGGCGGGTACGCGCTGGACACCTTCCAGGTGACCAGCCCCACGCTGGAACCGCATTACCGAGACCTCATCATGCTGGTGGAAAGCCAGCTGACGCTGGCGCTGAACGCCACCGGCCCGCTGCCCGAGCCCGGGCGGGCGCGGCTGTCGCGGCGGGTGAAGTCGTTTCCGATCACGCCGCGCGTCACCTTGCGACCGGACGAAAAGGCACAGCGCTGGTTGCTCAATGTGTCCAGCAGCGACCGGTCCGGCCTGCTCTACTCGATCGCCCGCGTGATGGCCCGCCACCAGATCAACCTGCAGCTCGCCAAGATCACCACGCTGGGCGAGCGCGTGGAAGACACCTTCCTGGTCGACGGCGCCGCCCTGCAACAAAACCGCCGCCAGCTCGAATTCGAAACCGAGCTGCTGGACGCGCTGGCAGCGCGCTGACGCCCGCCCGCGGGCGGCGGTCCCCACTCCCATTCACCTTCGATGCCTTCCCCATGCCCTTGGTCAAAGTGAGCCCCGAGCAGGTGCTCGAACGCATCGATGCCTTTGACCGCATCGTTGACGCACGCTCGCCCGGCGAATTCCTGGAAGACCGCGTGCCAGGCGCCGTCAACTGGCCGGTGCTGGACGACCAGGAGCGCGCGCTGGTGGGCACGCAGTACAAACAGGTCTCACCGTTTGAAGCCCGCAAGCAAGGCGCGGTGCTGGCGTCGCGCAACATCGCCCGACACGTCGAGCGAGAACTGGGCGGCATCGCACGCGACTGGCAACCGCTGGTGTACTGCTGGCGCGGCGGGCAGCGCAGCGGGTCTCTGGCGCTGGTGCTCAGCGAGATCGGCTTTCGGGTTCAGCTGATCGACGGCGGCTACCGGGGCTTCCGGCGCGCTGTCACGGCGGCGCTGAACGAGCTGCCTCAGCGTTTTCAGTACAAGGTGTTGTGCGGCGCCACCGGCTCGGGCAAAAGCCGACTTTTGCAGGCCTTGCACGCGCTCGGTGCCCAGGTGCTGGACCTGGAGCGGCTGGCCAACCACCGCGGCTCGGTGCTGGGCCTCGTGCCTGGCAGCCCCCAGCCCAGCCAGAAGGCCTTCGACACGCTGGTCTGGAACGCCCTGCGCCGCTTCGATCCCACCCGGCCGGTGTGGGTCGAAAGCGAAAGCAAGAAGGTCGGCGCGCTGCGGGTGCCGGACGCGCTGATGACGGTCATGCGCCAGTCGACCTGCCTGCACGTCGACCTCGACGTCGAGTCGCGCGTGCGGCTGCTGATGACTGACTACGACTTCTTCGTCAACGACGTCGACAGCTTCTGCGAGCGACTGGACGCCCTGCGCGAACTGCGCGGCAATGAGGTGATCAACCGCTGGCAGGCGCGCGCCCGTTCAGGCGAACTGGAAGCCGTGGTGCGCGAGCTGTTGACCCTGCACTACGACCCGATCTACCGCCAGTCCACCGAACGCAACTTCGCCGGGTTTCGCAGCGGCCGGGTGCTGTCCCTGCCCGATGGCGACTGGCCCACGCTGAAGGCCACCGCCGCAGCGCTGGCCGAAGAAGACCTGCGCTGAAGCGGAGCCCGAGCGGGCTCAGCCCATGTGCAGGCCGCCGTTGACCGAGAAATCAGCGCCGGTGGCGAAGCCGGACTCGTCCGACGCCACCCATGACACGATGGAGGCGATGTCTTGCGGTGTGCCCAGTCGCTTGACGGGGATGCCGGCCACGATCTTGTCCAGCACGTCCTGGCGAATGGCCTTGACCATGTCGGTGGCGATGTAGCCCGGGCTGACGGTGTTCACCGTCACGCCCTTGTTCGCCACTTCCTGGGCCAGCGCCATCGTGAAGCCGTGCATGCCGGCCTTGGCGGCCGAATAGTTCGTTTGCCCGAATTGGCCCTTTTCGCCATTGACCGAGCTGATGTTGATGATGCGGCCCCAGCCGCGCTCGCACATGTCGTCGATCACCTGCTTGGTGACATTGAACAGGCTGGTCAGGTTGGTCTCGATGACGGCGTCCCAGTCGGCGCGGCTCATCTTGCGGAACATCCCGTCGCGGGTGATGCCCGCGTTGTTGACCAGCACGTCCACCGGGCCGAGCTCGGCCTTGACCTTTTGAAAGGCGGCGACGGTCGACTCCCAGTCGCCAACGTTGCCCACGGACGCGTGGAACTCGTAGCCGAGGGCCTTCTGTTCGCCAATCCACTTGGCGTGGTCACGGCTTGGGCCACAGCCAGCCACCACCGTGAACCCATCCTGGTGCAACCGTTGGCACATGGCGGTGCCGATGCCGCCCATCCCGCCGGTCACGTATGCAATCTTGGTCGTCATTGGTGCCTTCCTCAACGTTCAACGGTCAGTGCAACGCCCATGCCACCACCGATGCACAGGGAGGCAATGCCCTTCTTGGCGTCGCGGCGCTGCATCTCGTGCAACAGCGACACCAGGATTCGGCAGCCCGACGCGCCGATCGGGTGCCCGATGGCGATGGCGCCGCCGTTGACGTTGACCTTGCTGGTGTCCCAGCCCATTTCCTGGTTGACCGCGCAGGCCTGCGCGGCGAAGGCCTCGTTGATTTCCAGCAGGTCCAGGTCGGCGGCCTTCCAGCCCGCGCGCTGCAAGGCCTTTTGCGACGCAGGCACCGGGCCCATGCCCATGTACGCCGGGTCCAGCGCGGTCGTGGCGTAGCTGGCGATGCGCGCCAGCGGCTTGAGCCCCAGGGCCGCGGCCTTGGCTGCGCTCATCACCATCACGGCCGCCGCGCCGTCGTTCAGGCCCGAAGCGTTGCCTGCGGTCACGCTGCCCGCCTTGTCAAAGGCAGGACGCAAGCCGCCCAGCGCATCGGCGTTGGTCTTGCGGTTGATGAATTCGTCCGCCGCAAAGACAACCGGGTCGCCCTTCTTCTGCGGGATCACGAAGGGCACGATTTCGTCCTTGAAGCGGCCGGCATCTTGAGCGGCCGCGGCCTTCTGTTGCGAGGCCAATGCCAGTGCATCCTGGTCCGCGCGGGAAATCGCGTACTTCTTGGCCACGTTCTCGGCGGTGATGCCCATGTGGTACTGGTTGTAGACGTCCCACAGCCCATCGACGATCATCGAATCGACCATCTTCCAGTCGCCCATGCGCTGGCCATCACGCGACCCCTGCAGGATGTGGGGACTCAGGCTCATGCTTTCCTGGCCACCCGCGATCACGATCTCGCTGTCGCCGTCGCGGATGGCCTGTGCGGCCAGCATCACCGCCTTCAGGCCCGAGCCGCACACCACGTTGATGGTCATGGCCGGCACGCCCTGGGGCAAGCCACTCTTGATCACCGACTGGCGGGCGGCGTTCTGGCCCACACCGGCCTGCAGCACCTGGCCGAGGATGACCTCGCCGATTTGCTCGCCGGCCACGCCAGTGCGCTTGAGCAGGTCGGCGATGACGGCGGCACCGAGGTCGGTGGCGGGCACCTTGGCGAGGCTGCCGCCAAACTTGCCAACGGCGGTGCGGGTGGCGGCAACGATCACGATGTCTGTCATGGAACTCTCCTGAATCATTCAAAGGGACGGCATGCGGCGTGGCCTGCCGTCGGGGAGGCGCGAAGCCTCAGGCTTTTTGCTTCACGTAGCGGCCGGGTGCCGGCTCGATCGCTTTGTATTGTCGATTGCCCGGCGCCTTGGGCGCGGGGATCATCTTGCCACCGTGGCCGGCGAGCCATTGGGTCCAGTCGGGCCACCAGCTGCCGGCGTGTTCCTCGGCGTTGTCGAGCCAGTCCTGCGGATTCGGTGGCAAGGCCTTGCCTTTGCCGATCCAGTGGCTGCGCTTCTTCTTTTCAGGTGGGTTGATCACGCCAGCGATGTGGCCGGACGCGCCCATCACAAAGCGGCAGGGCCCGGACAGGCACTGGGTGTTGCGGTAGGCGCCGTCCCACGGGACGATGTGGTCCTCGCGGGAGGCGTACACGTAGCTCGGGATGTTGATGGCGCTCAGGTCGACATTCTCACCACACACCACGGCGCGGCCGGGCCGAACGAGGTTGTTCTCGAGGTAGGTGTTGCGCAGGTACCAGCAATACATCGGCCCGGGCAGGTTGGTGCTGTCGCTGTTCCAGTAAAGCAGGTCGAACGGCGGCGGGGTCTCGCCCTTCAGGTAATTGCCCACGACATAGTTCCAGACCAGGTCGTTGGGCCGCAGGAAGCTGAAGGTCGAAGCGAGCTCCTTGCCTTTCAACAAGCCGCCGCCCGTCGGGCTGCCGGCACCGATCGTGACTTCGCGCAACTGGACCGAGGCCTCATCGACAAAGATGTCCAGCACGCCGGTGCTGGTGAAGTCCAGGAAGGTGGTCAACAGCGTCATGCTGGCCGCGGGCTTCTCGCCCCGCGCGGCCAGCACGGCCAGGGCCGTGGCCAGGATCGTGCCGCCGACGCAAAAACCCAAGGTGTTGATCTGGCGTGCGCCCGTGATGTCCTGCACGGCGGTGATGGCGCGGATCGCGGCGTTTTCGATGTAGTCGTCCCACGTGGCGTGCGACAGGCTGTCGTCGGCGTTGCGCCAACTGACCACGAACAGGCGGTGGCCCTGCGCGACCGTGTGACGGATCAGCGAGTTGTCCGGCTGCAGGTCGAGGATGTAGAACTTGTTGATGCACGGCGGCACGAACAACATCGGGCGCTCGTGGACCTGCGGGGTCGAGGGGGCGTACTCGATCAGTTGGAACAGCGCGTTTTCGAACACGACGGTGCCTGCAGTGGTGGCCACGTTGCGGCCCACTTCAAACACGCTCTCGTCGGTCTGCGACACATGGCCCTGGCGGATGTCATGCCACAGCTGCTGCATGCCATGGGCAATGCTCTCGCCCTTGGTTTCGAGGGCCAGACGCTGCGCCTCGGGGTTCAGAGCCAGGTAATTGCTTGGCGCGGCAGCGTCCACCCATTGCTGCACCGCAAAACGGATGCGCTGGCGCGCCTTCTCGTCGCCTTGAACCTGGTCGGCCAGCGTCATCAGCGTGCGGGCATTCAACAGGTACATCTGTGCCAGGTAGGCGGCCTGAGGGTTGCCGGCCCAATCGGGCGATGCAAAGCGCCTGTCGCCCAGGCCTTTGGCCGCGGGCTGGGCGGCGCCCGGTGCACCCGCCATCGTCTGAAATGCACCCAGCGACTGATTCCACAAGTCGGTGGCCTGCTTCAGGTAATCGGCCTGGACCTGGGACAAGGTGGGCAGCGGCAGCGACACGCCGGACATCGTCTTCCAGATTTCACCGACGGCCGCGCCCAACACCTTGCTCGTCTTCTCGACGTCGGCGATGGCAGACGTCAACGAAGGGGTTTTGTTGTCCATGTGTCTCCTCTCGACCGCGCCGGCTGCCCATTGCGCTGACGTCGGCAAACTTTGTTGTAAGCGTCGATACTTACCCCGTGATGACGCCGCTGGGGCGCATCGACACACAGGATAAGCGATGTACCTGGTGGCAATTGCGTGGATGTACGTGGTGCTGATGATGGCGGTGGCGGAAGCCACCAGCAGCCAGGGCAGCGTGCTGGGGGCGGTCGTGACGATGCTGCTGTACGGCGTGCTGCCCGTGGCGATCGTGATGTACCTGCTGGGCACCCCCATGCGGAACAAGGCACGCCGCGAGCGCGAGGCGGCCCAGGACAGCGCGGCTGCGCCGTCAGCCGCCCGCGGTCAGGACGGCAGCGCTGGGGACGATGGCAATGGCGGCGGCGAGGCGCCCGGTCTGACCGTCGCGTCGAAACGAGAAGAAGCGTGAGCGGTCGCTGGCGGTGCACAGGCCGCTGACGCCGACCTCACCCACACCGGCCCGCTTCAGGCGATGCGCGGCCAACGCCGGCAAGTCCGCGAGCCACTTGCCCGGGCGCTCAGGGCCGCGCGGGACAAAATGCCGGTCGACGGCATCGTCCGGGGCGGCGCTCGCCTGGAAGGCCAGCACCACGTCCTGACTCACCTCGAACTGGGTCGGCCCGATGCAGGGGCCAAGCCAGCACTGCACGTCTTGCGGCCCGCACCGTGCCGCGTCGCACAGCGCGGCCAAGGTCGCTTCCAGCACGCCAGCGGCCAGGCCACGCCAACCCGCGTGGGCTGCGGCCACGCCAGCGCGCCCGGCCGACATCAGCACTGGCAAGCAATCGGCGACCTGCACCGCGCAGGCCAGGCCCGGCACGGTGGACACGCTGGCGTCGGCCTCGTGGCTCACCGCACCAGGCGCGAGGTCCTGAAGACCCAGGCGCACGACCCGGCACCCATGCACCTGGTTGAGCCAGACCGGGCTGGCGCCGAGCGCCGCTGCGAAGCGCGCCTGGTTCAAGGCCACCGCCGACGCGTCGTCGCCGATGCCATGGCGAAGGTTCAGGCTGTCGAAGGGCGACGCGCTGACGCCACCCGCGCGGGTGCTCATCAGCGCGGTGACGCCAGCCTGGCGCCAGTGCGGCCGGATCCAGTCCGGTGGGGCCGGCTCAACGGCCATGGCGGCGAGAACGGGGGTTGGTGCCCAGTGCGGTCATGGCCTTCTCGCGGCGCTGGTCCTTCTTGGCGTCCAGCTTGCGCATTTCGACCCGGCGGTAGTAACCCGTGGCGTCGGCCCAGGCCCACCAGGCGATGGCGCCGGCGAACGGCGCCAACACAATCCACCAGGACCATCCGGCCACCGGGGCCACCTCGGCCCACTTCAAACCGAGGAACAGCAATCCAAGCAAAACGAGGTACATGCGCGGGCTCCAGCGTGGCAAACGACCGGTCACAGGGCGCCAAGCCGGTCAACCTGCCCGGGCTAAACTTCGTTGTGAAGGCCTCAAGGCAATATAGCCCAAGGCCCTTCGGCTTCATTTCACGAAAGAAAGGTAGACATGACCACCACGTTGCCGCGCCTCGCCGCCCTCTGCGTTTTGAGCATGGCCAGCGCGTTGCCCGCATTCGCCAGCCAGGACCTGGCCAACAAGAAGAACTGCCTGGCATGCCACGCAACCGACAAGAAGCTGGTCGGTCCTGCCTTCAAGGACATTGCCGCCAAGTATGGCGCGCAGAAGGACGCCGTGGACGTCCTGTCGCAGAAGATCATCAAGGGTGGTTCCGGCGTGTGGGGCCCCGTGCCGATGCCAGCCAACTCGCAGGTCAGCGATGCAGAAGCCAAAGACCTGGTCAAGTGGATCCTGACGATCAAGTGAGGAGTTTGAAGCGCTGCAGCCGCTGAAACCACCCAATGGAAAAGCCCCGCTTGGCGGGGCCTTTTTCATGCCTGAGGCCGCTCAAGCCCCTCAGTAGGCCTGGCCCAGTTGCTCCAGGATCGCTGGGTTCTCCAGTGTGCTGGTGTCCTGCGTCACGGCCTCGCCCTTGGCGACCGAGCGCAGCAGCCGGCGCATGATCTTGCCGGACCGCGTCTTCGGCAGGTTGTCGCCGAAGCGGATGTCCTTGGGCTTGGCGATCGGCCCGATTTCGCGCCCCACCCAGTCGCGGAGCTCTTTGGCGATGCGCTTGGCTTCATCCCCACTTGGCCGTGGCCGCTTGAGCACGACGAAGGCACAGATGGCCTCGCCGGTCGTGTCGTCGGGACGCCCCACCACCGCGGCTTCGGCCACGAGTTCGGTGCAACTGACCAGCGCCGATTCGATTTCCATCGTGCCCATCCGGTGGCCCGACACGTTCAGCACGTCGTCGATGCGGCCGGTGATCGTGAAGTAGCCGGTCTTCTCGTCGCGGATGGCGCCGTCACCGGCCAGGTAATAACGGCCCTGGAAATCGGCAGGGTAGTAACTCTTCTTGAACCGCTCCGGGTCGCCCCAGATCGTGCGGATCATGCTGGGCCAGGGCTTCTTGACGACCAGGATGCCACCTTGGCCGTTGGGCACGTCCTTGCCGGTCTCGTCAACGATGGCGGCCTGAATGCCCGGGAACGGCAAAGTGCACGAGCCTGGGACCAGTGGCGTGGCACCGGGCAGCGGCGTGATCATGTGCCCACCGGTTTCGGTCTGCCAGAAGGTGTCGACGATGGGGCAGC
Organism: Hydrogenophaga intermedia; assembly: GCA_943370175.1. Lineage (GTDB taxonomy): Bacteria > Pseudomonadota > Gammaproteobacteria > Burkholderiales > Burkholderiaceae_C > Ideonella_A > Ideonella_A intermedia_A. The sequence goes on along the minus strand of CALRPU020000018.1, from coordinate 13,544 downwards.
GGCCCCCGCCGATGTGCTGGTGATACCACTCCCACGCCGCCGGGTTGATGGGCTCGCCCACCGAGCCGAGAATGCGCAGCGAGGTCAAGTCGTAGTTGCGCGGGTGCACCGCCGCATTGCTCTCAGCCGCCTTGATCAGCGAGCGGATGGCGGTGGGCGCGGTGTAGAAGATCGTGCACCGGTGGTCCTGGATCATCTTCCAGAATCGGCCGGCGTCCGGGTAGGTCGGCACGCCCTCGAACACGATCTCGGTGCCGCCCAGCGCCAGGGGACCGTAGGCGATGTAGGTGTGGCCGGTGACCCAGCCGATGTCGGCGGTGCACCAGAAGATGTCGTCAGGCTTCAGGTCGAAGGTCCACTTGGTCGTCAGTGCCGCGTGCAGCAAGTAGCCGCCGGTCGAGTGCTGAACGCCCTTGGGCTTGCCCGTCGACCCCGACGTGTAGAGCAGAAACAGGGGGTGCTCGGCGCCGACCCATTCCGGCTCGCAGACGTCCGACTGGGCCTGCGTCAGCTCATGCATCCACAGGTCGCGGCCAGCATGCCAGGCGATGTTGCCACCGGTGCGTCGGTAGACGATGACGCCGCGGATGGTGTCGCAGCCGCCCAGCGCGAGGGCGTCGTCGACGATGGCCTTGAGCGGCAGCTGCTTGCCGCCGCGCAGCTGCTCGTCGGCGGTGATGACCATGACCGCGCCGGCGTCTTCGATGCGGTCGCGCAAGCTTTGCGCGGAGAAGCCGCCGAACACCACCGAATGCGTGGCCCCGATGCGTGCACAGGCCTGCATCGCCACGACGCCCTCGATGGACATCGACATGTAGATGACGACCCGGTCGCCCTTCTTGACGCCCTGGGCCTTCAGCGCGTTGGCCATGCGCGCGGTGCGTGCCAACAGCTCGCGGTAGGTCACGCGGGTCACGGCGCCGTCGTCGGCTTCGAAAATGATGGCCGTCTTGTCGCCCAGCCCGGCCTCCACCTGACGGTCCAGGCAGTTGTAGGAGACGTTCAGCGTGCCATCGGCGAACCACTTGAAGAACGGCGCGTTGCTGCTGTCCAGCGTCTCGGTGAACGGCGTCTTCCAGGCCACGAACTCGCGGGCCAGGCGCGACCAGTAAGCTTCGTAATCGGTGTCGGCTTCCGCGCACAGGCGCTGGTAGGCCTCCATCCCCGACACGTGGGCAGCCTGCGCAAGGGCGGACGGTGGCAGATGGGTGGCGAGCTCGGACATCGATGTCTCCTGCTGTTGGTGGTGTTCGCGCACCTTAGGCAGGTGCTCTTACGAACGGCTTACTGACGACGACCGGCGCCGGCACACACGGCGTGTGCCATGGTCGCGCACCTACAATCCCCGGCCACCGTACTTTCCCGCAGTCGCCCTGTCCCGCCCCCCATGAGCACCCCCAAACCGCCCCAGAAAGTGACCATGCGACCGTTGCCCCGGCTGATCTTTGCCAGCCGCTGGCTGCAGTTGCCGCTGTACCTGGGCCTCATCCTCGCGCAGTGCGTGTACGTCTTTCACTTCTGGGTCGAACTGTCGCACTTGATCGAGGCCGCGTTCGGCAACCAGCAGGCGCTGGAGCTGCTGGTCAACAGCATCGGCTACAAGGACGCCTTCAAGGACGGCGTGCCCAAGCTCACCGAGACGGTGATCATGCTCGTGGTGCTGGGTCTGATCGATGTGGTGATGATTTCGAACCTGCTCATCATGGTCATCGTCGGTGGCTTCGAGACCTTCGTGTCGCGGATGGACCTGGACGGTCACCCCGACCAGCCCGAGTGGCTGAGCCACGTCAACGCCTCGGTGCTGAAGGTCAAGTTGGCCACCGCCATCATCGGCATCAGCTCGATTCACTTGCTGAAGACCTTCATCAACGCGGGCAATTACACCGACCAGGTGCTGATCGCGCAGACGGTCATCCACATCGCCTTCCTGCTGTCGGCCATGGCCATCGCCTACACCGACCGCCTGATGTCGTCGGCGCACCCCAACGGGCATTGAACCGCCGATCACCAGACGCCGCTCACCCGGCTGCCAGCCACGACCACCGCCCTTGTCGGAGCCCGCCTCATGACCACCACCACCATCCGCCAGAACGACCTTGTTGAAAGCATCGCCGCCGCGCTTCAATACATCAGCTACTACCACCCCGCGGACTACATCCAGCACCTGGCCCGTGCCTATGAAAGCGAGCAAAGCCCTGCTGCGAAGGACGCGATCGCCCAGATCCTGACCAACTCGAAGATGTGCGCCGAAGGGCGGCGCCCGATCTGCCAGGACACCGGCATCGTCAATGTGTTCATGAAGATCGGCATGGACGTGCGCTTTGAAGGCTTCAGCGGCAGCATCGAGGACGCGGTCAACGAAGGCGTGCGCCGCGGGTACCTCAACCCCGACAACACGCTGCGCGCCTCGATCGTGGCCGACCCCCACTTCGACCGCAAGAACACCAAGGACAACACGCCCGCCGTCGTGCACATGAGCGTCGTGCCCGGCAACACCATCGACGTTCAGGTGGCGGCCAAGGGGGGTGGCAGCGAGAACAAGAGCAAGTTCGTGATGCTGAACCCCAGCGACAGCCTGGTCGACTGGGTGATGAAGACCGTGCCGACCATGGGCGCGGGCTGGTGCCCACCTGGCATGCTCGGCATCGGCATTGGCGGCACCGCCGAGAAGGCGATGCTGATGGCCAAAGAGTCGTTGATGGACCCGATCGACATGTTCGACCTCAAAGCCCGCGGCCCGCAGAACAAGACCGAGGAGCTGCGCATCGAGCTGTGCGACAAGATCAACGCGCTGGGCATTGGCGCCCAGGGCCTCGGCGGGTTGACGACGGTGCTGGACGTGAAGATCGCGATGTACCCGACCCACGCGGCCAGCAAGCCGGTCGCGATGATCCCGAACTGCGCGGCCACGCGGCATGCCCACTTTGTGCTGGACGGCTCCGGTCCGGCCTACATCGACCCGCCCAGCCTCGACCTGTGGCCTGACGTGCACTGGGCGCCCGACTACAACAAGTCCCAACGCGTCGACCTGAACACGCTCACACGCGAGCAGGTGGCGTCATGGAAGCCCGGCGACACCTTGCTGCTGTCGGGCAAGATGTTGACTGGCCGCGACGCCGCCCACAAGCGCATCCAGGACATGCTGGCCAAAGGCGAGCCGCTGCCCGTCGACTTCACCAACCGCGTCATCTACTACGTGGGCCCGGTGGACCCCGTGCGCGACGAGGTGGTGGGCCCCGCTGGCCCCACCACGGCCACCCGCATGGACAAGTTCACCGAAATGATGCTGGCACACACCGGCCTGATCGGCATGATCGGCAAGGCAGAGCGCGGCCCAGCTGGCATCGACGCCATCAAGAAGCACCAGAGCGCCTACCTGATGGCCGTGGGCGGCGCGGCCTACCTGGTGTCCAAAGCGATCAAGGGCGCCACCGTCGTGGGCTTCGCCGACCTCGGCATGGAGGCGATCTACGAGTTCGACGTTCAGGACATGCCGGTCACCGTCGCCGTTGATTCCGCGGGGGTGTCGGTGCACCAGACCGGCCCGAAGGAATGGCAGGCCAAGATCGGCAAGATCCCTGTGACGGTGGTCTGAGGCGGACGGCAGCGTCCACAGACCTGCTGCGGTCGTGGCAAGTCGACCATGAAAAAGGCGCCCCGCGGGGCGCCTTTTGCGTTCCGGTGCAATCCGGGGTCAGCGGACCACGGCGATCTGCTCGCGGTTGCCACCCTTGTACGTGAACAGGGTCAGGGCGCCGTTCTTGATGTCGCCCTTGTCGTCGAAGGCGATGGTGCCCGTCACGCCCTTGTAGCCGGCGGTCTTCGCCAACACCGGCAGGTACTTGGCCGGCTCGGCGGAACCGGCCTTGACCATCGCGTCGACCATGACCATCGTGGCGTCATAGACGTACGGGGCGTAGATCTGCACGTCGGCGTTGAACTTCTTCTTGTAGTCGGCCTTGAACTTCTCCATGCCGGCCTTCTGCGCGCCCTCCACACCGCCCGCCTCAGCGCACACCACCTGGCCGTCGGCCATGGCACCGCCCGACAGCTTGGGCAGCTCGCCCGAGCAGATGCCGTCGCCGCCCATCAGCTTGGCGTTGATGCCCAGCTGCTTCATTTGGCGCAGCATCGGGCCAGCCACCGCGTCCATGCCGCCGAAGAACACCACGTCGGGCTTCTTGGCCTTGATGGCGGTCAGGATGGCGGTGAAGTCCGTGGCCTTGTCGGTCGTGAACTGGCTGTCGGCGATGCTGCCGCCCGAGGCCTTCACGGCCTTGGCGAACTCTTCGGCCACGCCCTGGCCGTAGGCGGTGCGGTCGTCCACCACGGCGATCGACTTGCCCTTCAGCTCCTTGACGGCATAGCGGCCCAACGTGCCACCCAGATGGACGTCATCCGCGACCACGCGGAAGGTCGTCTTGTAGCCGTTGCGGGTGAACTTCGGGTTGGTTGCCGACGGCGAAATCTGCGGAATGCCAGCGTCGCTGTAGATCTTCGACGCGGGGATCGAGGTGCCGGAGTTCAGGTGACCGATGACGCCATTGACCTTGGAGTCGACCAGCTTCTGCGCGGCGGCGGTGCCCTGCTTCGGATCGCCAGCGTCGTCTTCGGTCAGCAGCTCGAACTTGGCCTTCTTGCCGCCGATCATCACGCCCTTGGCGTTCAGTTCGTCGATGGCCATCTTCGCGCCGTTTTCATTGTCCTTGCCCAGGTGAGCGATGGCGCCGCTGGTGGGTCCGACGTGACCGATCTTGACCACCATGTCCTGTGCCGACACGCCTGCGGCGGCCATCACCATCACCGCACCCATCACCACGTTGAACTTGACTTGCATGCAAAACCTCCAGAACGGAATGAACGGATTGTTGAAAATTGTGGACGCTGTGGCGTCGCAGCGACGAGCACCATAACCGAAATGAACCGGTCTCTCCAGCGGGGATTCTCGGGTCAACCCCAGACCTGATCGGCCCAGTTCGCCAGCGCAGGCCGACGAACATCCCGTGGACCCTCAACGCAGTGGGGCCTCGGTGCGATGACGCGCCAATTCAGCCGCCACGGCGCGCACCACCGACTCACGCAAGGTGGATGCCAACTCCAACCGCACCAGGTGGCTGGCGTCGTCGACCCATTGGGACATCAACGGCGCCAGCGTCTCGCGCAAACGCGCCTCCACGAGGCGGTCGATGTCGCCTTGAACCGCATCGGTGATGCGCTGGACCATGGCCGCCTCGTCAATCGGGGCCGACGGTGCGGCCAAGGCCGTTCGCGGTCCCTCAACCTCGTGCACCAACACGGGCGGCTCAGGCCGCTGGTGCACGGTTCCGGTGTGCGGGTCGACGACCTCGGTCAGGGTCGGAACGCGGTCAGGCGGCGAAAGGGTCATGGCATTCACCAGAAAGGCTCACGACCGCACGTCGTGTCGGGTGATCACATAGCCGCGGCTCGCGTAGTGACGCCAGCGTGCCCGACCGGCGTCGCGCGAGGCGTCGTCGTCACCGACGATCTCAATCACGCGCTCGAAACTTTCGAAGCCCCGCGCCGGCTCGTTGCCCAGGTTGACGACCACCGACAGATGCAGCGCAGCGTCCAGCGAATCGACCAGCCACAACGGGCTGCGCCGCTGGCGTGCCAGCACCGAGGCCGGCTCACGCACGCGCAGGTGCGGCACGAAATCGGTGTCGTCGAGCACCCAGAGCGCGCGGTCGAGCGCATCAAGGTCGTCGGGCGGCCCGGTGACCGCCACGCCGGCGCCTTTCCGGAACGCCTTGCGCAGCAGTCGGCAGGCGTAGCCGAGGCGGTCCGGGGTGTTGAAGTGAAACTGCACTTCGGTCATCGGCCGGCCCGTGTGCCTGAAAGCTTCAGCGCGCCGTCGACAACACGAAATGCGTCAAAAGCGGCACCGGGCGGCCGGTCGCACCCTTGGCCGCACCCGACTTCCAAGCCGTTCCAGCGATGTCAAGGTGAGCCCAGCGGTACTTGCCAGTGAATCGACTCAGGAACCGCGCCGCCGTGATCGACCCACCCGCGCGACCGCCCACGTTGGCCATGTCGGCGAAGTTGCTCTTCAGGCCCTCTTCGTATTCCTCGTCGAGCGGCATGCGCCAGCACGGGTCGAGCGCCCGTGCGCTGGCTGCTTGCAAATCAGCGGCCAGCTCGTCATCGCCGGTGAACAGGCCGCTGTGGTGGTGCCCCAACGCGATCACGCATGCACCGGTCAGGGTGGCCACGTCGATCACCACGGCCGGCTTGAAGCGCTCGGCGTAGGTCAAGGCGTCGCACAGGATCAGGCGGCCCTCCGCGTCGGTGTTCAGGATCTCGATGGTTTGGCCCGACATGCTGGTCACGACGTCGCCGGGCTTCACGGCCGAGCCGCTGGGCATGTTGTCGCAGGTGGGGATCAGGCAGACCAGGTTGAGTTTGGGCTTGAGCTGGGCCACGGCACGCAACGTGCCGAGCACGCTGGCGGCGCCACCCATGTCGTACTTCATCTCGTCCATCTCGGCGGCGGGCTTCAAGGAGATGCCGCCGGTGTCAAAGGTGATGCCCTTGCCCACCAGCACGACCGGCGGCTGCGTCTTGGCGGCGCCGTCGTAACGCGCCACGATGAAGCGCAGCGGCTCGTTCGACCCCTGGGCAACCGCGACAAAGGCACCCATGCCGAGCTTTTCAACGGCCTTGCGGTCCAGCACCTGGACGGTCAAGCCGTGGTCCTTGCCCAGCTTCTTGGCCTGTTCGCCGAGAAAAGTCGGGGTGCAGTGGTTGCCTGGCCGGTTCGCCAGTTCACGCGCCAAGGAAACGCCTTCGCCAATCGCCTCACCACGGGCCAGGCCGGCTTGCACCGCCTTGAGCTCGGCCTTTTCGCACACCAACGCGACGCGGCTCAGGACCGGCGCCGGCGGGGCGCTGGGCTTGGTGTGGTGGTAGTGGTAAGCGGCTTCGGCGGCGGCCGTGGCCACCGCCTCGGCGTGAGGTTCGCCAACGCCACCGGGCGCGACCAGCGCGACGACCGCGTGCTTGGTGCCTCCGCTCTTCAGCGCCGCCAGCGCCGAGGCAACACCCGCCTTGAACGCCTTGGCCGACGTCGCCGGAAACTTTGCCACCACGATCGCCAGCCGAGCTGCCTTGATGCCAGCGGGCCGGTGCAAGACGAGGCTGCGTCCGCCTTTCAACTGAAGGTCACCGGCCTTCACCGCGGTGTCGATCAAGCCGGCAATCACCGGGTCCAGAGAGGGTTCCCGCGCATCGGCGTCGAGCACCACGATGAGGGCGTCGGCCGCAACCGCCGACAACGACGCCGCCGAAGCGACCAAGGCTTTGAAGTCCATAATGTCCAATTGATCTAGCAAACCAAGATGTTATTCGATTCCACCTTGCGCCGAGACTTGGCACGCAGTTTCGGGGCGACCCTCGTGATCATCCTGACCATCGTGCTGACGCTGATGCTGATCCGCACCCTGGGTCAGGCGGCGCTGGGCAAAGTGTCGCCCCAGGACGTGGTGCTGCTGCTTGGCTTCACGGCGTTGGCGCACCTGCCCACCATGCTCGCGCTGTCCTTGTTCATCGCGGTCGTGGCCACCCTGAGCCGCATGTACCGCGACAGCGAGATGGTGATCTGGTTTGCCAGTGGTGCCAGCCTGGCCCGCTTCGTCAGGCCCGTGGTGCGAACGGCCTGGCCGGTGCTGTTGGTGGTCGGCCTGACCGCCTTGCTGGTGTGGCCGTGGGTCAACCAGCGCACCAGCGAGATTCGGCAGCGCTTCGAAGGGCGGTCGGACCTGTCGCGCGTCGCACCCGGCAGTTTTCAGACCTCCGCCGACGGCAGCAGAACCTTCTTCATCGACCGCGACGCCAGCGACCCCAGCACTGGCAGGAACGTGTTCGTGTTGACGACGACCCAGCACAGCGAGTCGGTCACCACCGCGCGGTCCGGGCGCATCGAATGGCGCGGAGACGACCGGGTGCTGGTGCTGGAACGCGGCCAGCGCAACGAGTCGAACACGAAAACCGGCGAACGCACCTTGTCGCGCTTCGATCAATACACCGTCACGGTGGGCGAGCGCGTCCCCGAAACCGAGTCGCAGCGCCCGCCCAAGGCACGCTCGACGATGGACTTGCTGCGCGCGCCCAGCCCGCCCTTTCAGGGCGAGCTCGCCTGGCGCCTGGGTCTGCTGCTCGGCGCGGCCAACATGACCTTGCTGGGCGTGGGCTTGTCGCACACCAACCCGCGGCGGGCGGGCAACTGGAACCTGCTGTTCGCACTGCTTGCATTCATCGTGTACTACAACCTCATCAACCTGAGTCAGGCCTGGGTCAGCGGTGGCAAGCTGGGTCTGGGCACCGCGCTGATGGCAACACACGGCCTGGCCTTCGCGGTGGCGGTGGCTTTGATCTGGTGGCGTGACCATGGGATTGGTGGCTGGCCCTGGCGCGCAACCTCGCGCGCCGCGCCGGTGCAGGGGACCGCATGAAGACGGTTCGTCGCTTGTTCTATCTCGACATCTCGTCGGCGGTCGCCTTCGTGGCCCTGGCGTTCCTGTCGCTGTTCTTCTTCATCGACTTCGTCTCGGAACTCGAGGACATCGGCAAGCGAGGCTACTCCGTGGTGCAGGCACTCGGCTACAGCCTGCTGATGGTGCCGGGTCACTTGTACGAACTGCTGCCCATCGCGGTCTTGATCGGCAGCATCTACGCCCTGGCCCGCATGGCGCAGTCGTCGGAGTTCACCATCCTGCGCACCGGCGGCCTTGGCCCCGGCAGGGCGCTGGCGCTGCTGAGCAGCTTGGGCATCTGTTTTGCGGCGCTGACCTTCGTGGTGGGCGACTACGTGGCGCCGTTCGCAGAGCAGCGTGGCGACCAACTGCGCGCCAAATTCAACGGCGGACTTGGCGGCGGTGGCGCCTGGCTGAAAGACCACTACACCGGCCCCGATGGCGAGCGCAACGTGGCCGTGCACGTGGGCTCGGCGCGGGGCAGCGAGCTGATGAACGTCCGCATCTTCGAGTTCGACGTCGACGGCGCCCTGCATCAGCGCATTGCAGCGGCACGTGCAACCGTGAGCGGAAGCGGCCAATGGGCGCTCGACGACGTTCAGCGCACGGTCTGGACGGCCACCGTGCCTGGCAGCGCGGCGGGCAGCCGCGTCGTCGACGATCAGTTGCCGAGCTTGGTCTGGAAAAGCACCCTGTCGCCCCAAGTCGTCAGTGCGGCCGTGTCACCGCTGGCCACGATGTCGACCACCGAGTTGTGGCGCTACATCGGCCATTTGGCGGCCAATGAGCAAGCAGCCCAACGGCATGAAATCCAGTTCTGGAAGCGCGCCTTCTACCCTTTCGCGTGCTTGGTGATGATCGGGCTGGCCCTGCCGTTTGCCTACCTGCATGCGCGCAACGGCGGGGTCAGCCTGAAGATTTTTGGCGGCGTCTTGCTGGGCATCAGCTTCGTGCTGCTGAACAACGTCGCAGGTCACCTGGGACTGCTGCGCAACTGGACGCCGTGGATCACCGCTGCGGTCCCAAGCGCCCTGTACCTGTTGATGTCACTGGGCGCATTCGCATGGTTGGTTCGATACCGATGACAGGCTTGGCGATGAACACGACGACGATCGACGCACCCACGAACGACGCACCGAACGGCCTGCTGCTGTTCGCGCATGGGGCACGCGACCCGCGTTGGGCCGAGCCGTTCGAGGCGGTCGCGAGGCACGCGCGGGACGACGGCGCACAACGGTCCCCGCGCCTCGAAGTGGCCTTGAGTTTCCTGGAGTTCATGACCCCGGACTTGTTGACCGCGGGCCGCGCACTGGCGGGCAAAGGCTGTGTTCGCGTTGATGTCGTTCCGCTCTTCCTGGGTGCCGGTGGCCATGTCCGCAAGGACTTGCCTGCACTGATGGCGGCGTTGGCAGGGGAGCATCCTGGCGTGACCTGGGTGCTCCAACCGGCTGTCGGACAGCACGCTGACGTGATCGCCGCCATGGCCAGCACCGCGCTGGCCGCCGCGGGCGCGCCGCCCCCGCCAGCCACCGCCGCCCCCCAGGAGCGCGCATGAACCTTCACCAGTTCCGATTTGTCCAGGAGGCGGTCCGGCAGAACCTGAACCTGACCGAGACGGCCAAGGCCCTGTTCACCTCACAGCCCGGCATCTCCAAGGCCATCCTCGAGCTGGAAGACGAGTTGGGCGTGGAGATCTTCGCGCGCCACGGCAAGCGCTTGAAGCGCGTGACCGAGCCCGGCCAACAGGTGCTGCGCTCGATCGAGGTGATCATGGGTGAGGTGAACAACCTCAAGCGCATTGGCGAGGAATTCTCCAAGCAGGACGCGGGCACGCTGTCCATCGCCACCACCCACACCCAGGCCCGCTATGTGCTGCCAGAACCAGTGGCCCAACTGCGGCGCCGCTTTCCGAAGGTGAACATCAGCCTGCATCAGGGCACACCCGAACAGGTGGCCCACATGCTGATGGAGGAGGTGGCCGAGGTGGGCCTCGCCACGGAATCCCTGGAAGGCTTCGACGCCCTGGTGTCCCTGCCCTGCTACGAATGGCAGCACGTGGCCGTGATGCCGTCCCACCACCCGCTGGCGCGCAGCGAGCGACTGACCCTGGAACAGTTGGTGCTGGAGCCGCTGATTTCCTACCACCCCAGCTTCACCGGACGAACGAGGATCGACCAGGCCTTCGCCGCGCGCCGCCTCAAGCCCAACGTCGTGTTGGAAGCCATTGACGCCGACGTCATCAAGACCTATGTCAGGTTGGGACTGGGCGTTGGCATCGTTGCAGAAATGGCGATGCGGGAGACCGCCGCCAACAGCGACCTGGTGGCCCGACCGGTCGGTCACCTGTTCGGCCAGAACGTCGCCCGAATTGCCTTCAAACGGGGCGCCTACCTGCGCAGCTTCGTCTTCGCCTTTGCCGAGATGCTGTCCGAGCGTCTGAGCCGCCAACTCGTGGAACGCGCCATCGCCGGCCACCCGGACAACTACCAACTTTGAGCCTCCCACCCACAGCAGTCGACATCGCATGAACGCCCTCGCCCAGACCCCCACGCACGCCACGCTCACCAGCCGCTTGCCGCGGGTGGGCACCACCATCTTCAGCGTCATGTCGGCACTTGCCCAGGAGCACGCAGCGGTCAACCTGGGCCAGGGATTTCCGGACTTCGCCGGCGATCCTGCGCTGTTGAATGCCGTGACGAACGCCATGCAAGCGGGTCACAACCAGTACCCGCCAATGGCTGGGGTGCCGGCCCTGCGCCAGGCGGTTGCCTCGAAAATCGAGGCGCTGTACGGCCGCGCGTACCACCCGGACACCGAGGTCACCATCACCGCGGGCGCCACGCAGGCGATCCTCACGGCGATCCTGGCGCTGGTTCATCCGGGCGATGAGGTCATCGTGCTCGATCCGTGCTACGACAGCTACGACCCCAACATCGTTCTGGCGGGCGGCGTGCCGGTGCATGTGCCGCTGGCGCCTGAAACCTTCAAGCCCGACTTTGACCGCATCGCCGCGGCGCTGAGCCCCAGGACCCGCGCCATCATCATCAACACACCGCACAACCCGAGCGCCACCGTCTGGTCGGCCGCGGACATGTTGGCGCTGTCGACTTTGCTTGCGCCCACCAACGTGTGGGTGATCTCGGACGAGGTCTACGAACACATGGTGTTCGATGGAGAGGCACACCAAAGCGTGGCTCGATTTCCCGAATTGGCCGAGCGCAGCCTCATCGTGTCGAGCTTTGGCAAGACTTACCACGTGACGGGCTGGAAAGTGGGCCATGTGACGGCACCGGCTGCGCTGATGCACGAGTTCCGGAAGGTGCATCAGTTCAATGTGTTCACCGTGAACACACCGATGCAACATGCGCTTGCCGCCTACATGGCCGACCCAGCGCCCTACCTGAACCTGCCGGCGTTCTACCAGCGCAAACGCGATCTCTTCCGCGCCGGGCTGCAATCGACACGGCTCAGGCTTTTGCCCAGCACAGGCAGCTATTTCCAGTGCGTGGACTATGCCGCCGTGAGCGACCTGCCCGAGGAGGCATTCTGTCGCTGGCTCACCACGTCGGTCGGCGTGGCGGCCATCCCCTTGTCGGCGTTTTACAGCGATGGGCGAGACCAGAAGCTGGCCCGCTTTTGCTTCGCCAAACGCGACGAAACCTTGAATTTGGCGTTGGAACGCCTGTCGCGTCTGTGAAGTACCGAGCCGAAGCGCGCTTCAGTACTTCGACAGCGGGCCCTTCGGCTCTTCCGGGTCGTCGCTGATCGTCAGGTCCAACAGGCCGAAATCCACCGCGTCCGGTGATTCCTGCGGTGCCGCCATGCCGGCATTGCCAGCAGAACCGCCAGCCCCGCCCGGACCGGAGGTGGGAATCGGTCGTGGCAGGTCTTGGGGGTCGAAATCGAGGCCGTTTTCCGCGGCCGCCACCGCCGCGCCACCGACCAACAACCCGCCAGCGGACGCCATGGCCGCGGTGTGGCCAGGGCCCTTGGCGGCCTGGGCACCATCGTCCAGCGGCAGCAGCAGGTCCACACCGTCGGCTGGCGGCTCGGATTCGGCGAGCTCCCTCGCGAGCGAATAGAGGAACAGCAATTCGCCGTAAGCCGGCAGGTCGAAGGTCTGCGCCAAGGGCTCTCGCTGGAACAACAAGGCGGACAGCGCGTCCATCGCGGGCGTCGGCGTTGGCCAGAGGCGCTGCAGGCGCTCAACGACGGCCGGGTAGTCTTCCAGGGACCGATCGTGGCCCGACTGGTCGTCCCATTCCGGTGCGAAGGCGCCAAACCGACGGTTGAACCGCTCGCGCACCAGGTCGTAAGCGGCCTGTTCGTCGCGTCGGCGGTGAAGCTCAAGCAGCTTCAGGTAGGGCAAGGGGCTTGCGCCGCCCGTCCCCTGCACGTGACCCATGAGCAGGTCGATGGCCGCGTCGTCCTGACCGAGCACCACAAAGAAATCGGCCTGCTGCTCCAGGTCGATCAGCTCCTCAACGGTCACCTCGCGGCGAACTTGGTGCACCGAGGTGGCTTCGTGCGGCGTCATCGCTGGCTCGGCCGATGGCCGCGCCGGACTGGCGGGAGGCGCGTCCGGCAGGTCGAAATCCACCACGCCGCCGCCGTCGCCTGCGGTGGCGGTCAGGTTGGGCGCGTCGGGGTCACCTGACTTGGAGCCGAGCAGGGCCGTCGCAGCGCGCGGCTGAATGGGCGGTGGGGGCACGGAGGGCCGCACCGGCAAGCGCGGCTCGGACGGTCGATCCGCCGCCTCGTTCGGTGCATCGGCGTTCTCTGACGCTGCCGCCTTCAACCAATCCGATTCGCGGCGCATGGCCGACTGTCGCCACAGCAGGGCGATGACGGCGGCGAGCAGCAGCACGAGTGCCGCCACCAGGCCGTACACCAGGGGATTGGCATAGCGCGTGGACTCCGCCTCCCGCAGTCGCTGCTGAAGGTCACGCATCGACTGTTGCATGGCGAGGTTGTCGGCGCGCATGCGCTTCATGCCCGCCTCGAGTTCGCGCAGGCGTTCCGCGTTCAGCGCCGCTGCATCGGCTTCGGCCTTGG
>CALRPU020000017.1:0-109004 GCA_943370175.1 Hydrogenophaga intermedia | reverse complement strand
GGTCAATCCGTCGGGCAATCCACCACCAGGCACGTCGCCACCGGGCACGTTGCCCACCTCCGCTGCGGCCAACAACCCCGGCACCAACCCGGCGACCACGCGGCCCAAGCCGGCCCCGGTGCCGGCGGCCGCCAAGCCGGCCGCGCCCCCGCCCAAGGCCAAACCAGGCGACGGTGGCGGTGCATCGGGCAAATCGGGGTACGACGCGCCGTCCGGGGCGGCCCCTGCGGCGCCCGAGCCAGCGCCCACGCCCGCCCCTGCGCCTGCGCCTGCCCCGGCCACGCCCGCCGGGCCCGCCAGCCCGGCCGAAGCCTGCGCCGACAAGAGCTTCCTCGCCCGCCCCTTCTGCATGCACGAGCAATGCGCCACGCCGCGGCTGCGCAATCACCCGCAATGCATCAAGCTGCGAGAAGACCAGCAGCGCCGAGAGGACGGGCGCGGCGGCTGAGCCGCCGGTTGGCGTCAGGGTGGTTGCCGCAGGCGCGTGCCCACGCCTCGCCCGAGGCGCGCGCCCGCTGATCGCGCTTCCTCAAGCCTGGCCGGTACCGGCCATGCGGTGACGGTGGGGCGGCGGCCTGTCACGGTGTCAGGCACCGCGTCAGTGGCCGCGCTGGCGCGCCCGAGCCGCCGCCTCACCGAGGCTGTAGGCCCCGTCCGACAGTGCGGGGCGGCCGGCGCCGAATGCGCTTTGCAGGGCCGGCGGATACGCTTAATCTCGCTGTCGCCGTTCGATGCAGGCGGCGACCACAACAGCCTGGCCACGATGCCAGGCACGCGGAGACGAGATGACACGCCACCCCACGGACACACCCTCTTGGCGCTCAACCCCGACCCCCATCGACCCCCGCCCGCCAGGGCAGGGCGACCACCCCGATCACCGCGCACCCCCACCGCGGGTGCGTGGCAGGCGCGTTCACCCGGCCTGGTACGCCGGCGGTCTGCTGGCGGGGGGCGCGTTGTTGGCGGGCTACTGGGCCGTGCTCAACGACGGCGTGCAGCGCGCTCACCAGCACTGGGCCGGCGCCCAGCGCCTCGATGCGCTCGGCGAGGCCTGCGCGGCGGTGAACGGACGCGCCAGCGTCCACTGTGGCCGCAGCGAAGAGGGTGCCGGGCGAATGGCGGTGCGAACATCGGACGTGCGATGACGCCGGCCGCGCCGTGAGGCCATGAACGGCGTGGACGTGCCGGCCGCGGCAGCGTCGCCTGCCTCAGCCCGCCCCGCGTGGTCACCCGAGGGCGGCGTGGCCCGGCTGGTCTGCAGCGGATGTGGCCACGCGCACGCCTGGGTGAGTCTTCCCCCCGGTCGTTTGGCGCGCTGCGTGCGTTGCGACGCGGTCATGGCCCGTGGCCACCGGCTGGACGCGTCCGCCCAACTGGCGCTCACCCTCGCCGCAGGGGTGGTGTTTACGATCGCCCTGAGCACCGACCTGATCGCCATCCGGCTGCGCGGTGCCGAAGTCAGCACCACCTTGTTCGACGCGATCGCGTCGACCTGGCGCGACGGGGCGCCACTGGTGGCGGTGCTCACGGCGCTGACGGCGGCGCTCGCGCCGGCCGCCTACCTGGGCGTGCGGCTCGCGTTGCTCGTGTCATTGCTGCGGGGGCGCACCCCGGTCGGTTTGGGCGTTTGCCTGCGCGTGCTGCACTTCGTGAGCCGTTGGAACATGGTGTCGGTGCTGGGCGTGGGCGCCTTGCTGTCGCTGGTGCGCATCGCCGCACTGGCGCAGGCGACACCCGGTCCGGGTTTGTTGGCCTTCGGGGCGCTGGCCTGGTTGCTGGCCGCGCTGGAAGCGGCTGGCGTGCGCCACCTTTGGCCGCCGCAAGGCGCCGTGCCGCCTCGAGCCGGCGCGCCCCGCGCGTGGAGTGGCTGCGAATGCTGCGGTTGGTCGGGCCCAACGCCTGCAGCCGCTGCGCAGGCGCTCACGGCCACCGCCACCGAGCCTTGTGCCTCGCGTTGTCCGCGATGCCACCACCCGCTGGCGCATGACCCGGGTGCCGGGCTGCAGCGCACCTGGGCGCTGCTGCTGGCGTCGGCCGTGCTGTTGCTGCCGGCCAACCTGCTGCCGATGATGAGCACGGTGCAGGCGCTGCGCACCACGCCGCACACCCTGATCGGCGGCATCGTCGAGTTGTGGGCGGACGACGCCTGGGGGCTGGCGGTTCTGGTGTTCGTGGCCAGCATCGTCGTGCCGCTGTTGAAGGTCGGGGCCCTTGCCGTGTTGGCCTGGACCACTCGACACGCCCCCGGGTGGCGCCGCCTGGAGCGCGCCCGGCTGTACCGCCTGGTCGAGGTGGTGGGCCAGTGGTCGATGCTCGACGTCTATGTGGTGTTGTTGCTGGTGGGCATGGTGCGCTTTGGCAACCTCGCGGGCGCCATTCCCGGGCCGGGCCTGCTGGCCTTTGCGGCCGTCGTCGTGCTGACGATGCTGGCCGCTCACAGCTTCGATCCGCGCTGGATCTGGCAAGACAGGACCCAGGCATGAGCGAGCCGAGCGATGACCCGAACGCGCCGCAGCCGCAGCCTTCGCCACCGGCGGTCCACCCGCCGTCGCCGCGCCTGGTCCCGCCCAACCGCCTGCGACTGTCGCTGGTGTGGCTGGTGCCGATCGCGGCGTTGGTGATCGGGCTGTCGCTGCTGGTGCGCACGGTGTTGGCCACCGGCCCGCAGATCGCCATCGAGTTCAACACGGCGGAGGGGCTGGAAGCGGGCAAGACCGAGGTTCGCTACAAGGAGGTGGTGATCGGCCGGGTGCAGTCGGTGTCGCTGCGCGAGGACCGACGCAAGGTGATCGTCACCGTGCAGTTGGACCGGCAGGCCGCCTCGGTGGCCCGGGCGGACACCCAGTTCTGGGTGGTGCGCCCGCGCATCGGCACCGGCGGTGTCAGCGGTCTGGGCACGCTGCTGTCGGGTGCGTACATCGGCGTGGACGCCGGCACCTCGGACGAAGCCCGCGACCGCTTTGACGGCCTGGAGGCCCCGCCCTTCATCCTGCGCGGCGAGCCTGGCGCGAGTTTCGTGCTGGTGGCCGACGACCTGGGCTCGCTGGACGTGGGTTCCCCCATCTCCTACCGCCGCACCCGCGTGGGTCGGGTGGTCGGCTACGCGCTGGACCCGAAGCGCGATGAGCTGACCGTCAAGGTCTTCGTGGAGGCGCCGTACCACACGCTCGTCACCCCGCAAACGCGCTTCTGGAACACCAGCGGGGTCGACCTGACCTTGAACGCGAATGGCCTGACGCTGGACACCCAGACCCTGGCCTCGGTGCTGGCCGGGGGCATTTCCTTCGAACGCATGGGCACGCCGGCGGGCACCGTGGCGGGCCCGGCGCTGCAGGCCAGCGCCGATGGCAGCCGCTTCATGTTGTTCAACGACCGCAAGGCCGCGCTCGCGCCCCCCGACGGCGAGCCGGTGCCCGTGCGCATGGTGTTCGACCAGTCGGTGCGCGGGCTGGTGGTGGGCGCGCCGGTGGACTTCCTGGGCGTCGACATCGGTGTGGTCAAGCGCATCACGCTGCTGCGCGACGCCCGGCGCGGGCGATTCCCCGTCGAGGTCAGTGCCGAGCTGTACCCGCTGCGGCTGGGCAGCCTGCGCGACGACCTGCTGGCCGCCGCCCCCTCCGGCCCCGGCCAGCCTGGGGTCGCCTCGCGCCCAGCCGGCGTGGACGACGATCGACTCGCCATCCAGCGGCTGATCGCCAAGGGCCTGAAAGCACAGACCCGCACGGGCAACCTCCTGACCGGTCAGTTGTTTGTGGCGCTCGACTTCTTTGACTCGGCCGGGGTGCCGCCCGGCAGCGAGGGCGCGGTCGCGGCAGCGGCCTCCGCCCCATCGGCCAAGGCGGACGCCAAGCTGAGCCGCGCCGAGCGCCGTGCCCGACGCGACGCCCGCCGCCTGGCGGCCGCGCAGGCCGCGGCCCAGGCCGCCGACGCACAAGGCGTGCTGACCCTGCCCACCATGCCGGGCACCTTGAGCGAGTTGCAGCCGCAGCTGGCCCAAATCGTTCAGAAGCTCAGCCAGGTGCCGTTCGACGCCATCGGCCGCGACCTGCAGGCCACCTTGGTGCAGGCCCGCGCCGCCTTGAAAGACGCCGGCACGGCCATCAACCAGTTGACGCCAGAGGCCCAGGCCACCCTGCGCGGTGTGCAGGGCAGCCTGACCCGCGCGCAGGTGGCCATCGACCGCCTGGACCGCAATCTGCTGGACGAAAACGCCCCGGTGCAGCGCCAGACCGAGCAGACCTTGGCCGAGGTGCAGCGCGCCGCGGCCTCGCTGCGGGCGCTGGCCGATGCGCTTCAACGCCACCCGGAATCCCTGTTGCGCGGCCAGCCCGCCGACCCGCCTTTGAGCCGCAAGCCATGACCTCGTTGGACCCTCGAACGGCGTGCCCGGTCACCCCCGGAGGGACGCCAACGCGTTCTTGCTGGGGCCCGGTGAGCGCTTGGTTGCCTTTGCATCGGATGCGCCCCGCCGCGCTCGCTGGCGTGCTCGCTGGCATGCTCGCGGCCTGCGCTGGCAGCCCGCCGGTGCGCTTGCACAGCCTCATGCCGGTTGATGCGGCGGCGGCAGTGGAGGCGCGCTTGGCCGCATCGCCTGCGGCGCCTTCCTCCCCTGGCCTGGGGCCGGTCCCGACGCCGGCGTCGGTGCGGCCGTTGCGGGTCGTGATCGGGCCGGTGGCCGTGCCTGCCGCGTTGGATCAACCGCAGTGGCTGGTGCGCCAGCCCGACGACAGCTTGCGGCTGCTGGAGCAGGACCGCTGGGCCGGGCCCCTCGGTGAGGAGTTTCGCGGTGCGCTTCGCGAGTCCTTGCGGCGCCGTTGGGCCGCCACGGACGCCTTGCCCTCGGCCGGCAGCGGCCCCGCCTGGCGGGTCACGGTGGATGTGTTGCGCCTGGATGCCCGACCTGGGGTGGACAGCCTGCTGGAGGCGCGCTGGGTGGTTCAGGCGCCGCAGGCGCCGCAGGCGTCACTGCCCGCCATCCCATCGGCAACCGCCCCGGGCCCTGGCTCGGCGCTGCGCTTGGCACCGGCCGATGTGATTGCCGCGTCGAGCGCCGCGTGCTCGACGCGGCTGCGCGAACCGGTGCAAGGCGACGGCCCGGCTGCCCTGGCGGCGGCCCACCGTCGCGCGGTGGCGCGACTGGCCGATGACATCGGCCGTCAGTTGCAGGCGATGGCGGGCGGCGCTGGCGCGGCCTGTGTGGCGGCGCCGGTCAGCTGAACCGCACCGCGACCGAGCGCGGCCGCGCGCGACGCTGGGGCCGAGACTCAGCCTGAGCCCCAGCGTCAGCACTCACTGCACGAAGCCCATCACCGAGCGCCGCGGCCCACTGTCCGGCAGATCGGCCGGCACCAACTGCGTGCGACGCGCCAGCTTGGCGTTGCCGAAGGCGGTCATCCAGGCGCGGCGCATTTCGCGCGGTGCCATGTCGGCCATGCGGTCCAGCACGTCGTCGCTGGGCTCGGGGTCGAAGCGTTCGCCCCAGGCGTGGTCCTGGCGGATGCCGGTGTACAGCTTGGACGCGATGCGCCGGGCGGCCTCGCGGTCTGGCGCCTGCACCTGGTACACGTTCATGCGGTTCAGGATCGGGTCCGGGATGCCGCGCGCGTCGTTGGCCGTGGCGACCCAGATGACCTGGCTGGCGTCGATGGCGATCTCGGCGAACTCGTCGGTGAAGCTGCCCGCCGTGTCGTGTTCGAGCAGGCTGTACAGCGCACCCAATGGGTCGTAGGCGTGTTCGCCGCCGGCCTTGTCGATTTCGTCGACGACCATCACCGGGTTGGCGTATTGGCCGTCCACCAGGGTCTCGAAGACCTTGCCCGGCCGCGCGCCCTTCCATTGGCTGGAGGCGCCGCTGAGCACCCAGCCGGCTGTGAGCGAGCTCATCGAAATGAAGCCCATGCCCGTGCCCAGCAGCTGCGACAGCTCGCGGGCAAAGTGCGTCTTGCCCACACCGGGCGGGCCCAGCAGCAGCAGCGGCGTGATCTCCAGCGCATCGCGGCTGTCCTCGCACAGGGCCAGCTGGCGCTTGACGTCGTCGAGCACGTCGGCGAAGTTGGGCAGGTCGTCGTAGAGCTGGTCCATCACCGGCAGGCCGGAGGGCTTGACCTGGAAGCGGTCGGGTCCCTTTTCCAGCATGCGTTCGTAGGTGGAGCGCAGCGTCTCGTGCTCCTTGGGCGGCAGCTTGTCGAGCTTGCGACCGACCTCGTCCACCCGGTAGACGCTGCGCATGCGCGCGATTGGGATGCCACCGCGCGACGCCGAGACCGGCACCAGATCATTCGAAGCAGCCATTGAACCTCCGACAGCTGTGAACCCACGCCTTCATTGAACCTGACGCACTTTTTACCAAACTTCAGATAAGCCGTGCACTCCCAAGCCAGTCCCGCCCATGCACACCCCATGCCATCCCACCCCCAAGCCACTGAGCAACGCCCCAAACCCAACCACACCACCCAGGGCACACCACCCAGGGCACACCACACCGGGCGGCCCCAGGCCCGCCCCCATCAAGCCACACCCCAGGCCCGGGTCCCCCGGGCCGACGGGTGGCGCCCCTCGGGGGCAGGAGCGCAGCGACTGGGGGGCCCTACTTCACCCAGGTGTTGAGCTGAATGATCGGCAACAACACCGCCAGCACGATCAGCATCACCACGCCGCCCATGGCCACGATCAACAGCGGCTCCAGGATGGTGGCCATCTGCATGGCGCGGCGCTGCACCTCGGCGGCGAGCTGTTTGGCGGCGCGGTCCAGCATCGTCGGCAGCTGGCCGGTCTGTTCGCCCAGGCGCGAGAACATCGCCAGCAGCCCCGGAAAGCGCTTCTTCCCGGCCAGCGCCGAGGCCAATGGCGCGCCCTCACGCACCTGCACCAGTGCGTCCATGGCGTCGGCCCGCATGGCCCGGTTGGACAGGGTCTCGGCCGCGGCCTGCAGCGCCTTCAGGATGGGCACGCCGGCGCCCGCCAGCATCGCCAGCGTGCCGGCAAATCGGGCCGCGTTGTAGCCGCGGCTCAGGCGCCCGATCAGCGGCACGGTGAGCCACCCGGCGTCGAAGCGCTCGCGGAAAGCCTCGTTGCGCAGCATCACCATCAAGGTGACCGTTCCCGCGGCGGCGGCCAGCAACATCAACCAGCCCCAGCTGCGCAGGAAGGCGCTCGCCGCCAGCATGCCCACCGTCAGCGCCGGCAGGCTGCGCTTGGACCCGGCGAACACCGAGGCCACCTGCGGCACCACGTAGGTCACCAGGAAGATGACGATGACGAAGGCGATCACTGACACGATGGCCGGGTACAGCGTGGCGCCGATGAGCTTGGCCTTCAGCGCCTGGCGGTCTTCCAGGTCGTCGGCCAGCCGCTCCAGCACCTGGCCGAGCGCGCCGCTTTGTTCGCCAGCGGCCACCACCCCGCGGTAGACCTCGTCAAATTCGCGCGGGGCGCTGCCCAGGGCCTTGGCGAAGGTGGCGCCGCCGTTGACTTCGGCGCGCAGGTGGGCCACCAGCTCGCGCTGACGGTCGTCTTCGGCCTCGTCGCTCAGTGCGGTCAGCGCGCGCTCCAGGGGCAAGCCGCTCCCCACCAGGCCCGCCAGCTGGCGCGTCCACACCGTCAGCGTGGTGGGGCTGAAGACGCGCCGCGCCAGCCGCAGGCCCACCGCCTGCGTGCCGGCCGAGGCCACTGCGGTGACCTCGAGCGGCACCAGCGCCAAGGCGCGCAGCTGCGACCGGGCGGCCCGCGCGTTGTCGGCTTCCAGCAGCCCGGTGGTGGGCTTGCCCGCGGCGTTCAGGGCCTCGTACTTGAAGGCAGGCATTATTCGCGGGTCACGCGGACCACTTCTTCGGCGGAGGTGACGCCCTCGCGCACCAGCCGTTCACCGTCTTCGCGCATCGTGCGCATGCCGCCACGCTGCGCGGTGGCGATCAAGGCCGATTCGGCCGCCTGTGCGTGGATCAGCTCGCGCACCTGGTCGTCGGCCACCATCAGCTCGTACACCCCGGTTCGGCCCTTGTAGCCGGTGTGGCCACACTCGGCGCAGCCCACGGGGTGATACGTGCCGTGGTCGTCTTGCCTGCGGCAGTGCGGGCACAGCTTGCGCACCAGGCGCTGCGCCAGCACGCCCAACAGGCTGGAGCTCAGCAGGAAGGGCTCCACGCCCATGTCGGTCAGCCGCGTGACGGCGCTGGGCGCGTCGTTGGTGTGCAGCGTGGCCAGCACGAGGTGGCCGGTCAGTGAGGCCTGGATCGCGATCTGTGCGGTCTCGTAGTCGCGGATCTCGCCGATCATGATCACGTCAGGGTCTTGCCGCAGGATGGCGCGCAGCGCTTTCGCGAAGGTCAGGTCGATCTTCGGGTTGACCTGGGTCTGGCCGATGCCTGCCAATTCGTACTCGACCGGGTCTTCCACCGTCAGCACGTTCGTGCCCGAGGTGTCCACCCGGCCCAGCGAGGCGTACAAGGTGGTGGTCTTGCCCGAGCCAGTGGGGCCGGTGACCAGCACGATGCCGTGGGGCTGCTGGATGAGGTGGTCAAAGCGCCGCAGCACCTCGCCGCTCATGCCCAGGCTTTCCAGCGTGAAACGCGTTTCGCCCTTGTCGAGCAAGCGCAGCACGGCGCGCTCGCCGTGGGCCGATGGCAAGGTGGACACCCGCACGTCCACCGCCCGCCCGCCGATGCGCAGCGAGATGCGGCCGTCCTGCGGCAGGCGCTTCTCGGCGATGTCGAGCTCAGCCATGATTTTCAGGCGACTGATCAGGGCCGCGTGCAGCGCCTTGTTGGGCTGCACCACCTCGCGCAAGGTGCCGTCCACACGAAAGCGCACCGCGCTGCTTCGCTCGTACGGTTCGATGTGGATGTCGCTGGCGCCGTCCTTGGCAGCCTGCGTCAACAGCGCGTTGAGCATGCGGATGATCGGCGCGTCGTTGGCCGCCTCCAGCAGGTCCTCGACCGCGGGCAGCTCCTGCATCATGCGCGACAGGTCGACCGCGCTCTCGACCTCGCCGATCACGGTCGCCGCGCTCGACTCGCTGCCGGCATAGGCCACGGCGATGCGGTTGCCCAGCGTGGCGGCGGGCTCGTGTTCCAGCCGGTCGACCTCGTACAGGCGCAGCACTTCGCCCAGGGCGCTGGGGGAGGCGTTCTCCGGCGCCCACAGCACCAGGTGTTCGCCGTCGTCTTCCAGCAGCAGCGTGTGGCTGCGCGCGAAGGTGTAGGGCAGGGGGTGACGGGCTCCCATGGCCGCTCCTCAGCGGCCCGAGCCGGCCGGCGCGCGGCTGGACGGCGCCGGGGTCGATGGCTTGGTTTGAGGCGGCAGCACCGGCGGGCTTTCCACGTCGAGCAGCGGGTTGCGCTGGGGCTGGCGGTCGATCTGCTGGGCGCGGATCTGGTCGTAACGGTCCAGCGAGAGGGTGTTGGCCGTGTCGGCGTCGCGCATCACACGTGGGCGGATGAAAACCATCAGGTTGGTGCGCGTCTTGGTGCGGCTTTCGCTGCGGAACAGCGCACCGACGAAGGGGATGTCGCCCAGCAGCGGCACCTTGGACTTGCGGTCGGTGAATTTGTCTTCGATCAGTCCGCCCAGCACCAGGATCGAGCCGTCGTCGACCACCACGGTGGATTCGATCGAGCGCTTGTCGGTCGACGGGCCGGCGTTGGACGTGCCAGGGGCCACCTTGTCGCTGACGCTGGAGGACTCCTGGAAGATGGTCATGCGCACCGCGCCGCCCTCGCCGATCTGCGGCTTGATGCGCAGCGTGATGCCGACGTCCTTGCGTTCGATGGTCTGAAACGGGCTGGTCGTGGCCGTGCCGGTGTTGGTGAACTGGCCGGTGATGAAGGGCACGTTCGAGCCGACGATGATCTTGGCCTCCTCGTTGTCGAGCGTGATCAGGTTCGGCGTCGACACGATGTTGGTGTTGGTCTGGCTTTGCAGCAAGCGCGCGATGGCGGCCAGCCCATAGGCACCGCCGAAGTCGCGGATCAGGCCGATGTTCAAACCCTCGCCCAGGCTGATGTTGCCCAAGCCGGTGGTGCCCTGCGTGCCCGCGGCCGTGATGGTCAGCAGGTTGCCGTTGGTGCCGAAGTTGGTGCCGCCGACGATGCCGGTCTTGTCGCCGTTCTTGCCGACCAGGCCCTGCCACTGGAAGCCGACGTCGGCGGCGTTGTCGCCCGAGACCTCGACGATCATGCTTTCGATGTAAACCTGCGCGCGGCGCGAGTCCAGCTGGTCGATCATGGCGCGCAGCTGGCGGTACTGCGGTTCGGCCGCAGTGATGATCAGCGAGTTGGTCGACGGGTCGGCCTGGATGTTGCCACCCGTGGACGGGCCGGCCGAGGCGCTCACCGGCGTGGACGCCTGCACCGAGGCCCCGGCGCCACCCCCGGCGGCCGACTGGACGTTCTGGGTCGGGGCGGGGGTGGGCGTGTTCACCGACGACGACAGGCCCCCCGCGCTGTTGGGGTTGCCCGCGCTGATGGCCGCGCGCAACACCGTGGCCAGCTTGGTGGCGTCGGCGTTCTTCAGGTAGACCACCCAGACGTTGCCGGCGGGGTTGCCGCCGGGAAAGGGCCGGTCCAGTTGTTGGATCAAGGTGCGCACGCCGGCCATGCGGGCCGGCGTCGGGGCCTTGACCAGCAGCGAATTGCTGCGCGAGTCCGGCAACACCTGCAAGGCCGCCCCGCCCACTGCCCCGGGCACGCCGACGCTGGCGTTGCCATCGCTCAGACGTTGCACGGTGGGGGCCAGGTCGGCGGCGGCGGCGTGTTGCAGCGGGATCACCTCGACGTCGCCGCTGCCCGGCGTGTCCATCGCGGCAATGATGCGGCCGATGCGGGCCAGGTTGTCCGCGTAGTCGGTGATGACCAGCGAGTTCGCGCCGGCGGTGGCGTTGATGGTGTTGTTCGGGCTGATCAGCGGGCGCAGCACCGGCACCAGGTTGTTGGCGTTTTCATGGCTCAGGCGAAACACCTGGGTCAGCACCTGATCGCCACGGCGCGTGCTGCTGTTGCCGATGGCCACGGTGCCAGTCTGGAGCTTGGCGTCGGCTTCCGGCACGACCTTGAGCAAGCCCTCGACCTCGACCACGGTGAAGCCCAGGCCGCGCAGCGAGGCCAGGAAGCTGCGGTAGGCCTCGTCGGGGCGCAGGGCCTTTTCGCTGTACAGGGTGATCGATCCCTTGACCCGCGGGTCGACCAGGATCGGCTGGCGCAGGATGGCCGACATCGCGCGGCTCACGCCCTCGATGTCCGCGTTGACGAAGTTCAGCGTGACCGGCTCCCCACGAAACCGCGGGGCGGCGTCTGCTTTGGCCTTCGCTTTGGTCTGCGCCGGCGTCTGCGCCTGGGCCAGGCCAGCCAACGGCGTGGCGGTCATCACGAGGGCCAGCGCGGCGGCGAGCCCGGTGCTCGCGGCGGTGCTCAACGTGGGGCGGGGGGCGGTGGCCCGAAGCGTGTTCATGCTCATCCGATCGAAATGACGGACCGCGCGCCCTGGCGCCGTCCGATGATGTTCAAGAGGTTGCCCAGCGCCGCTTCGTCGTCGGCGGTGGCCGCCTGAGCCTGGGCGCGCAGGCGCAGGCCCGACGCGGCGCTCCATTGACCGTCGCCTTGAAGCTGCAGCGCGCCGCCGAGCGTGGTCAGACGCAGGGCCGCACCGGCGTCTGGTGTGGCGTCCACGCTGAGGCGGTAGTCGCCCAAGGTGGGCAACGTCGACAGGCGAGACGACATGGCGCTCATGTCGAGGTCGGCGCGTCCGCTGAGGCGCCACCGGCCTTGCACCGATTCCAGGGCCAGGCCGGGCGATTGCAAGCGCAGTTGACCGCCGAGCTGCAAGGTGTTGAACGGCGTGCCCAGCCCCGCCAGCCACGCGCTGGGCCACTGCGCGATCCAGCCCGGGGCACCCGGCAGCAGCTCCAATCGCACGCCGCCGATGCCGGGCCGAATCAGCACGGTCACCACGCCGTTCAGGCAGCAGGCTTGTTCGGCTTGCAGGGCCATGCCCAGCCCACCGGCCCAGCGCGGCGCAAGCGACCAAGCCAGGCGCCCGGGCAGCGCGCTGGCATCGCGGCTGCCCGGGCCGCCGGTCAGGACCGCGATGGCGCTGCCGTTCCAGACGGTGCCGCGGGCTTCGGCCAGCAGCAGGCGTCCCCCGCTGGCTGCGCTCACGCCGGTCACCACCCAGGCGGCCGGCGCAAAGGCCGCACCGCCGATGACCAGCCCGACGAGTGCACCGGCCAGGCCCCAGCGCGCCGCCGGCCCGCTGGCCGGGCCGGCACGCGGGGCGCGGGGCGGCTTCATGGGCCTGTCCCCACGGTCAGCACAAGGCTGCCGCTGTAGCCGTTGGCGCTGCGTGTCCATTGGGCGTCGACCGGGCGGGCGCGGGCAGCGCCGCGGGCCTGGTCAAGCCAAGCGCGCAACGCCGCGGTGTCCAGGTCCTTCATCGTCAGCGTGACGCGGTCGCCTTGCACGGCCAGGCTGGCGCGTTCGCCCAGGGCCTCGGTGGCCGCTTTCAGCGCGGCCACCGACTGTGCGGTGGGCACCGGCGGTGTGCCGCGCAAGGCGGTGGTTTCTGCCGCCAAAGCCTGCATCAGCTGCAAGTCCGCTTCCACGGCGGCCAACTGCTGCGGTGCCTGCTTGAGCGTGCGCAGGGCCGGTGCCATGCCCACCCACCACACCAGCGCCGCCGCCAGCACGACCCCCACCAGGCCGATGGCGTCGCGTTCGCGCGGGCTGCGGGCGGCCCACTGCCGGGCCGCATCGTCGCGCCAGCCCGCGGCTTGGCGTCCCGCGGACACGTCGGTGGCGGTCAAGGGGGCGCTCATGAACGTGCGCCGCGCGGGGCGCGGGTCAAGGTGATCTGACCTTCGGCCTGTTCCACCCGGTAGCCGCTCGCGCGCAGTTGTCCGCCGAAGCGGTCAACTTCTTCGGCGCTCCACGACGGCGCGGCGAGGCTGAGGCGCCCGGGTTCATAGCGCAGTTTGTCGACGGGCGCGCGGCCGGGTGGCCAAGCGGCGGCGGCCGCGTTCAGCAGGGTTTCCAGGTCGCCGTCACCCACGCGCCCGGCCTGCTGGCGCAACTGCTGCACCTCACGCTCCATCTGCAGCGGGGCGTCGAGCACGGCCTTCACGTTGGGGAAGGTGGTTTGAAGCACCGCCACCCGTTGGGTCTTCTTGCGTTCCAGCTCGCTGCGCAACTGCCAGGCCCAGGCGTTGAGTCCCACCAACTGCACCGCCAGCAAGCTCACCAGGCCGTAGCGCACGGGACGCCATTGCGGCCCGAGCAGGGCCAACCAGAGGTCGCGCAGCGCCCGGCTGCCACGGTGTCGGCGGGTCAGCTCGAATTGGCGCAGGTTCCACGCGGAGGCCGCGGCGTCGAGCAAGGCCTCGGCCTCGCTGCGCAGCGGCACCGGGGCACCCAGCCAGGCCTCGGCGGCTGCGGCCGCGGCCGGGGTGGTGGTGCAGCGGGCACCGTCGGGCAGCGGCTGGGGCAGCACGACACGGGCCAGCCCGCCCCGGGTGCCCAGGGTCGACACGCCGTCCGCGTGGCTCCAGCTCAGGCACAGCGCGTCGGCGCGGTCAGGATCGACGGGGTCCAGGTAGAAATGAAGCGCCCCAGCGTCGGTGGGCGCCACCGCGGGCACCACGCGGTCGACGAACACCTGGGCCAGTTCCAAGCGGCTCAGCACGTTGACCAACCAGGCGCGTTGCACCGCGGCGACCCAGGCCAATTCGCCCGGTTTGCTGCCAGGGGCCAGGGCCAGGTGGGTGGCTTCGCCGTCGTCGAGCAGGGCTTCCTCAAGCACACCGGCCAGCGCCGCGCGCAGTCGCGCGGGCGGCGCCTTCGGGAGTGTGATCCGTTGCCACGCGATGTCTTGGGGCGACAGCACGGCCACGACGGTGTCGGCCTTGGGCAGCTGCGCGACCGCGGCGCGGCCTTGCTGCGTCACTTGGCGCGTGTCCACGCTCCAGACGAACTGCAGGTCGCGCAGGTCGGTGCCGCTGTCGGGTCCGCCTGTCGCGCGTTGGTCCCGCGCGCGCAGCCTGGGTCGGGGGGGGATCTGCAGAACCAGCAACGACATGGGTGTGGTGGGTCAGCGCAAAGTCAGCGGGCGGGGCGGCCGGGAACGGGTCACGTCAGGCCTTGGTGCGCTGACCGCGCGGATTGTAGGGATGGGTGTGCGGGGCAGGGCGGTCATCGGGCAGGGCGCATGGGCCATTCGGCAGCACGCGCGCGGTTGGCGTCGAGCGCTTGCGTCACGGGCCCGCCTCATTGCGGTTGACCCGCTCGCGAGACAGCACGATCACATCTGCCCCCTTGCGTTGAACCAGCGAGCGTTCCTCCAGCACACGGTCCCCGATCCGCAAACGCCCGCGCACCTCGAACAGGTTGGAATTGATGCCGACCAGCGGGTTGCTGGACAGGTCGAAGCCCGCCCCCAGCACCGCATTGGCGTCGTCGATCCGCTTGAATGGATTGCGCTCGCGCGCCTGGATCAGGCGCTGCGCGCCGGCCAGGTCCAGCTTGTCGATGACGGCGGCCAGCACCTCGCGCGGCGCGGTGTTGAGGTTGACGGTGCCGCCGGGGGGCAGCAGGTCGACGAGCCCTTGCAGCCGGCCAAGGGTGTCGGCGTCGAGCCCGAGCCAGCGCAACTGGTCCATCCGACGGGGCTGCAGCGGTGGGTTGGGGTTTCGCGGCACGGCGTCCAGGCCGGATGGCGCTGACCCGCCCGATGAGGGCCCGGACGCGGCTTGTCCCGCCCCCGCATCGCGCAGCGCGAGCGTCACGGTCTCGGCCACGGCGCTGGAAACACCCACGGTGTCCAGCAGGCGCTTGAAGGCCTCGTACTGGGCGGGCACCACCAGCCCCCCATTGATCAGGTTGTTGAGGTTGAAGCGCGCCTGGGCGTCGACGATGGCACCGGACAGGAAGGCCTCGGGCCCGTCGTCAGAGGCCACCTCGCGGTCGGCAGCCAGGAAACTGGACAGGCGCGCTTCGGCCAATGGCACCGCCCACGGCTCGCCCAGGTGGTCGACCGCGGCGCTGCGGCCGTCCTCTCGCAGGATCAAGCGAGCCCAGTCGAGCGCCCCCGCCAGGATCCATGTGGCTTGCGTGCGGGCGCGTTCGGCCGACTCGACCTGCACCGCTCGCCACTGCTGCCACACCATCGCGGCGGCCAGGGTCGCCACGAGGCTCAGGATCAGCATGGCCAGCAGCAGCGCCGCGCCACGTTGCGCGCGCTGTTGTCCGACTGGGCTCAGGCCATGGCAGCTCATGGCGGCTGGGGCCCGAGCACGACGTCGCGGGTCAGCTGGCCAGTTCGGGCCTGACCCCCGGCCAGTTCCAGCACCAGGCGCACCCCGGTGGGCAGCACGACCTGGGTTGGCACCAGCCGGGTGCCTGGCGACTGGTTGCCGCTGGACTGCGCGTTGGTCCAGGCGTTGTCTCGGTAGTAATAAAGCTGCCAACTGGCCAGGCCTTCGAGCACCCGCAGTTGCCCCGGCTCGCCGCCCTGGAACTGCTGGCTTCGCAGCCAGCTCTCCTGAAGGTCGTTCTGGGTGGTCGTGACCGGGCCGGCCCAGCGCAGCCACACGTTGCCGCCCGGTGCGCCCTCCGGGGGCGGTGAGGGCAGGCTGGACGGTGGCCGCAAGGACCACACCACCACCTGCAGACCGCCTCGCGCGTGGCGCGTCAGGCGCAGCGAAGCGCCATCGAAGCTCAGCGCCGGCACGACGGGCGTTTCCTGCAGCGCCAACAGGTCTTGCTCCCACTGGGCGATCACGGTGTTGAGGCGAAGCGATTGCTGCAGTTGCGCGTCGCTCGCGTCGCGCGCACGCACGATGCCCGCCACGCCTTGCCAGGCCATGCCCGCCAACACGGCCATGATCATCAGCGCGACCAGCACCTCGACCAGCGTGAAGCCACGGGGCCGTCTCGCCGCTCGCTGCACGGGGAACGCCATCAGTAGCGTCCCAGCACGGTCGACACGGTCAGCAGCACCTGGCCGTCGCCATTGACCATCACCGCATCCACGCGGCGAAAGTTCGGGTTGGGGGTGGGGCGCACGACCAGACGGCCCGCGTAGGCGCGACCCATTTGCTCGCACGGGAAATCGATGTCGCCCACGCCCGGAAACTGCTTGGACAGCCTCAGGTTGCCCAATTGGTTGTCGGCGCACCATTGCGCTTCGCTCACTTCGGCCAGGCGCAGTGCGTTTTGCGTCAGGGCGCCAGCGGCCTGCAGCCCGGCGCCGAGTGTGACGGCCACGATGGCCAAGGCCACCATCACCTCGATCAGCGTGAAGCCCCCCTGGGACGGGCGTTCAGCGGTTGGCAATGGGTGCACCCGCATCGCGGTTGACCACGGTGAAGGGGCCCAGGCCGTCGGTGACCAGGGAGACCGCTTGACGGTCCAGGCGCAGCACGATGCGCTGGGCGCCGATGACCGGTTCGGGGCCCAGCACGATGGCACCGCCGCCCACGTCGGCCGTGGTCTCCGGGTTCAGCCAACGCGTGGGCAAGGCGCTGCTCACGGGCAGGCCAGCGAACCTGAACTGGGGCACGACGCCGGTTGATGGATCGGCCGTGACGCCAGCGGGCGCGGGCGCCCACACCACCGCCAAGCCGAGGGACCGGGCTTCGGTTCGCGCGGATTCCAGCAGCGCGGACAGCCGAACCGCCTCCCGTTCGAGCTGGGTGTCGGTGGGGTCGCGCAAAGCCAGGCTGGTGACGCCAGCGGCGAGCGCGATGATCGCGATCACCACCATCAATTCGATCAAAGTGAAGCCGCGGACCAGCGCCTGCCGGGTCGCAGCCGGATTCATCGCGCGACGCGAGGAGGGCGCGTCACTGCCAAGACCCGATCTCGGCGTCATTGTTTTCGCCACCCATCACCCCGTCGGCCCCGAAACTGAAAACGTCGATTTCGCCCTTGACCCCTGGGTTCGCATATTGATAGGGCTTTCCCCAGGGGTCGTTCGGCAACTTGTCGAGGTACGGCCGCCAATTGGGCGGAATGGCGCCGACCGTGGGCTTGGTGACGAGGCTTTGCAGACCCTGTTCGGCGCTTGGGTAACGCTGGTTGTCCAGGCGGTACAGCTTCAAGGCCTGCATCAAGTTGCTCACATCGGTGCGCGCTGCTGTGACGCGGGCGTCGTCGGCTCGGTTCAGGACGTTGGGAACGATCAATGCAGCCAGCACGCCGATGATGACGAGCACCACCATGAGCTCGATCAGGGTGAAGCCGCGGGCCAGGCGGCGCGGGCGGAGGGGGTCGATCAAAGGCATGGGGCGCGGCATCGTTGGGGTGCGTGAGAGCGTCAAGTCGCCCTGCGTGTTCCATGATAATCGTTGGATGAGCGCACGATTGACGGCAATGCTGGTCTGGGCCCTGGTCGCGGCCGCAGCGATGTTCTGGGGCTGGCGCCTGTGGTCCGCCCGATTGCCTGTGCCCGCGCAGGCCCAAACGGCGGTCGGCGGTGGCAACCTGGCTGGCGACTTGAACCGCTTGCTCGGGGCGCCGCCGTCGGTGCCCACCGTCACCATCGCTGCGCCGGAGGCGTCGGCGCGATTCCAGCTCACGGGGGTGGTCGCAACGCCGCGTGCCAACGACAGCGACGCTGGCTCCGCGCCTGGCATTGCCCTGATCGCGGTGGACGGCAAGCCACCCCGGGCGTATCGGGTGGGGGACGCGCTGGACGCCAACCTGGTGTTGCAAGCCGTCGGCTTGCGCAGCGCCCGCATCGCCCCCAACGCCGGCGGCGATGGCTTTGTGCTGAACCTGCCACCGCCGCCGGTGGCGGCCACGGGCGTCCCCAGCTTTGTGGGTGCTGCCGAGGCGTCTGCGGCGATGGCCGGCGCCACAGGCGCCTACGGTGCCGGCTCGGCCGATCTCCAGCCCGTGGGGATCACGCCGGGCATGATGGCTTCGCAGGCGGCAGCGCAGGCGGCCCTGGCCCAGGCGCAGGCCCAGGCGGCGGCTCAGGCCGCGGCGCTGCAGCAGGGAATGAGCGGGTCGAGCGACCCGCGTCAGCGCGAGCAGCGCCAGTGACCGTCGCCCTCAGCTGAGGGTCGGCGCGACCGGCGCCCTGGCGGCTGGTGACGAGTCGTTGGCCATGGGGGTGTCGGAGTCGCCATCGATGACGTCGCTGAGCAGCGCGGCGGCGCTCAGGATCAAAGGCCACGCCAGCGTGGCACCCGTGCCATCAATGCTGTTGAGGCCCATCTCGAGCATGGGCGGCGCGTTGAGCAGGGCCCGCGCGCGTTGAAGGCCACTGTGAGGGTGGCTGTGAGTGCACACCGCAAAGTCCCGAACCTCGGGCGCCATCTTCAGCGCAAGGTGGTACGCGGCGTAGGCGGGCAAACCGTCGAGAACAATCAAACGGCGCTGGCCCGCGGCCACCAGGATGGCCCCCACCATCGCGGCGATGTCGTGCCCGCCCAGGGCCGCGAGGATGTCCATGGGCGTGCTTGCCCCTTGGTGCCGGTCCAGCGCCGTGTGGAGCACCACCATCAGCCGCGACAGTCGCTCGTGGCTCATGCCGGGGCCCATGTCGACGAGTTCGCGGACGTCACAAGGCGCAATCCTGGCCATCACCAGCGCCGCACTTTCCAAGCCCCCGGCGCCAAGCCCGGCGCACAACAA
Organism: Hydrogenophaga intermedia; assembly: GCA_943370175.1. GTDB lineage: Bacteria > Pseudomonadota > Gammaproteobacteria > Burkholderiales > Burkholderiaceae_C > Ideonella_A > Ideonella_A intermedia_A. Next base: position 90,381 of record CALRPU020000017.1, on the reverse strand, counting down.
GGCGTTGCCAGGGAGGTCGCGCGCCAGTTGCATGCCGGTTTGCACGCCGGCGTTGGCCTGCTGGAGGCTCATGGCTGGGCCCAGCCGGGCGCTTCGGCTGCCATGGGCTGCCCTGTGGTGGCGCAACCGTGGATGTCCTTGCAGCGTGGCGGGCAGGGGCTCGGCGATGCCGCAGTCGACCACGCTCAGCGCAAGACCGTGCAGCTGGGCAAAAACCGACACGGGCAGGCGCATGCCCAGCAACCGCTCCACCGCGTTTGCGGTGGACCAAGCCTGGTCCAGCACCACCCCTTCCACCGCCAGGCCATGGTCCGCGGCGAAGACCACCAGCTGAGGCGCATGAAAGCGCGGCTTCATGCAGCCCTGGATCATGCCGAGCCGCAGCGCCAAGGCCTCCAGCTCGCCCAGTCCGCCGGCGGCTTCGGCCCGCCGCCTCAACTTGAACTGAAGCCCGAGTTCCAGCACGGGGTTGGCTGTCGATCGGATCGCGGAGCGCTGCACTGCACAAATCCTTCCAAGCAAACGATGCCGGGGAATTCTGCGAGGGCAACCGCTGCACCGCGTCACCCGCATGGGGGGCTCGACGCACGGACCGGCGCGCCGGCCCTGGCCGACGTTCAGCGCAGGAACACCCGGTAGGCGGGGTTGTCCGACTCGTCCTGCCAGGGATGACCCAAGCCGTCGAGCACTTGGCGGAAGGCCTTTCGGTCTGCGCGTGGCACCTGGATTCCGACCAGGATGCGACCGTAGTCGGCCCCTTGGTTGCGATAGTGAAACAGGCTGATGTTCCAGTCCGGGTGCATGCTGGACAAGAAGCGCATCAGCGCGCCCGGCCGCTCGGGGAAGACGAAGCGAAACACCCGTTCGTCGTCGGCCAGGCTGCTGCGCCCGCCCACCATGTGGCGCAGGTGTTCCTTGGCCAGTTCGTCGTGCGTCAGGTCCAGTGTGGCGAAGCCGTGGCGTTCAAAGGTCGCGGCGATTTCGGCAGACTCGCCGCGTCGCTGGGTCGACAGTCCGACGAAGACGTGTGCCTGGTGGGCGTCCGAGATCCGGTAATTGAACTCCGTGACCGAACGTGGACCGATCAGCCCGCAAAACTGCCGGAAGCTGCCCCGTGCTTCGGGCATCGTCACCGCAAAGAGGGCCTCTCGCTCCTCGCCCACATCGGCGCGTTCGGCAACGAAACGCAGGCGGTCGAAGTTCATGTTGGCGCCGCAGGTGATCGCCACGTAGGTGCGGCCAGTGAGGCCGTGCGACTGCACGTGCTGTTTGATCGCGGCCACCCCCAGTGCGCCGGCGGGTTCCAGCACGCTGCGGGTGTCCTGAAACACGTCTTTGATGGCGGCGCACACGGCGTCGGTGTCAACCACCACGAACTCGTCGACCAACTGCCGGGCAAGCCGGAAGGTTTCCGTGCCCACGAGCTTCACCGCCGTGCCGTCGGAGAACAACCCGACGTCGTGCAGCGCCACCCGTTTGCCCGCATGAACCGACCGCACCATGGCGTCGGAGTCGACCATCTGAACCCCGATGACTTTGATCTCGGGGCGCACCGCCTTGATGTAAGCCGCCACGCCGGCGATCAAACCGCCGCCGCCGATGGCCACGAACACGGCATCGATCGGCCCCTGGTGCTGGCGCAGGATCTCCATGCCGATGGTGCCCTGGCCTGCGATCACGTCCGGGTCATCGAACGGGTGGACAAAGCACAGGCCGTGCTCCTTCTCCAGGGTCAGTGCGTGCTGATGGGCGTCGCTGTAGCTGTCTCCATGCAGCACGACGGTGCCGCCCAGTGCGCGCACGGCATCGATCTTCAGCGTCGGGGTGGTCACCGGCATGACGATCAACGCCTTGCACCCCAGCCGTTGGGCCGACAACGCCACCCCTTGGGCATGGTTGCCTGCGGATGCACAGATGACGCCGCGCGCGCGCTGGTCAGCGCTCAATTGGCTCATCTTGTTGTAGGCGCCGCGCAGCTTGAAGCTGAAGACCGGCTGCGTGTCCTCGCGCTTGAGCAACACCGTGTTGCCAATCCGCGCCGACAGGTTGTTCGCCTTGTCCAGCGCGGTCTCGTCGGCCACGTCATAGACCTGCGCCGTGAGAATCTTGCGGAGGTAATCTGTCTCCGACAGCGGCTGGACATCGGGTCGTCGCCGGCTGGCCTTGGGCGTCGCAGGGGTCTTCCGGGCGGTCTTCCGGGGCGGGGTGGTGCGGCCGGCCATGTGGGGTCCTTGAGGAGCGCAAAAATTGCGGCGCCGCATCATAGTCGGCACGTGGACGCGACGATGGGCCACTCGGCTGAGCCGTCCGTTGACCCAGAAAAAAACCCAAGGCATTGCTGCCTTGGGTTGAATCCACCAATGGAGGAGGTGGAGGAGACAAGAGGTGGGAGGAAATGACGCTCCGATGCGTGCAGTTTAGCCGCGGACTTGCTGCGCTGCAATATCAAACCAGTGAAATCCTGCCGTGCAGGGCGGTCGCGACGCGAGTGAAGTGTTGCTGTTGTGACGCATTGCACAATCTCGCCCGTGGCCAGCCTACGTGTTGCGGGCCCCAACCGGAGTTCGACTCACATGGAATGCACGATTCGTTGGCAGGCCCAGGCGGGCATGGCGTTCATCGCGGAAACCGGCAGCGGTCACCTGTTGACCATGGACGGCGCCCCTGACGGCGGCGGCCGCGATCTCGCGCCGCGCCCGATGGAGACCGTGCTGGCCGGCACGGGCGCATGCACGGCGTATGACGTGGTGTTGATCCTGAAGCGCGGTCGCCATCCGGTGACCGGTTGCGAGGTCAAGGTGCAAGCCGAGCGGGCCGAGGTCGACCCGAAGGTGTTCACCCGCATCAACATGCATTTCATCGTTTCAGGGCAAGGGCTCCCCGAGGCGGCCGTGGCACGGGCCATCCAGATGTCGCACGAGAAGTACTGTTCGGCCAGCATCATGCTGGGCAAGACGGCCGACATCACCACCAGCTTTGAACTTCGGGCGTCTTGAAGCCTGGACCGCGGCGCCGCATGCTGGCCCCACCTTGGGGCGTTTTGGTCAGATGTGGTGCGCGGTGCGGGTCATGACCTTTGCTGCGGCGCGCATCACCCATTTGACCGGCAGCGGCAACCGGGCTGCCCCAGCGTTTTGGGCCGACTCAGCGTGGCGGATTTCGTCGGCCTTCATTTGCTCGACGATGGCGCGCGAAGCCGCGTCGTTTTCGGGCAGGCGCTGCAGGTGGCTTTGCAAGTGGTCCTCCACCTGATGCTCGGTCTCGACGACGAACCCCAGGCTGGTGGCATCGCCCGAGCGCCCTGCGACCCAGCCCACCGCGAACGCACCGGCGTACCACAGCGGGTTCAGCAGGCTCGGGCGTGCGCCCAACTCGTCGAGCCGCTGTTGGGTCCATGCCAGGTGGTCGGTTTCCTCGCGGGCGGCTTCGATGAACTGAAGCTGCAAACTGGGGCTGCGCGTCGTCAAGGCCTGCGCGTGGTACAGCGCCTGCGCGCACACCTCGCCCACGTGATTGACCCGCATCAGGGCGCCTGAGCGTTTGCGGTCCTCCGCAGACAGGGCTGCGCCCTCGGTGGCCGGCCTGGGCGTCGGGCGGGTGGGGCGGTGGACGCCGTGCAGGGTGCGAAGGGCGTTGTCGATCGTTGTCAGGAACTGGTCCACCATCAAACGCTCCGGTGCGATTGGGGAAAGTCCCTGCATGATGCCTTCAACGGCCGGTGTTCACTGGAAGGCGGGCTCTGTGCGCTCCTGCGCGCGCCGATGAACGGCACGGGCGCCAGATCCCAGGTCGAATCCTCGTTGTTCACGGGCAACAGATCCGAGCGCAGGCCGGCTCAAAGCTTTGCAAGGGCCATGCCTGTCTGGTGCAATACGGTCAACTTCCGTCGAGGGGGTTGGTCTGATCGGCCCCAAGGGGCGAATCGGTTGGAACCTCTTATTCAACTTAGGAGATAGTCGAAATGAAAAAATCTCTGGTCGCTCTGGCCGTCCTTGGAGCGTTCGCCGGCGCCGCTTCCGCTCAATCGTCGGTCACCATCTACGGCTTGCTGAACGTTGGCATCCAAAAAGGCAACGGCGGCACGGCGATCAACCCCCAAGCCGTCGTGGGTCCGGCTGGTGGCCGCGCTTACAGCAAGGCCTGGCAACTGACCAACTACGGCACGTCGCGTCTGGGCTTCCGTGGCACGGAAGACCTCGGCGGTGGCATGAGCGCCCAGTTCCAGATCGAACACCGTTTCAGCCCTGACACCGGTGCAGTGGCCAGCGCCACGTCGTTCTGGAATGGCCGTTCGTTCGTGCAGTTGACCCAAGCCGGTGTCGGCAGCGTCTACCTCGGCCGCGACTACTCCCCGATTTTCTGGATTCAGCTGAAGTCCGACCCGTTCCTGAACGACGGTCTGGGCCAAGCCAGCAGCACTGGTCTGCTGTACGCCGGCTACGCCACCCCGGATCCCGTCGGCGCTGGCGCTCGCACGTCGAACACCGTGGGCTTCAAGACGGCCAACTTTGGTGGTCTGACCGCCAACGTGGCCGTGGGTCTGTCGGAAGACACCCAGCTGGGCCGCAACATGGGCTTCAACGTTGAATACAGCGCCGGTCCTCTGTGGACGGGCTTCGGCTACGAGAAGATCAGCAAGGGCGTCAACGACGGCCTCGGTCTGGTCAACGTCGGCTTGAGCTATGACCTGGGCGTGGCCAAGCTGATTGGTTACTACGCGAACTCGACGACCCGCGCTCCGGGCACCACCAACCGCGAAGTCAGCAACAAGGCGTACCTGATCGGCGCGACCGCGCCGCTGGGCGGCGGTGTGTTGAAGGGCTACTATGGCCGCGTGTCGCCCGCCACCAACCTCGACCGTTCGAAGGTTGGCCTGGGCTACGACTACCCGCTGAGCAAGCGCACGAACCTGTTCGTCGACGCTGGCCTGGCACGTGAAGACCGCCAGACCAACAACAACGTGTACGCCTTCGGCGTCAAGCACACGTTCTGATTCGTCCCTTTGGACGCATCGAAGGCCGCCAATGGGCGGCCTTTTTCTTGTGTTGCCGGCCTTGAGCCTCGACGGGCCTGGGCCTCATTCCTGAGTTGTTGTCTGACGATGTTCCCGATGTGTGGCCACCCCGTGAGTGGGTCGGTGCGGTGGCGCCGGCTTTGGGCCGTTGCTGCGACCGCCTTGTTGAGCGCCTGTGCCAATGCGCCTGAAGCCGCGCGATCGCCTGATGCGGACGCCGATCCGCCCGGCCGATCGGTAGACACGCCGTCGTGGTCGGTGGTGACGCTGCCAGGCAAGCGGGCGACCCGCTACAGTCATGTTCGCCGGGATGGACGCGCCGTCATCGAGGCCCGCGCACAGTCGTCGGCCAGCATGTACCGGCAGCGGCTTGATGTCTCGCCCGATCAACTCGGGGCGGTCGAGTTCTCCTGGTGGGTGCCGTTCCTGATTCCCGATGCCGATCTGGTCGACAAGGACCGCGCGGATTCGCCGGTCCGGGTGGTCCTTGCCTTTGATGGCGACCACCGTCGGCTGTCGCCCAAGAACCGAATGATGTTCGAGTTGGCAGAGACCCTGACTGGCGAGACCCCACCCTACGCCACGCTGATGTACGTCTGGGACAACCGCCAGCCGTTGGAGTCGACGATTCCGGGCGGGCGGAGCGACCGGATCCGCAAGATCGTCGTGGACTCGGGTGCGGATGGCCTGAACTCCTGGCGTCACCACCGGCGCGACATCGCGGCGGACTTTCAACGTGCCTTTGGGGAAGCGCCAGGGCGGCTGATCGGTGTGGGCGTCATGACCGACAGCGACAACACCGGCGCCGTGGCGCAGGCCCTGTACGGCGCCGTGGTTTTCCATCAGCCCGATGGCCGGGTGCTCAAGCGCATCAACGATTGAGCGTCATCGGTTCTCGATTCCTTCCTTGGGGCAATCCCCTTTGACCGGGGGCACAGCTTTTGCTGTCATTGCCAGATGTCAGACCGACGGCCTGCCGGCCGCCACACCATGATCACAACTTTCCGCTTTGCGGCCGCGGCCCTGGCCGTGTGCCTGTCACCAGCCGCCCATGCCGCCACCTTCAAATGGGCCAGCGCCAGCGACATCCCCAGCTGGGACATTCATTCGCAGAACAACGCCCTGGGCAATGGGGTGCACGCTGCGGTGTATGAATCCCTGTTTTATTACAACCGCAAGTTCGAGCTGGAGCCGCAGCTGGCCACGGGCTACCAGCAGCTCAAGCCGACGCAATTGCGCATCAAGCTGCGTGCGGGCGTGAAGTTCCACGATGGCGCCGAGTTCAATGCTGACGACGTGGTCTTCTCGATCAACCGCGCCATGGAAAAGACCTCGAACTACGGCGTCTACACCCAGGGCATCGACAAGGTGGTCAAGGTTGACGACCTGACCGTCGACATCGTGACGAAAGACCCGAACCCGGTGCTGCTGCGTCAGCTGACAGAGCTTCGCATGATGGACCGTGATTGGGCCGAGAAGAACAAGTCCACCCAGCCGAAAGACGCCAAGACCAAGGACGAGAACTTCGCCCACCGCAATGCCAACGGCACCGGTCCGTTCATCCTGAAGAGCTGGAACCAGGACGTGCGCCTCGTGCTGGCGAAGAACCCCAGTTACTGGGGCAAGCTCGACGGCAACGTGACCGAGATCGTCTACACGCCGATCAAGAGCGAAGCAACCCGCATCGCCGCGCTGCTGTCGGGGGAGGTGGACATGGTGCTTGACCCGTCGCCTGCCGACCTGAATCGCCTGCGCAACACGCCGGCGCTGAAGGTGCTGGACGGCTCGGAGAACCGCACGATGTTCTTCGGCATGGACCAGTTCCGCGACGAACTGCCTGGCTCCAACGTCAAGGGCAAAAACCCCCTGAAGGACGTGCGGGTTCGCAAGGCCCTGTACCAGGCCATCGACATCCAGGCCATCGCGAAGAACATCATGCGCGGGCTTGCCGAGCCCACGGGCACGCTGATTTCGCCGCAGGTCAACGGTTGGACCAAAAAGGTCAACGAACGCCACCCCTATGACCTGGAAGCGGCCAAGAAGCTGCTGGCCGACGCGGGCTACCCACAGGGGTTCGAGGTCGACTTTGCCTGCCCGAACAACCGCTACATCAACGACGAAGAAATCTGCCAGGCCGTGACCGCGATGTGGGCCCGCCTGGGGGTGAAGGCCAAGCTCCGCACGCTGCCGTTGACCACCTACTTCCCGATGATCCAGCGCTACGAGGCCAGCATCTACATGCTGGGCTGGGGTGTGCCCACGTTCGATGCGCTGTATTCGCTGCAGTCGCTGCTGCGCAGCGTTGGGGCGCAGGGCGATGGCAATTACAACGTGGGTCGCTACAGCAACCCGCAGATGGACGCGCTGATCGAGCGCATGAAAAAGGAAGTTGATCAGAAAAACCGCAACGAGCTGATCGAAAAGGCACTGCAGCTGAGCCACGACGAGGTGGCCTACATCCCGCTGCACAATCAAGTCATCCCGTGGGCGATGAAGAAGAACATCGACATGTACCACCGGGCCGACAACCGGATCGACATGCGCAGCGTGAAAGTCAACTGAGCAGCGGCCCGCCTGGCGGGCCACTGCTTTGATCGCATCCCCATTCCATGCTCGCATTCGTTCTTCGTCGCCTCGCCCAAGCCGTCCTTGTCATGCTGACGGTGGCCTTCATCGCGTTCATGTTGTTCCAGTTCGTGGGCGATCCGGTGACGAACCTGCTGGGCCAGGACGCGACGCCGGAGCAGCGCACCCAACTCCGCGCGGACCTGGGGCTGGACAAGCCCTTCCCCGTGCAGTTCGCCCGCTTCGTCGGCAACGCGGTTCAAGGCGAATTCGGGCTGAGCCTTCGTCAGGGCCGCAAGGTGTCGTCGCTGATCGTGGAGCGTTTTCCCGCCACGCTGGAACTCGCCATGTGCGCCGCGCTGATCGCCTTGCTGTTCGGCATCCCGATGGGCGTGTACGCCGCGCTGCGGCGCGGCAGCTTCTTGTCACAGCTGATGATGACGGTCTCACTGCTCGGCGTCTCGTTGCCCACCTTCCTGATCGGCATCCTGCTGATCCTGCTCTTCGCGGTGGTGTTGAAGTGGCTGCCGAGCTTCGGGCGCGGTGAGGTGGTGGCCCTCGGGGCCTGGACATCGGGGTTGTTGACGGCTGACGGCCTGAAACACTTGATCCTTCCCTCGGTGACCCTGGCGATTTTCCAGCTCACGCTGATCATGCGGCTGGTGCGCTCGGAAATGCTCGAGGTGCTGCGCACCGACTACATCAAGTTCGCGCGGGCGCGTGGCTTGCCCAACCGCTCCATCTACTTCGGCCATGCCCTGAAGAACACCATGGTGCCGGTCATCACGATCACCGGTCTGCAACTCGGCTCGCTCATCGCCTTTGCGATCATCACTGAAACCGTGTTCCAGTGGCCGGGCATGGGTCTGCTGTTCATCCAGGCGGTCAGCTTTGCCGACATTCCCGTGATGGCGGCTTACCTCTGTCTGATCGCCTTGATCTTCGTGCTCATCAACTTGTTTGTGGACCTGCTGTATTTCGCCGTCGACCCCCGTCTGCGCGTGGACCGCGCTGCGGCGGGCCATTGAGCTGCCCGGCCACCGATCGCTCCCCCCCTTGAAAGACCCCGACATGACCAAGTCCGTCCGCTGGATGCTGCTGGGCCTGACGATGGTGGCCGCGGCCGCCCAGGCCGTCACCCTTCGCGTGGCCAACCAGGGCGACGCGACGTCGATGGACCCGCATTCGCTCAACGAAAGCCTGCAACTCACCTTCACCGGCAACATCTACGAGCCCCTGGTCGGGCGGGACAAGCAACTCGGTCTGGTGCCTGCCCTCGCCACGTCGTGGAAGCAGACCTCGCCCACGGTGTGGCGCTTCGAGCTGCGCCGTGGCGTCCAATTCCACGATGGCACGCCGATGACGGCGGACGATGTGGTGTTCTCGTTCAAGCGCGCGGCCGGCGACGGCTCGGACATGAAGAGCTACACCTCGTCGTTCAAGGAGGTGCGCAAGGTCGGGGATTTCGCGGTCGAGATCGAGACCTTGTCGCCTTTCCCGATCCTGCCCGACGTGATCTCGCTGGTGTACGTGCTCAGCAAGAAGTGGTGCGAGGACAACAAGGCCACGGTGCCGGTGGACCGGCGCAACGGCATCGAGAACACCGCGTCCTTCAAGGCCAATGGCACCGGGCCGTACCGGCTCAAGGAACGCCAGCCCGGCTCGCGTTCGGTCCTGGTGCGCAACTTGAACTACTGGGACAAGGTCGAGGGCAACGTCTCGGAGGTGGTGTTCACGCCCATCGGCAACGCGGCGACCCGGGTGGCGGCCCTGCTGTCGGGCGAGGTTGATGTGATGGAGCCGGTGCCCCTGCAAGACGTCGACCGCATCCAGGCCAACGCCAACTACAAGGTCATCCAAGGCCCCGAGCTGCGCACCATCTTCTTGGGCATGGACCAAAAGCGCGACGAGTTGCTTTACTCCAACGTGAAGGGCAAGAATCCCTTCAAGGACAAGCGCGTGCGCCAAGCGGTGTATCAGGCGATCGACATCGAGTCCATCAAGTCGCGCGTGATGCGCGGGGCCGCCGCGCCCACCGCGCTCATGGTGGCTCCGGGCATCAAGGGTTTCGTGCCCGAGCTGAACAAGCGCCTGCCGTACGACCCAGAGGCGTCGAAGAAACTGCTCGCCGAGGCCGGATACCCCAGCGGTTTCGAAGTCAGCATGAACTGCCCGAACGACCGTTACGTCAACGACGGTGCCATCTGCCAGGCGGTTGCCGCGAACCTCGCGCGGGTGGGGGTCAAGGTCAACCTGCAGACGGAGACCAAGGTCACCTATTTCCCGAAGATCCTTCGCCGCGACACGAGCTTCTACCTGCTCGGCTGGACCCCGGGCACCTACGACGCCCACAACGCGTTGACCTCGCTGATCGCCACCCCGACCGACAAGGGCCAGGGGCAATTCAACCTCGGTGCCTACAGCAACGCGCGGGTCGACGAGCTGACCTTGAAGGTCCAGAGCGAAGTCGACCAAGCCAAACGAAACGCGATGATCAAGGAAGCGTTCGAGTTGCACTCGGCCGACATCGGCCACATCCCGCTGCACCAGCAGGCGCTGGCGTGGGCGATGAAGAAGTCGGTCAGCATGGTGCAGCTGGCAGACAACCAGATGCCTTACAAGTGGGTGACGGTCAAGTGAGTGGTTCGGGTGGGGCCTCGGCGCCGCTGGCGGTGACACCGTCGCGCTGGCAGCGCTTTTTCAGCGGGGACGTCTGGTACAGCTTCAAGCGCTCGCCGGTCGCCATCGTGGCCGCGGTGGTGGCTTTCGTCTGCATCTTTTGTGCGGTCTTTGCCGACGTGGTCGCGCCGCACAACCCCTTCGACCTTGCCAGCCTGGAGCTCGCCGACTCGCGCCTGCCGCCCGCGTGGGAGCCCGAGGGCAAGTCAAAGTACCTGCTGGGCACGGACGACCAGGGCCGCGACATCCTGTCGGCGCTGATGTATGGATCGCGCATTTCCTTGTTCGTCGGCGTCGCCTCGGTGCTGGTGTCGATGCTCGTTGGGGTATCGCTGGGCCTGCTGTCAGGGTTCATTGGCGGCAAAACCGATGCCTTCATCATGCGGGTGTGCGACGTCATGTTGTCCTTCCCGTCGATCTTGGTGGCCCTGCTCATCGATGGTGTGGGCCGGGCCCTGTTTCCGGACGCCCACGATGTGCTGGCCTTCGCCGTGCTGATCGTGTCGATCTCGTTGACCGGTTGGGTCCAGTACGCGCGCACCGTGCGTGGCTCGACGCTGGTCGAGCGCAACAAGGAGTACGTGCAGGCCGCGCGCGTCATCGGCGTCAGTTCGCTGCGCATCATGCGTCGGCATGTGCTGCCCAATGTCATGGGGCCGGTGTTGGTGCTGGCCACCATCCAGGTGGCCACGGCGATCATCATCGAGGCCACTTTGTCCTTCCTTGGTGTCGGCGTGCCGCCCACCTCACCCTCGCTGGGTACCCTGATTCGCGTAGGCAACGACTTTTTGCTCTCGGGTGAATGGTGGATCACCATCTTCCCGGGCCTCGTGCTGATCATGATCGCGCTCAGCGTGAACCTGCTGGGCGATTGGCTGCGGGACGCCTTGAACCCGCGACTGCGTTGAGAACGCCAAGGAGATGCCCATGTCCACGGCAAATCACCATTCGAATCGATCGTTCACCCGCCGCATCACCTTGCTCGCTGGCTGCGGCGCCAGCCTGGGCGCCTTGCTGTTGGCGGGCTGTTCCACCCTTCCCGATGGGCAATCGCAGCTGCTGGGCGAGCGCTTCCATCGCGCATCGATCAACACCTACCCGTTGAGCGTGGTCAAAGTGGACGGCGAATCCACCTCGCTGTACCAGCCCATCGTGCGCGTGGAGCCTGGTCAGCGGCGCCTGACGGTCGAATCCCGCGCGGCGGGTGGTCTGGGCCCGGCGTTGCAGCGGGACTTGCAACTGCAAGTGGCGCCCTGCACCCGCTACTACCTCGTGGCCGAACGAGCGGCCCCTTTCCTTGACCGATTCACGCCCCGCGTCGACCACCAGGAACCTGTGCCTGGCTGCCGAACGCCGGCAGGCTGACCGCCGACCCGTGCCCGACATGCCTTTGCCCATGAAGCCTGCCCTGCTTGAAGTCAAGCACCTGCGCGTTGAGTTTCCGACCCGGCACGGCACCCTGGTGGCGCTGGACGACATCAACTTCGAGATCGCGCCGGGCGAGATCCTGGGCGTGGTGGGGGAGTCCGGCGCGGGCAAATCGTTGACCGGGGCCGCCATCATCGGCTTGCTCGATCCGCCAGGTCGCATCGCCGCCGGCGAGATCCGCTTTGAGGGCCGGCGCATCGACAACCTGCCCTACGAGCAGATGCGCCGCATCCGGGGCCGCAGCATCGGCGCCATCTTCCAGGATCCGTTGACGTCCCTGAACCCGCTCTACACCATCGGCCGCCAGCTGATCGAAACCATCCAGACGCACCTGCCCTTGAGCGACGACGAGGCCCGCCAACGGGCCATCCAGTTGCTGGAGGAAACCGGCATCCAGGCGGCGGCCCAGCGCATCGACCAATACCCGCATCAGTTTTCCGGCGGCATGCGCCAGCGCGTGGTGATCGCGCTGGCACTGGCTGCCGAGCCCAAGCTGATCGTGGCCGACGAGCCGACCACGGCACTCGACGTGTCGATCCAGGCACAGATCATTGCCCTGCTGAAGCGGCTGTGCAAGGACCACGGTGCCGCGGTCATGCTGGTCACCCACGACATGGGCGTCATCGCCGAGACCTGTGACCGGGTCGCGGTGATGTACGCCGGCCGGGTGGTTGAGATCGGTCCCGTGCAAAAGGTCATTCACGCGCCCGCCCACCCGTACACCGCGGGACTGATGGGTTCGATCCCCGCCATGGACGAGGACCGCGAGCGCCTGCTGCAGATCGATGGCGCGATGCCGCGGTTGACGGCGATTCCCAGCGGCTGCGCCTACCACCCGCGCTGCCCGCAGGCCTTCGAACGCTGTCGACGTGAGCGGCCCGAATTGCTGGCCGCCGACGCCACGCGCGCCGCCTGCTGGCTTCATGCCGCACCGCAGGGCCAGACCGCATGAGCACCGCCATGCCGCCCGTGTCGCCGCAACCCTTGGTCGAAGTTCGCGACCTTGCGAAGATCTTCGACGTGTCCGCGCCTTGGCTCAACCGCGTGGTCGAGCGCAAGCCGCGCCAGTTCGTGCACGCGGTCGACGGTGTCAGTTTCACGATCGACCGTGGGCAGACCCTGGCGCTGGTGGGCGAGTCAGGTTGCGGCAAGAGCACCGTGGCCCGCTTGCTGGTGGGGCTGCACCGGCCCAGCGCGGGTTCGGTCCTCGTGGACGGCCACGACATCGCCCGCACCTTGGCCGGCCCGGGCGCTTCGGCGCTGCGCCGGCGCATGCAAATGATTTTTCAGGACCCGTACGCCAGCCTGAACCCACGCTGGAAAGTGGTCGACATCGTGGGTGAGCCCCTGATCGAACATGGTCTTGCGGGCAGTCCGACCGAACTCCGTGAGCGGGTGTCCGACCTGTTGCGCTCGGTGGGCCTGGCGGCTGCCGACGCCGAGAAATTCCCCCACCAGTTTTCGGGTGGGCAGCGCCAACGCATTTCCATCGCCCGCGCCTTGGCCACCGAGCCGGAGTTCCTCGTCTGCGACGAGCCGACGTCGGCGCTCGACGTGTCGGTGCAGGCGCAGGTCCTCAACATCATGAAGGACCTGCAGCGATCGCGCGGGCTCACCTATCTGTTCATCTCGCACAACCTGGCGGTGGTTCGCCACGTCAGCGACCGCGTGGGCGTGATGTACCTGGGTCGGTTGGTGGAGTTGGCGGACAAGGCGAGCCTGTTCAGCCGGCCGCGCCACCCCTACACCCGCATGCTGCTCGATGCGATCCCCGACATCCGGATGACCGGTCGATCGCGAACACCGGTGCAAGGCGAGGTGCCAAACCCCTTGAATCCGCCCAGTGGGTGTTCGTTCCACCCGCGTTGTCCGCATGCCAATCAGCGTTGCATGACCGAGCGACCGGCCTTGAATCGGTTCAAGGGCATCGATGTCGCCTGTCACGCCGTCGAAGAAGGCAGGTTGCAAGACGCCTGACGGGGTGGCCGCACGGTCGCCAGGCCGCCACGAGGGGCGGCGCTGGCGTCAGTCTGCCGGGAGCGTGCGCTCCAGGGCAAACAAGTCGCTGGCCACTTCGCGGCGCCGAACCAGCCACGACCGCTCGCCTGCCACCATGACCTCGGCCGCCCGGCCACGGGTGTTGTAGTTGCTGGCCATGCTCATGCCGTAGGCCCCGGCCGACATCACCGCCACATGGTCGCCCGCCGCCACCGCCAGGTGACGCGCGCGGCCCAGCCAATCGCCGGACTCGCAGATCGGCCCGACCACGTCGTACACGGTCTGCGGGCCCTCGCGCTGGGTGCAGGGCACGATGGCCATCCAGGCCTCGTACATCGCCGGACGCATCAGGTCGTTCATCGCGGCGTCGACGATGCAGAAATTCTTGTCAGCACCGGCGTCGTCCGCGACATCGGCCTGCGGTTCGTCGCTGTCGGCGGGGCGGTCACCGGCGTGCTTGAGGTACAGGACCTCGCTGACCAACACGCCGGCGTTGCCCACCAGCGAGCGCCCCGGTTCGAACAGGATGCGGCGATGGCCATGGCCACGGGCGTCGATGCGCGCCACCAGCTGTGACACCAGGGTGTCGATGGCGGGCGGTTGTTCGTCGGCGTAGGTGATGCCCAGGCCCCCGCCCAGGTCCAGGTGGTGCAGCGCGATGCCATGCGCTTCAATGGCCTCGACCAGGTCGAGCACGCGGTCCAGCGCGTCCAGGTAGGGCTCGGCCTTGGTGATTTGCGAGCCAATGTGGCAATCGATGCCCACCACCTCCAGCCCAGGCAGCGCGGCGGCGCGCCGATAGCTGGCCAGGGCTTGGTCGTGTGCGATGCCGAACTTGTTGCCGCGCAGCCCGGTGGAGATGTAGGGGTGCGTGCCGGCGTCGACGTTGGGATTGACGCGCAAGCTCACCCGCGCGGTTCGGCCCGCGCGCATGGCCACGCGGGACAGCACTTCAAGCTCGGCCGCGCTTTCGACGTTGAAGCACATGACGCCAGCTTGCAGCGCTTCGCGCATTTCGTCCTCGGACTTGCCCACGCCCGAGAACACGACCTTGGCCGGGTCGCCGCCCGCGGCCAGCACGCGGGCCAGCTCGCCCGCCGACACGATGTCGAAGCCGCAACCCGCCTGGGCGAAGGTCTGCAGGACGGCCAGGTTCGAATTGGCCTTCATCGCATAGCAGATCAGGTGATCCCTGCCGGCGAGTGCGCGCTGGTATCCCGCGAGCGCGTCCAGCATCGCGGCCTGCGAGTACACATACAACGGCGTGCCGTGCTCGCGGGCCAGGGTCGTCAGGGCGACGCCTTCGGCATGAAGCTGATTGCCTCGGTAGTCGAAAAAGGGCGATCCGGGCAGGCTCATGGGCGGGCGGGCAGGGTGGGGGTGCGTGGGGAGGGTGAGGACGCAGTGGACGCCGGTGGCGCGGCCGATGTCGCCGCCGCGCCTGGCGCGCCAGGGACCAGCTTCGTGGGCAGCACGAGGGCGCCTTTTTGGCCACAGGCTGTCAGCGCCAGCGCTGCCGTGGCCAGCAGGGCCGCGACCACCGCCGATGGGGCACGCGCCGTGCCGGAGGAAAACCGTGAAGTGGTGGTGGAGGCTGGCCTCGCTACACTGGATTGTTCTGCCATCGTCACGATTTTACCGACCATGTCCACACCCACCGTTGCCACGGGCGACCCAACCCCTTCGCTCAGCGATGCCGCCTACCGGCAGTTGAGCGAAGCCGCATTGGCGGCGATCGAGTCGACCGTCGACCAATGGCTGCAAGACGACGTCGTCGACATCGACAGCCACCGCACCGGCGGTTTGCTGGAACTCAGCTTCCCCAATGGCAGCAAGCTGATCATCAACACGCAGCCCCCGCTGCAGGAGCTGTGGCTGGCCGCGCGGTCTGGTGGTTTTCACTACCGATGGGTCGACACGCACTGGTGCGACACCCGCGACGGCGGCGAGTTTTTCGCTGCCTTGTCGCGCTGTGCCAGTGAGCAGGCTGGCAAGCCATTGCGGTTTGAGCCACCCGCTTGATTTGGCGGTCGGGCACCGCCGTGCCGCTTGGCAGAGACCACACCGCCGCGAGAGGGCCTGCTCAACGTTTGAACAGGTCGAGGATGCTGCGGCGCTCTTCTTCGCTCGGCGCGGTGGGCAGCTTGTCCTCAAGCCCCAGGCTGCTGATGCCGCTGTTGTGCGCAAACTCTTCGAAGTACCACTCGCCGCCAAGGTTCACCAGGCCGCTCGGCGGCGCAGGTTCGTCAACGGGCGTGCCTTTGAGCGCCTGCTGCATGTAGTCGATCCAGATGGGCAGTGACAGGCCACCGCCAGTTTCCTTGTCGCCGAGCTTTCTCGGGTTGTCGTACCCCATCCAAACCACTGCCACCACGTTCTTTTGCCAGCCGGCGAACCATGCGTCCATGGAATCGTTGGTGGTGCCGGTCTTGCCGTAGATGTCGGGCCGCTTGAGCAGGGCCTGGGCACGGGCTGCCGTGCCCGACCGGGTCACCTCTTGCAGCAGGCTGGTCATGACGAAGGCGTTCCGGGCGTCGATGACACGCAGTCCGTCGTCCAGCGTTGGCGTGGCCGTTTCGCTCAGCAGGCGCCCTTTGGAATCCGTCACGCGGCTGATCAACATGGGGTTCAAGCGGTAGCCCCCGTTGGCAAACACGGCGTAAGCCGACGCCATCTGCATCGGGGTCACCGACCCCGCGCCCAGCGCCATGGTCAGGTAGGCCGGGTGGCGGTCCGCCTCGAAGCCAAATCGGGTGATCCACTTCTGTGCATAGCCCGGGCCCACCGACTGCAGGATGCGGATCGAGATCATGTTCTTGGACTTCGCCAGACCACGGCGCATCGACATCGGTCCGTCAAACTGTCCGTCGTAGTTCTTCGGCTCCCAGGGCTGGCTTCCCGTGGCCCCGGCGTCGAAAAACAGCGGGGCGTCATTGATCACGGTGGCCGGGGTGAAGCCCTTCTCGAGCGCCGCCGAATAGATGAAGGGCTTGAAGCTCGAGCCCGGCTGTCGCCAGGCCTGGGTCACGTGGTTGAACTTGGCCTTGGAATAGTCGAATCCACCCACCATCGCGCGCACCGCCCCCGTGCGGGGATCGAGCGCCACAAAGGCACCCTCCACCTCGGGCAATTGCGTGATGGTCCAGTCGCCCTTGCTCCCCTTGACCACCCGCACCACCGCGCCGCGGCGGATCTGGGTGCGCGGGTTGGCCTTGTCGGACAAGCCCGAAGTGACTGGCTTGAGACCGTCGCCGGTGACCGTCACGGTTTCGCCACTCTGCAGCGCCGCAACGACTTTGCGCGGGTTGGCTTCCAGCACCACCGCGGCCTTGAGTTCGTCGTTGTCCGGGTGCTCCACCAGGGCCTCGGCCACGCGCGCATCGAGGTCGGCAGGGCTGGCCGGCAGGTCCACGTAGTCTTCTGGGCCGCGGTAGATCTGGCGTCGCTCGAAATCGAGAATGCCTTTGCGCAGAGCCCGGTAAGCCACGGTTTGCTCGGTCGAATTCAAGGTCAGGTAGACGTTCAGCCCCCGGGTGTAGGCCTCATCGCCGTAGTGGGCAAAAATCAGCTGGCGGGCTGCCTCGGCCACGTACTCCGCATGGACGCTGACGGCGGTGGGCGTGCGGTACTTCAGGGGCTGCGCGCGCGCTTGGTCGTGTTGCTCGCGCGTGATGAAGCCGTTGTCCAGCATCCGCTCGATGATGTAGAGCTGGCGAACCGTCGCGCGACGTGGATTGCTGATCGGGTTGTACGCGGATGGCGCCTTGGGCAGCCCGGCCAGCATCGCGGCCTCGGCGACCGTGATGTCCTTGAGTGGCTTGCCGAAGTAGATCTCACTGGCTGACGCAAAGCCGTAGGCGCGTTGTCCGAGGTAGATCTGGTTCATGTAGATCTCGAGGATCTGGCGTTTGCTCAGCTGGCTCTCGATCTTCAGCGCCAGCAGAATCTCGTAGATCTTGCGGGTGAAGGTTTTCTCAGTCGACAGGTAGAAATTTCGTGCCAGCTGCATCGTGATGGTCGACGCGCCCTGGCTTCGGGACTCACTGAAATTGGCCAGTCCCGCGCGGATCACGCCCAGGTAGTCGACGCCACCATGCTGGTAGAAGCGCGCGTCCTCGATCGCCAGAACGGCGTCCTGCATCACCTGCGGGATGTCTGCGATGGGTGTGAAGTTGCGGCGCTCTTCGCCGAACTCGCCCACCAGCACGCCGTCGGCGGAAAACACCCGCAGGGGGAGCTTGGGCCGGTAGTCCGTGAGGCCGCTGAGCTCCGGCAGGTTCGGGTACGCCACCGTCAGCGCAATGCCCACCATCAAGGCAACGACCAGAACAGCCGATACAGCGAGACCAAGCACGCCACCGGCAGCGAGAAGGGCCCAGCGCGACCAGCCTGACGAGCGTGACGGGGGGGAAGGTTGCATCAGGGCGGCCGGTGCAGCGCCGAGGTGGCGTCCGGCGTGTCTTGTGGCAGGGATCGAGAATGCACGATTATAGGAATGCGGTGCACGCTGGCGGCGTTTGGCCGATGCACAGCCATGCCCCGGAAGCGGGGGGTGATCACTGCGGTGGGCGTCCGAAGGCTGCCGTTAGACTGCACGAAGGGCGTGCGTCGATCGCAACATCACCCCCCCTTTGACCGGCCAAAACCCTGTGATCGTCAACGGCTTTGCTGCTAGCATTCAAGTAAGTTATTAACACTCGGGAAACGTCCTGCAAACAATGGAGAGTGCGCCGTGAGTTTCCTGGACGACTTGCTGGGCAAGAAGCACCCGCCCATGGTGGGTTTGGACATCTGTTCCACCAGCGTGAAACTGGTCGAGCTCGGCCAGGACAGTGCCGGCAATTACGTTTTGGAACGATTCGCCTCGGAGCATTTCGAGCGTGGTTGGATCACGGACGGTCACATCGAAAAGTTCGATGAAGTCGCCGATGCCGTGCGGCGGGTGGTGGTCAAGAGTGGCACCAAGACCAAGCAGGTCGTGATGGCCATGCCGCAGTCTGCTGTCATCACCAAGAAGATCATGCTGCCCGCCGGCTTGCGCGAGGAGCAGATGGAAGTTCAGGTCGAGAGCGAAGCCAACCAGTACATCCCGTTCTCGCTGGATGAGGTGAGCCTCGACTTCTGCGTCATCGGGCCCAGCGCGGCATCCCCCGGCGACGTCGAAGTCTTGATTGCGGCGTCGCGCAAGGACCGGGTCCAGGACCGCCAAGGCCTCGCCGAAGCCGCGGGCCTGAAGCCCATGGTGCTCGACATCGAATCTCACGCTTCGCGCCTGGCGATGAGCCGCGTCATCGCCGCTTTGCCCAACAAGGGCAAAGATGCGCTGGTCGCGCTGTTCGAGATTGGTGCCGACACCACCAGCCTCAAGGTGCTTCGGGACGGAGAAATGCTCTACGACCGAGATCAGGCGTTTGGCGGTGCCCAGCTCACGCAGTTGATCTCCCGGCAGTACGGTTTCTCCTTCGAGGAGGCCGAGCAGAAGAAGCTGGCCGCCGACCTGCCCGAGGACTATGAGACCGCCATCCTCGGTCCCTTCGTGGACAGCCTGGCGCAGGAAATCGGTCGCGCGCTGCAGTACTTCTTCACCAGCACACCGCACCACAAGGTGCATTACGTGATGTTGGCCGGTGGCACCGCGACGCTGGCGGGTTTGAAGGACCGCGTCACCACGCTCACCGGGTTCGCCTCCATGGTGGTGAACCCATTCGAGAAGATGAAATTCGGCTCTGCTGTTCGGGAGAGCAAGCTGCGCCGGGAGGCCCCGTCTTACCTGACCGCCTGTGGGCTGGCGATGCGGAGGTTTGTAGCGTGATTCTGATCAACCTGCTCCCGCACCGTGAGGAAAAGCGCAAACGGCGAAGGGCCGCGTTTTTCGTGGGCTTGGGGGCCGCTGCCGCGGTCGGCGTCGGCGTCGTGGCGCTGTGGTTTGGGGTGTTGCAGCAACTGATGTCAACGCAGCAAGACCGAAATGGCTTTCTGTCGGCCGAAATTCGCAAGCTTGAGGATCAAATCAAAGACATTGCCACGCTGAAGGCGGAAATCGACGCCTTGAAAGCGCGCCAAACGGCGGTCGAAAATCTGCAGCTTGACAGAAACGTGCCGGTTCACATCTTGAATGAATTGGTGCGGCAAACTCCGGAAGGAGTTTATTTCACTGCCATTCGCCAAGACGGGCAGGTGTTGAATGTCACTGGCATCACGCAGACCAACGAACGAATGTCCGAGTTTCTTCGCAACACCGGCAGTAACTCTGAATGGTTGACCAAGCCAGAGTTGGTTGAAATCAAGCTGTCGTCGGCTCAAACCACCAATCGAGAACAACGGCGCTTGTTTGACTTCTCCGTGCGCATCAGCGTCAAACGTCAACAGGACCAGGTGCAGCCGGCCGCGGCGGCCAGCGGCGTCGCCGCAGGCGCCCCAGCCTCGCCCGCCTCGGCTGGCGCCGCGGTGGCGGCGCGGTGAGTCGTTGCAGATAGGAAGCGCTGATGCCCACCAAGAAGAAATCTTCGGTCAACCTCGATGTCGGCGCGGCGTTTCGCGGCGTCGCCGAGCAATTCCGGGAACTCAACCCGAATGAGCCCGGCCAGTGGCCCATCCTGCCTCGCCTCGCGGTTTGGGCGCTCGTCGCGGTGCTCGTGGTCGTCGGTGGCTGGTTTGTCCTGTTGTCCTCTGCTCAAGACGACCTGGACGCCGAGCGCGCAAAGGAGCCCGGCCTCAAGGACCAGTACCGCGCCAAGCTTGCACAGGCGGTCAACCTGGAAGAGTTGAAGCGTCAGAAACTCCAGGTTGAAGAGTATGTGAACCAGTTGGAAAAGCAACTGCCGGGCAAGGCGGAAATGGCCGCCTTGCTGTCTGACATCAACCAGGCGGGCCTGGGTCGTGGTCTGCAATTCGAGTTGTTCCGACCGGGTCAGGTTGTGATCCGCGACTATTACGCCGAACTGCCGATTTCGATCAAAGTCAGCGGTCGTTTCCACGACATGGGGTCGTTCGCGGGCGACATTGCCCACCTCTCCCGCATCGTGACGCTGCACAACATGAACATCCTCGGCCCGCGGGTCGAGGGCGGCTCCACCGGCAGCGGCGCACTCACCATGGAAGCCACGGCCCGGACTTACCGCTACCTTGATCAGGCTGAAATCGACCAAGTGCGCCAGGCGGCCGCGGCCGCGGCCAAGGCGGGGGTGAAGAAATGAAGTTCACCGCGCGCCAGGTGGCACTTTCGGCGTTGACCGTGGTTGTCGGTGGGTTGCTTGCAGCGTGTGCTGGCGAGCAAGAAGAACTGCAGGCGTGGATGGCGCAGCAGCGGCGCGAGGTCAAGCCGAATGTGCCACCACTGACGGCACCCAAGACGTTTCGGCCTCAGGCCTACCTCGCGGTCGATGGGGTTGAGCCATTCAGCCCCCAAAAGTTGACGGTGGGGCTGAAGCCCCAGGAAAACCGCGAGCCCAATGTGCTGCTGGTCGCCGAATTGAAGCGCCGAAAGGAACCCCTCGAGGCATTTCCGCTGGACAGCATGATCATGGTGGGCAGTGTGCAAAGACAGGGCAGGCCTTTTGCTCTGTTGAGGGTGGATAACCTGCTTTACCAAGTCAAGGCCGGCGATTATCTCGGCCAGAATTACGGAAAGATTACCCGCATCACCGAATCGGAGATTGCGCTCAGGGAAATCGTCCAGGACGCAGCGGGCGAATGGATCGAGCGCCCCAGCTCGCTCCAACTCCAGGAAAAAGCCAAATGAACATCACTGCCCAACGAGGCCCCGCTTTGAATCTGCGCCGCTGGTGTGGTGTGGTTTTTTTCCTTGCCTCATTGGGTGGCCATGTCGCTGCCTTTGCGCAAAATGCCATCCAGTCGATCAACACCAACCAGCAAGGCAGTGCGGACGTGGTCCGCATTGAGCTCAGCCAAGCCCTGACGGCGATTCCGAAGGGCTTCTCGATCCAGTCGCCGCCGCGCGTTGCCATCGACCTGCCGGGGGTGGTCAACCGCACTGGCAAGTCGGTGTTGGACGTCAATCAGGGGAACCTGCGAACCTTGAACGTGGCGCAGGGCGACGAAAGAACGCGTCTGGTGCTGAACCTCAAGCAAGCCGCAACCTACCGCGCGGAATTGCAAGGCAAGGTGCTGGTGTTGACGGTTGACCCGAGCCAGAACGTGGCCGTGGCGACGCCCGTCGCGGCGCCAGCCGCCGCGGCGGTCCCCATGGCGCCGTCCGCGACAGCGGCGGCCGCGCCGTCGGCGGTCACCTTCGCCGAGAGCCAGAACCGCAACGCTCAGGCATTGCAGGGCATCGACTTCCGCCGAGGCGCCGACGGTGCCGGTCGGGTCATCGTGGACTTGCCCAGCGATCAGGTCGGGGTCGACATCCGACAGCAGGGGCGGACCCTCGTGGTCGATTTCCTGCGTTCCACCGTGCCAGACAGCCTTCGCCGCCGCCTGGACGTCACCGATTTTGGAACCCCGGTGCAGAGCATCGCCACCTTCCAGTCCGGCGACCGCGTTCGGATGGTGGTGACACCACGTGGCAGTTGGGAGCATTCGGCCTACCAGAGCGACCGCCAGTTTGTGCTTGAAGTTCGTCCGGAAAAGCTTGATCCGGACCGCTTGGTCCAAGGCCCGAAGTACTCCGGCGACAAGTTGTCCTTGAATTTCCAGAACATCGAAGTGCGGGCCTTGTTGCAGGTCATCGCCGATTTCACCAACTTCAATGTGGTGACCAGCGACACGGTGACGGGCAATGTGACGCTTCGCCTGAAGGACGTGCCCTGGGACCAGGCGCTTGACATCATCCTGCAGGCCAAGAACCTCGGGACCAAGAAGACAGGCAACGTGATCCTGATCGCCCCGAAGGACGAGCTGGCCGCCAAGGAAAAGGTGGAGTTGGAGGCACGCGCCCAGATCGCCCAGCTGGAGCCCTTGAGGTCTCAGGCCTTTCAGCTGAACTACACCAAGGCCGAAGAGGTGGCGCGGGGACTGACGGGCTCCCAATCGTCTGGCACCGGCAGCAGCGCTGGCGGCGGAGCGGTGAACACCCGCATCCTGTCCAATCGCGGCAGCGTGCTCTACGAAACCCGAACCAACCAATTGTTCGTCAACGACACGCCGTCCAAACTGGAGGAAATCCAGTCCTTGATCTCGAAGATCGACATCCCTGTGCGCCAGGTGCTGATTGAAGCCCGCATCGTGATCGCGGACGACAAGTTCGGTCGGTCTCTGGGCGCAAAGCTCGGGGTGAACGACTCTCGCGGGGTGGGTGGCGGCAACCGGATATCCATCGGGGGCAACCTGAACGCGGTGGCGGCCCAGACCGGTCAGACCGGCGCCACGTCCTTCAACGACAGTCAGTTCGTGAACCTGCCAGCGGCGTCGCAAAACGATTACCCGGCGGCCACCTTCGCCTTGTCGTTGTTCGGTGCGTCGGCCAACCGCTTCCTGAACCTTGAGCTTTCAGCGCTGGAAGCCGATGGCAAGGGCAAGGTGGTGTCAAGCCCGCGGGTGGTGACCACCGACCAAGTCAAGGCCTTGATCGAGCAAGGCGAGGAACTGCCGTACCAGACCGCCACATCCAGCGGCGCCACGGCGATCCAATTCCGACAAGCCAGCCTCAAGCTCGAAGTGACGCCGCAAATCACCCCCGAGGGCAATGTCATTCTCGACGTCGATGTGAACAAGGACAGCGTGGGTCGCGTCACTGCGGCAGGCCTGGCAATCGACAAGAAGCATGTGAAGACCCAGGTTCTCGTCGAGAACGGGGGAACGGTTGTCATCGGCGGCATCTTCGAGCAGACGGACCGCGAAGACGTGACCAAAGTCCCGGTGCTCGGCGACGTGCCCTACCTGGGCAACCTGTTCAAGACACGGAACAAAACGTCGAACAAGACCGAGCTGCTGATCTTCATCACCCCGAAGGTCGTCAGCGACCGAGCGGCGGTTCGTTGATCGACCACCGATTTCCGGCGTGCCCCTGCACCTGACCCCAATGACTATGGCGACTATCTTCAAACACGCGGTCGTGATTCTTCTTGCCACCGCCCTCGCGGCATGCGGTGGGGGTGGGGGCAGTGGCACCGCACCGTTCGGCGGGACGGGCAGCGGTACCGGCACGGGAACTGGCACCGGCACCGGCACTGGGACCACGCCGACGGCCACGGCCACCTCCGTGGACGTGGTGGTCTCTGCCGCGTCGGTGGGCACCGGTGCGAGTGACACCGTGCAGGTCACCGCCACCGTCAAGGGCGCTGGCAACGTGGCGATTGCGTCGGCGCCGGTGGTTTTTGCGTCTGACAGCGGCTCGTTGACGACGGTCAGCGCCACCACCAACACCGCGGGACAGGCCGTGGCCACCCTGAGCGCTGGATCGGACAAGTCCAACCGAACCATCACGATCACCGTCACCTCGGGCACGGCCAGTGGCACGGCGAAGGTGGCCGTGGTGTCGGCCACGCCCGCATTCGTCGACGTCGTCGCCAGCTCCAACCGCGTGGGAACCGGCGGTGCGCCGGTGACCCTGACCGCGGTGGTCAAGTCGGCGAGCAACGTGGCCTTGCCGGGCGCGCCGGTCTCGTTCTCGACCGACACGGGCAACCTCGTTTCGAACAACGGCACGACGGACGCGAACGGCGCGGTCACCGCCACGTTCGGTGCCGGCTCGGACAAGTCCAATCGCACCGCCACGATCCGCGTGGTCGCAGGGTCCATCACTGGCACCATCGTGATTTCGATCGAAGGCACCACCATCGCCGTGGCGGGCCCAACGACGCTCAAGGTCGGTGACTCGACCCAGACGCCCGCGCCATCGTTCAACATCAAGGCCACCGACTCGACCGGGTCGGCGGTGTCGGCGGTGCCGTTGACCGTGACAGGCACGCTCGGCAACATCCCGAGCGGCACCCGGCTCACGACCGACGCCACCGGCACGGCCACCTTGGTCTACCCAACCACCGTGGCGGGCAACGACACCATCACCGTGAGCGGCGCCGGGACCACGAAAACGGCCGCGGTCACCGTCAGCGGTCAGGACTTCAGTTTCACGTCCCCGGCATCGGGCGCCACCATCAACGTCGATCCCACCGGCGCTGCGCAGCAAGCCGTTTCGGTTCGATTCCTGATCAGCGGTCGCGCGCCAGCCGATGGGACCTACAAGGTGCGCTTCACCGCCACCGCCGGCACGTTCGGCAGCACTGGCCTGAGCACGGCGGAATTCAATTTGATCGGCGGCGTGGCGTCGACGACCGTTGGGTCCCGCTTCGCCGGCCCAGGCACGGTCCAGGCCACAATTTTCGCCCCCGCGACGCCCAACGTCGTGGTGGCGCAAGCATCGGTCGCCGTTCAATTTGTTGCAACCACGCCGTCGTCCCTGGTCTTGCAACTCAGCCCCACCGCCATTGGACCCAATGCCGCTGGCGCGTCGACGCAGCAGTCCGAGGCCCGGGCCGCCGTGGTGGACGCCGCGGCCAATCCGGTCGCCGGGGTCGTGGTGAACTTCAGCCGCGTCAGCGACCCAAGCGGAGGCAACCTGTTGCAGGCCTCAGCCACCACCGACGCCGATGGCATTGCCCGCGTGCAATATGTGTCCGGCGCTCAATCGACCGCGACGGGGGGCGTGGTGCTGCAAGCCGCCGTGGCCACCAACCCCGCGGTGTTCGGTCGCGCCAGCCTCACCGTCAACCAAAGTGCACTGTTCATCGCGCTGGGGCAGGGCAACACCATCACCAACGTGAACCCGACCACTTACTTGAAGCAGTGGACCGCGTATGTGACGGACTCAACCGGCGCGCCGGTGCCCAATGTGGCCTTGACCATCAGCGCATTGCCCACGAAGTACGGCAAGGGGACCTTTGCCTTCAACGGCGAAGGGTGGGTGTCCGCGCGATACTTGCCCACGACCGACGCGCCCGATGGCACACAGGACGCCAACGTGCTGTTGCGATCAGGTCTCAACATCTTTTGCCCCAGTGAAGATCTGTTGTCGTCCAATGTCAGTCTTCGAAACAACGGGGTCAACGACCCTGGCGAGGATGTCAACAACTCAGGCAAGCTTGAACCTGGAAATGTGATCAGCATCAACGGTGGCAGCACCACCACGACGCTCAGGACCGACGCCACCGGCTTTGCGCTGATCAACCTTCAGTACGCGGAGTCCTACGCCTACTGGGTTGAAATCGCGCTGAAGGTGTCGGCCACGGTGGCCGGCACGGAGTCCAGCAACACAGCGATCTTCTTGGCCCCGGGTGCCTCGGCCGACTACGTCGACGGCAACGTCAGCCCCGCTGGACAAACCAGCCCATTCGGCATCCGCGCGAGTTGCTCGCGCGCCGATTGAACGCCCGTGAGCCTCATCGCCCTGGTTGGCCTGCCCGGCGGGGGCAAGTCGACCGTCGGTCGGCAGTTGGCTCGCCGCCTGGGCGTTCCTTTTCATGACAGCGACGCCGTGCTCGAAGCCACGCTGGGCACCACCATCAAGGCGTTTTTCGAGCAGGCCGGTGAGTCGGCCTTTCGCGATGCGGAGGAACGCGCCATTGAAGCGCTGACCGCTCAAGGCCATGGCGTCGTGGCCACGGGTGGCGGTGCCGTGTTGCGGGAGGCCAATCGACGGCACCTGAACCAGCGGTGCCAGGTGATCTACCTGCGCTCCACCCCCGAGGAACTCCATCGGCGCCTGCGCCACGACACGCAGCGGCCCTTGCTGCAGGTTCAGGACCCGCTCGCCAAGCTGCGCGAGCTCTATGCGCAGCGCGATCCCTTGTACCGAAGCACCGCCCACTTCGTCATTGAAACGGGTCGCCCGTCGGTGACCACGTTGGTCAACATGATCCTGATGCAATTGGAGTTGGCGGGTGTGCTGTCGGCCGATGCGGCACCGTCGCGCATTGGTGCCACCACGGACGGCGTCGGGCCGCCCCCATAGCGGCGCCCTAAAATCAAACGATGGTTCAGCACAGGCACAACGTTTCCATCGAGCTCGGCGACCGCCGCTACGACATCCTGATCGGAGGCGGTCTGCTGGACGACCCCACGGCCTTCAATGGCTTGCCCAAGGCCCGAACCGCGGTGATGGTCAGCAACGAGCGCGTCGCGCCTTTGTACGCCAGCCGTCTGGAAGCGCGGTTGGCCGCGCACCACGACCGCGTCATCCGGGTGGTGTTGCCCGATGGCGAAGCGCACAAGGACTGGGCGTCGTTGAACCAGATCTTTAACGCCATGCTGGCGAATGAATGCGACCGGAAGACCGTGATGTACGCCCTGGGTGGCGGGGTCGTGGGCGACATGACCGGCTTCGCCGCGGCGTGCTACATGCGTGGTGTGCCTTACGTTCAAGTGCCCACCACCTTGCTGGCCCAAGTGGATTCGTCGGTGGGCGGCAAGACCGCGATCAACCACCCGGCAGGCAAGAACATGATCGGGGCCTTTTATCAGCCGCAACGCGTCATCGCCGACCTGGACAGCCTGGATACCTTGCCACAGCGAGAGGTCTCCGCCGGCCTGGCAGAGGTCATCAAGTACGGCCCCATCGCGGACGATGAATTCCTGGGCTGGATTGAACACCACCTCGACGCTCTGGTCGGGCGAGACAAGCAGGCACTGGCCGTGGCCGTCAAACGGTCCTGCGAGATCAAAGCCTGGGTGGTGGCTCAGGACGAACGCGAGGCGGGCTTGCGCGCGATCTTGAACTTTGGCCACACCTTTGGTCACGCCATCGAAGCGGCCCTGGGCTACGGCGAATGGCTGCACGGTGAGGCGGTCGGCTGCGGCATGGTCATGGCCGTGGACCTGTCGGCACGCCTGGGCCTGGTGAGCATCGCGTACGCCGAACGGCTGACGAGACTGATCGAGCGGGCCGGCTTGCCCATCACGGCGCCACGCCTGGGTGCGGCGCGTTACCTGGAAATGATGCGGGTCGACAAAAAGGCCGAGGGCGCTGCGCTCAATTTTGTGGTGATCGACCAACCGGGTCGCGCCAAGGTGCAGCGCGTTGACGATGCCTTGGTGCAAAAGGTGCTGGACGCCCATTGCACCTGACCCCGAACGGGCCATGACCGGCATCCCTGACGAGCGCCTGCGGCCGGGCGCCAGCCGCGGCGAGATGAGCCGCGGGCGGCGCCACCCGGAGACCACCGACCCGCAGCGCAATCCCTTCCAGCGCGACCGCGACCGGATCGTGCACAGCACAGCGTTTCGCCGCCTCGTCTACAAAACCCAGGTTTTCCTGAACCACGAAGGCGACTTGTTTCGAACGCGCCTGACCCACTCGCTGGAGGTTGCGCAGATCGGTCGCTCCATCGCCCGCCGGCTTGGCTTGCATGAAGATTTGGTGGAGGCGATCTCGCTGGCGCACGACCTGGGTCACACGCCGTTCGGTCACGCGGGTCAGGACGCCCTGAACGAAGCCATGAAAGGCGTGGACCCCGACGGCCAGGGCTTTGAACACAACCTGCAAAGCCTGCGTGTGGTTGATGAGCTGGAAGAGCGTTACCCCGATTTCGAGGGGTTGAACCTCTGCTTCGAGACCCGAGAAGGCATTCTCAAGCATTGTTCGATGGCCAACGCCCGACGGTTGGATGTCAAGGAACCGGGTGGGGTGGGCCGCCGCTTTCTGGACCGTCTGCGTCCGAGCCTGGAGGCGCAGCTGTGCAACCTGGCCGACGAGATGGCCTACAACGCCCACGACATCGATGATGGGCTTCGGTCCGGCTTGATTCAGGTGGCCGCCCTGAGGGAGGTGCCGCTGTTCGAGCGCTTCCACGTTGGTGTGCTGAGAGACCACCCGAGCGTGACCGACCGTCGGCTGATTTTTGAGACCACCCGACGCCTGTTGTCCGCTCAGATCGTGGACCTGTGCGACGCCACTGGCATGGCCTTGAATCGGCTGCGGCCGGCCGACGAGGCCGAGGTCCGCGCGATGCCCAGCCTGGTGATGTTCAGCGAGGACATGGCTCGGGACGTGGTCGTGCTCAAGCAGTTTCTGCGCGAGCGGCTGTACCGTCATCCGCAGGTGCTCGACACCACGGGTCGAGCGCGTCAGGTCATCAAGGACCTGTTTCAGGCTTACCGTGCCGATCCGATGCTGTTGCCGGCGGCGGTTCGGGACAAGGCGCCGAAGCACCGGTCGATTGCTGACCATCTGGCCGGCATGACCGACCGCTTTGCCCTGCGCGAACACCACCGCATCACCGGGGTTCGTCTGTTCGACTGAGTGGCGCGCGGGCCACGTCGGCGCACCGTTTGTCGGTGGTCGGGCACCGCTCGGCGGCACGGCATTCATCTTGGCGATGCATCGTCCGATACTTGGCATGCGGAGATGGTGGGCATGTGGCCTGCCCGCGGCCAATGTGTCGACACGGACCAGTGCACCATGAAGCAAACGATCGAGCGCGGATTCACCCTCATCGAAGTGATGATCGTGGTGGCCATCGTGGCCATCCTCGCCAGCGTGGCCTTGCCCGCTTACACCGACTATGTGCGCCGCGGTCAGTTGCCTGAAGCGGCCACCAACCTGTCCAGCTACCGCATCAAGATGGAGCAGTACTACCAGGACAACCGAATCTACGGCGCCGGCAGTTGTGCCAACCTCGCCGGCACCTGGAAGAACTTCACCCCGGATGGGAAGACCTTCTTTCAGTATGACTGCGCGCTGAGCGACGCCGGCAATGGGGCTGGCAGCGGCTATGTCATCACCGCCACCGGCAAGACCGGTACGCGCGCCAATGGCTACAACTACACGATCAATCAAGCGGGCGTGAAGAAGACGACCAAGTTTGGTGGCGCCACGGTGGATTTGAATTGCTGGGCGCAGAAGTCCAGCACCGACTGCAGCTGAACACGGCCATGTTGGTCGCACGTCGGCAACTTCGCGGTGTCTCGATGATCGAAGTGGTCGTCGTCGTGGCCCTGATCGGCATCCTCGCCGTGGCGGTCGCGCCCGAG
This sequence comes from Hydrogenophaga intermedia, assembly GCA_943370175.1. Taxonomy (GTDB): domain Bacteria; phylum Pseudomonadota; class Gammaproteobacteria; order Burkholderiales; family Burkholderiaceae_C; genus Ideonella_A; species Ideonella_A intermedia_A. The sequence goes on along the minus strand of CALRPU020000017.1, from coordinate 60,770 downwards.
GTCAGTCAGCAGCTGCGCAATTCGCAGGTCCGAAACGCGGCGGAATCCATCGCCACCGGGCTTCAAAAGGCGCGGGCCGAAGCCATCAGCCGCAACACCAGCGTGCGATTCACCCTGGTCACCGACCTGGGCAGCGATTGCGCGGCGTCGTCCGTGCGGGGCTCGTGGGTGGTCAGCCGCGACGACCCGGACAGCTTGTGCGATGTGGGGGTCAGCGAAACGGTCCAGCCTCGCATCCTCGCCCTGCAACTGGCGGCCGACGGGGGCGCCATCGCCGTGGTCAAGGCGACCCTCGCCGACAACACCACCCAGGCGTCGTCCATTGTTTTCAATGCCTTCGGCCGCCCCAGTGGGGCCGCGGGCCAGATCAACCGAATTTTGCTGACCACCCCCACCGACGGCACAGGCGACCGCGCCTACCGCGTCGACATCAGCCCGCTCGGCGCCGTGCGCGTTTGCGACAAGAAGGTCACCGCGTCGGGCGACCCGCGGCTTTGCCCCACCTGACGGCCTTCCGCATGTCACCTCATCACACCATCGCCCGCCACCGGCCTGCGCCGCGTCCGCTTCAGCAAGGGTTTTTGCTGCTCGAAGTCCTCGTGGCCTTGCTGATTTTCGCCTTTGGTGTCTTGGGCATCGTTGGCCTGCAGGCCTCGATGACTCAGGCGCAAACCGGCTCGAAGCTGCGTGGCGACGCGGCCTACCTGGCGCAGGAACTGATTGGCACGATGTGGGCCAACGTGGCGTCCATCGACCAATACAACACGGTTACGGCGCAGTGCGACGCGTTCAACCCGTGCAATGTCCTGAAGCAAAAGGTGGCCGCGCGCCTGCCCGGTGGCACCTTGGTCCTCAGGCCGGGGGCCACGGGCCTGGTCGAAATCACGATCACCTGGACACCGCCCGGCGAAGACACGCGCACCTACGCCACGGCGGCGGCGATCCGCATCTGAACCGCCATGCGCCGCACTCGACGTCTTTTGTCCTTGCGCCGCCGCCAGCGTGGCGTGACGCTGATCGAGCTGATGGTCGGCCTGCTGATCGGCCTGTTGGCCGTGCTGGTGATTTCGCAAGTGTTGCTGGCCGTCGAGGGCCAGAAGCGCACCACGACCTCGGGTTCGGACGCCCAGCTCACCGGCAACCTCGCGCTCTACGCGCTGCAGCGCGACTTGGAGATGGCGGGGTATGGCCTGACGACCAGTCAGATCGGGCTGGGTTGCAATGTCCGTGCTACCGCCTTCAACGCGGGCAACGGCGGCGCGGTTCGCCGGCTGGCGCCGGTGATCATCACCAATGGCGCGGGCGGTGCGCCGGACACGGTGCGGATCTACGCGACATCGAAGCCAAGCTTCTCGGTGCCGACCCGGGTCACCAGCGATCACCCTTTGGCCGGTGCTGGCGTGGACGAGTTCGCGGTCAACAACACCGTGGGTGTGAACCCGGGTGACCTGATGGTGGCGGTGCCTGACCCGCCCACCGCCGTGAACCAATGCACGGTGTTTCGCAACCTCGGCACGGGCAGCGTGGCGGGCAAGTCAATTGCCCACAACTCGGGTGCCGGCGACACCAACCAGTGGAACGGCGCCAACCAGGCCGCGTTGCTGGCCCTGTTCCCGCCAGGGGGTTATCCCGCGGGCAGCTACCTGGTCAACCTGGGGGCGGGCTTGGTCGACCGCAGCTACGCCGTCGTCGCAGGCACGCTGCGCTTGTCCGAGTTCGTGACGACCACCGTCCCCCCGTCGCTGTCGACGCAGGACCTGTTCCCGAACGTCGTCAACCTGCAGGCTTTCTACGGCAAGGACACCGATGGCAACGGCGTCATCGACGTGTACGACAACGTCGAACCCACCACGCCAGCGCTGTGGGCCCAGGTGGTCGCCGTTCGCCTGGCCATCGTCACCCGCAGCACCCAGTACGAAACCGACGAGGTCACGCCCACAGCGCCCGTGTGGGACCTGGGGGCCACGCCCACGGTCACGGGGTCAACCCCTTGCGCCAGCAGCCAGTGCCTCACCTTGAACGTCAACTTCGACATCACCACCAACGATTGGAAGCGCTACCGTTACAAGGTCTACGACACGGTCGTGCCGATCCGCAACCTGTTGTGGCGCTCATGATGCGACTTCGACCCACGGTGACCTCGGTGCCCGGGCGGACAGCGTGCCGCGCCGCCCAGCAGGGGGCGTCGTTACTCTTTGCCTTGCTGACCCTGGGGGCGATGTCCTTGGCCGCGGTGGCCTTGGTTCGCTCGGTCGACACGACGAGCCTGGTGGTGGGCAACCTGGGCTTCAAGCAGGCCAGCGTGTCCACCTCGGGCCTCCAGGTGGAAGCGGCCATCAACGCGCTGGTCGTCTTGCGTCAAACCGGCAAGCTGGACGCCGTGCAGGCAGGCTCGGGCTACCAGCCGGTGGCGCAGGTCGCGCTGGACCCCACCGGCAACCGAACATCGGACCCCACCCGCGTCGTCGCCGATTGGGCGGGCAACAACTGCGCCACACCGTATGCGTCCGGCAGTTGGACCACGTGCATCCCGGCCTCGCCGGTGACCAACTTGCCCACTGGCGACCGCGCGCAGTACGTCATCACCCGGTTGTGCAATTTGGCCGGGGCGCCTGACGCTGCCGGCAATTCGTGCGCCAAGCCGATCACCGCGACGCTCAACGAGGGTTTTGGCCGCGGTGGATTGGGTTATCCCTCCGGGCGCGGCGGCACGGTGGTCGACCCGGGGCCGTATTACCGAATCATCGTGCGCATAGAAGGCGCACGGAACACGGTGGCCTTCACCGAGACCATCGTTCATTTCTGATCCCCGCGCCGGTCCGCCGGCCCTGAGCTTCACTTTCGCCAGGCGGCCTGTCCGCTGGGGCTTTACTTCGAGGTCAATCATGTTGTGGTCATCTTCACGCACGGGTCACGCCGCCTTGGTATTGGCGGCCATGGTGCTGTTGGCGATGGGCGCGAAGCCCTTGTCGGCGGCGACCACGGACATTTCGTCGGAGCCCTTGATCACGCGCACGAACGTGAGCGCCAAGCCGAACATGATGTTCATCCTGGACGACTCCGGGTCGATGGCCTGGAGCTACATGCCCGATGAGATCAATGGCAACACCAACGTCTACGCCCTGTACTCAGCGCAGTGCAACGGCCTCGCGTATGACCCGACGGTGACTTACTCGCCGCCAATCACCTCGACCAACACCAACTACGCGAACGCCAGCTTCACCGCCGCCAAGACCGACGGCTACGTCAGCACTTCCGGCACGGTGGACCTGACGAACACGTTCTACTACCGCTACGCCACGACCGGCACGCTGCAGCCCAAGATGGGTTGGACCTACGACAGCTCGGGCAATGTCATCACCTCGACGACCTTCTACCAGGAGTGCATGAGCACCATCGGCGCCTCGCCGGGCAGCAGCAAGTTCACGAAGGTCACGATGACGGCGAGTTCCACGGACGCGCAGAACTACGCCAACTGGTACTCGTACTACAGCAAGCGCTATTTGCTGATGCGCACCGCGGTGGGCAAGGCGGTGCAGGCCTTGGACTCGGGCTACCGCGTGGGCTTCAGCCGCATCAACAGCACCAGCATCACCGATGGCGCGAACTTTCGCGATGTGAAGGTGTTTGATGCCACGCAGAAGGCGAATTTCTACAGCAGCCTGTACGGCGCTGCGCCGGCAGGGGGCACCCCGCTGCGCGGGGCCTTGGCCAAGGTGGGGCAGTACTACGCCAAGAAGGTGAGCGGGCAAACCTACGACCCGATGGAGTACGCCTGCCAACGGAATTTCGCGATCCTGACCACGGACGGTTACTGGAACTCGGGTGGCAGCCCCGGGGTGGCGGAGAGCAGCACCTACGGCCCTTACAAGCTGGATGGCACCTTGGTGGGCAACCAGGACGCCACCGAGTTGCGCCCGATGTACGACGGTGGCAGCAGCACCACCGTCACCAAGACGCCCACCACCACCGTGACGGTCACCAAGACCGACAGCTTCACCAAGACCACGCGCGTGACCACGCGCAACAAGGTGGAAGTCACCACCAGCGGGTGCACTTTTGGTCGCAAGCGAACACTGACGACGCGGCAGACCTTGACTGAATCGTTCACCACACAGGCCACGACCTATTCGCAGGACACCGTGGTCGCGACCCGCACGGTCACGGTGACCAACGGCAGCGTGACGGGCACCAGCGACGCGACGACCACGACCACGACGACGCCGAGCAGCCCGGTCGCTCCTGCGCCAATCGTGACCAACACGACGACGAACCCGAATTACGAAGATGGGTCCACGATCGTCACGCAGAACTGCACCTTCACGCTGGCGGCTTCCGGCGTGACCACCACGACGCCGTCGACGACCAGCACAACCGACAATGTGACCGACCCGAACATCAGCCAGATCAGCAAGATCGGTCCGACCACGGGCACCCCGGAAGTCACCACCACCACCAGCGGTGGCTCCAGCGACACCCTGTCCGACGTGGCGCAGTACTACTACAGCACCGACTTGCGCAACGCCGCGCTGGGCAACTGCGCGTCGACGACGGCGGCCGGTGTGGCCACCGACGTCTGTTCCGACATCGTTCCTGGCGGGGGGCGAGACACCAACACAGCCCAACACCTGACCACTTTCACCATCGGCCTGGGCGTCAGCGGCACCTTGGCCTACGACAAGAACTACTTGACCCAGACCAGCGGCGATTACGTGGCCCTGAAGAATGGCACCAAGAACTGGCCCGCCACGACCACCATCATCAGCGGCGGATCGGGCGATGCGCGCAACATCGATGACCTCTGGCACGCGGCGGTCAATGGCCGTGGTCAGTACTACTCGGCACTTGATGCCACGGCGCTCAGCGCCGCCATCAGTGGCGTGGTCAATTCGATCGCGGGCTCGACCGGCTCGGGTGCGGCGGCGTCCTTCGATACCTTGGTGCTGGTGCCCGATGACGCGGGCGGCAACGACGCGAACCGCGTCTTCCAGGCGGGCTACAAGACGAACGAGTGGACGGGCGACGTGAAGTCGTATTCCGTCGATGGCGCCACCGGCGAGATCAGCGACACGGTCGTGTGGTCGGCGCAGACGATGCTGGCCGCCAAGACCTGGTCCGACCGCAAGATCTACTACCGCCAAGGGCCCACGACGCCCACCTTGCGGCTGTTCAACTTCACCAACCTGGACGCCGACGGCTACACCGCGTCGAACTTCCTGAACTTTTGCAGCAAGACGGTGGTGGCCGCTCAATGTTCGACCCTCGTGGCGGCCAACGTCACGCTCGCAAACAGCGCCACGAACCTCATCAACTACCTGCGCGGTGACGCCACCTACGAGGAAACCAACACCACCTCGCCGCTGTTCCGCAGTCGCAACACCCTGGAGGGGCGCAAGGTGCTCGGCGACATCATCGCCGGTGCGCCCGTGTACGTCGGCAAGCCCCCGTTTGCCTACACCGACGCTGGCTACGCCAGCTACGCGGCAAGCAAGGCCTCGCGCAAACCCATGGTGTATGCCGGGGCCAACGACGGCATGCTGCACGCGTTTTCCGCCGCCACTGGCGAGGAGTTGTGGGCGTACGTGCCCACCGCCGTCATGCCCAACATGTACAAGCTGGCCAATGCCAACTACGCGTCGTTGCACCAGTACTTCGTCGACGCCGAACCGGTGGTGGGTGACGTTTATGTCAGCGGGGCATGGCGAACCATCCTGGTGGGGGGGCTCGGTGCCGGTGGCCGCGCGTATTTCGCGCTGGACGTGACCGACCCGGACAACCCGCAGACCCTGTGGGAGTTCACCGACACGAACCTGGGCCTGAGCTACGGCAACCCGATCATCACGAAGCGGGCCGACGGCACCTGGGTGGTGGCCTTCGCCTCTGGTTACAACAACACCAACGACGGGAAAGGCCGGCTCTTTGTGCTGAACGCCTACACCGGGGCCAAGCTGCTCGACCTCCCGACCACGGCGGGCAGTTCGGCCACGCCGAGCGGGCTGGCGAAGATCAATGCCTGGGTCGACAAGGCCACCAACAACACCACCACGCGCTTCTACGGCGGCGACTTGCTGGGCAACCTCTGGCGCTTCGACATCGACAACCTGTACCCGCCCAACCAGGCGGCGCACCTGATGGCCCAGCTTCAGACCAGCTCGGGCGCCCCCCAGCCGATCACGGCACGGCCAGAGCCGGTGTTGATCAACGGCCTCTACGCGGCCGTGGCCGTGGGCACGGGCCGCTTCCTGGGCACAAGCGACGTGAACGACACCACCCAGCAGTCCCTGTACTTGTTGAAGGACAAACTGACCTCCACCGGGCTCGGGGTGGTTCGCACCAATACCAACGTGGTGAAGCACACCGTGTCCGTCACGGACCGAACCGCCAACACCGTGACGCCCACCAACTCGGTGAACTGGGACACCCAGGACGGCTGGTGGTTTGACCTGCCCGTCAGCGCGGAACGCATCGTCACGAACATGGGCCTGCTGGGATCGACGCTGGCCGTTGCCACCGCGGTGCCGAGCGGCGACGCCTGCAAGTCGGGTGGTTCGTCCTGGCTGTACCAGATCGACATCAACACGGGCCTGAAGCCCAAGTCGGAGCAGGCCATCGGCAAGCTGTACAGCGACAAGGCCCTGATCGTCGGACTGACCGGCGCGACCACCAGCGGCGCGAACGGCGATCCGGGCACCTCGACGCTGTACGTCAAGGACAGCGAAGGCAAGACGGAACAGATCAGCCTGTCGCCAGTGCTGCCTGCGGGCAGCGGGCCGACGCGCCGCTCGTCATGGCGTGAGCTCATCGACTGAGGCGCGCGCCACGGCCGCGCGGCCGCGGCGCCGCATGCTGTGCGCGTGGCCGGTCGCGGCGTCGGTCGCGGTGTCGGTTGCACTTCACGGCCTCGTGCTGCTGGACCTCGGGCCCGCCCCCGCGCTGACGGCGGCCTCGTCACCGACGGTGGCGGTTCGCCTCATTGCGGTGACAAACCTGTCGATGCCCGTCCCAACGGGCGTCACCGAGCCACCGCTCGCCACGGCCACTGCCACCACCGCCGCGTCATGGACACCACCGGACTCGACCGAGTCCCCGGCACCCGCTGCGGCGCCTGACTTGCCCGCCGTCTCACCGCGCCCATCGCCGCCCGACGCCCCGCCCACCGTCGGCACCGCCACCGCCACGGCTGAGGAAGCCGCCGCTGCCGCGCAGGTGCCGGGCGCCAATCTGCCCGCGGTCGACGGCTACGTGCTGCGCAAGGCGCTCACACAGGCGCCCGCCCCCTTGGACGACGTTCAGCTGCCTTGGCCGGCCGGCGCGGGTGTCGTGGGCCGGTTCAAGGCGGTGTTCTCCTTGTTCATTGACGAGTCGGGTTGGCCCCAGCGCATGGTGCCCGATGGTCCGACCCTGCCGCCGGCGCTCGAAGCGCAGGCCCGGCGGGTGTTCATGGCCACACGCTTCGCGCCCGGGCAGGTCGACGGCCGTGTGGTCAAGTCGTTGGTGCGAATCGAAGTGGAGTTCGATTCCACGCTGGCGGCCGCGTCGTCGCCCCGCCGCCCGGCCGTGATTTCAAGCCAGAATCTTTGACGCTGGCGGGGCCGCTCCCCGCTCTGGAATTCATGGCACGACTGCCCCGGCTGGCGATTGACCAGCAACTTCACCACGTGGTTCACCGCGCGCGCGCCGGGGCCGTCATCGCCCACGACGAGGTCGACCGTGCCCAGCTGCTTGATGCCTTGCTGGTGGTCACGCGCGAGCTGGCCGTGGCGGTGCACGCCTACGTGGTCCTGCCGGATCGCCTGCAGTTGCTGCTGACGCCACGGCAGGGCAAGGACCTCAGCCTCGCGATGCAGCGGCTGGGACGACGGCACGTCGGGGCATTCAATGCCCGTCACGGTGAGTCCGGAAGCCCGTGGGACGGCCGCTACCGGTGCGCCGTGTTGCAGGCCTCGGCCTGGGTGGTGGACGCCATGCGCCTGATTGACCTGGCGCCCGTCTGTGCGGGCTTGGTGGATCACCCCGCCGATTGGGCGGCCAGCAGCGCCGCCCATCACCTGGGCCGGCGCACCGATCCCCTGGTCACGGACCACCCGACGTACTGGCAGATCGGCAACACGCCATTCGAGCGCGAAGCGCGCTTTCAGCAGCTCTGCACCACGTCGGTGGACGCTCAGCGCGCCCAGGCGGTGGCGGCGGCCACCGACGGCGGTTGGGTGCTGGGCGACGAGGCTTTCACCGAATCCCTGGCCCGCAGTCAGGCACGGCGCTTGCTGCCTGGCCGGCGCGGGCGACCGCCCAGCCCGCGCGCCTGATTTGTCTCTGACCCCATTTATTTTATATCCAGTGGATCACTCTAATAATTGGGGTCACAGTGAGGCGATATTTGCTTGAACCCAATGCTGCGCTGCAGTAAGCTCGCGGCCCTGAACCCTGATCGGAACGCGCCATGGAACCGTCCGCCTTGAATTCCGCTGCCCCCCCAGTCCCCACGTCGACCGCCACCGCCGTGGAGCGTGATCACGCCGCGGCAAACGGCCTGTACCGCGCCGACAGCGAACACGACGCCTGTGGCGTCGGTTTCGTGGCGCACATCAAAGGGGCGAAGGCGCACAGCATCATTGCGCAAGGCCTCAAGATCCTCGAGAACCTGGATCACCGCGGCGCCGTCGGCGCCGATGCGCTGATGGGCGACGGTGCGGGCATCCTGCTGCAGATCCCCGACGAGCTTTACCGTGCCGAAATGGCCTCGCAGGGGGTGGAGCTGCCGCCGCCTGGCGAGTACGGCGTCGGCATGATCTTCCTGCCGAAAGAGCACGCCTCCCGACTGGCCTGCGAACAGGCCCTGGAGCGCGCCGTCAAGGCAGAGGGGCAGGAGTTGCTGGGCTGGCGCGATGTGCCGGTTGATCGCGAGATGCCGATGTCGCCCACGGTGCGCCAGAAGGAGCCGATCATTCGGCAAATCTTCATTGGCCGCGGCCCGGACGTGATCGTGCCGGACGCGCTGGAGCGCAAGCTGTACGTGATCCGCAAGACGGCGTCGTCGGCGATCCAGCGGCTGCAGCTCACCCACAGCCACGAGTACTACGTGCCCAGCATGAGCTGCCGCACGATCATCTACAAGGGCTTGCTGCTGGCCGACCAGGTCGGCAAGTACTACCTGGACTTGCAGGACCCACGGGCCACGTCGGCGCTGGCCCTGGTGCACCAGCGTTTCTCGACCAACACCTTCCCCGAGTGGCCGCTGGCGCACCCGTACCGCATGGTGGCGCACAACGGTGAAATCAACACCGTCAAGGGCAACTTCAACTGGATGCGCGCCCGCGAGGGCGTGATGAAGTCGCCGGTGCTGGGCGACGACCTGAACAAGCTCTACCCGATCAGCTTCGAAGGCCAGAGTGACACCGCGACCTTCGACAACGCGCTTGAATTGCTGACGATGGCGGGCTACCCGCTGGCCCACGCCGCGATGATGATGATCCCCGAGGCCTGGGAGCAGCACACCACCATGGACGAGCGCCGGCGCGCGTTCTATGAGTACCACGCTGCGATGGTCGAGCCCTGGGACGGCCCAGCCGCCATGGTGTTCACCGACGGCCGCCAGATCGGCGCCACGCTGGACCGCAATGGCCTGCGCCCCGCGCGCTACATCGTCACCGACGACGACCTGGTCGTGATGGCGTCCGAGTCGGGCGTGCTGCCGATCCCGCAAAACAAGATCGTCAAGAAGTGGCGCCTGCAGCCCGGAAAGATGTTCCTGATCGACTTCGACCAGGGCCGCATCGTCGACGACGAGGAGCTGAAGAGCCAGTTCGCGTCGGCCAAGCCCTACCGGCAATGGATCGAGAGCGTCCGCATCAAGCTGGAGGACATTCCGGCGGCCGCCGAACCGCCCACGTTCACGGAGAGCTTGCTCGACCGCCAGCAGGCGTTCGGCTTCACCCAGGAAGACATCAAGTTCCTGATGAGCCCGATGGCCCAGGCGGGCGAGGAGGGCACCGGCTCGATGGGCAACGACTCGCCGCTTGCGGTGCTGTCCGACAAGAACAAGCCGCTGTACAACTACTTCAAGCAGTTGTTCGCACAGGTCACCAACCCGCCGATCGACCCGATCCGCGAGAACATCGTGATGTCGCTGGTGTCGTTCATCGGCCCAAAGCCAAACCTGCTTGACATCAATGCGGTGAACCCGCCGATGCGCCTGGAGGTGCCGCAGCCGGTGCTCGACTTCGAGGCCATGTCGCGCCTGCGGCACATCGAGCAGCACACCCACGGCAAGTTCAAGAGCTACCTGCTCGACATCACCTACCCGCTGGCCTGGGGCCACGAGGGCGTTGAAGCCAAGTTGGCCTCGCTGTGCGCCGAGGCCACCGACGCGCTGAAGAGCGGTCACAACATCCTCATCATCAGCGACCGCGGGCTGGACCGCGAGAAGGTGGCCATCCCCGCGCTGCTGGCGCTGTCGGCCGTCCACCACCACCTGGTGCGTGCGGGCCTGCGCACCACCGCGGGCCTGGTCGTTGAAACGGGCTCGGCACGGGAGGTCCACCATTTCGCCGTGCTGGCCGGCTACGGCGCCGAGGCGGTTCACCCCTACCTGGCGATGGAAACCCTGGCGTCTCTGCACGCCGAGCTGCCCGGCGCGCTGTCTGCCGACAAGGCGATCTACAACTACGTGAAGGCCATCGGCAAGGGCTTGTCGAAGATCATGTCCAAGATGGGCGTGTCGACCTACATGTCGTACTGCGGCGCCCAGTTGTTCGAGGCCATCGGCCTGGAGAAGGACCTCGTCCAGAAGTACTTCCGCGGCACGGCGTCGCAGATCGGTGGCATCACCATCTTCGACGTGGCCGAAGAGGCCATCCGCATGCACCGCGCCGCGTTCAGCGACGACCCGCTGCTCGCCAGCATGCTGGACGCCGGCGGCGAGTACGCCTGGCGCGTGCGCGGCGAGGAGCACATGTGGACCCCGGACGCGATTGCCAAGCTGCAGCACAGCACGCGCGGCAACAAGTTCGACACCTACAAGGAATACGCGCAGATCATCAACGACCAGTCGCGCCGGCACATGACGCTGCGCGGTCTGTTCGAGTTCAAGATCGATCCGACCAAGGCCATCCCGCTCAGCGAAGTCGAACCCGCCACGGAGATCGTCAAGCGCTTTGCCACTGGCGCCATGTCGTTGGGCTCGATCAGCACCGAAGCCCACAGCACCCTGGCCATTGCCATGAACCGCATCGGCGGCAAGAGCAACACCGGCGAAGGCGGTGAAGACCCGGCGCGCTACCGCAACGAGATGAAGGGCATCCCCATCGTCGCTGGCACGAAGGTCAGCGACGTCGTGGGCGGCAAGGTGGTTGTGGCCGACTACGAACTGCAGGCGGGTGATTCGCTGCGCAGCAAGATCAAGCAGGTGGCGTCGGGCCGCTTCGGGGTGACCACCGAGTACCTCGTCAGCGCCGATCAGATCCAGATCAAGATGGCTCAGGGCGCCAAGCCGGGCGAGGGTGGTCAGCTGCCGGGCGGGAAGGTGTCCGACTACATCGGCTTCTTGCGTTACTCGGTGCCTGGCGTGGGTTTGATTTCCCCGCCGCCGCACCACGACATCTATTCAATCGAGGACCTGGCCCAGCTCATCCACGACCTGAAAAACGCCAACAAGCGCGCCGACATCAGCGTCAAGCTGGTCAGCGAGGTCGGTGTGGGCACCATCGCGGCCGGCGTGGCGAAGGCCAAGGCCGACCACCTCGTGATCGCGGGCCATGACGGCGGCACGGGCGCGTCGCCCTGGTCGTCGATCAAGCACGCTGGCACGCCGTGGGAATTGGGCCTGGCCGAAACGCAGCAAACCCTGGTGCTGAACCGCTTGCGCAGCCGCATTCGCGTGCAGGCCGACGGCCAGATGAAGACCGGGCGCGACGTGGTGATCGGTGCCTTGCTGGGCGCCGACGAGTTCGGCTTCGCCACCGCCCCGCTCGTGGTCGAAGGCTGCATCATGATGCGCAAGTGCCACCTCAACACCTGCCCGGTCGGGGTGGCGACCCAGGATCCGGTGTTGCGTGCGAAGTTCCAGGGCCGTCCCGAGCACGTCGTCAACTACTTCTTCTTCGTGGCCGAGGAAGCCCGCCAGATCATGGCGCAGCTGGGCATCCGCAAGTTCGACGAGCTGGTGGGACGCGCCGACCTGCTCGACACCCGCAAAGGCATCTCACACTGGAAGGCCAAGGGCCTGGACTTCAGCCGCATCTTCCACCTGCCAACGGTTCCAAGCGATGTCGCTCGCCGTCAGGTTGAAACTCAGGACCATGGCCTGGACCGTGCGCTGGACATGCGCCTGATCGAGAAGGCCAAACCGGCCCTCGAGCGCGGCGAAAAGGTCCAGTTCATCGAGGAGGTGCGCAACGTGAACCGCACCGTGGGCGCCATGCTGTCGGGCGAACTGGTGCGGCGTCACCCGGAGGGCCTGCCCGATCAGTCGGTCTTCATCCAGATGGAAGGCACGGGTGGCCAGAGCTTTGGCGCCTTCCTGGCCAAGGGCATCACGCTGTACCTGATCGGCGACGCCAACGACTACACCGGCAAGGGGATGAGCGGGGGGCGCATCGCGATCCGCCCGAGCATCGAGTTCCGAGGCGACGCGACGCGCAACATCATCGTGGGCAACACGGTGTTGTATGGGGCCACCAGCGGTGAGGCCTTCTTCCGCGGCGTGGCGGGCGAGCGATTTGCCGTGCGCTTGAGCGGCGCCACCGCGGTCGTCGAGGGCACGGGTGACCATGGCTGCGAGTACATGACCGGCGGCACGGTGGTGGTGTTGGGCCAGACGGGTCGCAACTTTGCCGCGGGCATGAGCGGCGGAGTGGCCTATGTCTACGATGAGGACGGCAAATTCGCCGAGCGCTGCAACACGTCCATGGTCACCCTGGACAAGGTGCTGACGGCCGCCGAGCAGGCCGACCAGATCGATCCGGCCGTGTGGCACAAGGGCCAGGCCGACGAGGCGCTGCTCAAGGGTTTGATCGAGGACCACCACAAGTGGACGGGCAGCCTGCGCGCTCGCGAAATTCTCGACCGCTGGGCCGAGATGCGCGGCAAGTTTGTCAAGGTCTTCCCCACCGAGTACAAGCGCGCGCTTGGCGAGATCCACGCCAGCAAGGCCACCGGCGAGACCATCGCGCGGGCCAAGCAGGTCGATGGCAAGACGTCCAAGACGGTGGCTGCGAAGTAAGCACACCCCGTCAACGAACACGCTTCAACAGGACAGCGACATCATGGGAAAAGTCACCGGTTTCATGGAGTACGAGCGGCTGGAAGAGGGCTATGAGCCTGTCCCGGCGCGCTTGAAGAACTACCGCGAGTTCGTCATCGGCCTCAAGGAAGAGGACGCGAAGGTCCAAAGCGCACGTTGCATGGATTGCGGCACGCCGTTCTGCAACAGCGGCTGCCCGGTCAACAACATCATCCCGGACTTCAATGACCTCGTTTACCGAGGCGACTGGAAGAACGCCATCGAGGTGCTGCACTCGACCAACAACTTCCCGGAGTTCACCGGCCGCATCTGCCCGGCGCCTTGCGAAGCCGCCTGCACCTTGAACGTCAACGACGATGCAGTGGGCATCAAGAGCATCGAGCACGCGATCATCGACCGGGCCTGGAACGAGGGTTGGGTGCAGCCGCGCCCGCCCAAGGTGAAGACCGGCAAGAAAGTGGCGGTCGTGGGCTCCGGCCCAGCCGGCATGGCCGCCGCGCAACAACTGGCACGCGCCGGCCATGAGGTGACGGTGTTCGAGAAGAACGACCGCGTGGGCGGCCTGCTGCGCTACGGCATCCCCGACTTCAAGATGGAGAAGACCCACATCGACCGCCGCGTGTCGCAGATGGAAGCCGAGGGGGTTCGCTTCCGCACGGGTGTGCTGGTTGGCACACTGCCGGACAGCAGCAAAGTGACCAACTGGGCGAAGGAGCTCGTCAGCCCCGACGAGCTGAAAGCGGCGTTTGATGCCGTGCTGCTGGCCGGCGGGGCCGAGCAGTCGCGCGACCTGCCGGTGCCGGGCCGTGAGTTGGAGGGCATCCACTTCGCCATGGAGTTCCTGCCCCAGCAGAACAAGGTGAATGCTGGCGACAAGCTCAAGGGCCAACTGCGGGCCGATGGAAAGCACGTGGTGGTCATCGGCGGTGGCGACACCGGCAGCGATTGCGTGGGCACGAGCAACCGCCATGGTGCGGCCAGCGTCACGCAGTTCGAGCTGATGCCGATGCCGCCCGAGCACGAGGACAAGCCGCTCGTCTGGCCGTATTGGCCGGTCAAGTTGCGCACCAGCTCCAGCCACGAAGAGGGCTGCGAGCGCGAGTTCGCCATCGCCACCAAGGCGTTCATCGCCGGTGAGGGCAAGGACAAGGGCAAGGTCAAAGCGCTCAAAGCCGTCCGCGTGGAATGGCAGGGCGGCAAGATGGTGGAGGTGCCGGGCAGCGAGCAGATCGTGCCCGCCGACATGGTGCTGCTGGCCATGGGTTTTGTGAGCCCGGTCGCCAGCATCCTGGACAGCTTTGGCATCGACAAGGACGGGCGCGGCAACGCCCGCGCCACCACGGAGTTCACCGGCGGCTATGTGACGAACGTTGACAAAGTCTTCGCTGCCGGCGACGTGCGTCGCGGGCAGTCGCTGGTGGTCTGGGCCATTCGCGAGGGCCGCCAGGCGGCCCGCGCCATCGATGAGTACCTGATGGGGCAAAGCGAACTGCCGCGCTGACCAACGCGAACACCGCCGCCCGTCGTTGCACCGTGCCGGCACGGTGGCGCCGGGCGTCGGCGGGCCTGGGTGTTATCCCCTATGATGCGGCGCCAATGCGGCGCGTCCTGCGCTGGTTTGACCTGCCCAAGATGGCCACTGCGCAACCTGCTGCCCTCCCGTCCCCCCCAAAGTCGCCGCCGCTGATCGAGCTGAGGGGGGTCACGTGCGGTTATGGCGACCGCATCATCCTTCGCAACGTGAACCTGACCATCCCGCGTGGGCAGGTGGTGGGCCTGATGGGCACCTCGGGCGGGGGCAAGACCACGGTGCTGCGCCTGATCGGCCGCCAGTTGGCGCCCATGTCGGGCCAGGTCCTGTTCGACGGGGTCGACCTCGCCGGTCTGGACCGGGATGCGCTGTTCGCAGTGCGTCGGCGCATGGGCTTGCTCTTTCAGTTTGGTGCCTTGTTCACCGACTTGTCGGTGTTCGACAACGTGGCGTTTCCGCTGCGAGAACACACGCGGTTGAACGACGCCATGATCCGCGACCTGGTGCTGATGAAGCTCAATGCCGTCGGCTTGCGCGGTGCGCGCGACCTGATGCCTTCCCAGGTGTCCGGCGGCATGGCCCGACGCGTGGCCTTGGCGCGCGCCATCGCGCTGGACCCTGACTTGATCATGTACGACGAGCCATTTGCCGGCCTGGATCCGATCTCGATGGCGATGGCGGCCAAGCTCATTCGCGAACTCAACGATGCGCTGGGCGTGACCAGCATCGTCGTGTCCCATGACGTCGAGGAAACCTTCGCGATTGCGGACCACATCGTCTTCATCGCCAACGGCGGCGTGGTGGCCGAGGGCAGCCCTGCCGCCTTGCGCGCCAGCGATGACCCCCTGGTCGACCAGTTCTTCCATGCCAAGCCGGACGGGCCGGTGCAATTCCACTATCCGGGTCGTTCGGTCGCCGACGATTTCGGCGTCCAAGGGGCCCGCTGATGGCGTCATGGATGCACCCCGCGGCGCTGGGCCTGGCCGTTCGCGCGAAGCTCGCCGACATTGGCGCCGCGGCGCGCCTGTTCGTCCGGGTGGTCGGGATGCTGGGCGCCACGCTCCGGCGGATGCGCCTGCTGGTCGAGCAGTTGTTCTTCGTTGGCAACCGCTCCTTGTCGATCATCGCGGTGTCAGGCCTGTTCGTCGGCTTTGTGCTTGCACTGCAGGGCTACTACACCTTGCAGCGCTATGGTTCGGCAGAGGCCGTGGGTTTGCTGGTGGCCCTGAGCCTCGTGAGGGAGCTCGGGCCCGTGGTGACCGCGTTGCTGTTCGCGGGCCGCGCCGGCACCTCGCTCACCGCGGAAATCGGCTTGATGAAGGCAGGAGAGCAGCTGGCCGCGATGGAGATGATGGCGGTGGACCCGGTTCAGCGGGTGCTCGCGCCGCGTTTCTGGGCCGGCTTCATCGCCATGCCGTTGTTGGCCGCGGTGTTCAGCGCGGTGGGCATCCTGGGCGGCTGGCTGGTGGCCGTGCCGCTGATCGGCATTGACCCTGGCTCGTTCTGGTCCCAGATGCAGGGTGGGGTGGACGTTTGGTCTGATGTTGGCAACGGTGTGATCAAGAGCTTGGTGTTTGGTGCCACCGTGACGTTCGTGGCCTTGCTGCAGGGCTACGCCTGCAAGCCGACACCGGAAGGGGTGTCGCAAGCCACCACCCGCACGGTCGTGATGGCCTCGCTGGCGGTGCTGGCGCTCGACTTCATGCTCACCGCGATGATGTTTTCGATCTGAGGAAACCTGAGATGCAGCAATCTCGTCATGATGTGTGGGTCGGGCTGTTCGTGATGATCGGTGCGGCGGCCCTGTTGTTCCTGGCGCTGAAGTCCGGCAACCTGCTCAGCCTGAGCTTTGCTGAAACCTACCCGGTCACTGCGCGCTTCGACAACATTGGCGGGCTGAAGGTGCGCGCCGCCGTGAAAAGTGCTGGCGTGGTGGTGGGGCGTGTCGAGTCGATTGGTTTCGACGACAAGACCTTCCAGGCCTCCGTCACGATGCAACTCGAGAAGCGCTTCGCCTTTCCGAAAGACAGTTCGGCCAAGATCCTGACCTCGGGCTTGCTTGGCGAACAGTACATCGGCCTGGAAGTGGGTGGCGACGTGAAGAACCTCGCATCGAACGACGTCATCACGCAGACTCAATCCGCCGTCGTGCTGGAAAATCTGATCAGCCAGTTCTTGTTCAACAAAGCCGCAGACTCGGGCAGCGCCCCCGCGGCCGATGGAGCCAAAAAATGAAGCACACACCACAGGGCCTGCGCCATGTGGCGCGCATCGTGGTGTTCGCCTCGGTCGTGGCCCTTGCCGGTTGCGCCACCACGTCGCGCACCGCGGGTGAGCGCCTGGACCCTTGGGAAAACTGGAACCGCAAGGTCTTCAGCTTCAACGACAGCCTTGATGAGAACGTGCTCAAGCCGGTGGCCACGGTCTACAGCAACGTCGTGCCGCAGCTGGTTCGCCAGGGCGTGGCGAATTTCTTCAACAACGCGGCCGACGCCTGGTCCGCGGTGAACAATTTCATGCAGCTCAAGTTCGCTGCGGGCATGCACGACGTCGTTCGCGTCGGCACCAACACCTTCCTGGGCATCGGCGGCATCCTGGACCCGGCCAGCGAGATGGGCCTGGAGCACAGCTACGAGGACTTCGGGCAGACGCTGGGCTATTGGGGGGTCGGCGCTGGCGCCTACATCGTGTGGCCGTTGCTGGGGCCGTCCACGGTGCGCGAATCCTTCGCGTTGCCGCTGGACCGTTCGGTGTCGCCCGCCGTGGTGATCCACGATGGTGGTGCCCAGTTCGGCATCACCGCTTTGCAGATCATCAACACCCGGGCCAACCTGCTGGGTGCCAGCCGCGTGCTCGACGACATCGCCCTGGACCGTTACACCTTCGTCCGCGACGCCTATTTGCAGCGCCGCCGCAGCCTGGTGTTTGATGGGGACGTGCCGGAGCCGGCCGACGCGAAAGACGCAGACAAGGCTGCAGACAAGCCCGCTGACAAACCCGCTGACAAACCCAAAGACAAGCCCGATCAACCGGGCAAAGACTCGACCGCCAAGCCGGCCCGCTGAACTCGACCGCACGAATCGGGTCCAACCCGAACTTCCCGCTGGAAATCGCCGAATTGCCTCGGCATGTCGCAGCGGGCACGACAAGAAAGGATGACCCCCATGAGCTCACGCCGATTGTTCATTGCCCTTGCGGCCTTCGCGATGGCGTTTTCGGTGCGCGCGGCCAGCGACGCCCCGGACGCCCTGATCAAGCAGGTCTCCACCGATGTGTTGGAGGCGGTGAAGTCCGACAAGAGCATCCAGGCTGGCGACACCCAGAAGGTGATGGCGCTGGTGGACACCAAGGTGATGCCTCACGTCAACTTCCAGCGCATGACGGCCTCGGCCGTTGGTCGTTATTGGCGCCAGGCCAGTGCGGACCAGCAAAAGCGCCTGCAGGACGAGTTCAAGACACTGTTGGTGCGCACGTATTCCGGAGCCTTGTCGCAGGTGAAGGACCAGACCGTGTCGCTGAAGCCGATGCGCTCCAGCCCCACCGACACCGAGGTGGTGGTGCGCACCGAAGTGCGCGGCAAGGGCGATCCGATCCAGCTCGATTACCGCCTCGAAAAGTCAGACGGTGGCTGGAAGATCTACGACGTCAATGTGCTGGGTGTGTGGCTGGTTGAAAACTACCGCAACAGCTTCGCCCAAGAAATCGGTGCCAATGGCGTCGACGGCCTGATCGCCAAGCTGGCCGAGCGCAACAAGGCCGCCGCCGCGAAGTCTTGACCGAGCACGCGCCCGCCATGGTGGTGTTGCCCGCCAGCCTGACCCATCGGGAAGCGCCCGACGCCATCCGCATGCTGGCTCAGTCCATCCGCCAGATGCAGGGCGCCACCGCCGCCCGGTCACCGCTGGTGATCGACGCGTCGGCGCTGGTGCAGTTCGACTCGTCGGCCCTGGCCGTGCTGTTGGAGTGTCGCCGCCTGGCGGGACCGACCGGGCAGGGCATTGAACTTCGGCACGCGCCCGCCAAGCTGCAACAGCTGGCGCGGCTTTACGGGCTGGCCGAACTGCTCGGAGCCGGCGAGCCGCCTGTTCAATCGGCGTAGCGTTTTGCCCGCAGGTTGCGTTTGATTTCCTGCAGCGCGGGCCTGCGCTCGGTGGGCAAGCGCAGGGCCACCGCGGTGGTCAGGATGTCCACCACCATCAGGTGCAGTTGCCGCGACACCATCGGGCTGTAGCGGTCGTAATCCTCCGGATGGTCGACCGCCAGCAGCACCTGCAGTGACGATTGCGCTGTCATCGCCAGTGGTGAGGCGCTGGCGGTGATCAAGATGGTGGTCGCACCTTTGCGGCGCGCGATTTCCGCCACGTCCAGCAGGTCCCGGCTGCGCCCGGAATTGCTGATGATCACCGCGCAATCGCCCGGCTGCAGCATGGTGGCACTCATCACCTGCACGTGGCCGTCGCTGATGGCTTGCGCGTGCACGCCCAGCCGGAAAAACTTGTGTTGCGCGTCCTGCGCCACGATGCCTGAATTGCCCACGCCGTAGAACTCGATGCGCCGGCCTGCGCTGCCTGCATTGGTCAGCGCGATGATGGCCCGTTCGAAGGCGTGCGACATCGCGTCGTTGCGGTACTTCAGCAAGGCGGCGACGGTGTTGTCGATCAGCTTCACCATGATGTCGGCCGGCTTGTCGTCCTCGTCCACCGCGCGGTGGACAAAGGGCACGCCTTCATTGACATGGCCAGCCAGCTTGCGCTTGAAGTCCGCCAGGCCGTCGTAGCCCACGCTGCGGCAGAACCGAACAACGGTGGGCTTGCTCACTTGTGCGCGCCGTGCCAACTCGGTGACGGGCAGCAGGGCGAAGTTGCGGGCATCGGCGAGCAGCAGGTCGGCGACCCGCTGCTCGGCCGGCGGCAAGGCCAGCCGCGACGCCTTGATTCGGTCCAGCATGCTCATGGCTGCATCGGGTGGGGTGAGCACGGGCTTGCCCGGTGGCTCACTGCTCCTCGGACCACGCAAAGCCGTCGCGGGCCACCAGGGCGCTGGCCGCCGCGGGCCCCCAGGTCCCGGCGGCGTAAGGTCGTGGTCCGCCGGACGCGTCGTTGTCCCGTTGCCAGGCCTGCAGAACGGGCTCGACCCAGCGCCAGGCTTGTTCTTGCTCGTCGCTGCGCACGAACAAGTTCAGGCGTCCGGCGATGGCCTCGAGCAGCAGCCGTTCATAGGCCCCGACTCGGTTTTCGGCGAACGCCTTGTCGAAGTCGAGGTCCAGCGACACCGGCGCCAACACCTCTCCTTGTGCGTTGCCCTTGGCGGCAAGCAGGTGCAGCTCGAGCCCGTCTTCTGGCTGCAGCTTGATCACCAGCTTGTTGGGCTGGTTGGTGCCCGGGAAGATGCTGTGCGGCGTGGGCCTGAAGTTGACGACGATCTGCGCGTCGCGTTCGGCCAACCGCTTGCCGGTGCGCAAGTAGAACGGCACGCCTGCCCAACGCCAGTTCTGAACCTCGGTGCGCAGCGCCACGAAGGTTTCGCAAGGGCTGCCTGGCGGCACCTTGACCTCGTCCAGGTAGCCCGCCACCGCCTTGCCGTCGGCATTGCCTTTGCGGTATTGGCCGCGCACGACGTCGCGGGACACGCTGTCCTCGGTGAACGGCTTGAGCGAGCGCAGCACCTTGAGCTTTTCGTCGCGGATCGCGTCGGCGTCGTTGCTGGATGGCGGCTCCATCGCGACCATCGTCAACAGTTGCAGCGCATGGTTCTGAATCATGTCGCGCAGCGCGCCGGTGCGGTCGTAGAAGTCGCCTCGCGTGCCGACCCCCAGACTTTCGGCGAGGGTGATCTGGATGTTGGAAATGCTTTCCCGGCGCCACAGCGGCTCGAAGAGCGCGTTGCCAAAGCGCAGCGCCATCAGGTTCTGCACCGAAGGCTTGCCAAGGTAGTGGTCGATCCTGAAGGCCTGCTCTTCGCCGAAGACGGAGCGCACCACGCGGTTGATCTCCTGCGCGCTGGCCAGGTCGTGCCCGAGCGGCTTTTCCAGCACCACGCGCACCGACGGGCCGTTCAGGCCGACCGCGCCGAGTTGTTCGCAGACTTGAGGAAACAGGTGAGGGCTGGTTGCCAGGTACAACACGGTGGTGTCCGCACCACGTTGTTCCAGCCAGGCTTTCAGGCCAGCGTAGTCGTCGGGGCGCGACAGGTCCATGCGCCGGTAGTGCAGCATCTCGGCGAAGCGTGCGAACTCCTCGGGGTTCGGGCGCTTTGCGCCCTCGACGTCCTGAAATCGCTCTTTCAGCCAAGCGCGGTACCGCTCGTCGGTCTGATCATCGCGCGCCACGGCCAAAATGCGGCCATTCGGCGGCAGTTTGCCGTGACGGAAGGCCTGGAACAGCGCTGGCATCAGCTTGCGCCACGTCAAGTCGCCCGTGCCCCCAAAGAAAACCAGATCGAACGACATGAACCCCTCGTTGAAACCGCCGACCGGCAGTTGCATGTAATTTAGTTACAAGCGATCATGCACAAATCGATGACAGCGGTCAATCCACGTTCGCGCACTGCGCTCGATCACGATCCCTCCACGCCATGAACCAGCTCGAACAACTCAAGCAATTCACCACCGTTGTCGCCGACACCGGCAACTTCAAGGAACTGGCCGCCTACGCCCCCCGCGACGCCACGACCAACCCCTCCTTGATCCTGAAGGCCGTCCAACTGCCCGCCTATGCGCCGTTGCTGAAGGACTGCGTCGCCGCTGCCCCAGGGGCCCCGACCGACGCGCTGGTGGACGACGTGCTGGTGCGCTTCGGCTTGGAAATCCTGGCCCAGGTGCCGGGTCGGGTCTCGACCGAAGTGGACGCCCGCTTGTCCTTCGACACCGCTGCCACCGTGGCGCGTGCGCACCGGCTCATGGGCTTGTACGAGCGCGCCGGCGTCAGCCGCGACCGCGTTCTCATCAAGATCGCTGCGACCTGGGAGGGCATCCAGGCCGCCCGCGTCCTGGAGCACGAGGGCATCCATTGCAACCTCACGCTGCTGTTCTCGTTCTGTCAGGCGGTGGCCTGCGCCGACGTGGGCGTGACGCTGATTTCTCCGTTCGTGGGTCGCATCTACGATTGGCACAAGAAGGCCGCTGGCGCCGCGTGGAACGAGTCGGCACGGGCCGGCGCGAATGACCCTGGCGTGCAGTCGGTGGTCCAGATCTACACGTACTACAAGAAATTCGGCATCCCGACCGAGGTGATGGGGGCGAGTTTTCGCAACGTGGGCCAGATCCAGGCCCTTGCGGGCTGTGATTTGTTGACCATCAGCCCGGACCTGTTGGCCGCACTGCAGTCCAGCGAGGCGCCGATCGAACGCGCGCTGGACCCGTCGCGGGCCGCCGCTGCCGCCGTCCAGGCGACCACCTTCAACGAGGCCGGCTTTCGCTTCGCCTTGAACGCCGACGCGATGGGCACCGACAAGCTCGCCGAGGGCATCCGCGCCTTCGCGGCCGATGCCCAGCGACTGGATGCCTTGATCGACGCCGCGCGCGCCGCCTCGTGAACATGGCCCCGCGCTGCGACCAAACCAACGCCTGGGCGGCGTTGGGCCGCCACTTTGACGGGGTTGGTCGGCACTTCGATGTCCGCGCAGCCTTCGCGAACAACCCGCGCCGCTTCGAGCAGTTCAGTGTCGAAGCGCCCGAGGTGTTCGCCGACCTGTCAAAGAACTTGCTGGACGACCAAGCGATGTCGCTGCTGCTGGCCCTGGCGCGCGAGTGCGGGCTCGAGCGGCATCGCGATGCCCTGCTGTCGGGTGAAGCGGTCAACACCACCGAAGGCCGCGCCGCATGGCACACGGCCTTGCGGGTGCCCGCTGACGGCGCGGGGCGGTTCACGGCCGACGTGCATGCCACGCTGGACGCCATGCTTTCATTCGCTGACCGGGTGCGTGACACGGCCCACAGCGGGATCCGGCACGTGGTGAACATCGGCATTGGCGGCAGCGACCTCGGTCCGCAAATGGTGGTCCCCGCGCTGGACGCTTTTGCACACCGCGGCCTCACATTGCATTTCGTGTCGAACGTCGACGCACACGACATCACGCCGGTGCTGCGCGGGCTGAACCCCCAGGACACGCTCTTCGTCATCGCCAGCAAAACCTTCACCACCCAGGAAACGATGGCCAATGCCCAGGTGGCGAAGGACTGGTTCCTGGCCCAGGGTGGTGTCGACATCGGCCGCCACTTTGTGGCCACGACGACCAACGTGAACGCGGCGGCCGCGTTTGGCATCTCGACCACCTTTGGTTTCTGGGACTGGGTGGGCGGGCGCTACTCGTTGTGGAGTGCGATCGGCCTGCCCATCGCTCTGGCCATCGGCAGCGCGCACTTTCGGGCTTTGTTGTCAGGCGCCCACGCGATGGACCGACACTTTGCCCAGGCGCCGCTCGAACGCAACCTGCCGGTCCTGTTGGGCCTGGTCGACCTCTGGTACCGCAACTTCCACGGCTTCAGCAGCCGCTGCGTGGCACCCTATCACCAAGGGTTGGCCCGGCTGCCGGCCTACCTCCAGCAACTGGAGATGGAAAGCAACGGCAAAGGGGTGGACCTGGCGGGTGAGCCCCTGGCCTTCGGCAGCAGCCCGGTCGTGTGGGGTGAGCCCGGCACGAACGGCCAGCATGCGTTTTTTCAGATGCTCCATCAGGGCACGGACGTGATCCCGGTCGAGTTCATCCTGGTCAAGCACCCCACCCATGCCCTGCCGCACATGCACCGTCTGCTGTTGGCCAACGGCCTGGCGCAGGCCCAGGCCCTGATGCAGGGCAAGACGGCGGCCGACGCAGAGCGCGAACGGCCGCCCACGGCTTCGACCGCCATGGCGCCGGGCGTGCTGGCGCGCCACCGCCGCTTTCCTGGCAATCGGCCCAGCACCACCTTGATGCTGGATCGCTTGACGCCTTCGAGCTTGGGGGCGTTGATCGCGCTGTACGAACACCGGGTGTTCACCAGCGGCGCGCTCTGGCAGATCAACAGCTTCGACCAATGGGGGGTCGAGTTGGGCAAGGCCTTGTGCAATCAACTGTTGCCGCGCCTGGACAGCGGCGACCTGACGGGTTTGGATGGCTCGACCGCGGGCTTGGTCGCTCGCCTCAGGAGCGCCTCGTGAGCCGCGCGCCCCACGATGTGGTCTTCGACCTCGGCGCGGTTGTGCTGCATTGGGATCCGGTGGCCTTGTTGATGGAACAGCTCGCGCCGCACGCGCCCACCATCGAGGCCGCCCGCACATTGGCCCAGGGGATCTTCCAGGGCTTCGAGGAGGGCGGCGATTGGGCAGCGTTCGACCGCGGAAGCTGCGACACCGACGGGCTCAGCGAGCGGATCGCGCGCCGGCTGGGCCTGCCCGTGGAAGACCTGCGGCGCCTGGTCGGCGCCATGCCCGCGCACCTGCAGATCCGGGCCGACACCGCGGCGCTGATCGAGGAGCTGGCGGCCGACGGCGCGAGGCTGCTGTTCTTGTCCAACATGCCGCGCCCGCTGAAGGCCCACGCCCAGTCGTGCATTGATCGGCTGGGTGTGTTCGAGGGTGGTCTTTTCTCGTGTGACGTGGGCTTGATCAAGCCCGAGCCAGCCATCTTTGAGTTGATGGCCCGGCGCCACGGGCTGCACCCGCCCAACACTGTGTTCTTCGATGACAACGCGAAAAACATTGCTGCGGCCCGGGCCCTGGGCTGGCAAGCCTTCGTCTACGTCGATGCGGCGTCCGCGCGGCACGACCTCGGGCGCTGAAGGGCACCGCGCTCGCGCGGTGCCGCGGTGCTATTGCACGAATTGTCTGACGGCATGGACGCTCGGCTTTTGTAGACTCGAGTTTCGGTTTCATCACTTTCATCCCATTTCACATGACCACCACCTGCCTTCGCACCGTCGCCCTGTTCGCCGCCGTGTCGGCTTTGACCGGCTGCGTCACCACCGACGTCCAGATGGGTTCGTCTGGCGCCAAGACCGTGGCGACCGGCGGTGCCGCGGGCGCCGCCAGCAGCAACGTCAACACCGCGCTGGAGCGTTGTGATTCGCCGCTGGGCACGGTGTCGTTGGTCGAGAACCAGTCGGCGGGCTGGTACACGGTGGTCACGGGGCAGTACCGCCTGCCCCCCACGTCGAACCTGCTCCGCCTCATGATTCAGCAGTCCAACTGTTTTGTGGTCGTTGAGCGCAGCGCCGCGGGCATGAACGCCATGAACCGCGAGCGGGCCTTGATGCAGTCGGGTGAAGCGCGCGCTGGCAGCAACTTTGGCAAGGGCCAGATGGTGGCCTCTGACTACGGCCTGCAGCCAGACATCGTGTTCAGCGAAGGCAACACGGGTGGCGTGGCGGGTGCCTTGGGTGGATTGTTGCCGGGTGTCGGTGGCGCGGTGGTGGGCGCGGTCGCCGGCAGCGCCAAGACCCGCGAGGCCAGCACCATGCTGACGCTGGTGGACAACCGTTCGGGCGTGCAGGTCGCTGCCTCGGAAGGCAGCGCCTCCAAGACGGACATCGGCGCCTTCGGCGGCCTGTTTGGTGGCGCTGGCGCGGCGAGCGTGGGCGGCTACAGCAACACGCCGCAGGGCAAGGTGATTGCCGCGGCGTTCATGGACTCCTACAACCAGATGGTGCGTTCGCTGCGCAGCTACCGTGCGCAGTCGGTGCAGGGTCAAGGCTTGGGTGGAGGTGGCCGTTTGGGCGTCGACGGTGGCTCGGCCCCGTCTCAAACCTCGGCGCCGGCGCCTGTGCCAGTCCCCACCAAGAAGAAGTGACCCTCAGCCTGGCACAGGGCCTGCGTTGCAGGCCCTGCTCGGTGTTCAACGGCGGGGCTGCGCCAGCCAGGCCTCGGCCATCTTGACCCACACGGTGGCCCCCAGCGGGATCAGGTCGTCGTTGAAGTCGTAGCTCGGGTTGTGCAGCATGCACGGCCCGAGGCCGTGTCCGCCGACACGGTGGCTGCCATCGCCGTTGCCAATCAGGAAGTAGCAGCCCGGCACCGCCTGCAGGAAGAAGCTGAAGTCCTCCGCACCCATCGTCGGCTCGAATTCGTGCACGTTGTCGGCCCCGACCACCCCGGCCATCACCGAGCGCGCGAACGCAGTTTCTTCGGGGTGGTTGATGGTGGGTGGGTAGTTGCGGCGGAAGCTGAACTCGCACTGGGTCTCGAAGCCGGTGCAGATGGATTCGCTGAGTTCGCGCATGCGGCGCTCGATCATGTCGAGCACCTCCAGCGTGAAGGTGCGCACGGTGCCTTCAATCACGCAACTGTCGGGCACGACGTTGGTGGCTTCGCCCGCGTGCACCATCGTCACCGAGATCACCCCCGCATCGATCGGACGCTTGTTGCGCGTGATGATGGTTTGGAACGCCTGCACCAGTTGGCAGGCCACGGGCACCGGATCGATGCCGTTGTGCGGCATCGCCGCATGGGCCCCTTTGCCTCGGATCGTGATCTTGAATTCGTTGCTGCTGGCAAAGCACGGCCCGTTCTTGACGGCGAACTGGCCCACCGCCATGCCTGGCCAGTTGTGCGCTCCGAACATGGCCTCCATTGGGAATCGCTCGAACAGGCCGTCCTTGATCATCTCTCGCGCGCCACCGCCGCCTTCTTCGGCAGGCTGAAACACCAGGTACACCGTGCCGTCGAAATGGCGATGGCGTGACAGATGCCGCGCCGCGGCCAGCAGCATCGCCGTGTGCCCATCGTGCCCGCAAGCGTGCATCTTGCCCTGGTGCCGGCTGGCGTGGGCGAAGGTGTTGTGCTCGGTCATTGGCAGCGCGTCGATGTCGGCACGCAGGCCAACAGCGCGCTCGCTGCTGCCGTTCTTGATGATGCCGACCACGCCCGTCTTGCCCAACCCGCGGTGGATCGGGATGCCCCACGCCGTCAACTGGGCGGCGATGACGTCTGAAGTGCGGTGCTCTTCAAAGCACAGCTCGGGGTGGGCGTGGATGTCGCGCCGAACCTCGGCGATGGCGGCAGCGTCGGCCAGGATGGATTCGATGAGTTGCATGCGGCACTCCGGCACAGGAACCACGCCAGTTTACCCAGCGCATCCTGGCCTTGTCGTGGCGTGGGACGCGCTGTGCCATAGTTGTGCATGACCGTTGACATCGCCATCAAAACCGACGCCACGGGCACCGCCCCGGCTCCGCGCGAGCGGGTGGTGCGGGGTGCCTGCCCCCACGATTGTCCCGACACCTGCGCCTTGAAGGTCACGGTGCGTGACGGCGTGGCCATCAAGGTTCAAGGCGATGCCGACCACCCGCCGACCCACGGTGCGTTGTGCACCAAGGTGTCGCGCTACACCGAGCGCACCTACCACCCCGAGCGGGTCTTGCACCCCTTGCGGCGGGTCGGGCCCAAGCGCGCCGGTGCGCCGCCGCAGTTCGAACGATGCACCTGGGACGATGCCCTGACCGGCATCGCCGAGCGGTTGGGTGCCATCGCCGCACGCGACCCGCAAGCCATCCTGCCGTACAGCTACGCCGGCACGATGGGTCTGCTGCAGGGCGAAAGCATGGACCGGCGCTTCTTCCATCGCCTGGGGGCCTCGTTGTTGGACCGCACCATCTGCGCCAGCGCGGGCGCGGAAGCCCTGACCGCGACTTACGGCGGCAAGGTGGGCATGCACCTGGAGCATTACGCCGAAAGTCGACTGATTTTGATCTGGGGCAGCAACTCGATCGCGTCGAACCTGCACTTCTGGACCTTCGCGCAGGCCGCCAAGCGGGCGGGCGCCAAGCTGATCTGCATCGACCCGCGGCGCACCGAGACGGCGGACAAGTGCCACCAGCACATTGCCTTGCGCCCCGGCACCGACGGCGCGCTGGCCTTGGGCCTGATGCATGAACTGATCGTTCACGGCTGGCTCGACCAGGACTACATCGACCGCCATGTGCAGGCGGGCCCGCAAGGCTGGCCGGTGCTGCGCGAGCGCGCCTTGCAGTGGACACCGGAGCGCACCGCCATCGAATGTGGCATCACCGTCGACGAGGTCCGGCAACTGGCGCGCGACTACGCGCTCACCCCGCCCGCCGCGATCCGCCTGAATTACGGGATGCAGCGGGCCCGCGGTGGAGGCAATGCCGTGCGGCTGGTGGCCTTGCTGCCCTGCCTGATCGGCGCATGGCGCCACCGGGCAGGAGGTGTGCTGTTGTCGGCGTCGGGCTGGTTTCCGCGCAATGGCGCCGCCCTTCAACGCCCGGACCTGTTGATGGGTCGCCAGCCGCGCACCGTCAACATGAGCACCATCGGCGACGATCTGCTGCGGGAGGCCGATGAGCGGCTGCCGGATGGTCAGCGCTTCGGTCCACGCATCGACGCGCTGGTTGTCTACAACAGCAACCCGGTGGCGGTGGCCCCGGACTCGTCCAAGGTCGTCCGTGGCTTCGAGCGCAGCGACCTGTTCACGGTGGTGATCGAGCAGTTCATGACCGACACCGCCGACCTGGCCGACTATGTGTTGCCCGCCACCACTCAGCTGGAGCACCTGGACGTGCACACCAGCTACGGCCACACCTATGCCTTGGTCAACGAGCCAGCCATCGCGCCGGTGGGCGAGGCCCTGCCCAACACCGAGATCTTCCGGCGCCTGGCGGTCCGCATGGGCTTTCAGGACCCTTGCTTCACCGACAGCGACGAGGCCCTGGCCGCCGTGGCCCTTGGCGAGCCGATTCGGCTCGACACCTGGCGGGCGCAGGGCTGGGTCAAATTGCCGTTGCCGGAGGCGCCATTCGCCCAGGGCGGCTTCCCCACGGCCGACGGCCGCTGTGTGGTGACGTCGCCGCTGCACGGGGCGCCGGACCACCTGCCCAACCACGAGTGCGTGCAATCCGCGCCTGAGCTGGCGGCACGTTTTCCGCTGGCGATGATTTCGCCGCCCGCGCGCAACTTCCTCAACTCGACCTTCGTGAATGTGAAGAGCTTGCGCGACATCGAAGGCCGTCCGCTGGTTGAAATTCACCCGAGCGATGCCGCCGCGCGCGGGATTGTGGACGGTCAATCGGTCCGGGTGCGCAACGATCGGGGTGTCCACGTGTGCCGCGCCAAGCTCACCGACCGTGCCCGGCCAGGCGTGGTTCACGGGCTGGGCATCTGGTGGCGCAAGTTGGGCGACAACGGCACCAACGTCAACGAGCTCACGCACCAGCGCTTGACGGATTTGGGGCGCGCCCCCAGCTTCTACGACTGCCTGGTCGAGGTCGAGCCGGCGCAACTTGAATCGAGCAACGTGACGTGAGTTCGAGGTTGGGCAGGCGCCACTGGCGGGTGGCCGGCGCAGCGGCCTTGACGGCGGGCTTGGCCGGTTGCGCGGACCTCGGCTACCTCAGCCAGTCGGTGCGCGGTCACTTGGGCATCGTCGCGGCGGCGCGGCCGGTGCCCGAATGGTTGGGCGACCCCACCACGCCCGAGGCCGTGCAGCAACGCCTGCGGCTGAGCCAGCGCATGCGCGACTTCGCCGTCCAGGCACTGCGGCTGCCCGACAACGCCAGCTACCGCCGCTATGCCGACCTTCAGCGCAGCGCGGCGGTGTGGAACGTGGTGGCCGCGCCCGAACTCGGCCTCGATTTGGAGACCTCGTGCTTTCCGGTCGTCGGCTGCGTGGGTTACCGCGGCTACTTCGAGCGCGCCGACGCCGACGCGGCCGCCCAGACCCTGCGCGCCAGCGGCCTCGAGGTGGCGGTGTACGGCGTGCCCGCTTACTCGACGCTGGGCAAATTGCCCGGCGATGCCTTTGCCGATCCTCTGCTGAACACGTTCCTGAACTACCCCGAGCTGGAGCTGGCCCGGCTGATCTTTCATGAGCTGGCCCATCAGGTGGCGTATGCGGCCGGCGACACCGAGTTCAATGAATCCTTCGCCACCGCCGTCGAACGCCTCGGCGGTGAACGCTGGCTCGCGCAGCAACACGACGATCGTCTGCGCCAGGACGCGGCGCGCGCCGACGCGCGCCGCCAGGACTTTCGCGCCTTGACCCTGCGCACCCGTCAGCGTCTGGCGGCCATTTACGCCGGTCCCGGCACCGACGACATGAAGCGCGAGGCCAAGCGGCTGGCGATGGACGAGATGCGCCTCGCGCACCGGGGCTTGAAAGCCGGTCCCTGGGCGGGTTATTCAGGCTATGACGGCTGGTTTGCCCAAGCCAACAATGCCAGCTTGGCGCTGATGTCGGCCTACAACGACCAAGTGCCGCGCTTCATCGCCCTGTTCGAGCGCCAGGGCCGCGACTTCGAGCGCTTCTACGCCGAGGTGCGCCGGTTGGCAAGCCTGCCGGCCGACCAGCGGCGCCTGGCCATGGCAGCCCTGGTCCCGTGACAACACCCGCCATCCTTACACCCCATCAGGAGCCCCCTTCATGGCCGACATCCACATTCACCGCAAGCACCAACTCGGCCTGACCAAGGCGCGCGAAATCGCCTGGCAGTGGGCAGAAGAAGTCGAAAAAAAGTTCGACATGGAGTGCACGGTGCTGGAAGGCGACACCAGCGACACCGTGTCATTCAAGCGCATTGGCGCCAGCGGCCAGTTGGTGGTCGCCGCCGACCACTTCGACCTCGAGGCCAAACTCGGCTTCCTGTTGGGAGCGTTCAGCAAGACCATCGAATCCGAGATCGAACGCAACCTCGATCATCTGCTGTCGGCACAACCGAAACCGGCCGTCAAGGCCGGTGCCAAAACCGGTGCCAAAACGGTGGCCAAGTCCGCCACCGCCAAGCCACGCAAGGGCGCTTGACGCGGCCCGCTGCGCAGACTGGCTGCGTTATTTCAGCGACGCGATCAAGTCAATGTAGCCCTGCTTGGCTTCGTCGATCGAGGTGCCTTTGAGTTCGTTCCAAGCGTCCCATTTGGCCCGACCGACCATGTCGGTGAAGCCGGGGCGCTTGCCTTCGACGTCACCCACGCTGGCCTGCTTGAACAAGGCATAGATCTTCAACAGGGTCATGTTGTCGGGCTTCTCGGGCAATTGCTTCGAGTCGGCAACGGCTTGGTCGAATTGATCTTGCAGGCTCATGGGGTCTCCGAGGTGGTGAAACTGGCGATT
Organism: Hydrogenophaga intermedia; assembly: GCA_943370175.1. Lineage (GTDB taxonomy): Bacteria > Pseudomonadota > Gammaproteobacteria > Burkholderiales > Burkholderiaceae_C > Ideonella_A > Ideonella_A intermedia_A. The sequence continues at coordinate 29,961 of CALRPU020000017.1, read as the reverse complement.
GACGGGCCGCATGCTAACAAGCATCGTCCCCGCTTCGCCCCAAGGAGAAGCACCGATGTCCCGAGCCGATGAGGCCCTGGCGCGCGCCGAAGCCGCCGAGAGTGCCCAGGCCATGCGCGCAGCCCGTCAAGCCGTGGCCGCCCCGCCCAGTGAACGCATGTCGCGGGTCGACACTGCCTGGCTGCGCATGGACAACGACGTCAACCTGATGATGATCGTGGGCGTGTGGTTGCTGACGCCCGGCATCAGCCGCGCAGCGCTGGTGCAGCGCATCCAGGACAAGCTGCTGAAGTACGGCCGCTTCAGCGAGAAAGTGGTCGAGGACGCGGTCGGCGCCAGCTGGGTCGCCGACGATGACTTCGACATCAACCACCACCTGGTGCAGGTGCACCTGCACCGTCGCTCGGGTCAGAGCGAGCGCGGAGCCCTGCAGGAACTGGTGGGCGAGTTGAGCACCACGCCACTGAATCCGGCGCGCCCGCTGTGGCAGTTCCACCTGATCGACGACTACGAGGGCGGCAGCGCATTGATCGCGCGGGTGCACCACTGCATTGCCGACGGCATTGCCTTGATCTCGGTGATGATGTCCATCACCGACGGTGGCGCGGACCCGCCCGCCCGCAAGCGCCGCAAGGCCTCGGCCGCGGACGAGGAGTCCGATTGGCTGACCGACGCCATCGTCAAGCCGCTGACAGACCTGACGATCAAGGCCATCGGCATGTACGGTCAAGGGGTGGGCAAAAGCATGGAGCTGCTGTCCAACCCGCAGCAGCCTCTGTTCAGCTCGATGGACATGGCGCGCACCGGCTACCAGGTGGCCAGCGACGTGGCGGCTTTGGCGCTGATGCCGGACGATTCGCCCACGCAGCTCAAGGGCAAGCCGATGGGGGCCAAGCGCGTGGCTTGGGGCGAGCCCATTCCGCTGGACCGGGTCAAAGCGGTCGGCAAGGCGCTGGGTTGTTCGATCAACGATGTGTTGCTGGCGTGCGTGGCCGGGGCCATCGGCAATTACCTGCGCGGGCGCGGCGAGGACCCGACCGGCAAGGAGATCCGGGCCATGGTGCCGGTCAACCTCCGGCCGCTGGACAAGGCGCATCAGCTGGGCAACCGGTTCGGCCTGGTGCCGCTCGTCTTGCCCATCGGCATCGACAACCCCGTTCAGCGGGTGTACGCCGTGCGGGCCCGGATGAACGAGCTGAAGGGCAGTTTCCAGCCGATGCTGGCGTTTGCGGTGTTGGCGGTGGCCGGCCTGCTGATCAAGCCCGTGCAGGACGCCTTGCTGGGCATGTTCGCCAAAAAGGCCACCGCGGTGATGACGAACGTGCCCGGGCCGGCCAAGCCACTGCAGTTTTGTGGGTCGACGCTGCGCCAGACGATGTTCTGGGTGCCGCAGTCGGGCGACATCGGCGTGGGCGTCAGCATCCTGTCTTATGGAGGTGGTGTGCAGTTTGGTTTGATCACCGACAAGAAACTGTGCCCGGACCCCCACGCCGTGATCGCCCAGTTCGAGCCCGAGTTCGACAAGCTGATGACCTTGACGCTGATGCTGCCCTGGGGCGAGTGACCCGTTGCCAGGCGGTCAACCCGCCATCAGCCCGCCATCCACCGCGCGACCAACGGCACCAGCACCGACGCGGCCACCGTTGACACCGCCATGCCGATCCCGGCAAACGTGCCGGCCACTTCGCTGACCTGAAAGGCGCGTGCTGTGCCAATGCCGTGCGCTGCAATGCCCACCCCCAGCCCGCGGGCCGCCGGATCGCTGATGCGCAGTGCATTGAGCAGCGGCGTGGCCAGCGTGGCGCCAATGGCCCCGGTCAGCAGCACCAGCACCGCCGTGAGGGCCGGCAGCCCGCCGATCTTTTCGGCGATGCCCATGGCCACCGGCGCGGTGACCGACTTGGGCGCAATCGACAGCACCAGGCTTTGGGGGGCATCGAACAGCCGGAGGATGCCCATCGCCACCACCGCACCGACCACGTTGCCGACAACCAGCGCCACCGCCAAGGGCGTCAAGGCCGCACGGACCGCTGGCCATTGGCGGCGCAAGGGCACGGCCAGCGCCACTGTGGCGGTGCCCAGCAGGAAGTGCACGAACTGCGCGCCATCGAAGTAGCTTTGGTAGGGTGTCCCGCTGGCCCAGAGCACGCTCACGATGGCAGCCACCGCGACCAGCACCGGGTTCACGAAGGGACTGCCCGCGGCCGCCCGCTGCAATCGAGCGGCCGCGGCGTAGGCGCCCACGGTGAGCACCAGCCACAGCAAGGGACTGGTGCCCAGGTAGACCCAGAGCTGCGTGACCGGCAATGGCAGGGGCACTGGCGATGGCGCGGGCAGCCCCATCGACGCCGCGGTGACCACGGGCAAGGCAACCATCGTCATCGTGGGGGTCATCGCACCTTCATCGCGCGTTCGGTGGCCGAGCGACGCAGCCGAGCAAACAGCCAGGCGGCCAGGCCAATGGTCAACGCGGTGCTGACCACCAGCGCCAACAGCAGCGGCAGCCACCACTCGCGCAGCACCCCCAGGTGCAGCATCACGCCGACGCCGGCCGGCACGAACATCAGACCCAGGTGGCTGAGCAAGCCGCTGCTCAAGGATTCGACGGCCGCGCGTGCGCGGCCAAGGTGAGGCCACGCCAGGAAAAGGGCGGCCATGCCGACGACGGGCCCGGGCAGTGGCCAGCCGATCAGGTAGGTCAGCGCCTCTCCGAACAGTTGAAAACTCAGCAGCAGCGTCAGGGCCTCAAGCATGCCGCCATGATGCGCGAAACGCGCGCGCTCGCCCAGCAGGCCTCAGGTGGCCTGCGTGGTGGCGCTGGTCCGCCGCTTGCGCCAGGCATCGTGCACTCGCCAACCCAGCAGCACCGCGATCACCACGGCGTAGACGGCAACCTCATTGAAGTTGTTCTTCGCCGAGCGCATCCAGAAGAAGTGAAGAAGGCCCAGCAGCGCCACGGCGTGAACCGCCTTGTGCAAGGTCTGCCAGCGCTTTGCACCCAGCGCCTTGATCGCGCGGTTGAACGAGGTGGCCGCCATCGGCACCATCAGCAGCAGCGCGAGCGACCCCACGAGGATGAAGGGGCGCTTGACGATGTCGCGGGCGATGTCGGCCAGGTCCAATCCTTTGTCGAGCCAGCCATAGCTCAGGAAGTGCAGGCTCGCGTAGAAGAAGGTGAACAGCCCGAACAGGCGCCGAAACCGCGCCAGCGCGGCCACACCCGTTTCAACCCGGAGCGGCGTCACCATCAAGGTCACGCACAACAGGCGCAGCGTCCAGTCACCGGTGCTGCGAATCAGGGTCTCGGCCGGGTTGGCGCCCAGGGTGGAAGCCAACGCGCCGTAGAACAACCACGCGAATGGCGTCAGGCACAACGCGAACAGCACCACCTTGGCCACCGGCTTCATCAGCCAGCCGGACACGCGCCGCGCCACGCTGGTCGGGGCGGCATGCGAGGCGGACGGCCCTGGCATCACGGGGCTCAGGTCGTTGACCACTCAGAAGAACTTCTTCAAGTCCATGCCAGCGTACAGCTGGCCCACCTGGGACTCGTAGCCGTTGAACATCAGCGTCGGGCGCTTCTTCTGGAACAGACCGTCCTCACCGATGCGGCGTTCGGTCGCCTGGCTCCAGCGGGGGTGGTCCACCGTCGGGTTCACATTGGAATAGAAGCCGTATTCCTGGGGCGCTGCCTTGTTCCAGCTGGTGCGCGGTTCCTTGTCCGTGAAGCGGATCTTCACGATCGACTTGCCGCTCTTGAAGCCGTACTTCCAGGGCACCGACAGGCGCAGCGGTGCACCGTTCTGATTGGGCAGCACCTCACCGTACAAGCCGAAGGTCAGCAGCGTCAGCGGGTGCATCGCCTCGTCCATGCGCAAGCCTTCCACATAAGGCCACTCGAGCACGCGGGATCCCAGGAAGGGCATGGTCTTCGGGTCCGCCTGGGTGAGGAATTCGACGTACTTGGCGTTGCCGGTGGGCTCCACCCGCTTGATGAGTTCAGCCAGCGAGTAGCCCACCCATGGCACCACCATCGACCAGCCTTCCACGCAGCGCAAGCGGTAGATGCGTTCTTCCTGCGGCGCGAGCTTGAGCAGTTCGTCCAGGTCGAAGACCTTGGGCTTGCGGACCTCGCCCTCCACCGCGACGGTCCACGGTCGCGTCTTCAAGGTGTGGGCGTTCTTGGCTGGGTCGGCCTTGTCGGTGCCGAACTCGTAGAAGTTGTTGTAGGTGCTGACGTCCTGGTAGGCAGTCGCCTTTTCCATGGTGTTGGCACCCGACAGCGTGCTGCGGGTGGCGGGCAGCGCGGCCAGTTTGTTGGGGCGCGCGGTGGCCACCTGAGCGCGGGCATCGCGGGCCGCCCAAGTGGCCAGCACCGCCCCGGCGCTGCCGGCGGCCAGGGCCTGCAGGTAGGCGCGGCGCTGGTCGAACAGCGATTTCGGCGTGATCTCGGACGGGATGCGGTGCTGGTGACCGCGGTCGGGGTGGTAGTGCATGGCGCTTTCGGACAGATGGAGGGAAGGTCGTCCGGACCAGCGCATTCTTACGGCGATCGTCCGGCGGTCAAGGCGCGACCCGCCGGGTGCAGTGGCCGGTCAGATCACGTCGCCAAAGTCCGACTCGAACAAGCGCAGGGAGTTCTTGACCGCCTTTTCGCGGAAGCTCTTGCGGGCAAACAGCTTGGCTTGGGCTTCGGCCGGCAGGTCGGTGATATTCAACACGTTCTTGGCGAGCAGGACGTCGACAAGGTCTTCGATCACCCGCACGAAGTCGGCATCGAGCCGGCTGAAGTCGGTGCCATCGCCGCCCACAAAGGCCTGCACCTCCGGGTGCTTGTCGTCGAGGAACTCGCTGGCCTCGGCGCTGGGCTGGCGATGCAGGCTCTCAATGAGCCCGTCGGCATTGCGGATGAGGTAGGGCATGGTGGGCTGAGCAGACGAGGTGACATCGACTATACGGCCCACCCCGCGGTCCGCGGGGCCGGAAAAGACGGTGGATTTAGACCGTCGACGGGCGCTTGGTGGCGCCCGTCATCTCATTTCAGGCCGGCGATGTAGTCGGCCAGGGCCTTGATCTCGCGGTCGTTCAGCTTCGCGGCGACGCCCGACATCTGCACGTTGTTCTTGCGGATGCCTTCCCGGAAGGAGGTCAGCTGGGCGGCCGTGTAGTCGGCGTGCTGGCCTGCCAGACGGGGGTTTTGCGCGGGAATGCCAGCGCCGCTCGGGCTGTGGCAGCCAGAGCAGGCCGGGATGCTGCGGTCGGCGATGCCACCGCGGTAGATCTTTTCACCCAGGGCCACGAGCGTCTTGTCGGTGGCAAAGCCCGGCTTGGCCTTCTTGCTGGCGTAGTAGGCCGAGACGTTTTTCATGTCGTCTTCGCTCAAGGTGGAAGCGAAGCCTTTCATGATCGCGTTCTCCCGCTTGCCGGACTTGAATTCGATCAGCTGTTTGACCAGGTACTCGGGGTGCTGGCCCTGCAGGATGGGGTTGGCGGCAACGCCGCGCGAGCCGTCGTGCGTGTGACAGGCGCCGCACACGGCGGTTGCGGTGGCTTCTCCTTTGGCCAGGTCCGGCTTGGCGGCAGGCTTGGCGTCGTTGGCCGATGCCACCGACGCCAGGCCGATCAGCACAGCCGCGGCTGCGTGCTGGGCAACGGACAGGCGCTTCCCGCCAGCATGGGTGCGGGAAGACAGCAAGCGGGACGGCAGCAGGCAATCGTTGAACTTCATGGACATGGCCGGTAGATGGACGGTGACTACAGAGGCTAAAGGGCAAACCCGGAGATTTTACAATGTCTGCCAGCCGTGGATTGTCAGGGCGCCGAGGAGTCGGTGCTTGCCGTGGTGTTGAACAACCTGCAGGCCAGCCATGAAGCCCCATCCGACCCCCGTGCGTTACACCCCGGCCGCCACCAACCTGTTGGTCGACGCTCACAAGCGGGCGCTTGCCTGGGCCCACACCGCGCGCTTCCTTACCACGGCCAGCCAACTGGACCAATTGCCCATCACCGAGTTGCCCGAGATCGCCTTTGTGGGCCGATCCAACGCCGGCAAAAGCACCGCCATCAACACGCTGACGCAGCAAGGCCGCCTCGCGTTCGCGTCAAAGACGCCGGGGCGCACCCAGCACATCAACCTCTTCGAACTCGGCCCCAAGGCCGCGCCGGACACGCTCTTCGCCGACCTCCCGGGCTACGGCTACGCGGCCGTGGCCCGTGGCGCGAAGCTGCGCTGGCAGCAGGTGATGGCCGACTACCTGTCGGTGCGTCGCAGCCTCAGCGGCGTGGTACTGATGGTGGACTCGCGGCATGGCTTCACCGACCTCGATCGACAGCTGCTGAGCTTTGTCGCCCCGCGGCTGGCCAACGGGGCGGTGAAGCTGCTGGTGTTGCTGACCAAGGCGGACAAGCTGAACCAGCGCGAGGCCGCGCTGGCGTTGAAGGCCGCCCACGGCGTGCTGGGCGAACTCGCCACCGACGAGGCCGACGTGGCCGTTTCCTTGTTTTCCGCGCTGAAGCGGCAGGGCGTTGGCGACGCTGCGTCGGCGTTGCATGCCTGGGTGCATGCCACCCCGGCGGTTGGTGCCGAGCCCGGGTCCGAGACGCTCGCACCCGAGCCCATGGCGCCCGAGGCGGCCGAATGATCGAGCAGTTTGACATCGACCTGCCGCAGGGCATCACGCTGCGCTGTCGCGCGGCCGGATCGCGTGGCGCCCCGCTGCTGGTGATGCTGCATGGCTTCCCCGAGGCAGCGTTTGTCTGGGACGAGGTCATGACCCGGCTGGCGGACCGCTTTCGCTGCGTGGCGCCCAACCTCCGCGGGTATGGGGGCTCCAGCGCGCCCGCCGCCGTGGAGGCCTACCGCCCGAAGCACCTGGTCCAGGACATCGTGGCGCTGATCGCGCAGCTGGGCGGGCAGGCGCGCGCAGTGGTCGCCCACGACTGGGGTGGCGCCATCGCATGGAACCTCGCCGCACAGCAGCGCGACGCGCTGCAGCGGCTGGTCATCGTCAACTCACCGCACCCGGCGACCTTCCTTCGCGAGTTGCAGCACAGCCCGGCGCAGCAGGCGGCCAGTGCCTACATGAACTTCCTCGTCCGCCCCGATGCCGAGGCGCTGCTGTCGGAGAACGACTTTGCCCGGCTGTGGCGCCTGTTCACCAACATGGGCGCGGTCGATGCGCAGCATCCTGGGGGCGGTTGGTTGACCGATGAGGTGCGCGCCCAATACCGCGCGGTCTGGTCCCAAGGCCTGCAAGGCGCCTTGAATTACTACCGCGCGTCGCCACTGCGGCCCCCCGCCGGTGCGGACGACCCCGTGATGGCCTTGAGCCTGCCCGCTGAAGCCGTCACCGTGCGGCTGCCCACGCGCGTGCTGTGGGGCGAGGCCGACCTGGCCCTGCTGCCGACACTGCTCGACGGCCTGGCGGCCTACGTGCCAGACATGGACCTGGTGCGCCTGCCCGGCGCCAGCCATTGGGTCATCCACGAGCAGCCGGCCTGGGTGGCCGAGCACATCGCGTCGTGGGCAGTTGGCTGAGGCGCTGGCGTCTCAGGGCCGGCCGATGAACAAGTAGGCGCCGGTCGATCCCCCGGGCGCATGGGTCAGGCCGAAATACAGCGGCCCGAGCCCGGTGTCGGCGCCCACGAAGACGCTCATGCCTTGACGCAAGTCGCCCAGGCTCGCTTGGCTGGCACGCGACCACGCATTGCCGGCTTCGAGCGTGCCGCCCACGAAGAAGCCGCGCGTCAGCAACGGCGACGCCACCATCCGGTGGTAGTAAGTGAGGCGGCCGAAGACCAAGGTGTTGCCCTCGATTTGCCCGGGTTGGTAGCCCGACATCTGATGGAAGCCGCCCAGGCTGAACCGACCCAGCCCCGCCAACAGCGGGCGGTCGACGTGCTGCACCCGCACGGCCACGTTGGCGGTGTGCGCGCCGTGGGACAGCACACCGGTGGCCTGCGCATCAACGCGGGTGAAGCGCTGATCGGCGCGTCCCGCCCCCGAGCTGACGTCCAGTGACCCCGCAACCACCTCGCTGTCGAAGCGGTAGCCGCGCTGCGGAAAGTTCACATAGTCGAGCTGGTCGACCACCAGTCCGACCCGCACGCCGGACTCGATCGCGCGCACCTTGCCGCGCGGCCCGACGTAGGCGCTGCTCAGCACGACAGGGTCGGCGCCCAGGCGCGTGTGCACCACGCCGATCCGCAGTTCGCCCAAGCGGCGCCAGGGCTGGCCCAAGTCCACACCGACGCGTCCGGTGCGCAGCGAAAAGCGCCCTTGCAACTGGCTGTCGGCGTTGTTGTAGACGTCCACGTCGCGCCGCTCGATGTCGACATAGCTCGCGATGAACCAGTCGTCGCCGATCGCGGGCGACCAGTTCAGCGGGTGGTACACCTCGGAAAACCAGCGCGGCACCTTGCCCAGCTGGAATTGGTTGCGCCACTCGCTGCCGTTGGCATGCAGCCAGTGGCGGTTGTGGCTGACCTTCACGTTGAAGCCCCCGCCGCCCTTGAAGTCCGTTGACAGGTCCAGCCCGATGCGGAAGTAGTTCGGTCCCCACGGTTTGTCCTCCAAGTCGAAGACCAGGCCCGTGCCGCCCGGCTCGGTCACCAGCAGGTAGTCGGCCCGGGTGTAATCGCCACTGGCCGCCAGCTGTCGGGCGTCGCGCTCGGCCCGCGCCGGGTCGAAGGGCTCGCCCACCGCCGACTCCAGTTGCGATGCCAGCCGCTTGGGTTGGGTCAACGTGCTGCCCTCGAACCGGATGAAGGCGATCGTTGCCTCGGGCGGTGCGCTGCGGGCGTGAGCGGCGCGCCAGCGCTGGTAGTCTGGGGCGCTCATGGCGAGTGCGCGCAGGTCGTCCAGGCGGTCTGTCGCGCCGGCTTCACCGACCTCGATCAGGGCCTGTGTCTTGCCAAAGTCACCCGCGGTCAGCGGCCCCAGCTGTGGCAGCAGCAGCACGTCTTTGGCGCCCAGGCTGGCGAGGCTGCGCTGCACGTTCTGCTCGGTGAGGATGTTGATCATCTGGCTCGTCAGGCCGGTGACCGAGCTGAGCGTCTCGCGCTTGCCCAGGGGTGTGCCGATGTTGACGGCGATGATCACCTCGGCGCCCATCGCGCGGGCGACGTCGACTGGCAGGTTGTTGACCAGACCACCGTCGCCAAGGATGCGCCCATCGACCTCGGTGGGGGCGAAGACGCCGGGCACGCTCATGCTGGAGCGCAGCGCCAGCGCCAGGTCGCCTTCATCGAAGACGAACTCACGGCCAGTTTCCATGTCCGTGGCCACCGCGCGGAATGGGATGGGCAGGCGGTCGAAGTTGCGCACGCTGCGCACGGGCAGCGTGTAGCGGCGCAGCAGGCTTTCCAGGCCGCGGCCGGACAGGGCGCCCAGCGGCAAGCGCAGCTCGCCGTCGCGCATGCCGATCTCGATGACCGGTGAGATGTCGAAGTCTTCCTCTTTGCGTCGCTGCGACAGCTCGGGGCGTGCCACGCGGCTTGCAAACACGCCGTCCCAGCCGATCTTCAGGAACTCGGCCTGCAATTCGTCGGCCGTCATGCCGCTGGCATACAGCCCGCCGACGATGGCGCCCATCGACGTGCCGGCGATCACGTCCACCGGAATGCGCTCGCGCTCCAGAATTTTCAGCACGCCAACGTGTGAGATGCCCCGCGCGCCTCCGCCGGACAACACCAAGCCAATGCGCGGACGGCGTGGCTGGGGGCTGGCGACTGCTGTGTCCGGGGCCAAAGGCGATGCCGAGGCGCCAGCGCCCGGCAAGGTGGCTGGTTCAGCGCGCGCGTCGGCGGCGAGCGCAACGGCGCTCAGCAGCCACCAGGCCAGTGCCCAGCCGGGTCGGCAGGACCAGGCGATCAGGGCAGCAAAGGGAAGTCGGGGTCGCAGCATGGCCGGATTGTGCTGGCCGCTGCACAAGGCGAGACCCGCGGGCGTTCAGCCCAAGCGCCCAGCCCCTGCGCGCCGGCGCGTTCTCCGAAAACAAAAAAGGCTGCATTGCTGCAGCCTTCTGGTTCGGCGAGGGCGGGTGCGGACGTTGCCGCACCCCGGACATCACATGTCCATGCCGCCCATGCCACCCATGCCGCCCATGCCACCAGGCATGCCACCGGCGCCGGACTCTTCCTTCGGCGCTTCGGCAACCATGCACTCGGTCGTCAGCATCAGCGAGGCCACGGACGCAGCGTTCTGCAGCGCGGTGCGGGTCACCTTGGTCGGGTCGAGAATGCCCATCTCGATCATGTCGCCATAGGTGTCGTTGGCGGCATTGAAGCCGTAGTTGCCCTTGCCGGCCAGCACGGCGTTGACCACCACGCTCGGCTCACCGCCGGCGTTGTAGACGATCTCGCGCAGCGGGGCTTCGACGGCCTTCAGCACCAGCTTGATGCCGGCTTCCTGGTCGGCGTTGTCGCCCTTGATGGTGCCAGCAGCCTGGCGGGCACGCAGCAGGGCCACGCCACCACCGGCCACGATGCCTTCTTCCACCGCCGCACGGGTGGCGTGCAGGGCGTCCTCGACGCGGGCCTTCTTTTCCTTCATCTCGACTTCGGTGGCGGCACCGACCTTGATCAGCGCCACGCCGCCGGCCAGCTTGGCCACGCGCTCTTGCAGCTTTTCGCGGTCGTAGTCGCTGGTGGCTTCCTCGATCTGGATGCGGATCTGCTTGACGCGGGCTTCGATGTCCGCGGCAGCGCCGTTGCCATCGATGATGGTCGTGTTTTCCTTGCCCACCTCGACGCGCTTGGCTTGGCCCAGGTCGGCCAGCGTCACCTTCTCCAGCGTCAGGCCGACTTCCTCGGCGATGACCTTGCCGCCGGTCAGGATGGCGATGTCTTCCAGCATGGCCTTGCGGCGGTCACCGAAGCCCGGGGCCTTGACGGCAACGACCTTCAGGATGCCGCGGATGGTGTTGACCACCAGGGTTGCCAGCGCTTCGCCTTCGACTTCTTCCGCGATGATCAGCAGCGGACGGCCGGCCTTGGCCACCTGCTCCAGCGTGGGCAGCAGGTCGCGGATGTTGCTGATCTTCTTGTCGAAGAGCAGCACAAACGGGTTCTCGAGGATCGCCGACTGCTTCTCGGGGTTGTTGATGAAGTAGGGCGACAGGTAGCCGCGGTCGAACTGCATGCCCTCGACGATGTCGAGTTCGTTGTCCAGCGACTTGCCGTCTTCGACGGTGATGACGCCTTCCTTGCCGACCTTGTCCATGGCCTTGGCGATGATCTCGCCGATCGAGGCGTCGCTGTTGGCGGAGATCGAGCCGACCTGGCTGATTTCCTTGCTGGTCGTGGTGGGCTTCGTGGCCTTCTTCAGCTCTTCGGTCAGGGCCGTCACGGCCTTGTCGATGCCGCGCTTCAGGTCCATCGGGTTCATGCCGGCGGCCACGTACTTCATGCCTTCGCGCACGATGGCCTGGGCCAGCACGGTGGCGGTGGTGGTGCCGTCACCCGCGTTGTCGCTGGTCTTGGAAGCCACTTCCTTGACCATCTGCGCGCCCATGTTCTGAAGCTTGTCCTTCAGCTCGATTTCCTTGGCCACGGACACGCCGTCCTTGGTCACGGTGGGGGCGCCGAAGGAACGCTCGAGCACCACGTTGCGGCCCTTCGGGCCCAGGGTCACCTTGACCGCGTTGGCCAGGATGTTCACGCCTTCGACCATGCGGGCGCGGGCGTCACCGCCGAAAATCACGTCTTTAGCTGCCATATTCAATGCTCCGAAAATCTTGAAAGGTTTGCGCTCGGGCGGACCGGCGAATTACTTCTCGACGACGGCGAAGAGGTCTTCTTCGCGCATCACCAGCAGTTCGTCGCCATCGACCTTGACGGTCTGGCCGCTGTACTTGCCGAACAGCACGCGGTCACCGACCTTGCAGTTCAGGGCGATGAAGTCGCCCTTGTCGTTGCGCTTGCCCGGGCCCACGGCCAGGACTTCACCCTGGTCGGGCTTCTCGGCGGCGTTGTCGGGGATGACGATGCCCGAGGCGGTCTTGGTTTCTTGCTCAAGGCGCTTGACGATCACGCGATCGTGCAGGGGACGAAGTTTCATGGCATCTCCTAGGAATGATTCAGGTCGCAACGGTTGGTGGTCACCACGGGGCGACCACCTTGGCTTGACGGCACCGAAGGCACCGTCTTGTCCGTTAGCACTCAGTCTCGGTGAGTGCTAGCAGATCAATTATAGGGTCGTTCAATGACGTTTCAAGGGGTCGCACGCCATCGGCGGCGCGCGGCTGGGCGGGCTTGAACACGGCAGACCCGGCGGGCCGAGGGGTCAATGTGCCCACCCTGGCGTGCCCGAGCTCGGATGAGTTCGATGGATATGTGTTAGAAATGATTGATTTATCCGCCGCCTGCTGTTACAGTCGGTTTCTTTATTGAATGCAGCGCGTTCTTCCGGCAATGCCCTTGGGCACCGGCTGGACGCGCATTCGAGGGCAAACCTGCCGAAAGGCAGGGACGCAAAGCCTCCGGCCTAAGGCGCGAAAGCGCGACGGTAGCGGGGTTGCCAGTGGGTGTTCGAGCCGCGAGGCGCGAACCACATCTGCTGACTTGGCGTGGCCCTCACCCTCCCGACGAGCACCGAGGCCATGACCGCATCACCCCATCCCATTCACACCGCCGCTGTGCGGTGGACCTTCACCGCCTGCTTCGCCGCCGCGTTGACCGCGTGCGGCGGTGGCGCGTCGCAGTCGACCGACACGCCGCCGGCGGCGTCCCCCCTGGCCAGTGGCACCACCGTGCTGACCCTCGAGTCGGGCGCCTTGCCCGAGTCGGCCGCGGCGCTGGTGGCGCAACCCAGCTTCCATGTGGCACCGGTGTTGCTCGCGCCGCCCGACGACCGAGACGCCGTCGATCCGGCGGCATCGGTGACCTCCGGCCCGCGCGTTCAGCAGGTTCCGGCCGAGTTGGCCGGCATGTCGACGCAGCGGCTCACCGCGCAAACGATCGAGGCGGCGTCGCGCAGCCGCATCCTGGCGGGCGCCGAAGACCGGGCCACGGCGTTGGCCGGGGGCAGCGTCGTCGCGACCTACTCGCCTGCCCAGATCCGCGCCGCTTACGGTCTGCCGGCCCTGCCGCCCGCTGGCACCAGCCTGACCGCGGCCCAGGCCGCCCAGCTGGGCGCGGGCCAGACCATCTACATCGTCAACGCCTTCCACAACCCGAACGTCGCGGCGGAGCTGTCGGCGTTCAACGCCAAGTTCGGCCTGCCGACCTGCGCCACCAAGGCCATCTCGGTGGCGACGGCCCTGCCGCTGCCCAAGCCTGCCGGCGCCGCCTGCGAGTTGTCGGTGGTCTACAACACGGCCGCCGGCACGATGACCACCGCGGCACCAGCCTACAACGCCGGGTGGGCGACTGAAATCGCGCTCGACGTGCAGTGGGCCCACGCCACCGCGCCGCTGGCTCGCATTGTCTTGATCGAGTCACCCGATGCGTCATTGAACAGCCTGCTCGGTGGCATCAAATTGGCCAATGCGATGGGCCCCGGCGTCGTCTCGATGAGCTTCGGCGCCACCGAAGGCACCTACACCGCCCAGGTGGATTCGGCATTCACCGGCGCAGGCATGAGCTACCTCGCCGCCACAGGGGATTCCGGCGCCTCGGTGTCTTGGCCCTCGGTGTCCACCCGCGTGCTGGCGGTGGGGGGCACGACGCTGACCTACAGCGGCACGGGCGCACGCGCTGAGCAGGCCTGGTCGGGCACGGGTGGTGGGGTCAGCGCCTACACCGCGGTGCCCTCGTACCAGACCGCCGCCGTGCCCGGCATGGGCAACCCGTTGCGCCGCACGGTGGCGGACGTGGCCTTCAATGCCAACCCATCCACCGGGCAGTACGTTGCGGTGCAGACCCCCGGGAGCAGCACCGTCAGCTGGATCAGCGCTGGCGGCACCAGCTTGTCCACGCCGCAATGGGCCGGCGTGTTGGCGGTGGCCAACGCCCTTCGCGCGCAGTCCGCCAAGGCCGTCCTCGGCGCGCCGCATGCGCTGTTGTACGGGCAGGTGGCCGCGGTGCCGGGCACGTACGCGGCCAGCTTTCTCGACATCACGTCGGGCAACCATGGCACCTGTGCCGCCTGCTCGGCGAAAGTCGGCCACGACGCCCCCACAGGCCTCGGAACGCCCCAGGTTTCCAAGTTGCTGACCGCGCTGGGCAGCGCGGTGGTCGCGGCCACGCCGCCGGTGGTCACCCCGGCCAGCATCGTCGGCACGGTGGGCACCGCTTTGTCCTTCACGGTGTCCGTCACTGCCCCGAACGCGGTGACCTATGCCCTGACGGGTGCACCGTCGGGCATGACGATCAACGCCGCCGGCGCCGTGTCCTGGCCGACGCCGGTGGCAGGCACCTACGCGGTGACCGTCACCGCCCGTGACGCCACGACCGGCTTGGCGGGGCAAGCCGCCTACACCGTCACCATCGCCGCCCCGAAGGCGCCGGTCTTGACCGCGGCGTCGTTCTCCGGTGTGGCCGGCAGCGCACTGAGCTTCAGCTTGCCGCTGACCTCGGCCAACCCGGTTGCCTACAGCCTCAGCGGCGCACCGGCAGGCATGGTGGTGGCCAGCACCGGCGTGGTGAGCTGGCCGAAGGCGGTGGCTGGGACGTACCGGGTCACGGTCATCGCCACCGACACCAAGACGGGCCTGAAGGGTCAAGCAATTGCCACGGTCACGGTCACGGCGGCCACGACCAGCAACGGCCTCGTGATCACCGCTCCTGCGCTGAGCGGCGTCGCGGGCCAGCCCCTCAAGGGAACCATTTCGATCACCGCCCCAGGCGCCGCGGGGGTGTCCGTGGCGATCTCTGGCATCCCGATGGGCGTGATGTTTGCCGTCAGCGGCCTGCAGTTCAACCTGAGCTGGGCTGCGCCGGTGACGGGCAACTACGTACTGAAGGTGCAGGCGACCGATTCCCTTGGCCGCAGTGCGACCGTGTCCGTGCCCATCACGATCACGGCCAAGTGAATGCGATGCGGCGAGCGATCACAAAGACTCAAATGCGCATAAGGGACTAACTTTTCAGAACTTCTGGTTTGTCCCCGTGGATGGCATCATCCGCGGTTGACCTCAAAGCATCCAGAATTTTGACACCATGAGCGCATTCAACGAGGAACAGGTCCTGAGCGTCCACCACTGGACGGACAAGTTGTTCAGCTTCACGACCACGCGTGACCAATCGCTGCGGTTCCTCAACGGCCATTTCACGATGATCGGCCTGAAGGTGAACAACAAGCCCCTGCTGCGCGCCTACAGCATCGTCAGCGCCAACTACGAAGAGCACCTGGAGTTCTTGAGCATCAAGGTGCCCGACGGCCCGCTGACCTCGCGCCTGCAGCACATTCAGGTGGGCGACACCATCATCGTCGGCCGCAAACCCACCGGCACCTTGGTGATCGACTACCTGTTGCCCGGCAAGCGCCTGTACCTGCTGTCGACCGGCACCGGCCTGGCGCCCTTCATGAGCATCATCCGCGACCCGGAGACCTACGAGAAGTTCGAGCAGGTGGTGCTGGTGCATGGCGTGCGGGAAGCCAACGAATTGGCCTACCACGACCTGCTGACCACCGAGCTCCCCGCCCACGAGCTACTGGGGGACATGGTCCGCGACCAATTGCTTTACTACCCGACGGTCACCCGCGAGGCATACCGCAACACCGGCCGCATCACCACGCTGATGGCGTCTGGCAAGTTGTTCACCGACCTCGGCGTGCCCGCCATCGACCCCGCCGTCGACCGCGTGATGATCTGCGGCAGCCCCGGCATGTTGCGCGACCTCAAGGTGCTGCTGGAAGCCCGTGGCTTTGACGAGGGCAACACCTCCACCCCAGGTCACTTCGTCATCGAGCGCGCGTTCGCGGAGCAGTGATGCGCCGAGACACCCAGCGCCGACCCACCAGCGCTGGCGTCATTCAGTGCGACGGTGGCTTGGCCGGCCCGGACCCGACATGGGCAACGCCGTCGTCACCCTCGACCTCGGGATGGGCGGGCAAGGCGAACTCTTCATTGGCCCAGGCCCCGAGGTCGATGTTCTTGCATCGGTCGCTGCAGAACGGGCGGTAGGCGTTGTCCGGGCCGTAGGGGCTCGGGCCCTTGCAGCTGGGGCAGACAACGATGCGGACGGTCGACGGTTTCATGGGGTCAAAGCGTGGGGCGTGGCGGCAACGGGGCACACAGCACTTGGGCAGCCAACACGGTCAAGTCAACTGCACAAGCTCAGCTCGAAGGGCGTGTCCGCAGCAGCGGGCTTCAGCCGCCCGTCGGCGTCCTGGCGCATCCACCGCACCGACACCATCAGCCGGTGAACGGTGATTTCCGGAATCAGGCCAGCGTCCGCGTCGATGCGCAGCCGCAGCAGGTGGTAGCTGCGGCCCGTTGGCAGGCTCTGCTGAAAATGACCGGCGCTCGCCACCACCTTGTGCGGCATGCCGGTGTCGCGCACCAAGCCCAGCAGCAGGCTCAAGGCTTCGGCCAACGGCATCATGGACGAAGCCCAGCCCATCAGGTCCGCTCGGCGCCGCGCGCCCTCGAACTGCTGCCAAGCGTAGTAGGCCGGGAGGTCGAACTCACACGTGCCACCGGGGATGCTCACCCGGCTGCGGATGCTCATCAGCCATTCATTGGTCGTCAGCGCTTGTCCCGCTTTGCCGGCCGCCTGGTTGAGCCCGTCGTGGGCATGGTCGAGCCGACCGATGATCGCATCGAGCGTTTCTTCGGAGATCGATGGGTTGCCGCGGTAGCCATTGAGCTGCATCCGGTAGCGCTCCAGCTCCTTCAGGACGTCCGACTTGAGGTCGGCCCGTGACGCCACGTCCATGATCTCAAACAGCGTGACCAGCGCAAAGTGGTGATCAACAGCGGCCTCGCGCGGGATCAACTGGCCCAGCCGGTCGAACAGGTGCTCCACCCTGAGCATCGTGCGGATGCTTTCGTTGAACGGGTATTCGTAGCGAACCAAGGCGGCTGTTCCTCGCAGGTCTCAGCGGGCGTCGGCCGCCCGCAAGCGGGGATTGTTCCACACGCTTTCGTGTGCTGGCGCATGACCGGCCGCGATGGTACCGGGCCTCAGCACGCACGCAGGCACCACCGCCAGAGCATCGCTGTCTCGGCCTCGAGGTCGGCCAAGCTCAGACCGTCGTTGTGGATCACGGCATCGGCCGCAGCACGGCGCGCTTGGCGGGTGGCCTGTCCCTCGATGACCGCCCGCACGCTGTCGTCGGTCCAGCCCGATCGCGCGATGACGCGACGGACCTGGGTCGCTTCGCTGCAATCCACCACACAGACTCGGTCGACCTGGTCGCGCCACCGCGCCGATTCCACCAGCAGCGGCACATCGAACACGACCATCGGTGTGTGGCCGACATGGGCCTGGCGCTGGGTTTCGGTTCGGATCAGCGGGTGAAGGATGGCTTCCAGCCGGCCACGCGCCGAGGCATCCGAAAAAACGAGCGTTCGCATGCGCGCACGGTCCAAGGCGCCAGCGTCGTCGATGAACGCGGCGCCAAAGGCCTCGCGCAGCATCGGGATGGCGGCCCCGCCAGCCGCGGTCAGCGCGCGAGAGATGGCGTCCGTGTCGACCACGGTGGCGCCCAGCGCACGCAACATGCTCGCCACGGTGCTTTTGCCGCTGCCGATGCCGCCCGTCAGGCCCAAGCGCACGGGCGGGCGAGGCACCATGGGCTGGTGGTGCGACGGCATCAACGCCAGCCGAGCAGCGTCAGCACCTGTTCCGGTCCGGTCAGGAAGACCGCCATGCCGGCGCCTGCCAGGAAAGGCCCGAACGGCACGTAACGGCCTTCGCGCAGAGACCCGGTCATTTTCATGACCAGGCCGACGATGGCGCCGATCAGCGATGCCGCCAGCACGACCGGCAGAACCATGCCCGCGCCGAGCCAGGCGCCCAAGGCCGCCAGCAACTTGAAGTCACCCTGGCCCATGCCTTCCTTGCCGGTGACCAGTTTGAACAGCCAATACACCGACCACAGGGACAAATAGCCCACCACCGCGCCCCACAGGGCCTGGCTCAACGGCACCGTCCAACCGACCGCGGCCGCGACCAGTCCTGCCCAGAGCAGCGGCTGGTTGATGCTGTCTGGCAGCAAGGTGGTGTCCCAGTCGATGCCGGCGAGCGCCACCAGCGCCGCCATGAATCCGCACCACAACAGCGCCTGGGGTTGAGGCCCGACATGGGCGGCCGTGGCGGCGAACAAGATTCCGCAGCCCAGTTCGATCGACGGGTAACGCAGCGAAATTCGCGTGCCGCATGCCGAGCACCGTCCGCGCAAGAGCGCGTAGCTGATCACGGGCAGGTTTTCGTGCCACCGGATTTGGTGCCCACACGACGGACACCGCGACCGCGGTGTGGCGATGCCCAGCCCTTCACCGGCGTGCCCCTGAGGTATCGCGACGCCGAGCATCTCGGCGCTGTCGCGCTGCCATTGGTGTTCCATCATCAGCGGAAGCCGGTGGATCACCACGTTCAGGAAGCTGCCGATGCAAAGTCCGATCAGGCCCAGCACCCAGGGCGAGAACCACCACGCCGGCGGCGCGCTCAGCCACTCCAGCGGCATCAAACCACTTGGCCCAACTTGAAGATCGGCAGGTACATCGCGATCACGATGCCACCGATCAGCGTGCCGAGGATCACGATGATGAAGGGCTCCATCAGGCTGGACAGGCCCTTCACCGCCTCGTCGACTTCGTCCTCGTAGAACTCGGCGGCCTTGCCCAGCATCTGGTCAAGCGCGCCCGACTCCTCGCCGATCGCACACATCTGCAGCACCATGTTCGGGAAGACGCCCGTGGTCTGCATGGACGTGGTCAGCGCGGCACCGGTCGAGACGTCGCGCTGGATGCGCTCGGTGGCTTCAGCGAACACGGCGTTGCCCGAGGCGCCGCCCACCGAATCCAGCGCCTCCACCAGGGGGACGCCTGCGGCGAACATGGTGGACAGGGTGCGGGTCCAGCGCGCAACGGCCGATTTGTTGACCAGCGGACCGAACACGGGCACCCGCAGCAGCATGCGGTCCATGGCCTTCTGCATCTTCTCCGACCGCTTCCAGGACTGGATGAAGAAGTAGGTGCCGCCACCGATCACCGCGAAGATCGCCCACCAATAGGCAACAAAAAACTCGGACATCGCAATCACGACCAGCGTCGGGGCCGGCAGATCGGCACCGAAGGACGAGAACACGTCCTTGAAGGCCGGAATGACGAAGATCATGATCACCGCCAGCACGACGAACGCCACCACCAGCACCGCGATCGGGTAGACCAGGGCCGAGCGGATCTTGTTCTTGATCGCCATGGTCTTTTCCTGATAGATCGCCAGGCGATCCAACAGGGTTTCCAGGATGCCGCCCGCTTCGCCCGCTTCGACAAGGTTGCAGTACAGCGCATCGAAATACAGGGGGTGCTTGCGGAACGCCGCCGACAAGCTGGTGCCGGTTTCCACGTCACTGCGAATGTCGTTGAGCAAGCGGGTCAGCTTGGGGTTGGTGCTGCCACGGCCCACGATGTCGAAGGACTGAATCAATGGCACACCGGCGCGCATCATGGTGGAAAGCTGGCGCGTGAAGATGGCGATGTCCTTTTGCGTGATGGACCGCCCGCCGCTGAGCCGGCGCTTCTTCATTTTTGTGACCAGGATGCCCTGGCGGCGCAGGCTGGCGCTGACGACTGCCTCACCGCCGGCGCGCATTTCCCCACGAACGACTTTGCCGTTCTTGTCCTTGCCTTCCCACTCGAAGACGATTTCCTTGAGGTTGCGTGCGGCCGCTGCTGTCGCCATGGTCGTGTCTGTCAGTGTGCTTTCATGGAGCCATGCCCAGCCGAGACCAACTGGGGCTGCGATGACGCATTGTCGGGCCAATCCCGCTTGCGCCCGTGGTGGATTCAGGCCACGAACGGGGGAGTGCTTACTCGTTCGTCACGGAGATCACCTCTTCCAGCGTGGTGACCCCCAGCTTGACCTTCACCAGGCCGGACTGCCGCAGATCGCGTACGCCTTCGCGCTGCGCCTGCGCAGCAATGTCCATCGCCGTCCCCTCAGAGAGGATGATGGTTTGTATTTCGTCCGTTATCGGCATCACTTGATAGATGCCGACCCGGCCTTTGTAGCCATTGCTGCAGGCGCTGCACCCCACCGCGCGGTAGGGCCGCCAGCTGCCGTCAAGGTCTTCCTCGTGGAATCCGGCCTTCAACATCGCCTCGCGCGGGTAATCGGCCTGCGCCTTGCAGTTCTCGCACAGCTTGCGTGCCAACCGCTGAGCCGTGATCAGCAGCACACTCGACGCAATGTTGAACGGTGCCACCCCCATGTTGAGCAGCCGCGTCAGGGTCGTCGGCGCGTCGTTGGTGTGCAGGGTCGACATCACGAGGTGGCCGGTTTGCGCCGCCTTGATCGCGATGTCGGCCGTCTCAAGGTCTCGTATTTCGCCGACCATGATGATGTCGGGGTCCTGCCGAAGAAAGGATTTGAGTGCGGCCGCGAAGGTCAGCCCCGCCTTGTCGTTCACATTGACTTGGTTGATGCCTGGCAGGTTGATTTCCGCCGGGTCCTCAACCGTGGCGATGTTCACGCCGGGTTGATTGAGGATGTTCAGGCAGGTGTACAGCGACACCGTCTTGCCCGAACCGGTGGGGCCGGTGACCAAGATCATCCCGTATGGCCGTTGGATGCACGCGAGCAGCCGCTCCTTCTCGATCTTTTCGTAACCGAGCGCCTCGATCCCCAGCTTGGCGCTTGACGGATCGAGGATCCGGATGACGATCTTTTCGCCGAACAAGGTGGGCAGGGTGCTGACCCGGAAGTCGATCGCCTTGCTGCCGAACTTCAACTTCATGCGGCCGTCCTGGGGCACGCGCTTTTCCGAAATGTCGAGCCGGGAGATGACCTTGATCCGCGAGGCGAGCTTGTCCTTGATGGCCACTGGCGGCTGGGTGATCTCCCGAAGTTCGCCGTCGATGCGGAACCTCACCCGGTAGTGGTGCTCGTAGGGCTCGAAATGCAGGTCCGATGCGCGCGCGTTGATGGCGTCAATCAGCATTTTCTGGAGGAAGCGGACGACCGGCGCATCTTCGACGTCGGAGGCGACTTCGGCGGCCTCGGCGGCCGCGCTCGTGACGTCGTCCGTGACGTCGAACTCGAAGTCCCCTGACGTGAGGTTGTCGAGAGCCTCTGCCGCGCTGGCGCCGTTGACTTCCAGCAGCTTGTTGAGCTTGTCGAACTCGACAATCACCCATTCCGGCGACAGCTGCGTCGCGAACTTGATCCGCTCGGCGGCTTCCTGGTCGGTCGGGTCGGATCCGCCGATGAACAGGCGGTTGCCGCGCTTGCCCAGCACGACCACGTGGTACTGCTGGGCCATCCGGTTGTCGATCAGGTTGCGAGGCAGGCGCTCTGCCGTGATCGTGGCCAGGTCGAGCAGTGGCAGGGCCAGCGCCATCGACAGCGTGTGGGCCAACTCGCTTGAATTGATCGCGCCCGCCGTGACGGCGGCGCCCACGAAGCTCGTCCGCTTCTCCTTGGCTTGCTTCACCAGGTCATCGGCGACCCGGGACGTGATCTTTCCCGCGTTCACGAGGATGCGGGCAGCACCAGACAGGCTTGCCTTGGAGTCTTCGGTCAGCGTGTCCATCAGAGGGCGGGGGAGGGGGGTCGGCACATCAAGCTGATGATCGCCGATCCGCATCTCGCTGTAAATCTGCACAGGGGTGACGCTCGGCGTGTCACCGAACTCGTCTGTGCGATCAACTGCTGCTTCGGAGCATTGCGGACGCTCCATCCCGTGCGCATCGCATCGGCGATGCGGGGATCATCCAAATTGGTCGGGGTGAGAGGATTCGAACCTCCGGCCTCTACGTCCCGAACGTAGCGCTCTACCAGGCTAAGCTACACCCCGAATACGCTCGTCTTCGCCGTCGCGGCGAAATGTTGCACGCTCAACCGTCAGGCTGTTCGTTCAACAGAGCGAAAACACAATTCTAGCAGAGCTTCGCGAGCTCTTGAATCGGGCAACAAGAACAGACACTGGCGGGCCTTGTCTGCCTCGGCCCGAGCGGCATCGCGCGTGGCGTCGATGGCGCCGGTGCGGCGCACGATGGCCACGATGTCGGCCAGTCTGGCGACCTCGCCGTGTTCGATGGCCTCGCGGATGATTTGGCGGTCGGTGTCGGTGCCACGTGCCATCGCCAGCAGCAATGGCAAGGTCGGCTTGCCTTCGCGAAGGTCGTCGCCAACGTTCTTGCCCAGTTCGTTGGTGGCCCCTTCATAGTCCAGCAGGTCGTCCACCAACTGGAAAGCCGTGCCCAACGAGCGTCCGAAGTCGGCGCACGCCTCTTCGAGCTC
Organism: Hydrogenophaga intermedia; assembly: GCA_943370175.1. Lineage (GTDB taxonomy): Bacteria > Pseudomonadota > Gammaproteobacteria > Burkholderiales > Burkholderiaceae_C > Ideonella_A > Ideonella_A intermedia_A. The sequence goes on along the minus strand of CALRPU020000017.1, from coordinate 7,608 downwards.
AACCGGGGCGTCTGCCAAGACCGCACCCAGTCTGGCGCTGGCCTCGAACAACTTCGCCGTCTTGTAGCGAATCACCCGGAGGTAATCGTCGACTGCCAGGTCTGGGTCATGCATGTTCATCAGCTGCAAGACCTCGCCTTCGGCGATGACGTTGGTCGCGTCGGCCAGCACGTCGAGCACGCGCATGCGGTTCAGCGACACCATCATCTGAAAAGCGCGCGAGTACACGAAGTCGCCGACCAGCACACTTGCCGCGTTGCCGAACAGCGCATTGGCTGTCTGGCGTCCACGCCGCAGGGCAGACTCGTCCACCACGTCGTCGTGCAGCAGCGTCGCCGTGTGGATGAACTCCACCGTGGCCGCCAGTTCGTAGCGCTCCTTGCCACGGAATCCCAAGGCGTCCGAGAACAACAACACCAGCAAGGGGCGAATGCGCTTGCCGCCGGCGCTGATGATGTAGTGACCGATCTGGTCGATCAACGCAACGCTCGAGGACAGCCGGCGTTGGATGACGGCGTCGACCTCTGCGAGCTCTGTTCGCATTTGCGCGAGCGCGTCTTGAGGCAACGCAGTGGTTTGGGGGGACGCCGGCTGCACGCTGGTCTCGGTTGCCTGTGGATGACGCCGCATTATAGGAACGCCCCCATCGATGTTTTCGTTCGACCCCCGGTCTCGGCCGCTGTCGATTGCGGTGGCCGGTGTGGTAGCCGATGCGCTCATGCTATGATCGCGGGCTTCGCGTTTGTTGCGAGGGTCCAGTGCGCCGACCACATCGGCGCTGCAGCATCGAAGGGTTTCGGCGCGCAGGCACTGGTTGGTTTCACTGAAAGGGCTGATATGTACGCGGTCATAAAAACCGGTGGCAAGCAATACCGAGTCGCTGCCGGCGAGAAGATCAAAGTAGAACAGATTGCTGCGGACGTTGGCCAAGAGATCACGATCGATCAGGTGTTGGCTGTCGGCAACGGCGCTGAACTGGTGGTCGGGTCCCCCTTGGTCGCTGGTGCCAGCGTCAAGGCCACCGTGGTGGCTCAAGGCAGGCATGACAAGGTTCGCATCTTCAAGATGCGCCGCCGCAAGCACTACCAAAAGCGGCAAGGCCACCGTCAGGCCTTCACCGAACTTGAGATCAGCGCGGTTTCCGCCTGATCGCATCGGTCCGGGAACTCGACACACACGTTCTAGGAGCAATCCACCATGGCACAGAAAAAAGGCGGCGGCTCAACGCGCAACGGCCGCGATTCGCAACCCAAGATGCTTGGCGTCAAGGTCTATGGCGGCCAGGTCATTCCGGCCGGGTCCATCCTTGTTCGCCAACGCGGAACCCGCTTCCACGCAGGCACCAATGTCGGCATCGGGCGCGACCACACCTTGTTTGCACTGGTTGACGGCGAAGTCAGCTACGCAATCAAGGGCGCGAACAACCGGCAAACCGTGAGCGTCAAGGCTGCTGAATAAGCGGTCGCCCACGGTCACCCGCCAAGCCCCGGTTCTCCGGGGCTTGGCGTTTGTGCTGTCTGCGCTTCACTGCCACCACCGTCATCGCAACCACCGGCATGCACCATGAAATTTGTTGACGAAGCCACGATCGACGTGATTGCGGGCAACGGCGGCAACGGCTGCATGAGCTTTCGACGCGAAAAGTTCATTCCCTTCGGCGGCCCCAATGGCGGCGACGGGGGGCGCGGTGGCAGTGTGTTTGCGGTCGGTGACCGCAACCTGAACACCCTGATCGACTTCCGCTATGCGCGCCGCCATGAGGCCCGCAACGGCGAGGCCGGACGAGGGTCGGACCAATACGGCGCTGCTGCTGACGACATCGTCTTGCGCATGCCGATGGGCACGATCATCCGGGACGCCGAAACGAACGAGGTGCTCGCCGAGCTGTTGGTGCCCGATGAAAAGGTGCTGCTGGTCAAAGGGGGTGACGGCGGTTTCGGCAACCTGCACTTCAAGACCAGCACCAACCGAGCGCCTCGCCAAAAGACTCCCGGGTGGCCTGGCGAGCAGAAAAAGCTGAAGCTCGAGTTGCGGGTCCTGGCCGATGTCGGCCTGCTCGGCATGCCGAACGCCGGCAAGTCCACGTTGATTGCGGCCATTTCGAACGCCCGCCCGAAGATCGCCGACTACCCGTTCACAACGCTGCACCCGAATCTGGGCGTGGTCCGCGTGGCGGCCGAGCAAAGTTTTGTCGTTGCCGATGTGCCTGGCCTGATCGAGGGCGCGGCCGAGGGCGCGGGTCTGGGGCATCTGTTCCTAAGGCACCTCCAGCGCACGCACCTGTTGCTGCATCTGGTTGACATGGCGCCCTTCGACGAAAGCATCGATCCCGTTGTTCAAGCCAAGGCCATCGTTGAAGAGCTCCGCAAATACGACAAGGCGCTGCACGAGAAGCCGCGCTGGCTGGTACTGAACAAGCTGGACATGGTGCCGCTCGAAGACCGTGAACGCCGCGTCAAGGACTTCGTCAAGCGGTTCAAGTGGAAGGGGCCGGTCTTCCAGATTTCAGCGCTCACGCGCGAAGGATGCGAGCCCCTGGTGCGCGCCGTGTATGAGCATGTGTCCCGGCTCAAGAACGTGGTGCCGGACGATCCAGATCCACGCTTTGACGCTGCGATCGAAGCCGACAGGCCCGAGGGATCCGCCGCATGACGGAGGTGGTCAAGTCCGCCCATCGCATTGTGGTGAAGGTGGGCTCCAGTCTCGTTACTGACGAGGGCCGTGGCGTCGACGCGACCGCCATCGGATGGTGGTGCGGGCAGATGGCCGCCTTGGTGGCCGATGGGCGAGAGGTGCTGATGGTGTCAAGCGGCGCCATCGCAGAGGGCATGAAGCGTCTGGGCTGGTCTTCGCGCCCGAAGGAAGTCAACGAGCTCCAGGCGGCGGCGGCGGTCGGTCAAATGGGCTTGGCCCAAATCTACGCATCGAAGCTGGGCGAGCATGGTCTCGGAAGCGCCCAGGTCCTTCTGACCCATGCCGACCTGGCCGACCGCGAGCGCTACCTGAACGCACGGTCCACCTTGCTCACGCTGCTGCGCTTGAACGTGGTGCCGGTGATCAATGAAAACGACACGGTCGTCAACGACGAAATCAAATTTGGCGACAACGACACCTTGGGTGCCCTCGTTGCAAACTTGGTCGAAGCCGATGCCCTGATCATCCTGACGGATCAGACCGGCTTGTACTCGGCGGACCCTCGCAAGCACCCCGACGCCCGCTTCATCACCGAAGCGCAGGCCGGCGATCCTGCCTTGGAAGTGATGGCCGGCGGCGCGGGCAGCAGCATCGGTCGAGGTGGGATGTTGACCAAGGTGCTGGCCGCCAAGCGCGCCGCCCGCAGCGGCGCCAGCACCGTCATCGCCTATGGGCGAGAGCCGGATGTGCTGGTGAGGCTGGCGGCGGGTGAGTCCATCGGCACCGCGCTGATCGCCCCCACGCAGAAACTGGCGGCGCGCAAGCAGTGGATGACCGACCACCTGCAACTCCCCGGCGCCGTCGTGATCGACGATGGTGCCGTGGTGAAGCTCAGGGACGAAGGCAAGAGCCTGCTCCCGGTGGGCATTGTTGAAGTGGTCGGTGAATTTCATCGCGGCGATGTCATCGCCGTGAAGACTTCGGCGGGCGTTGAGCTGGGCCGCGGTCTGGCCAATTACGCCAGCAGCGAAGCCCGGTTGATCGCCCGCAAATCCTCGTCAGAGTTTGAGCGCCTGCTCGGGTTTGCCGCCGAACCCGAGATGATCCACCGCGACAACCTCGTGATGGGGTGACGAACACGCGCGTTCGTCACAGCCCATGGCCTCAAGGGGTGCCGAGTTGCCTGAGCGCAGCCGGCAAAGCAGGGGCGTCGGCTGCGACCGCGTCGTCCATCACCGGCGGGCAGGCCGACATGGCCACATCGTCCCGGTGATGCGGTCGCATGCCGGATCGAAGGTAGCGGTTGTGGTGGTTGGCACGAGGCAGGTAGCGTGCCAACTCCGTCAGCGCCATCTGGTAGACGTTGCGCTTGAACTCGATCACGACTTCCAGTGGCACCCAGTACTCGTTCCAGCGCCAGGCGTCGAACTCGGGGTGGTCGGTGGCGCGCAAGTTCATGTCGCTGTCCCGACCGGTCAACTGCAGCAAGAACCAGATCTGCTTCTGGCCCCGGTAGTGCCCCCGTGCGTCCCGCCGTATGAAATGGTCGGGCACCTCGTAGCGAAGCCAATCGCGGGTGCGCGCGATGATTCGGACGTGGTCGGGCGCGAGCCCCACCTCTTCGTGCAGCTCGCGGAACATCGCCTGCTCCGGCGTTTCGCCGTACTTGATGCCCCCTTGCGGGAACTGCCAGGAGTGGGTTCGGATGCGCTTGCCCCAGAACACCTGGCTTCTGTGGTTGAGCAGGATGATGCCGACGTTGGGCCGGAACCCCTCACGGTCGAGCATAATCAACCCCAAAATTCGCGTTGATTTCATTATTGCACCGGTGTGACGCGAATCAACCCCTTGGGTTTCCCTGGAGCCTTCGGGCACGCAGGGGTCCGGTCGCTTCGCGCGCGGTGCCGGCTGCCACGCGCCTCGCGCTCAGTCGACGACTTGAATGAAAGCCTCCCAGTACTTCATCTCCACCCTCAAGGAAGCGCCTTCCGACGCTGAAATCGCGAGCCATCAGTTGATGATGAGGGCCGGGCTGATCAAGCGCCTTGGGGCCGGCATTTACAACTACATGCCGATCGGATTGCGGGTGATCCGCAAGGTGGAAGCCATCATCCGCGAGGAGATGAACCGCGCCGGTGCCGTGGAGCTGTTGATGCCGGTGGTGCAGCCGGCCGAGCTTTGGCAAGAGACGGGCCGCTTTGACAAGATGGGCCCTGAGCTCCTCCGGGTCAAAGACCGCCACGACCGCGATTTCATCATCCAGCCCACGAGCGAAGAGGTCATCACCGACATCGCTCGTCAGGAGCTGCGCAGCTACAAGCAACTGCCCAAGAACTTTTATCACATCCAGACGAAGTTCCGCGACGAACGCCGCCCGCGCTTCGGTGTGATGCGTGGGCGGGAATTCACGATGAAGGACGCCTACTCCTTCGACCGCGACATCGACTCGGCTCGCCGCAGTTATGCCGCGATGTACGGCGCGTACTGCGCCATCTTTGACCGCATGGGTCTTGAATACCGCGCTGTGGCCGCGGACAGTGGCGCCATCGGCGGCGACGCGTCGCAGGAGTTCCAGGTGATCGCCGAGACCGGCGAAGACGCCATCGTCTACTGCCCGACCAGCGACTACGCCGCCAACATCGAGCTGGCCGAAGCACTGAGCCTCATCGACACTCGTCAGCTGCCCACGCAGGCTTTGGCCAAAACCGCCACCCCCGGCAAGGCGACCTGTGAAGACGTGGCCGCTTTGTTGGGTCTTGACCTCCGCAGCACGGTGAAGTCGCTGGTGCTTGCGACGGACGAACGCAACGAGGCCGGCGACATCGTGTCCACGACGGTGTGGTTGTTGCTGGTGCGCGGCGACCACAGCCTGAACGAAGTGAAGGCTGGCAAGATCGACGGCCTCAAGAGTGGTTTCCGTTTCGCCACCGCGGCGGAAATTGACGCAAGCTTCGGCTGCAAGCCGGGTTACCTGGGGCCGATCGGCATGAAAGGGCCGGTCAAGGTCGTGGCCGACCGCACCGTGGCCGCGATGAGCGATTTCGTTTGTGGCGCCAATGAAGCCGATTTCCACTTGGTCGGTGTGAATTGGGGTCGCGACCTGCCTGAACCCGACCTTGTCGCCGACATCCGCAATGTGCTGCCGGGCGACCCGTCCCCCGATGGGCGGGGTGTTCTGGCCATTCAGCGTGGCATCGAGGTGGGTCACGTCTTCTTGCTCGGCACGAAGTACAGCGAGTCGATGAATGCCACCTTCCTCGACGAAACCGGCAAGCCGCAGAAGTTCGTGATGGGCTGCTACGGCATTGGGGTCACGCGCCTGCTCGGGGCGGCAATCGAACAGAACCACGATGACCGTGGAATGATCTGGCCCGTGCCGCTCGCGCCGTTCGAAGCGGTCATCTGTCCAATCGGCTACGACCGGTCTGACGCGGTGCGCGCAGCAAGCGACGCACTGCATGCCGAATTGGCCGCCGCAGGCGTTGATGTCATCCTCGACGACCGGGGCGAGCGTCCGGGCGCCATGTTCGCTGACTGGGAGTTGATCGGTGTGCCCATGCGCGTGGTCCTGTCCGACCGCGGCTTGAAGGACGGCCACGCGGAAGTTCAGGGGCGCCGCGATGCTCAGGCCGAAGCGGTCAAGCTGGCCGACGTTGCCGCGCTCGTGCGCAGCCGCCTGCATGGATGATGCCGAGGGTGCTGGCGCCTGCCACTGAGGCGATGACCGACCACCGCGATCGCCTGGACAGGTCCGGGCGGTCTCGGCGACGTTGGTTGGCCTGGGCCACGGCGAGCTCGGTTTCAGTGGGTCTGCACGTGCCTGCACGGGCCGGTGGTCAGATCGAAGAGCCGTTGATGGACTCGGTACGATCCGCGCTGTCGGCTGCCGTGCTGAACACCGCGCCACCCAAGCCAACATTCGCCAGCGCCGAGGCACAAGCGGCCTACGTCACTTGGCTCAATGAAATGGGTGAGCGGCTGAAGCGGCAAAAAGCGGACGTTCAGACGCGCACCGAGTTCCTCGAGACGCTGTGGTACGAAAGCAAGCGGGCGGGCCTGGATCCGGCTTTGGTCCTCGGCCTGGTGCAGGTCGAAAGCGCGTTCCGGAAGTACGCCATCAGCGTGGTGGGTGCCCGCGGCTACATGCAGGTCATGCCGTTCTGGGCTCGCCTCATTGGCGACGGGGACGCGGGGCGCCTGTTTCACATGCAGACCAACCTGCGCTTCGGTTGCGTCATCATGCGCCACTACCTCGACATTGAGCGCGGTGACCTGTTCATGGCCCTGGGCCGCTACAACGGCAGCCGCGGTCGCCCGGAATACCCCAATCTGGTGTTTGCAGCGCGCAGGCGCTGGGATTTGTCACCGCCCGCCTGAGGCCGACAGGGAAGGGGCGTGGTGCATGCGACACGGCCATGTCGGCCGGCGCCCAGAGCGTCGATCAGTGACTCAGAGGCCGGCCCATTGTTTGGGCGTGGCACCGCCCACGTGCATCAGCGACAGCACACGTTCCACCGATTCATTCACCAACTCATCGATGCTGGTGGGGCGGTGGTAGAACGCCGGCAGCGGCGGGAAAACGATGGCCCCCATTTCGGTTGCCGCGGTCATGTTCCGCAGGTGCGCCAGATTGAACGGCGTTTCGCGCACCATCAGGATGAGGCGGCGGCGTTCCTTCAGCGTGACGTCGGCGGCCCGGGTCAGCAGGTTGTCGCACAACCCGCAGGCGACGGCGGCCAGGGTCTTCATCGAACAGGGTGCCACCACCATCGCGTGGGTTGGAAACGATCCGCTGGCGATCGCAGCGCCGACGTCGCCCGGCGCGTGGCTGACGTCAGCGAGTGCATCCAGCTCACGCCGCCCCAGGCCAAGCTCGTGGTGGACATTCAACACCCCCGCCGGGCTCGCGACCAGGTGAACCTCGCAGTCGAGCGCCTTCAGCCTTTGAATCAACCGGACACCGTACAAGGCGCC
>CALRPU020000016.1:0-111463 GCA_943370175.1 Hydrogenophaga intermedia | reverse complement strand
AATGGGCCGCAGTTCAAGCGATGCCGGCGGTGCAAGCCAGGCCGCGGCCAGACCGGATCGCGCGGTCCGGCACGGAACTCAAGTGAGGGCCGGCAGCGCCGATAAGCTGTCATGCCCAAGCCGCACGCACCGATGTTGCACGCCCCCGCCCGCCCGCCCCGCCCCGGGAGGCCGCAGTGAGCGCCACGGCGCCGGCCGCCTACCGGCCGGAGGCCGCGGACGGCCGCGGCGAGCAGGAATTCATCTTCGACGTTCAGGCCTTCCAGCGCGTGCGGCAGCTGATCTACCAGCGCGCCGGCATCAGCCTGCACGAGGGCAAGCAGGCGATGGTCTACAGCCGGCTGTCGCGGCGGCTGCGAGAAACCGGCCACCGCTCGTTCTCCAGCTACTTGCAGTGGCTCGAAGCCAGCAGCGGGGCGGCCGGCGACGCCGAATGGCAGGAGTTCGTCAACTGCCTGACCACCAACCTGACGGCGTTCTTCCGGGAAGACCACCACTTTCAGGTGCTCGCCGAGGACCTGAAGGCGCAGCGCCCCGGCAGCCTGCGCATCTGGTGCAACGCCGCGTCCACCGGCGAGGAGCCCTATTCGATCGCGATGACGGTCGCGGAGGCCCTGGGCACGCACGCCAACACCCGGATCGTCGCCAGCGACATCGACACCCGCGTGCTGGCGACGGCCGCCGCCGGGGTTTACTCCGCCGATGCCCGCGGGCTCAGCCCCGAACGGCTGCGCGCGCACTTCCTGCGTGGCAAAGGCGCCAACAGCGGCTACATCCGCGTAAAGCCGGAACTGGCCCGCATGGTCGAGTTCAAGGCGCACAACCTGATGGACGCGCGCTGGTCGCTGGGAGAACCCTTCGACATCGTGTTCTGCCGCAACGTGATGATCTATTTCGACGCGCCCACACAGCGCAAGGTCCTGGAGAAAATTCACGCCGTGATGAAGCCCAGGAGCATGTTGTACGTCGGGCATTCGGAGAACTTCACCGAGTCCAAGGACCTGTTCCGCCTGCGTGGAAAGACCATCTATGAACGCCTTTGACCCCGCCGCCCGGTGCCAGGTCGCGCTGAAGGGGTGGCCATGACGACCCTCACACGCCCCGCCGATGGCCGGCTGGCGCGCCTGAAGGCTCAGCCGCGCAAGTCCGGCGAAGCGTCCTTTTTCTATTACGACGCCCACTTCAAGAACGAGGCGGTCAAGATCCTGCCGGGCGAATACTTCGTGCACAACGAAGACATCCTGCTGATGACCACCCTCGGCTCGTGCATCGCGGCGTGCCTGTGGGACCGCCATGCCCACGTGGGCGGCATGAACCACTTCATGCTGCCCGACGGCGGCGTGGGTGATCCGGCCAGCGGGCGCTACGGGTCCTACGCGATGGAAGTGCTGATCAACGAGCTGATGAAGCTGGGGGCCACGCGCGGCACGCTGGAGGCCAAGGTGTTTGGCGGTGGGCAGGTCGTCAGCGGCATGAACTCGATGAACGTCGGCGAGCGCAACACACGCTTCGTGATGGACTACCTCAAGACAGAGCGCATTCCGGTGGTGTCCAAGGACGTGCTGGACATCTACCCGCGCAAGGTGTGCTTCCTGCCGGCCAGCGGCAAGGCCATGATCAAGCGGCTGCTGCCCGACAACCCGGACGCCTTGGTGGCGCAGGACCGTGCCGCGGTGCAGCGCGCCGTGCCGGTGGCCGCCAAGGGCGGGTCGGTCGACCTGTTCTGAAGCACGACGACCGAACCAAGCAACAAGAACGAAGAGACGGACATGGCAAAGACGCGCGTGGTGGTGGTGGACGATTCGGCGCTGGTGCGCAGCCTGCTGGCCGAGATCATCAACCGCCAGGTGGACATGGAATGCATCGGCGCGGCCAGCGACCCGCTGGTGGCCCGCGAGATGATCCGCAACCTGAACCCGGACGTGATCACGCTGGACGTGGAAATGCCGCGCATGGACGGCATCGACTTCCTCAGCAAGCTGATGCGGCTGCGGCCGATGCCGGTGGTGATGGTGTCGACGCTCACCGAACGCGGCGCGGACACCACGCTGCGCGCGCTCGAGCTGGGCGCCATCGACTTCGTCGCCAAACCGAAAATCGGCGTGGCCGACGGCCTGAAGCGCCTGGCCGACGACATCACCGACAAGATCCGCATCGCGTCAAAGGCCCACCTGCGCCGCCTGCCGGCGGCGGTGCCGGCCCCGACCGCGGGAACATCGACTGGGCCCGCCGCGGCGGGGGCCACGGCGGTCCCGCGCGCGGCGCCGCCCGCGCGACCGGTCGGTGGCAGCCCAGTGGGGCGCCTGTCGACCGAGAAAATCATCTTCATCGGGGCATCCACCGGCGGCACCGAGGCCACCAAGGAGCTGCTGATGCACCTGCCGCCCGACAGCCCGGCCGTGGTCATCACCCAGCACATGCCGCCCGGGTTCACCAAAAGCTATGCCGCGCGACTGGACGGCTTGTGCCGCATCCGCGTGGCCGAGGCCCGAGACGGCGAGCGGATTCTTCCGGGCCACGCCTACATCGCCCCTGGCGGGCTGCACCTCAGCGTGGAACGCAGCGGCGCAAACTACATCGCCCGCGTGCAGGACGGCGAGCCGGTGAACCGGCACAAGCCCTCGGTGGAGGTGCTGTTCAAGTCCGCCGCGCGGGTCGTGGGGCCGAACGCCGTGGGCGTGATGCTGACCGGCATGGGCGCCGACGGCGCCCGCGCCATGCGCGAGATGCTGGACGCTGGCAGCGTCAACTACGTGCAGGACGAAGCCACGTGCGTGGTGTTTGGCATGCCCCGCGAAGCCATCGCCGCCGGCGCCGCCACCGAAGTGCTGCCGCTGACACAGATCGCCCCGCGCCTGCTGGAGAAGCTGCGAAGCACCGGCGGCGCGTCGATGACGCGGGTTTGAGCGCGGTCGCCAACGTCCGAGCCGGGGCGGTGGCGCGCGGCCACGACGGCGCGGCTCAGCGGGGCGGCAGGAACAGCGTCTGCAGGTCGTTCAGAAAGTCGTAGCCGCGCGCGGTGGGCACGACCCGGGCCGGATCGGGTTGCAGCAGACCGCGCCGCTCGCCTTCGGCGCGGGCGGCGGCGAGCGCCGACACCGGCAGGCCGGTGCGCTCGGTGAACGCCTGCAGGCTGAAGCCCTCGCGCAGTCGAAGCGCGTTCAGCGCGAACTCGAAGGGCAGCGCCGACCGGCCCACCTCCTCTTCATTCGACACCGCCTGACCCACGCGGGCCTGCGTCATGTAGGTTGCTGGCTCACGCCAGCGCACCTGGCGCACGACGCGGTGCGCGAAACTGAGCTTGCTGTGGGCGCCGGCACCGATGCCCAGGTAATCACCAAACTGCCAATAGTTCAGGTTGTGCACGCAGCGGTGTGATGGCCGCGCAAAGGCCGACACCTCGTAGCGTTCCAGGCCGACTGCGGCGGTGCGGTCGACGATCAAATCCAGCATGTCGCTGGCAAGGTCGTCGTCGGGCAGGTCCGCCGGGGGCTGGTTGGCAAAGCGGGTGTTGGGCTCGACCGTCAGGTGGTAGATCGACAGGTGCGGTGGCCTGAACGCCAGCGCGGTGTCCAGCTCGCGGCCCAGGTCGGCCAGGGTCTGGCCGGGCAACGCGTACATCAGGTCGAGGTTGAAGGTCTCAAAGCAGCGGGCCGCCTCGTCCACGGCGGCGCGGGCCTGCTCGGCATCGTGCACGCGGCCCAGCGCCGCAAGGTGGCGGTCGTCGAAGCTCTGCACCCCGATCGACAAGCGCGTTACCCCGGCGTCGCGGAAGGCGCGAAAGCGGTCGCGCTCGAAGGTGCCTGGGTTGGCCTCCAGCGTGATCTCGCAGCCCGGCTCCAGCGTCAGGCGCGCACGCAGGTCGGCAATCAACTGCGCGATGGCGGCCGGCGAAAACAGGCTGGGTGTACCGCCACCGATGAACACGCTGTGCACCCGCCGACCCCACACCAGGGGCAAAGCCGCTTCCAGGTCGCTGCGCAGGGCGTCCAGGTAGTCGGACTCCGGCGGCGGGCCCTGGCGGGACTCGTGCGAATTGAAGTCACAGTAAGGGCACTTCTTCAGGCACCAAGGCAGGTGCACGTACAGCGACAGCGGCGGCAAGGCGCCCAGCGTCAAGGTGCCCGGACGCATGAAGTGCAACAGGCGTTCGGCGGCGCTGAGCGTGGGCGGCTGCTTGGGGGCGGTGCCGATGGGCACGGTTCGCGGCGCCTCGGATGTGGACCGATCAACCAAGGTGCCAGGCCTCGCGCAACAGGCCGAGCATCTGGGCCATGGCCATCGCGCGGTGGCTGTGGGCGTTCTTCAGCGCCGCGTCCATCTCGGCGACGGTGCAGTTCAGGGCCGGGACGAACATCAGCGGGTCGTAGCCGAAGCCCTGAGCCCCGCGCTCGGCCTCGAGCAATGCGCCGTGCCAGCGGCCCACCGCCACCAGGGGCTCGGGGTCGTCGGCGTGACGAACGGCCACCAGGGTGCAGACAAAGCGGCAGCGCCGGTCCGCGACGCCATGCATGTCCTGAAGCAGGCGCTGGTTGTTGGCGGCGTCTTGAACGCGTCGCCGGGCTTCGCGATCGCCCGGCGGCAACGCCACCGTGGCGTAGTTGGCCGACACCACGCCGGGGGCACCGCCCAGCGCGTCCACACACAGGCCGGAGTCGTCGGCCATGGCCGCTCCACCGGTGAGCCGGGCCGCGTGGCGCGCCTTGGTCAGCGCGTTCTCGACGAAGCTGTGAAAAGGCTCGTCCGCCTCGTCGACGCCCAAACTGCCCTGACCCACGACGTCCAGCGCCAGGGGCGCGAGCAGCGCCTTCAGCTCGGACAGCTTCTTGGCGTTGTTCGATGCCAGCACCAGTCGCATCACGGCTCCTGCAAGGCGCGCTGCTGCGCGGCGATCAGCGCGCGGATGCCCTGGTCGGCGAGGCCGAGCAAACGGTCCATTTCGGCGCGGCTGAAGGCGGCGCCTTCGGCCGTGCCCTGCACTTCAACGAAGCCGCCAGCGCCGGTCATGACCACGTTCATGTCGGTGTCGCAGGCCGAGTCTTCGACGTACTCGAGGTCCAGCAACGGCGTGCCGTCGACGATGCCCACCGAGACCGCCGCCACCGCGTCGCGCAGCGGACTGCGGCTGATCTTGCCTTGCGCCAGCAGCCAGCTCACCGCGTCGTGCGCCGCCACGTAGGCCCCGGTGATGGCGGCGGTGCGCGTGCCGCCATCGGCCTGCAGCACGTCGCAGTCCAGCGAGATGGTGCGTTCGCCCAACAGCGACAGGTCGAACACACAGCGCATCGACCGACCGATCAGTCGCTGGATTTCCTGGGTGCGGCCGCTTTGCTTGCCCTTGGCCGCTTCGCGGTCGCTGCGCGTGTGGGTGGCGCGCGGCAGCATGCCGTATTCGGCGGTGACCCAGCCTTCGCCGCTGCCGCGCTTGTGGGGCGGCACGCGCTCTTCGACCGAGGCGGTGCACAGCACCTGCGTGTCGCCGAAACACACCAGCACCGCGCCTTCGGCGTGGCGCGTGAAGTGGCGAACCAGGCGAACCGGGCGCAACGCGTCCGCGGCACGCCCCTGCGTGCGAACAAAACTCATGGCAGAACTTTCAAGGTTTGGACAGCGGGGCCGAGCGCCGGATGGCCTCGTTGATTTCCCGGATGGAGCGCTCGATGTCGAGCTCGTCTTCAGTCGGGGCCCGCTCATCGGGCCCGAGTTGAGAGCGGATGGTGGACGCGAAAGCCAGTGCCGAGGCGCCGTCATCGTCCGCACCGCCGCCCAAGGCCTCGGGCACGGGCTGCGAGCCGAACTCGTCGTCCTCGGCGCCCTCCCACTCCATGGCCACGACGGTGACGTTGTCGCTGCGCGGACCGCCGTTGCGCAAGGCAAGCTCGACCAGGTCGGGGGCCGATCGGGCGATGTCGGCGCTGGACAAGCCGGCCGAGATCGCCTCGTCGTCCACCGACCCCCACAGCCCGTCGGAGCAAAGCAGCAGGCGGTCGCCCGTGCGCAGCGCCACCGGGCCGGCCGTGTCGATCACCGGCAACCCGGGGCTGCCCAGGCAGGTGAAGAGCACATTTCGGTTGTAGCGCTCCGTCTGCGCGTTGGGGCCTTGCAGCAGCTGAAGTTCGGTGTAGGAGTGGTCGCGCGTGCGTGCCAGCAGCTGGCCTGCGCGCACGTGGTAGAGGCGCGAGTCGCCGCAATGGGCCCAGTACGCGTGGCTGCCTTGCAGCACACAGGCCACGATGGTCGTGCGCGGCGTGTCGCGCATGGCCTTGCGTTCGCCATAGCGCTGCAGCTGGTGGTGACCGGCCACGATCGCTTCTTGAAGAAAACCCAGCGGGTCGTCCAGGCGGGGGCGGCATTCGCGCTGAAAGCGCCCGGCCAGGGTCTGCAAGGCCAGCTGCGCCGCCACCTCGCCTTCCGGGTGGCCGCCCATGCCGTCGGCGACCGCGAACAAGCCCGCGTGACGGGTGTAGGTGTAGCCCATCCGGTCTTCGTTCTTGTCGCGGCCGCCCTTGCGGCTGGTCTGGTACACCGAAAAACGCATGGGCGCGTCAACCCTTCGCGCCGGTGGCGAGGTTCTCGACCCCCAGCTTGATGCGCTCGCTGAAGCTCAGCTTGGTGTAGCGGCGCTCGGTTTCGCGCGCCAGTTCCTTCTGCAGCGCAAACACGCTTTGTGGGCGGGCCAGCGGGTCAAGCGCCATGCACCACTCGGTGACCTCGAGCAGGTTGTCGGAGTAGACATTGCGCAGCCGCGACAGGCTCAGCGCCAGGCGGTCTTTCTCGATGCGTTGCGGGGCGTCATTGGGCGGGTAGCCCTGCATGCACGCGTACAGGCATGCGCCGATGGCGTAGATGTCGGTCCATGGGCCCAGGGCGCCATCTCGGCGGTACATCTCTGGCGCGGCAAAGCCCGGGGTGTACATCGGGCGGATGAAGTCGCCCTGCTTGCTGAGCACCTCTCGCGCGGCGCCGAAGTCCAGCAGCACGGCCTTGTTCTCGTTGGTGATGAACACATTGGCCGGCTTGATGTCCAGGTGCAGCATCTTGTGCTGGTGGACGATGCGCAGGCCGCGCAGGATTTCATCGAACAGCGATCGGATGGTGGACTCGCGGAACACCTTGTCGCGCTTCAGGTCGCGTGCGGTGACGATGAAGTCCTGCAGCGTGTCGCCCTGCAGGTAGTTCATCACCATGTAGACGGTCTCGTTCTCACGGAAAAAGTTGAGCACACTCACCACGCTCGGGTGAGCGATCTGCGCCAGAGAACGGCCTTCCTCGAAAAAGCTCTTCAGGCCCAGGCGGTACAACGGCTGCTTGTCCGGTGCAACGCGGGGAATGAGCTCGCCAGGGTGGCGTTCCGCGAGCGAGGCGGGGATGTATTCCTTGACCGCCACCAGGCGCTTGTCGCTGTCTTCGGCGAGGTAGACCACCCCGAAACCGCCGGAAGCGAGCCGCTTGATGATTTGGTAGCCGCCCACCACCGTGCCGGTCGGCAACGACGCGGGTTTGGGCTTTGACATAATCAGATTTTCATTGCGCGGAACTCCATGCCAGTCTACAGCATGACCGGTTACGCCAGTGCCGCCAGCGGTGCCGGCACCTCGGCCCCAAACGGCGCACCGGAGACCCCTTCCGGGGTCGTCACGCCCCCCTCTTCCAGCAGCGCGGTCAGCGTTGAAATCCGCTCGGTGAACGGCCGGTTTCTCGATCTGGGGTTTCGGTTGCCCGACGAGTTGAGGTCACTGGAGCCGGCCCTGCGCGACCTGGTGAGCGCCAGCGTCCGCCGGGGCAAGGTCGAGGTGCGCGTGTCCAGCCGGCACGACACCGACCACAGCGTGCCCCAACCCCACCCCATGCAGCTCAGCCGGCTGGCCCAGCTGCAGGACACCGTGCAAACCTGGCTGCCCAAGGCCGCCCCGCTGAGCGTTCACGAGGCGCTGCAATGGTGCAAGGGAGGCGCCACCCCCGAGCGGGCCGACGAAGCCGTGCTCGACGCCGCCCGCCAGGCCATCGCCGGCCTGCGCCGCTCGCGCGAGCGCGAGGGTGAAAAGCTCGTTGCCGTGCTGATGGACCGCGTCAACCGCCTGATGGAACTCTCCGCCCAGGTCGAGCCGCTGGTGCCCGCCGTGGTGCAGCGCCAGCAACAGCGCTTTCTCGAACGCTGGCGCGAAGCGCTGGACGCCAGCAACGCGGCGCAGACCATCTCGGCCAGCGCGCTGCAGGAGCGGGCCCTGAATGAGGCGGCGGCGTTTGCCATCCGCATCGACGTCGCCGAGGAACTGGCGCGACTGCGCTCCCATCTCGCCGAGATTTCTCGCCTGCTGAAGGCCGGTGGGGAGGTGGGCAAGCGCCTGGATTTCCTGATCCAGGAGCTGCTGCGAGAAGCCAACACCCTGGCGTCCAAGGCGGCCTCCATCGAGCTGACCAACGCGGCCGTGGAGATGAAGGTGGCGATCGAGCAGATGCGCGAGCAGGTGCAGAACATCGAGTGAGGTTCCCGGGGGTCTCTTGACACCCCCTAGCGGCCGGAACGTCCAGCGTTGACGCGGGATTGGCGTTTCAGGTGGTTGAACAGCGGCCCACCCCATCACAGAATTGGTGTGCATGCAGGCGTGTACCCACCAGGCCCACCGGTCGGCAGTGTGTCGACACGGCAAGGGCTGGCGATGGAAACGCTGACTGACGTGGCGATCCGGGCCTGGATCCGGTCCGGGGAACGATTCGAGGGCCGCACCGACGGCGATGGTGTCGTGCTGACCAGGCAAGAGAAGCAGGAGCGCAAGTCCACCGCCGTGGCCCGCATCGAGGCCGTGCGCAGCGTCACCACCGTCAGCCACCTCGCCGACGAGCATGTCGAGGGCATGATCAACGGGCGCTGGTAGCACCCGAACATCGTGAGCAGCGGCATCGAGCAGGACATCAAGCCGCACCTGGGCAAGCGGACAGAGGATGCGGTGGCGCCGCGACACACCAACGCCATGCCGCGCGCAATCGTAACGCGCGACGCGCCAACCATCGCCCACGACGTGCGGCGCTGGGTACGGCCCATGTTCGACGACGCCATCAAGCGCCACCTGGTGCGCTTGCACCCGGCAGCGGCCTTCGACCTGGCGGATGCCGACCGCCGGCGTGGCACGTGCGCGGCATCCGCACCAAGACTGGCCAGCCGCTGGACCACCCGCTGCCGTCCATGGCGGTGGCGTGGCTGCAGACGCTGAAGGAGGTGGCCTGCAACGCCGCGCACGTGCTGCCGGCGCACCGCCGGCACGCGCCTTGCCGCCGTGGGCGTCGCGCCGCGCGTGGCCGAGCGTTGCCTGAACCACAAGCTCAAGGGCGCGGAAGGCGTCTACAACCGGCACGACCCCTTCGAGGAGCGGCGGCGGGCGCTCGAAGCGTGGGGGCAGCGGCTGCTGACGCTGGAGCGCGGTGACGCGACGGCCAAGACCGGCCAGGCCAAGGCAGCTTGACACCCGGCGCACCCGAATTCGAGGACGCCGCCATGAGCCTGCCCAGGATCAAGCGCACGTTGCCGCCGGACCGCCGCGAGGACGTCGCCCAGCGCGTGGCGCAGGGCGGCTACGTCAATGCAGGCGAGTGCATGCGCCAGCTGATTCGCAGCGATGCCACGATTCAGCAAGACCGTCAACTGGGTGACAGCGTGGCGGCCCATGAGACCAGGCGCGGCGACACGCCGGCCGGCGACTGGCGCTGTGGCACCGACGGTTGACCGGAGGTGGGACGCTGATTACCGATCAGTCACTTTCCGCTTGACCTCCATCGGGTTGGTACCGAAAATGACCGAAAGGTAACTTCAACCGCCCGCCATGCCGTCTTCGGCCCAAGACTTACCGCTCGGTCACTCCACCGTCTCAGAGACGCCGATCCGCTCCTCCGTGGCGTTGGGCGCCCTGATCCGTGAGCAGCGCAAGCGGCTGGCGCTGAAGCAGCTCGACCTGGCAGGCCTGGGCAACACCGGCAACCGCTTCATCGTCGACCTGGAGAACGGCAAGCCGACGGTGCAGTTGCAGAAGGTGCTGGACCTCATGGACCTCTTGGGCCTGGAAGTGGTGGTGCGCACCAAGGCCTCTCGTTCGGCCTCTTCGCTGTGAGGCGCGGGTGATGCAGCCACGGCCCGACCGATTGGATGTCTACCACGGCAGCGACCTGGTCGGTGCCGTGCACGACAGCGCGCCGCTGGCCTTCGAGTACGCATCGACGTGGCTGGAAGCCGGCCAACGCATGTCGCTGGCCGCCATCCCGCTGCAGCCCGGCCGGCAAGCCGCGCCCGAGGTACAGGCCTTCTTCGAGAACCTGCTGCCCGAAGGCGAACTCCGCGACTACCTGGCCACCCAGCGCAAGGCGTCCACGCTCTTCTCGCTGCTCCTGGAAGTCGCCGGCGACACCGCGGGGGCCTTCGTGCTGGTGGCGCCCGGGCAGACGCCGGAACGGCCCCGCTACGAAGCCACAACCTGGGAGGCCATCGCCGCGATCCTGGCCAGGCGGTCGGCTTCCGCGATCGACATCCACGAGCAAGGCGCCCGCATCTCACTGGCCGGCGCGCAGGACAAGACCAGCCTGGCGATCTTCGACGACGGCGTGCCGCAGCGGCCCAAGGGCACCTCACCGTCCACGCACATCCTCAAGCCCAACATCCGCCGCCTGGCGAAGGTCTGGCACTCGGCAGCGAACGAGGCCATCGTGATGCGCGCCGCCAAGCTGGCCGGCCTGCCGACGGCCGAGGTCTTCTATGAACCGCGCACCGAAGCCTGCGTCGTGCGGCGCTTCGACCGCCAGCGTCGGCCCGACGGCACGCTGGCCCGGCTGGTGCAGTACGACCTGTGCCAGTTGGCCGGCACGCTGTCGCACCGCAAGTACGAGAAGGAAGGCGGCCCGGGCCTCGTCGCCTGCGCCGAACTGATCCGTCGCTACAGCGCGCAGCCCGCCGTCGACCTGCGCCACCTGGTGCACTGGGTGTTCTTCAACCTGTACGTCGGCAACAACGACAGCCACGCCAAGAACCTGTCGATCTACAGCGTGCCCGGCCAGGGCGTGACGCTGACGCCGTTCTACGACTTGATGTGCACGCGGCTGTACCCGGGCCTGTCGCCAGAGTTCGCCTTTGTGGTCGGCGGCGAGGTCAGGCCGGGCGAGATGGGGGCCGAGAACCTGTCACTGATGGCGAGACAGCTGGGCATGCAGCCACGCTTCCTGACTCAGCAGGCGCAGGACATGGCCGATCGGGTGCCAAAAGCCATGGACCAGGCCGCGCGCGAGATCGCCCCCGTGCTGACGCCATCGGCCCGCACGCTGGCCGAGCGACTCGAGCGCTTCGTGTCGTCCACCACCCAGAAACTGGCAGCGCGCCTGACCGCGTGACGGCAGCCGCAGGAAAGACGGACTCATGGGAGAGGTCACCAACCAGATCGCCATCGTCCTTGGCGTCCTCGTCGCCTGCTTCGCCGGGCCTGCCGCGGCCCTGTTCGTCCTGATTCGCAGGAAGGCGAAGGCGCGGCAAAGCCGCCGCTCCCCCATCGGCATCGCACTGCTGCGCGGTCCAGGCCACTCGCTGCGCGAGCAGCTCGACGAGGCCCAAAACGAACTGACCTGGGACCTCGTGCTGTTGATGGTAGTGCCGCTGCTGGCGCTGGCGCTGTTCCTGGCTCAGAGCCATCTGCGCGGGCTGCCGCAGACGGCGCACCTGGCACCGGTCTACGCCCTGGCGGCGATCGCCTTCATTGCCTCCATGCTGCGCAAGCTGTTGAAAGCCGGCACCCGGCTCGACCGCCTGAAGGCGGGCTGTGACGCCGAAGTGGCCGTCGGCCAGGAACTTGATCAGCTCATGCGCCAAGGTGCCGCCACCTTCCACGACCTGCCCGCGGAGCAGTTCAACATCGACCACGTCGTTGTTGCCGCCGAAGGTGTCTTCGCCATCGAGACCAAGGGCTTCACCAAGCCGAATCACGGCCGCGGCAAGGCCGACGCCACGGTGGCCTACGACGGCGAGACGCTCAGGTTCCCCAGCTGGACAACCCAGGAGCCGCTGGAACAGGCCGAGCGCCAGGCCGCCTGGCTGGCCAGGTGGCTGTCGAGTGCGGTGGGATCGCCGGTGACGGTGCTGCCCGTGGTGGCGCTGCCCGGCTGGTTCGTGGAGCGCACCGGGCGCGGCCGGGTTCGCGTCTTCAGCGGCAAGGAACTGGCCGGCCTGCTGAAATCGCGCGGCACCCAAGCGCTGACAACCCAGGACGTTCAGCGCATCGCCCACCAGGTCGAGCAGCGGTGCCGAACCGTGACACCGCTGTACGCGCAGGGGCCCAAGACGAGCTGAAGGCCAGCGGTCGGCCCGCTCACCGGCCGCTGTGCGGCATCCAGCGGCAGCGTTGCCACGCGCTGCGCCGCAGCCGCCCTTCGCGCCGCCCTTCTTCTTGTGCAGCACGGCGCCCAAATCAGGTGCCGAGGCCCCCCTGTGGTGACCCGCCGGTCGACTGACGGCCAACCGCGCAGCGTCTTCCTGCTCGCGCGTCTGGACTCTCGACGATGACCTGACCGGACTCGACCGCGCCGTGCTCGCCCGTTGCCGAGTGACTTGGACTTTGCGGTGGCGACCCTTTCGGACAGACGACGGCCGCCCCAGCCCCCATTTCCTGTGGACCCACACGTGCATCCGCCCAAGGCCCTGCCACCAGAAACCCCGCGTCCATGCGGCATCCCTGCCGATCTCCCTGAGCAGGTGCAGAACATCGCGTGAGGGCGCCCCGGCGCCCTGCCGGCGCCAACACCGCGCCAACGCGCCACGAAAGACGGCGGCGTCAGGGCGACGTGCCAAGCAAGGCGCGCACGCGACGCGCTTCACTGCCCGAAAAGTGGTCATCGATCCAGCGCTGCACCGCGTCCGCACGCTGGCGGTCCGACAACTCGGGCGCTGATTGAAGGCCCGCCACCGCCTGCCTGGCCTGCTGCAGACGGTCCTCCCAGTCCTGCCAGCGCTTGCGTTCGTCCAGCAGGGCGTCGCGCGCCGCCGGGTCCAGCCGGGCGGGGTCGAGGCCGCCGGCGCCCACCACCGAGATGGCGCCCGGAGGGGCGGCCGACCCCGACGCTGCGCTCGCCGACGCGCCATCGTCACCGGCCCCGCGCTCACCCGGCCCGTTGAGGCCGGACTGCTCGACCAAGGCCCGCAGCGCCGCTTCCTCGTCGGCGAAGAAGGCATCGGCCCAGGCCTTCCCAAGGGCCGCTTGCCGCGCCTCGTGGCGCTGGGCCAGGGCCGCGGCCAGCATGGTCGGGTCGGCGGCGACCAGCTCGTTGGGGTAGGTTCGGTCTTGCAGGGCCACATAGGCGCGAAAGCGCTCCACCACCGCCCGGGCGGCGGCCGGGCCATGCGCCAGGGTGACCTCGGATTCGATGTGCGCCGCGATGTCCGACAGACCGACCTCGCCCAGCAGGGTCAACAGGTGGTCGAAGCGCAGACGCAGCATCAGGCAAGGCACCAGCCGCCCCTGAGCCTCAATGCACCAACTGCCGTCAAGCGCCGCGCCACGCAGGGAGCTGCTCTGCTGCAGCCATTGGCGAAAGGCCTGCGCCTTGAGCAGCGCTGCGGGCGACAGGCCCGCCGCCGAAGCGGGCGCGACCGCGGCCACGGGCACGGGCTGTGCGGCGCCCACCGGCGGCAGCACGCGAACGGGGGTGTGGACGGTCTCCAGGTTCCAGGCTCCCCCGAACGCCAGCGCCAACGCCAACGCGATCACCGCCAAGGC
Source organism: Hydrogenophaga intermedia (assembly GCA_943370175.1). GTDB lineage: Bacteria > Pseudomonadota > Gammaproteobacteria > Burkholderiales > Burkholderiaceae_C > Ideonella_A > Ideonella_A intermedia_A. Next base: position 97,721 of record CALRPU020000016.1, on the reverse strand, counting down.
AACCCACCACGACGCTGGTTGACGCGGGCGCAGACCCATCACGCGCACCTCCGCCCGCGCCTCACAAGGCCATGCCCTTGAGCCGGTTCACATGCGCCCGGTAAACGGCCTTGGGGTCGGCCGCCAGCTTGGCGCGCAGGCCGAAGACCTGGTTGACCTCGTCGAGGTGGTTCCAGTCGTGGTTGTCGCGCAGCACCACGCCCCAGTGCGATGAGCACCGGCCCACCAACCCATCGTTCGCTTCCTCCTTGAAGGCCTTGCCGGTCAGCCCCAGCAAGGCGTCGCTCAGGTCGAACAGGTTGGTCTTGACGGCGGTGCCGCCCATCGAGAAATAGGCCACTTGCCCGACCTGGGGCGGCCCGCTGCCGCAGTCCTCCGTGGGCGCACCTTCAGGGTGGGCGCGGTTGAAGGCCTGAGCCCCCGCGGTGCTCAACGAGCGCAGGGCGGCCAGGCTGTCCTGCGGCAAGCCGGTACCCGCGCCCAGCAGCCGGCTCAGGCCGTTGACGATGCCCGCCCCGACCTTGGTCAGGCCCGGCCCCACCGTGGTGCTGAGCCGTTCGACGGCGTCGGCCACCGGTGTGCCCTGGTGCGGCGCGCCGACGGTGGTGACCGAGGCCACCAGCGCCGGCATCACGGACGCCACGTAGCGAACCGTCTGCCCGCCGTGGCTGTGCCCGATCAGGTTGAACTTGGCATGGCCATGGACGCGCTTGAGTTCAAGCAGTTGCTTGAGCAGCTGCTCACCCCGCAGCTCGCTGCTGTTCGCGGCCGACTGCTGGGTGACATAAACCACAGCGCCCCCCTCGCGCAGGGCCGCGGGAATGCCATACCAGTAGTTGATGGGCCCGATGTTGTCAAAGCCCAGGAAGCCGTGGACCAGCACCACCGGGTACTGGGTCTGCGTGTAACCGGTGGCGATCGCGGGGCCAGCAGTGGCGGCCTGGGCGGGAGCCGCATTCAGCAGGTTCGACGCCGCGAACAGCGCGGCCATGCCAAACCACCGTGCCATCCGGGGTCCTGAAACAAAGGTGCTCATGGGGGGTCCTCTTGGGCTGACAGATCGGTCGTGGGTCGTGGCAGGCCAACATCACCCCGCCGAAACCCAGTCTAAGAACCGCACCGCCTCAAGGCTGCTGCTTTCTTGCCGACTTGCGCGCCTCCGCCGGCGCACGCGGGGGCAAGGCGCGCGTGGGGGCGCCCAGGGCCTCCAACGCCGGCAGGTTGGCGATGGTGATGCGGCCGTAGCGGTGACTCAGCACGCCCGAGCGCTCCCACGCCTTCAAGGTCTGGTTGATGCGCTGGCGCGAGACGCCCAGCATCTGGCCCAGGCAGTCCTGAGGCAGGTGCAGGCGCAGCTGGGTGCCGGCCTCGGTGACACAGCCGTAGGTGTGCACCAACCCGCCGAGGTGACGCGCCAGCCGCACGTCGACCGACAGCGTGTTGGCCTCTTCGATGGACAAGAACAGCTGCCGCATGCGGTGGCCCTGCAGGCGCAGCAGGGCGCGCGCGAACTCGGCTTCCCGGTGAATCAAGGCCATCAGCTCGTCGCCGGTCAATGACAACAAGGCGGTGCGGCCATGCGCAATGGCGTCGTGCATGCGCGGCAAGCCGTCGACGATCGACAAGTCGCCGAACCATCCCCCGGGACCGATCAGGCCTGCCACCAGCTCGCGGCCGTCCGGGCTGACCGAGCGCAGCTTGACCGACCCGAAGACCACCCCATACCAATGGTCCGGGGCCTGCCCCGTCGTGAACAGCACGTGGCCGCTGTTGACCCAGCGCAGGCGCGCGCTGTCGAACACCTGGTCGCGGACACCCAGGGGCAGCGAGGAGAACCATGGGTCGCCCTCCATGACCGCACGGCGGCCCACCTTGGACCTCACCCGCTCGCGCTCGACCACCCGAATGCGGCCGTTCGACCCCACAGGCGACTTGGGCGTCACCATGGGCTGGGGCCGAAATCAGGGCCACCGGGCAGGGGCAAGGCGAAGGCGCGCAGGCTCGTGATCACGGCCAGATTGTCACAAGCTCAGCAGGTATTGCACAAGGTCGTCGACCTCGGCCGCGGTGCGCGCGCACCAGGGGTGAGGCGTGGCCGGCAAGCCCAGCGGCGCGCTCGCACCCATCTCGCTGCCGAAGCCGCGGCGCAGGGCTTGGAAATCCCAGACGTAGTGGTCGGGGTTGTCGGGCGACCGGACGAAGTAGCGATGGCGCTCGACAAAGCGGTTGCGCGCGGCGGCCACGGCCGCACCGAGCGACGCGGCCTGTGACACCGGCACCCGAAACACATCGCCCCGCCGGTTCAGGTCGGGCGCGGTCAGCGGTTGATCGGGCGTGCCGGGGGCGGGGCGGACGGGGGCGTGCACGGTGTAGTACTGGCGGTACAGCGGGCTGTCCTGCGCGCAGCGGTCGGGGTGCACCAGGTCTTCGAGGTTGCGAACATGGCCGTCGCTCAACAGGCCGCGCGAACTGACCCAGTACAGGTTGCGCAAGAAGCTCGCGCGGATGCTCTGCCGCTGCATCTGAAAGGCCGTGGGCGCAAAGAACCGGCCCACCTCGGTCAAGGGCACCATCACCTCCGTGGTGTGCGCGCCCAGCGTGTCGGCATGGCAGCGGGCGCACTGCGCGTCGAAGCTGCGCTGGCCTGCCGACACCGCCGACACCACGCCCGGGTACGCGCGCCAGCCCTTCTGCACGAACTCGCCTTCGCTGGCGGGCTGGACCCCGGTCTGCGCCAGGCGGCCGCGCGCACGCAGCCAACGGTGCAGCCCGACCGACACGAGTTCAGCGTCGTCGGCGTCCAGCGTGGTCATGTAGGCGGTCAACGCCTGGATCGAGCGCGCGTCCATCGCGCCCATGGCCCCGTCGGGCTCTTGCGAATGGATGTACGAGCCCTCGAACCCGGCGTATGACTCGGTGTGGGACAAGGCCCGGCGAATCGGCAGATGGAAGGTCACATTGGGAATCGCCGTGGGTTGGAAGGTGTGGTCGTTGTCATACAGCGAGCCTTCCCCGGCCGTGCGGATCACCGTGGCCTCCGCGGTGCCTGCGGGCAGGTGGTAGATCAACGCGGTCTTGTCCACCGCGGCCTTGCCCGGCGCCCAGGGCGGCCCGGGCTCCTTGTGCACGATGTAGGTGAAGTTGGCGGTGGACGGCCCGGCCTTGTCGCCCAGCACCGCCCACTTCATCGACCAGCCGGGGTTGGGCAGGCCGGGAAACACCTTGGTGACCTGCTGCTTGCCCCGGGCGTAGCTGATGCGGTAGCCGTGGCAGGAGGCGCAGTTGAAGCCCGCCCAGGCCCCACTGCCCAGCAGCGGGTGGCTGGACGCCGCATTCCGGTACCCCACCCAGCCGGTCGAGGTGGTCAGGCCCGCCGTGCGTTGTGGTTTGACCAACAAGAAGCCCGGGGTGGGGTTCAGCTGGGGATAGGGGCTGAAGGCGACGTCGGCGTAGGCCTCCGCCGGTACCTCACCTGGCACCGTGGGGTATGCCCCGAACAGCGCCCGTGGGTCGGCCGGTCGGCGGGTGTAGGGGTCGGTGGCCCGCTGCCCGAGGACCTGGGCCCAGTCCAGGCCGCGCAGCTTGTGGCTCAGGCCCAGGTTGAAGTCGTAGGACCAGAAGATCTGCCGACCCAGCAGGTTCAGCGCGTCGAAGTCGCCATTGCGGACCTGCACCTCAATGGGCTCGATGGCCTTGCTGTCGGCGGACAGCACCGACACCACGTCGCAGTTCGGGTCGCTCAGCGCAGGCTGGCGCGAGCGCTGGGCGTCGATCACCAGGTGGGGCTGGCCTGGCCGCAGCAACGACGGGTTGCTGCCCAGGCGCTTTTGCACCTGCAGGCGCAGCGGGCCCTTGCTGACGTGCGCGGGCACCCGAAAGCGCACCTCAGCGTCGGTCCAGGACAACAGGTCCCGAGGCCACGTGCTGCGCGGAACCTGGGTCTCGTAGTTCGCACCGGAGAAGAGGTCCAGCTTTTGCGTGAAGGCATGGAGGTCGGTCTCCAGCACGCGGCTGTTGCCGATCATCACTTTGCTGAAGTCGATGTCCGGGCCGGCACCCAAGCCACTGCCGCGCAAGGTCACGAGGTCGCCGGGGCTGAGCAGCGGCGGCGCGTTGCCCGCACCGGCGGTCCAGGCCAGTCGGTCGTTGACGAGCAGTTGCTGCACCCGCGGCGTGTCGAAGCGGCGCGCCGCGTTGGCACGCTGCGCTTCGCGCTCGAGGTTGAGGGCGCACAGGCGGGCCTGGTCTGGGTAGGCGGGGGGCGCGGCCCGGGCCGGTGCCAGCCCGGCGAGGCAAGCCGCCGTGGCGACGCAGGCCGCGGTGCGCCGCGGGGTGAAGGTGATGGGTTGGCGTGGCGCCATGGCGGAGGTCCTCCGTGGGTCGGTGGCTGGGTGGGTCGGTGCCTGGGTGGGGAGATGACTGGGTGGGGCGATGACTGGGTGAATCAACGCGCGCGCAGGCAGTCGACGATGGGCAGTTGTGCGGCGCGCCAGGCCGGGGCCGCGCCGCCCAGCAGGCCCATGACGACGGCAAACGCCATCGCACCGCCGACGATCGACGGCGTCATCCGCAGCCGGAAGGCGAGCTCCGACAGGGTCTGACCGTTGACGGTTGACACCTCGGTCTGACCCAGGGTCGCGGCCAGTGCCAAGCCCACCACCGCGCCCATCAAGGACAGCGCCAGCGACTCGGCAATGAACACCGCCATCACACTGGCACGCTGAAAGCCCAGCGCGCGCAAGGTGCCGATCTCGGGGATGCGGGTGGCCACAGCCGCGAACATCGTGATCGAGGCGCAGGCCACCGCGCCCAGCGAAAAAATGGCGGTGATCGACAGCCCCAGCAACTGGATGAACGCGGTGAGCTGCTCCGACTGCTCGGCGTAGAAGGCCCGCTCCGGCTTCAGGTCGACCGCCACGCGCGGGTCGGCCTGCAGCAGCGCGCGCAGGTCGTCGAGGCGATCGGGGTCCTGCAGGCGCACCACCATGCTGGAGTAGGTGCTGCGGTGAAAGGCCTGCAAAGCCTGATCCACATCGACCCACAGTTCGGAGTCAAAGCCGCTGCCACCGGCGTCAAACACGCCCACGACGGTCCAGGCCCGGCCGCCGATGCGCACGGTGTTGCCGACGTCCAGGCCTGCGGTGCTGCCCCTCAGCGCGCGACCGACCACGGCCTCGGCGGTGCCCGGCGACGGCCGGCGCCCATCGATCAGCCGCACGCCCGACCGCAAGGCCCAGGCGTTGGCGCCGGTGCCGCGGATGGTGAAGCTGCTCAGCCCGTCGCCCGACCGGCGCCGCAGGCTGCTGATCGCGACGACCTCGGCCACGGCCAGGGGCCGGCCGTTCAAGCCCGGCGCCAGGCCCGGCGCGGCCTGCACCACCGCGGCCTCGTCGCGCCGCAGCAAGGAGGTGATTTCAGCACTGGCGCCACGCGACAAGACCACCGCATTGGCCGCGTCGCCGGTGGCCACCAGGGTGGCGCGCACCCCGGCGCTGAGCATCATCACCACGGCGAAGACCGCCACCACCAGCGCCATGCCCGCCGCCGTCAGCGCCGTGGTCAGGGCGCGCTGGCGCATGCTGCGCAGCACATAGCCCGAAGGCAGCATCAGCCCCATGGCGGGCTCGCGCGGGCGGCGGCAGGCCGTGTCAGGCGTTCAAGCGACATGCCGCAGTCCCGTCACGATGTCGACCCGGGCCAGCGACCAGGCCGGCCAGACCGCCGCCAGCACGCCGACGACCAGCGCCGCCAACAGCTGCGTGGCCGCCGTCCCCAGCGTCAGCTCGAACACGGGCAGCCACGGCAGCGACGCGCCGAACACCGACACCGCCGGCACCGTGAGCACCATGCCCAGTACCCCGCCGCCCAGCGCCACCAGCACGCTCTCGGTGAACAGCAGGCGGCACACCGCCCCTGGGCCAAAACCCAGGGCCTTCAACGTGGCGTACTCGGCCAACCGCTCGCGCGACGCCATGGCCATGGTGTTGCACATCAGCGCAAGAACCACCAGCACCACCAAGGCGCTGACGCCGTCGATGGCCGCCAGGATGGTGTTGCCCATCGACAAGATGCCCAGCTTGTAGGCGCGCTCGGTCTCGGTGACGGTCTCGGCCGCGGAGTTGGCGAACAGGGCGTCGATGCGGCTGGCCACCGCGGCGGCCTCGGCCGGATCGCGGATCGACACGATGAACATGCCGGCCTGACCCGCCAGCGATGGCCAGGGCCCCTGCATGGCATCGGACACCCGCTGCCAGTGGATGAACATCTGGCGCAGGTTGCTGTCGGCCCGCAGGCCACGGTAGATGCCGCGCACGGTGAAGGTCCAGTCGCCGGGATAGAGACCACCCTTCAGGGCCACGACGTCGCCCAGCTTCCAGCCGAAGTCGCGGGCCAGCCCGGCACCCACCACCGCCGCGGTGCGATCGGCCTGGAAGGCGAGCCGCTGGTCGTCGTCGAGCAGCAACTCGGGGAACATCGCGAAGTGGGTGGTCGGGTCGACGGCGAACTGGGCAAAGAAGTTGCGCGGGTCGCGGTAGGTGCCACCGAACCAGTTGCGCCAGGTCACCTCGCTCACGCCATCCACCGCCTGCAGGCGCTGGGCATAGGTCACCGGCAGTGTGGCCAGCACGGACATCGCATTGCGGGTGATGAGCCGCGTGGGTGCGGTGGCGTCGGGCCCGGCGTACCAGGCGTCAACCACGGTGCGCAGCAGGCCCAGCGCGCAGATCACTGCGGCCATGCCCAGCTGAGTCAGCAGCGTCCTCAAGGGGTCGCGCAGCGCGTTGCGGCGGGCCAGGTGCCACAGCAGGCCGGGCATCTCAGTGCGCCTCGGTGCCCGGCCCCGCCACCGAGGCCAGCAGCCCCCGGTCCAGCTCGACCCGGCGCTCGGCGCGGGCCGCCGCCCGCGGGTCGTGCGTCACCATCAGGATGGTCTTGCCCAAGTCGCGGTGGAGCTGGCCCAGCAGGTCCAGCACCTCGTCCCCGGTGCTGCGGTCAAGGTCGCCGGTGGGCTCGTCGGCCACCAGCAGCAGGGGGTCGGTCACCAGCGCCCGGGCGATGGCCACACGCTGCTGCTGGCCGCCCGACAGCTCGTCGGGTCGGTGGTCGTGTCGCTCGCCCAGCCGCACCATGTCCAATGCGGTGCGCACATGGTGGTGGCGCTCGCGCCGACTCAGCCGCGTCAGCATCAGCGGCAGCTCGACGTTCTCGAACGCCGTCAGCACCGGGATCAGGTTGTAGAACTGGAAGATGAAGCCGACGTTCGCGGCCCGCCAGTGCGCCAGCGCCGCTTCGCCCAGCTCGGCGATGTTGCGCCCCTCGACCAGGATGGTCCCGCCCGACGGTCGGTCGATGCCGGCGATGAGGTTCAGCAAGGTGCTCTTGCCCGAGCCGCTCGGGCCCATCAGCGCGACGAAGCTGCCGCGGTGCAGATCGAGGTCCAGGCCGTCCAGCACCTGCACCCACTGTCGGCCGCGGCGGTACCGCTTGCACAGCCCGCGGATGCAGACCATGGGCACCGCGGCGCCGTTGAGCACCTCGAGGGCGGCTGCGGCCATGGGATCAGTCGCCCGCGTCCACGCGCACCGCGGCGCCGTCGGCCAGGTGGCTTGCGCCCACCACCAGCCGATCGCCGGCGCGCAGGGCGGCCGAGCGCACCTCCACCTGATCGCCAACGCGGCGGCCCAGCTGCACCGGCAAGCGCTCCACCCGCTGCGCCCCGCGCTCGCCCACCACCCGCAGCACCACCGATGACGACGCGTCACCAACGACCGAGGCCATGGGCACGCACAGCATCAACTGCTGGTCGGCGCTGTCGACCGCCTGAGTCAGCAGGGTCACCCGGGCGGCCATCTCGGGCAGCACGCGCTCGTCCACGCGCTCGAAGCGGACCTTGGCCGTGACCGTGCCCTTGGCCCGGTTCGCGGTGGGCACGATGGTGGACACCGCGCCGCGCCAGCGCAGCTCCGGCAGGGCGTCCAGCACGATCTCGGCCGGCTGGCCAACGTGGGTTTTGCCCAGCTGTGCCTCCGACACGTCGACCTCGACCTCCAGCGAGCCGAGGTCGGCCAGGGTCACCACCGCGCCCTGGGCGCCCACGGCATTTGACATCGGCGTGATGACGTCGCCGACGTTGGCGTTCTTGGCCAGCACCACGCCGCTGAACGGCGCGCGGATTTCGGTGTAGCTCTGCGTGGCGCTGCGCACGCGCAGCTCGGCGCTGGCCGTGTCCAAGGCGGCCGTGGCCATCGCCAAGTTGGCCGCCGCGCCATCGGCCTTGGCCCGCACCTGTTCCACCGACTGCGGTGAAATGAAGGACTGCTGCTGCAGGCCGATGGCGCGGCGCAGGTCGGCCCGTGCGCTCTTCAAGGCGACGGCGGCCTGCAGCACACCGGCCTGGGCCTGGCGCATGGCGGCGCGGGCGGCATCGACCGCGGCATCAAGGTCGCTGGCGTCCAGCCTCGCCAGCAGGTCGCCAGCCGCCACACGCGAGCCCTCGCGCACCGTCAGCTCGATCAAACGGCCGGACGCCTTGGACGCCACCGCCGCGCGCGTCTGAGCGACCACATGGCCGGATGCCGTCAGGGCCGCGTACTGCTGAGACACCGTGGTGTTGATCACCCGGGCGACCCTGACCGCGACGGGCCGGCTCACCGAATAAACCACGGCACCGGCCACCACCAGGGCCGCGAGCACGCCTGCCATCGACGATGGGCGACGCAACAACTGAACCCAAGCGGCCTGCGCCTGCGGCGCCGGACCAGCGCCACTGCGGTCGATGCTCAGGGACGCGAGTCCCGCGGCAACGCCCGCCGGACGGGCCCCGGCGTGGTCTTTGGGGCGCCGCGCGAGGTCTTCGCGTCCGGCGTTGTCGGCCAAGGCGGACAGGGACATGGGGGACCTTCCTGGGTGGGTTGGCGGGGACCGGGGGGGCTGCAGGCCAGTCTATGAAGCCGGGCCCGATCGCCTGTCTGAAACTTGCGCAACTGCCGTGGGCAACGCCAACCAAGCGAAGCCGGCGGCGGCGCAACGCGGCCAGACGTCGTTCGCGCCGACGGGGCCTCGCGGCTCAGCCCGGCGACTGCGCGCGAAGCCAGTCACTGGGCGAGGTGCCAACCACGCGCTTGAAAGTGGCGCTGAACTGGCTGGGCGAAGAAAAGCCGGCGTCGAAAGCAATCGTGCTGATTTGTGCGGCCCCGGCGTGGCCGCGGCGGCGCATGGCCACCAGCCGTTCTTTCGCACGCTCGATGCGCACCCCCAGCACGTACTGATGGGGCGGCTTGCCGATGGTGTCGCGGAAGACACGGGCGAAGTGGTAGCGGCTCATGCAGGCCGCGTTCGCCAGCTCGTCGAGGGTCAGCGGCTGCTCGACGTCGCTGTGGATGTGGCGCAGTGCGCGGCGAACCGCCGGCGGCGTCCACCAAGGCCACGCCGCCGGGTCGTGCCAGGCGCTCGGCGCCGCGGCCTGGCGGTCTGCGGCCACGCGGTGCCGGCGCGATGAGGCGCGAGCCGTGGTGGATGGCGGTGCGGGGTTTGGGGTAAGCACCGTCGCCGGCGCCAGCGTCGGCGCCAAGGATGTGGCCGTCGCCGTCGCCGCCGGAGGCTGACGGCGGTCGGCGAACCGCAGGCACTCCTGGGGCCACGACCGGTCGGTGCGGTCACGCTCGCAGCCCGCCGGGTTGGTTCGCCGGCAACGGGTGCGGCGCTCGGGGCGAACCGGGTCGGTCGGCACCAACGCCAGGCCATCGAATCGGGAACCCACTGGAACTTGCACACTGCCAATCACAAGCTGCCTCCATGCGCGTCGTTGCACCGGGATGAAGGCTAGGAGCGCGGCGGTCAACCAACTGTCAGAGGGCCGACAGTCCTGCCACGTCGAACCCACCCACGCGGGGGGGGGCGCGCGGCGTCAATGCAATGTCAGCGCGGCCGCAGTGCGGGCGAGTGCGGGCGAGTGATGGTCAATGCGCCACCGGCGCGCACAACACGCCATTGAGCATCGGCTGCACGTACAGCGCATCCAAGTTGACGAGGGTCACGCCAGGCACCCACCGCTGCAGCTCGGCCGCCGCGTTGATGCTGGCGATCACGGACTGTGCGGCGATGCCCGGGTCCAGCGGACGGACCGAGCCGTCCATCATGCCGTCCACCACCACGCTGGCCAGGCGCTCGGTCAGCCGGTGCATGGTTCGTCGGACCTCGGCGCGTTGGGCGCTGTCCGGCAAAGCGCTGGTGGCGGTGGTGCGCAGCAAGGGCCCGCTGTCCGACAGCTGAAAACTCACCAGGCCCCGGGCCAAGGCGCGCAGGCGCCACCACCCGGCGCCAGCGCGGTGCTCGGCCTCGCGCAGCACCTGACGAACCACCGCGAAGCTGCGGTCGAAGCACTGCACGATCAGGTCGTGCTTGGTGTCGTTGTGGTGGTAGAACGAGCCTTTGGTGACGTTCAGGCGCGCCGAAATGCGGTCCACCGAGGCCCCTCGGTAGCCCTGCTCATTGACCAGCAAGGTGGCCGCGCGCAAGAAGGCTTCGGAGGCGCCACCCGGCTCGCGGGGCAGCACCCACGGGCGACCACCGAGGTCGGCCGGCTCGGCGCCGGCGGCGCCCGGACCGGCCAAGCCGTGCAGCAGGATGTCGCTGACCCGGTGCGCGACACGCCCGTAATCGTCGACCTCGTGGCGGTCGATCCACACCCGCACCCAGTGCACCACCGACAACACCAGGTGCGCACGCGCGTTGAGGTCGTCGCGGGCCAGGGACGCGGTCTCCGGCCCCTGCAGCAGCGAACGCACGTGGCGGAACATGTCGGTGTAGGCGGCAAACACCTGTTCGGCCTGAGGGCTGGGCAAGGCACGGATGTCGTTGAAGCTGAGCAGCGGCGGCCGGTGGCCTTGCTCGATGTCGGCCAGCATCTGCGCATGCGCCTGAAAAAACGCGCGCAGGCGGCTGGCCACGTCGGGCTCAACGGCGGCCTGGGCGGCCAGGCCGTCAAAGGCCGCGATCGACCGCAGGAAGCAGGCGGTGGCGAGGTCTTCCTTCTTGCGGTAGTAGTAAGTGACGCTGTTGGTGACCAGCCCGACGCTGCCCGCGATGCCGGCGAGCGTGGCCCCCCGCACGCCTTGCTCGTTGAACTGGCGCGCCGCCGCGGCGAGGATGGCCTCGCGCTTTTCCTGGAAACGCGGCGTGGGCGTGGACGGCGGCACGGCCTCGCCCGTGGGTGCCAGCGGCGGTGTGGGCACGGGCGTCAGGTCGGTGGCTTCGGGCTTGGGCATGGTCGGCGGCGTTTGGGCGGCGATTATCCCGAGGCGGGTGGCCGGGCGCTTGCAGCGACAATACAGGCCCGCCACACGCCCATCGAGCGTCCCATGGACTACCCCGGCAACCTGTTTGTGATCGCGGCGCCGAGTGGCGCGGGCAAATCCAGCCTCGTCAAGGCCCTGCTGGAGCTGGACGCGCACTTGATGGTGTCGATCTCCCACACCACGCGCGCCCCGCGCGGCCAGGAAAAGGACGGCCGGGAGTACCACTTCATCGACGAGTCCAGCTTTCGCACGATGATCGCCGACGGCGATTTTTTCGAATGGGCCGAAGTGCACGGCAACCTGTACGGCACCTCCCGCGCGGCCATCGAACGGCGCGTGGCCGGCGGCCAGGACGTGGTGCTGGAAATCGACTGGCAAGGCGCGCTGCAGATCAAGCAGCTGTTCCCGAACGCGGTGTTGATTTTCATTCTGCCGCCGAGTTGGGACGAGCTGGCCCAGCGGCTGAACCGCCGCGGCGAAGACGCGCCGGACGTGATCGCCCAGCGGCTGGACAACGCGCGCACCGAGGTGGCGAAAGCCCGCCACTTCGACTACGTTATAATCAACGGCTTATTTGAGACGGCGCTCTTCGACCTGAAAACGGTCGTTCACTCGCAGCGCCTCAAGTACGTCTCGCAACAGCGCAACAAGACGGCTGTCTTCGCCGCGCTGGATTTGATCTGAACTGCTCACGAAGGATTCTCGATGGCCCGCATCACGGTTGAAGACTGCCTTGTCAAGATTCCGAACCGCTTCCAGCTGGTGCTGGCGGCCACTTACCGTGCGCGCATGCTGAGCCAGGGCCACGCCCCGAAGATCGAGACCAAGAACAAGCCCGGCGTGACCGCGCTGCGCGAAATCGCCGCCGGCGAGGTGGGCATCGAAATGTTGCGCAAGGTGCCGGTCTGACCCACCCTGCGGCGGCCCGTCCGCCCGCTGCGCACCACGGCCCTTCGGGGCCGTTTTTCATGGGCGCACCGTGATGTGACCCAGGTCATCGCGCAATGACGCCGCTGGCGCGGTGAATCCGGGATAAATTTGCGCGATGGCAACTCGTATCTCGGATGCATTGCGCGACGTGCGCGCCCTGGCCAGCGCCGCGGCCCGGACCCTGACCGGCGGCATCAAGCTGGTCGAGCCGGTGGCGGAGGTTTCGTCGTTTGCCGGCCTCAGCGAACGTCTGGCCTACCTGGGTGCGGCCGACCTGAAGCGCGTGCGCGACGCCTACCGGTTTGCCGACGAAGCCCACCTGGGCCAGTTCCGCGCCAGCGGCGAGCCTTACATCACCCACCCCATCGCGGTGGCGGGCCTGTGCGCCGACTGGCGCCTGGACGCGCAGGCCATCATGGCCGCGCTGATGCACGACGCGATGGAAGACTGCGGCATCACCAAGCCCGAGCTGATCGAGCGCTTCGGCGCGCCCACCGCCGACTTGGTGGACGGCCTGACCAAGCTGGACAAGCTGCAGTTCTCAACCCGCGAAGAAAGCCAGGCCGAGAGCTTCCGCAAGATGTTGCTGGCGATGGCGCGCGACGTGCGCGTGATCCTGATCAAGCTGGCCGACCGCCTGCACAACATGCGCACGATGGAGGCCATGGCCCCCAACAAGCGTGCCCGCATCGCTCGCGAAACGCTGGACATCTACGCCCCCATCGCCCACCGGCTGGGCCTGAACCAGATCTACCGCGAGTTGCAGGAGCTGTCATTTCAGTTCCTGCAGCCGTGGCGCCATGCGGCCTTGAACAAGGCGGTGATGCGCGCGCGCGGCAATCGGCGCGACCTGGTGGACCGGATTCACGGCGAGGTCGACGAGGCCTTTGGCAAGAGCAAGCTGGCGGTGGAGGTCTATGGCCGCGAGAAGACGCTGTTTTCCATTTACCGGAAGATGCGCGAGAAGCACCTGAGCTTTGCCCAGGTCAGCGACATCTTCGGCTTCCGCATCGTCGTCGACGACCTCAGCGACTGCTACCTCGCGCTGGGCGTGCTGCACCAGCTGTACAAGCCGATCCCGGGGCGGTTCAAGGACTACATCGCCATCCCGAAGGCCAACGGCTACCAATCGCTGCACACCACGCTGGTCAGCCCGCTGGGCACGGCCATCGAGTTCCAGATCCGCACCGGCCCGATGCACGCCGTGGCGGAAAGCGGCATCGCCGCGCACTGGATGTACAAATCCAAGACCACGCGCAATGACGATGGCAGCGGGCAGGAAGCCCAGCGCCTGGGCGCCATGTGGCTGCAGTCGCTGATGGACATCCAGCACGAGACCCGGGACTCGGGCGAGTTCCTGGAGCACGTCAAGATCGACCTGTTTCCGGACGCGGTGTACGTCTTCACGCCCAAGTCCAAGATCCTCGCACTGCCGCGCGGCGCCACGCCGGTCGACTTTGCCTACGCCATCCACTCCGACGTGGGCGACCACTGCGTGGCCGCCAAGGTGAACGGCGAGCCGGTGGCGCTGCGCACCGAACTGCGCAGCGGTGACGTGGTGGAAATCGTCAGCGCACCGAACGCGCGGCCGAACCCGGCCTGGCTGAACTTCGTGCGCACCGGCCGCGCCCGCTCCAAGATCCGGCATTACCTGAAGACGATGGAGCAGGAAGAGTCGCAGGAATTGGGCGTGAAGCTGCTCGCACAGGCACTGCGTGCCGAAGGCCTGACGCTGCCGGGCGACGACGCGCCCGAGTCGCAGGTGGTGTGGCAACAGCTGGTGCGCTGGAGCGGCAACCGCCACCGCGATGAGCTGATGACCGACATTGGCCTGGGCCGCAAGATCCCGTCGATCATCGCCAAGCGGCTGGCGCGGCTGCTGGCCGAACGCGGCGACCGCCCGGACGCGGTCACCCTCAGCATGGGCCTTTATGCCGACGACAGCCAACCGGCACAGGGCCCGCTGCTGATCGACGGCACCGAGGGTGCGTCGGTGCAGCTGGGCACCTGCTGTCGACCGATCCCTGGCGACGACGTCGTGGGCTACCTCGGGCGCGGCGAGGGCCTGGTGGTGCACACCGCCGATTGCTCGGTGGGCAAGCGCCTGTTGGACCGCGACCCGGACAGCCTGATGCACGTCGACTGGGCCGAACAACCCAGCCGCGCCTTCGAGACCACCATCACCCTGCTGGTGCGCAACGGCAAGGGCGTGCTTGCTCAGATGGCCCAGGCCGTGGCGGCCGCCGAGGCCGACATCACCCACATCGACATGGGCGACGACCGCGCCTCCGAAAGCACCGAGCTGCGCCTGCTGATCGGCGTGCGCGACCGCCTGCACCTGGCCGATGTGATGCGCACGCTGCGGCGTTCGGCCGCGGTGATGCGCGTGGCGCGCGTCAAGCCTTGACCGGCGCCCGGGTCGGGTAGCGCACCGCGACCACCTCGATCAGTTCCTGGCCCACCGGGGTGTGCAACGGCACCTCGTCGCCCACGCGGGCCTTCAACAGCGCCCGGGCGATCGGTGAGATCCAGCTGACCTCGCCCTGCGTGCTGTCCGCTTCGTCGATGCCCTTGATCGTGACAGTGCGCTCCTCGCCTTGAGCGTTCGCATAGGTGACGGTGGCGCCGAAGAAGACCTGATCGCCCCCATGGTGGGCCGAGGGGTCGACCACCTCGGCGATGTCCAGCCGCTTGGTCAGAAAGCGGATGCGCCGGTCGATCTCGCGCAGGCGCTTCTTGCCGTAGAGGTAGTCGCCGTTTTCGCTGCGGTCGCCGTTCTTCGCGGCCCAGGACACCACCTCCACCACCTTCGGCCGCTCCTCGTCGAGCAGCTGCAACAGCTCAGCGCGCAGCCGCGTGTAGCCGGCCGGGGTCACGTAGTTCTTGGTGCCCGCGGGCAACGGTGCCGGGCCGGCGTCGTCGTCCTCGTCGGTGGCGTCGCTCTCCTTGGTGAAGGCCTTGCTCATGGCGCGCGTCGGGGGCTCAAGTTTCGCCAACCAGCCCATGCCGGATGGCGTAGACGGTCAGCTCGGAGTTGTTGCTCAGGCCGAGTTTTTCCAGCACGCGGGCCCGGTAGACGCTGACGGTCTTGGGGCTCAGGGTCAGCTCGTCGGCGATGTCGGACAGCCGCTTGCCGGACGCGATCATCACCAGCGTCTGCAACTCGCGGTCGGACAGCTTTTCATGCGCGACCTGGTCGGTGGGCGTGGTCAGGCTTTCCACCAGCATCTGGGCGATCTCGGGCGTCACGTACTTGCGGCCTTGCGCCACCGTGCGCACCGCCGACACCAGCAACGCCGGGTCGCCCCCCTTGTTGACGTAGCCAAAGGCACCGGCCTTGAGCGCGCGGATCGCGTATTGGTCTTCCGGGTACATCGACACGACCAGCACCTTCAACGTGCTGCCCTCGTCCTTGAGCACGTGCAGCACGTCCAGGCCGCTGCGGCCAGGCAGGTTGATGTCCAGCACCAGCACATCGCAGCCGGTGCCGCGCAGCAGCGTGCGCAGCTCGCCGTAGTCGCCCGCCTCCCCGACGACCTCGATGTCGGGTGCGTCCGACAGCGTGTCGCGGATGCCGCGGCGGATCAAGGCGTGGTCATCGCACAGCAACACTCGGATCATCAATGCTCCCCCCAGCCTGTTGGGTCTTCGTCGTGGCTGCCGAGCCGGCTGAGGTCGGGCACGGCAGAGGGTCGCTCCACCGATTCATCCAGCGGGATCGACAGGATCAAGGTCGTGCCGGCGCCGCCGCTGCTCAGGTCGACCCAGCCCTCCACCGTGCGCGCGCGCTCGTGCAGGCCGCGGATGCCGAACGACCGCGCCTTGGCCAGGTCGTCCTGGCTCAGGCCGCGGCCGTTGTCGCTGATTTCCAGTGACAGCACGCCGCCGGCCAGCGACAGGTCGATTTCCACGCGCGTGGCCATGGCGTGCTTGGACACATTGGTCAGGGCTTCTTGTGCGGTGCGGTAAGCCACCAGCGGCACGCCCGGCGGCAAGGCCGGCAGCGCCGGCGGCGTGCGCAGCACGCAGGTGACGCCGCTGCGCCGCTCGAAGCGCCCTGCCATCCACTGCAGCGCGGCGACCAGGCCCTGCTCCAGGATCGCCGGGCGCAGGTTGTGCATGATCCGCTGGCTGGACTCGATGGCCGAGATCACGGTCTCCAGCGCCGACGCCGCGCGCGCCTGCACCTCGGGCGACGGGCTGTGGCGAATGATCCAGGCCAGATCGAACTTGACCGCGGTGAGCGAGCCACCGACGTCGTCGTGAATCTCCCGCGCGATCGCGCTGCGCTCCATCTCGATGCTGGTCTGCAGGTGCTGCGCCAACTCGTGCAGGCGCTGTTTGGAGGCGTCGAGTTCCAGGTTGGCCTGCAGGCGCTCGCGGCGCGTCACGCTGGCGTCCACGGCGCGCAGCAGCGCCGGCGCCAGCCGCGCCAGGTTGTTCTTCAGCAGGTAGTCGGTGGCGCCGTTGCGCATGGCCTCGACCGCGGTTTCCTCGCCGATCTCGCCGCTGACCAGGATGAAGGGCACGTCGCTGTCCTGGGCTTTCAGCAGGTCCAACGCCACCAGACCCGAGAACCCCGGCAGGTTGAAATCAGAAATGATGGCATCCCAGGGGCGCTGCAAGGCGCGCAGGAAGTCGCCTTCCGTGTCCACGCGCTGCACCTGAGGGTCGATGCCGCCGCGCCGCAACTGGGCAATCATCAATTCATGGTCGGGCTCGCTGTCCTCGACGTGAAGGATGCGCAAAGGGCGGCTGGCGGTGGTCTCCATCTTGGACGGAGTATGCCGCGCGTGAAGATGCCTGTGATTCCCCGCCGTGTTCAGTGCTTAGGTTTTCTGATCCCCTGCCGAAAAACCTGAGGAATCCCTGGCCGGGTTCGACAGCGCCGAAACCTGGCATGCGCTGCGCGATGGCCCAGCCCACTGGAGCAACGACCGATGAACCTGACGAGCGAAGCGTTTGCGGCCACAGACCAGGTGGCCGGCACCGGCCTGAACCTGGACGCGGCCACCGACCTTCAGGACAACCTGCTGGTGGCCAGCAACGACCTGGATCGGCTGCAGACCCTGCTGTCTGACGCCTGCGATTCGCTGATGCAGCGCTTCACCGACGCGTCGCAGCACGTCACCGGCCTGATCGCCAAAAGCGCCGATCCACATGCGCAAGAGGCCTACCGGTGCTTGATGAACGACCTGGGCAACGCGGTGACCGCCTTGCAGTTCCAGGACATGGCATCACAACTGATCAATCACACCAACCACCGGCTTCGCAGCTGCGCCGACCTGCTGGCGCGCGAGGCCTTCGGGCCGGACGAAGACGGTGCGGCGGCGGTGACCGCCCCACCGCAACGACCCAACCCGGTCACCCAAGCGGAAATGGACGCCGGCTCGATCGAGCTGTTCTGAGTCCCGCACCGCACGTTCCGAATCACCACGCAAACACGCTTTCACGGATCCCCTGGAGAAACCCCATGCATTCCATCCTCGCTGTAGACGACTCCGCTTCGATGCGCCAGATGGTGGCCTTCACGCTCAAGAGCGCGGGCTACAACGTGGTCGAGGCGGTCGACGGACAGGACGCCTGGGAAAAGGCGAACGGCAGCCAAGGTCGCAACTTCGACCTGGTGCTGACCGACCAGAACATGCCGCGCATGGACGGCATCAGCCTGACCAAGAAGCTGCGCGACAACCCGAAGTTCAAGGCCACGCCGATCCTGATCCTGACCACCGAGTCCAGCGACCAGATGAAGCAGGCCGGGCGCAGCGCCGGCGCCACCGGCTGGTTGGTCAAGCCCTTTGACCCCGCCAAGCTGATCGAGGTCATCCAGAAGGTGATCCGCTGACCGGGGCCGGCCCCTGCCCGACCCGACCTGCGACCAGAACCAACGAACACCGAGGATTTCGCCATGGGTGAAATGACCACCGAAGCCGCCAACCTCAGCGCAGGCATCGACCTGAGCCAGTTCTACCAAGTCTTCTTTGAAGAAGCCGGTGAGAACCTGGACCGGATGGAGCAACAGCTGCTCGAGATCGACATCGAGGCGGCCGACGACGAGGAGCTCAACTCGATCTTCCGCTGTGCCCACTCGGTCAAGGGCGGTGCCGCGACCTTCGGCTTTGCCGACGTGGCCGAGCTGACGCACCAGATGGAGACGCTGCTGGACAAGCTGCGCCGCCACGAGTTGCAACCCACGTCCGACATGGTGGACGTGCTGCTGCAGTCGGGCGACGCCCTGCGCGCCCAGCTGGCGCGCCACCAAGGCGCGGGCGGCGACGAGGTCGACACCACCGAGCTGCTGTTCAACATCCGCGCCATGGTGTGCGGCGAACCCCTGCCCGCCGCGGCGTCCACGGCACCCGCCGCTGCCCCCGCGCCGATGGTGGCAGCCGTGGCGGCGGCCCCCACGGCGACGGCAAACCCGCCGGCGGCCACCGACGCCGCGCCCGCGGGCGGACAGCGCCAGCTGGAGTTGCGCGTGGGCCCGCTGGAGCGGCCCGATGTGGCCAACAACCTGGTCGAGCTGTTCGCCGAGATCCCGGACCTGGGCATGATCGAGCCGCTGGACGGCGGGCAGCCCAGCGACGGCATGCGCCGTTTCAAGGTCACGACGACCAGCACCGACAGCGACCTGCTTGACCTGTTCACCTTCCACGTCGCGCGCGAGCAAGTTCAATTGCTGCCGCTGGGGCCGGGCTACGGCTTCCACTCGGGCTCGCCCGGGGCGCCCACCGAGGCCGCGGCCGCAGCGCCCGCACCGGTGGTGGCCAAGCCCGATCCGGGCTATGGCTTCTTTGACGACGCCCCCGGCGCCCCCGGCAGCAACGCAGCCAAGGCGACGGACGCCGCCAACACGGTGGTGCTCAACGCACCGGCCACGGTCAAGCCGGCGGCCAAGGCGCCGGCCAAGACCGAGCGCGGCAGCGCCGCCTCGGTGGAGGCGGCCAGCCTGCGCGTGTCGGTCGAAAAGGTCGACCAGCTGATCAACCTGGTGGGCGAGCTGGTCATCACCCAGGCCATGCTGGCCCAGAACAGCAAGAACCTGGACCCCGGCCTGTACCAGCAGCTGGCCGCCGGCCTGGCCGACCTGGACCGCAACACGCGCGACCTGCAGGAATCGGTGATGTCGATTCGGATGATTCCGATGTCGATGGTCTTCAGCCGCTTCCCGCGGATGCTGCGCGACCTGGCCGCCAAGCTGGGCAAGAAGGTCGAGTTCGTCACCCAGGGCGAGGCCACCGAGCTGGACAAGGGCCTGGTCGAGAAGATCACCGACCCGCTGACCCACCTGGTGCGCAACTCGTGCGACCACGGCATCGAACTGCCCGCCGAGCGCCTGGCCAACGGCAAGCCCGAGCACGGCACCATCACGCTGAGCGCGTCCCACCAAGGCGGCTCCATCGTCATCGAGGTGCGTGACGACGGCAAGGGCCTGTCGCGCGAAAAGCTGCTGAAGAAGGCGCGGGAAAAGGGCATTGACGCCCCCGACACGATGACCGACAGCGAGGTGTGGAGCCTGATCTTCGCGCCCGGCTTCTCCACCGCGGAGGTCGTCACCGATGTGTCGGGCCGCGGCGTGGGCATGGACGTGGTGAAGAAAAACATCACCTCGCTCGGCGGCACCGTCGAGATCGATTCGGCCGAAGGCCACGGCATGCGCGTCAGCGTTCGCCTGCCGCTGACGCTGGCCATCATGGACGGCATGAGCGTGGGCGTGGCCGAAGAGGTCTACATCCTGCCGCTGTCCTCGGTGGTTGAGTCCTTCCAGGTGCAGCCCACCTCGATCAAGACCATCGGCGGCAGCAACCGCGTCGTGCAAGTGCGCGACGAGTACATGCCGGTGCTGGACCTGGAGCAGATCTTCAGCGTGCCGCGCTTCGACTTCGACGGCGCCAGCGGGATCATGGTCGTCGTGGAAGCCGAAGGCGGCCGCGTGGCCCTGCTGGTCGACGAACTGCTGGGCCAGCAGCAGGTGGTGGTGAAGAACCTGGAAGCCAACTACCGCAAGGTCGACGACGTGTCGGGCGCCACCATCATGGGCGATGGCCGTGTCGCACTGATCCTGGACGTCGGCTCGCTGGTGCGCCGCGCCCGCCACTGACAACGGGCCACCCAGCCAAGACAAGCAACGAGACAAGCCAATGAACCTGAACAATCTGAAAATTCGCACCCGCCTCGGCCTGGGCTTCGGCGCCGTGCTGATGCTGTTGGTCGCCATCGTCGGCATCTCCTACCAACAGCTGCGCCAGTCGGCGCTGACGGTGGACGGCATGGTCGAGTACCAGCGCCGCTCCGAGATGGCCGACGCCTGGGAGTCGAAGACGCAGCTCAACGTCAGCCGCGCCGTGTCCATCGCCAAGACGGCCGGCCTGACGGACGTGCAGAGCTACCTCGGACCGCTGATGAAGCAGACCACCGAGGAAATCAATGCACTGCAGAAGGACCTCGAATCGTCGATCAGCAGCCCCGAGGGCAAGGCCCTGTTTGCCGAAGTGGGCGAGCGCCGCAAGGTCTACATCGCCGCGCGCGAGAAGGTCATGGCGTCCCTGAAGCAGGCGGACCAGCCCGCGGTGGACGCGACCCTCAACAACGAGATGCTGCCCGCGGCGACCGCCTACCTCAACAGCATGGGCAAGTTCCAGAAGTACCAGGCCGACAAGGCCAGCGCGAACGTCGAGGTGGTGCGCTCGGCCCTGGTCCGTGCCGAGGTGGTGCTGGTGGTGCTGATGGCGGTGAGCTTGGCCATCGGTGGCGCCTTGGCGCTGGCCATCACCCGGTCCATCACGGGCCCGCTGATCGACGCGGTCAAGGTCGCAGAACACATCTCCAACAGCGACCTGTCACGCGACATCCGCACCGACCGCAAGGATGAGATGGGCGACCTGATGCGCGCGCTGGCTCACATGCAGCAGTCGCTGCGCACGCTGGTCGGCCAGGTGCGCAGCGCCACCGGCAACATTTCCACGGCCAGTGCCGAGATTGCCACCGGCAACCAGGACCTGTCGAGTCGCACCGAACAGACCGCGTCCAACCTGCAGCAGACCGCCAGCTCGATGGAACAGCTGACCGGCACGGTCAAGCAGTCGGCCGACTCGGCACGGCAAGCCAATCAGCTCGCTTCGTCGGCCGCTGAAGTGGCCGCCCGCGGGGGCACGGTGGTGTCGCAGGTGGTCTCGACGATGGACGAGATCAACACCAGCTCGAAGAAGATCGCCGACATCATCAGCGTCATCGACGGCATCGCCTTCCAGACCAACATCCTGGCGCTGAACGCGGCGGTGGAAGCCGCTCGCGCCGGCGAGCAAGGCCGCGGCTTTGCCGTGGTGGCGGGCGAAGTGCGCAGCCTGGCCGGGCGATCGGCCGAGGCGGCCAAGGAAATCAAGAGCCTGATCGGCGCCAGCGTGGAACGCGTGGACGCCGGCAGCCGACTGGTCGCCGACGCCGGGCAGACCATGCAGGAGATCGTCGGGTCGGTGCAGCGTGTCTCCGACATCATCGGCGAGATCACCGCCGCCGCCGCCGAGCAGAGCGACGGCATCGGCCAGGTCAATGGTGCCGTGCTGCAGCTCGACCAGATGACGCAGCAGAACGCGGCGCTGGTGGAAGAAAGCGCGGCCGCCGCCGAGTCGCTGAGCGACCAGGCCAAGCGCCTGGCCGCGGTGGTCGGCACCTTCCGCCTGGAAACCGACGCTGGCATGCCCACCGTGTCCAGCGGCTTGAGTCCCCACGGCAACGCGGCCAGCCCGGCGCGCAGCCTGGCGTCGAAGCCGTCCATGCCCCCGCCAGCGCCGGCGCGAAAAGCGCTGAACGCAACCCCCAGCGCGGCGCGGCCGAGCTTGAACAAGCCCACGCCCGCGACCCCCACGACTCCCGCGGCGCGCCTGGCGCCGCCGCGCGACGCCGCCCCCGCCAACCCGCCCGCCGCGCGCCCGGCCTCCGTGCCCACCGCGGCCGCCCAGGACGCCGGGGGCGACTGGGAAACCTTCTGACACGTCAGCGCGCAAGAACCGTCCACTTCCCGCACGGCCGTTGACCGGGCTGCTACAGAACCCGTCGCGGCGGCCGAAAACCACTCAGATTCAGCTCACCCCGCTCACCAACGCGAAGGACCCCTAGCCATGGACATGATCACCGAAGCCCGCCAAGTGGCCAAGCATGAAGCCGACCGCGCTGCCGCCAGCGTCGGTGGCGAATACCTGACCTTCCGCCTGGGTGCCGAGGAATACGGCATCGACATCCTGCGTGTTCAGGAAATTCGCTCCTACGAGACACCGACCCGCATTGCCAACTCGCCGTCCTTCATCAAGGGCGTCGTCAACCTGCGCGGCGTCATCGTGCCCATCGTGGACCTGCGCATCAAGCTGGCCTGCGCCGAAGCCGAATACAACGACTTCACCGTCGTCATCGTGCTGAACATCAAGGGCCGCGTGGTGGGCGCGGTCGTGGATTCGGTGTCGGACGTGCTCGAGCTGAACAGCGGTCACATCAAGGAAGCGCCGGAGATGAACTCGGTGGTTGACACCAGCTTCATCACCGGCATCGGCTCCCTGAAGACCGATGGCCACGAGCGAATGCTGATCCTGATGGACATCGAGGCCCTGATGAGCAGCGCCGACATGGGCCTGATCAGCGAGCTGAACTGACCCAAGCCAGGCGCCGGTTCCGGCGCCTCCTCAGCTCAGCTCGCCGCCTGCCTCAGCGTGGCGACAACGGGCCGGGACAAGACCTCGCGCAGGCCCCACCATCCGGCGGCCAGCGCCAACAGCGCGCCCGCCAGGGCGCCGGCCACCGGCACCCACGGCGAGGCCGACCAGCTGAACTCGAACACGTAGCGGGCCAGGCCCCAGCCCACGGCCATCGCGGCCAGCGACGCCAACGTGCCGGCCAACGCGCCCACGCCCAGCAGTTCGGCCCGCTGCACCTGGCCCAGGAGGCGGCTGCTGGCGCCCATGGCGCGCATCACTGCGAACTCCCGCGCACGCGCTTCCCGCGTGGCGGTGATCGCGGCAAACAACACCACCAGGCCCGCCGCCAGGGTGAAGCCGAACAAAAACTCCACCGCGCGGATCACCTGGTCCAGCACCCGCTGAACTTGTGCGACCGACGCCGACACGTCGATGTTGGTGATGTTCGGGAAGTCGCGGCTGAGCGCGTTGTCGAAGCTCGGTGACGCGGTGCCGGCGCCAGCCACGCCAGCCACCGGCGCACGGAACGCGGCGATGTAGGTGATTGGCACCTCCGGCATGGCCGCCACCGGGAACATCACAAAGAAGTTCACCCGCATCGAACCCCAGTCGACCTTGCGCAGGCTGGTGATGCGGCCCTCGGCGGTCTGGCCCGCGAGGTCAAACTTCAAGCGGTCGCCGAGCGACAGGCCAAGCGTCTTGGCCAGGCCCTCTTCCACGCTGAGGCCACCGGCCTCGTCACGCGTCCATTGGCCGCCGGACAGCGTGTTGTGGGGCGGCAGGTCGGCAGCGTGGCTGAGGTTGAACTCACGGTCGACGAGGCGCTTGGCGCGTTCGTCGGCGTAAGCCTCCGGCGTGACCGGCTTGTCGTTCACGGCCACCAAACGCCCGCGGATCATCGGGTACCAGTCAAAGCGCTCGACGCCGGCGCCCTTCAAGGCGCGCTGAAAGGGCTCGCCCTGGTCGGGCTGGATGTTGATGACAAAACGGTTGGGCGCATCGGGCGGCGTGGCCTGGCGCCAACTGCTGATGAGGTCGGTGCGCAGAAGCACCAGCAGCACCAGCGCCAGCAAGCCCACGCTGAGGGCCGACACCTGCAGCACCGCGAACGCCGGGCGGGCGGCAATCTGGCGCGTGGCCAGCACCAACCAGCGCGGCGCGCGCGACTCCGGCACCAGGCGGCGCAGCATCATCACCGCCAGCGCACTGGCCAGGGCAAACACGGCGATCGCCGCCGCGAAGCCGCCCACGGCGATCAGGCCCAGCTTGAGGTCCGACGACACCGCCATGAGCAGCACCACAAAGCCCACCAGGCCCGCCACCAGCACCCCCAGCGAGGCCGGCTTCAGGGCGCCCACGTCTCGGCGAATGACCCGCAGCGGCGGCACCTGCGCGAGCTGCAGCACCGGCGGCAATCCAAAACCGACCAGCAGCGTCAGCCCCACGCCCACACCGAACAACGCCGGCCACAACGTGGCCGGTGGCAGCGCGGCCGACACCAGGCCGGCCAGCAGCATGACGAACACATGGTGCACCGCGAAGCCGATGGCCACGCCCAACACGCTGGCCAACAGGCCGACCAGGCCAAACTCCAGGAAGTACTGGGTCGCGATGCGGTGCTGCGGCTGGCCCAGCACCCGCAGCATCGCGCAGTCGTCCAGGTGCCGGCTGGCGAAATCGCGCGAGGCGATGGCCACGGCCACCGCGGCCAACAGCGCGGCCAGCAGGGCCACGAGGTTGAGGAACTTTTCGGCGCGGTCCAATGTTTGCGTCATCTCCGGTCGGCCCGACGACAGGGACTCGACGCGGATGCCGCGCAGCTGCCGCGCCTTGATCTCGGCTTCGGCCCAGGCGGTGTAGCGCCGCACCGCCGCGTCGTTGCCGGCGGTCGAGGCCACCGCCAGCCGGTAACTCAGCCGGCTGGCGGGCTGCACCAGGTTGGTGGCCGGCAGGTCGGCCTCGTTGATCAGCACGCGGGGGGCAAAGCTCATGAAGCCGGCGCCGCGGTCGGGTTCGATCACGATCACCTTCGCGATGCGCAGGCTGGCGTCGCCCAGCAGCAGGGCATCGCCCACCGACAGGCGCAGCGCGTCAAGCAGGCCCGCGTCAACCCAGGTGGTGCCAGGCTGCGGCGCGGCGGCGATGCCCACGTCGGGCTGGCCCGGGGCGTCGGCCACCCGCAGCTGGCCGCGCAGCGGGTAAGCTGCGCTGACGGCTTTGACGGCCACCAGCCGGGTCGCACCGCCCTGCGCGTCGTTGGCGCGGCCCATGCTGGGAAAGCCCACGGTGGTGGCCACGCTGAGGCCGTCCTGGCGCGCGCGCTGGGCAAAGTCGTCCGGTGCGGGCTTGTCGCTGGACAGGATGGCGTCACCGCCCATCAGCTGCCGCGCGTCGCGGGCCAGGCCGCTGTTGAGGCGGTCGGCGAAGAAGCCCACGGCGGTCAAGGCCGCCACGGCCAGCGTCACCGCCACCACCAGCAGGCGCAACTCGCCGGCGCGAAAGTCGCGCAGCAGCTGCCGCCACGCCAGCAGCAGCACGCCCGCAGTCCGGGGGCGGGGGTCGGTCGGGGTGGCGCGCACCGGCGCCGAGGCAGAAGCAGTCATGCGCCGACCATACCTGAGCGACCAAGGCCGAGTGCGGGTTGGGGCTGAGGCGCCCGGTGCGCGGACCGTCACCGGGACGCGTTGGCGGTGGCTCGGCGGGCGCGCCAGGCGCCTGGCTTGAAGGCTGCGTGCAAACACGCCGAACCCAACGCCCTCGCCCGCGTGGCCCAATCACGGCATGACCTCCCACACCGTGCTCCCATCGCTCTTCGTGTCCCACGGCTCGCCGATGATCGCGCTCGAACCCGGCGCGGCGGGCCATTTCATGCAGCGGCTGGGCATGGCCTGGCGGCAGCGCTTTGGCGCGCCGCGGGCCATCCTGGCCGTGTCGGCCCACACCGCCGCGCGCGCCCCGGTGCTGCTGGCCGGCGCACGGCACGAGGCGGTCTACGACTTCGGCAACTTCGACCCCAGGCTGTTCACGCTGCGCTATGACGTGGCCGGCGCGCCGGCGCTCGCCGACGAGGTGCAGGACCTGATGGCGCGCACCGGCCAACCCGTGCACCGCGTCGAGCAAGGCGGGCTGGACCACGGCAACTGGACGGCCTTGCGCTACCTGTTCCCGGACGCGGATGTGCCCGTGCTGCCGCTGGCCTACGTGCCCAGCGCCTCGCCCGCGAGCCAGTTCGCGCTGGGCGAAGCGCTGGCGCCGCTGCGCCGCGACGGCGTGCTGCTGCTGGGCAGCGGCAGCATGACCCACAACCTGCAACGGGTGTTCATGGGCGGCCTGCGTTCGCCCGTGGACCGGCCCGAATCGGCCGACAGCGCCGCCTTCCGCGACTGGTTCGTCGCACGCAGCGCCGCGCGGGACTGGCCGGCCCTGTTCGACTACCGCCGCCAAGCGCCGCACGCGGTCGACATGCACCCGACCGACGAACACCTGTTGCCCTGGTACGTTGCCGCCGGCGCCGGCGGCCTGGCCACGGCGCCGCGGCGCCTGCACGACAGCGTCACCCACGGCTGCCTCGGCATGGACGCCTACGCCTTTGGCGAGGGCAGCTCGCCGCTGGCCGATGCGTTGCAGGCGCAGGCCCACGAGGCCCTGCCCGCCTAGGCCGTCGCCGCGCGCGGCACAATCCAGCCGTTGAACGCGCACCGCACCGGGGCGCGTCCCCTCACCCCGCCGGAGTGCTGCGCGATGATGATCTTGGTCTGGGTCCTCGCCCTGCTGGGGCTGGTGTTGTGGAGCCTGTTCGCCTGGGGCGTGCACGCCGTGCTGAGCATCGACGTCAGCCGCCTCCAGGACCTCAAGCCGCTGATCGACGACTTCCCCTACGGCGAGCAGATCGACCGGTGGGTGCCGGGCTGGCAGGCGCTGCTGAAGGTGGCGGTTGACGCGGGGCAGCACCTGCTCGGCTGGGTCGGCACCGCCGCACCCTGGCTTGCGTGGGCGCTGTGGCTGGTGGGCGCAGGCGTGATCCTGCTGGTGGCGGGGCTGGGCTCGCTGGCCGTGGTGCTGCTGCGCCGGGGCCTGCGGCTGGCAGAGCAGCAACGCCGCGATCAGCTGGGCGCCCAGACCGCCGGCACCGCGCCGCGGGCGCTGGGCTCAGGCCCGCGCTGAGGCGGCGTCTGCGAACACCGCGTCGAGCTGGGCTTCCCAGGCCTGTCGGTCGGCCGCCGGGGCGAAGCTGGCGCGCAGGCTGTTCAGCGCCAGGCGGTGGGCGTGGCGCGGGCCGAGCTGCGGCAGCGCCGCAAAGGCCTCCAGGAAGTTCTGGTTGATGTAGCCGCCGAAATAGGCCGGGTCGTCGGAGTTGACGGTGGCCATCAAGCCCGCGTCGAGCAAGGCCGGCAGTTGGTGATCGGCCATCGACGGGTAGACGCAGAGCTTCACGTTGGACAACGGGCACACGGTCAGCGGCACCTGCGTGGCGGCCAGACGGCGCATCAGTGCGGGGTCGTCGACGCTGCGCACGCCGTGGTCGATGCGCTCCACGCCCAACACGTCGAGCGCGCTGACCACGTAGTCCGGCGGGCCCTCCTCGCCGGCGTGCGCCACCAGGTGCAGGCCCAGCTCGCGGCACCGCGCGAACACGCCGGCGAATTTCTCCGGCGGGTGGCCGCGCTCGCTGCTGTCCAGGCCGACGCCAATGAAGTCGTCGCGGTAGGGCAGCGCCTGCTCCAGCGTGACGAAGGCGGCCTCCTCGCTCAGGTGGCGCAGGAAGCACAGGATCAAGGCGGCGCTGACGCCCAGCTCGCGCTGCGCCGCGTCGCACGCGCGCTTGAGGCCGTTGATGACGGTGGCAAACGGCACGCCGCGGTCGGTGTGGGTCTGCGGATCGAAGAACAGTTCGGCGCGCACCACGTGGTCGGCCGCGGCCCGGCGAAAGTAGGCCATGGCCATGTCATGGAAGTCCTGCTCGGTCAGCAGCACGCTCGCGCCGGCGTAGTAGATGTCCAGGAAGCTTTGCAGGTCGGTGAAGGCGTAGGCCGCGCGCAGGGCCTCGACACTGGCATAAGGCAGCGCCACGCCGTTGCGCTGCGCGAGCGCGAAGATCAGCTCGGGCTCAAGCGAGCCCTCGATGTGGATGTGCAGCTCGGCCTTGGGCATGCGCGCCAGCAGCGCGGGGAGGCGGTCGCGGGGGATGGCGTCCAGGACGTGGTCGGAGATCATGTCAGCAGGTCCCAAAGGTGATGCCGTGCTCACGCAGCCAGCGGCGGTAGGCGGCCGACGAGCGGTCCGCCACGTGGTGCGCCTCCGCCCCAACCGCCAGCGGCAGGCACCGCGGCCGCTGGGACTCCAGGATTGGCTGGTCCTGGGTGAAGATGGTGTGCTGAAAGGCGCGCAGGTCGTCGTCGCTGGAAGCAAGATCCGTGACCGAGAGGCGAAACCACACCCGGCTGCGCTCGGGGCCCACCGGGCAGACGAACAGGCCGATGAGGTCGCGGTACCCGTCTTGCGCCTGCGGCAGCTTGGTCAACGTGGCGGTGTAAGCGTCCCGCAGTTCGTAGCGGTAGTCGACCCAGCTGCCTTCGGTGGCCACGGCGTTGCTGCGCGGCTGCCAGGCGCGGCAACCGGTCGCGGCAAACCCGCGCGGCGTGGGCTCGATCGCGTGGTCGTCGAGCGCGGTGTGGCCGCGGTCGCCCAGCCAGCCCTCGTGCACGAAGCCGAAGTGCGACAGGTCGAGGAAGTTCTCGACGATGCGCGGGGCGCTGGTGGCCACGTCGTACGGGCCGCACAGCACGCTGCGCACCCGGGGGTCGCCGTCGCCGTCGAACGGCGGCACGGTGGTGTCGCCAGGCTGCAGGCGCACCCAGACCAGGCCGTGGGCCACGGTGGCCTCGTGGGCGCAGGCGGCGTGGCGCGGCGTGGGTTGAAAGTCCGGCGTGGCCGGGATGAAAACGCACCGCCCGCCGCCGCCGAACCGCCAGCCGTGGTACGGGCATTCCACGTGGTCATCAACCACGCGGCCGATGGACAGCCGCGTGCCGCGGTGCGGGCATTGATCGCGCAGCACCTGCACCGCGCCACCGGTGTCGCGCCACAGCACCAGGTCTTCGCCCAGCAGCGTCACGGCGCGCAAGGCCTGGGCGGGCAGCGCCTCATCGGCGATCACCGGGTGCCAGCGCGCACGCTCGGCGGCACCGCCCTGCCCGTCCGGCGTCACCGCGACGCTCATTTCACGGTGACCCAGCGCCACTCCAGCCAGTTGTCGGCGCGGTGCACCGCCTCGACGTTCTGCCGCGCCGCCCACGGGATCACCTGCCGGTGCAACGGGATGTGGTGCACCTGTTCGTTGTGCTCCTTCAAGGCCGCCTTGATCAGCTGCTCACGCTTCTTCGGGTCGGCTTCCCTGCTGGACGCCGCCGCCAGCTCGTCGAGCTTGGCATTGGTGTAGCCGCCAAAATTCCACGAGCCGATGCCGCCGGTGCCCCGGTTGCGCAGCACCGGGGTCAGCGTGGTTTCGGCGTCGGTGATGGAGCCGCCCCAGCCCAGCATGTACATCGAGGTGTCGTACTTCTGCACCTTCGGGAAGTAGGTCGAGCGCGGCATGCCGTTGACCCGCACCTTCACGCTGAGCTTGGCCCACATCGCCGCCAGCGTCTGGCAGATTTCTTCGTCGTTGATGTAGCGGTTGTTGGGGCAGTCCAGCGTCACCTCGAAGCCGTCGGCCCAGCCGGCCGCGGCCATCAGCTTCCTGGCCGCGTCCAGGTCAAAGGGCAAACGCTTCTCGATGTCCGGGTCGTTGTAGGCGCCCAGCGGTGACGGCGTGATGCCCCCGGTGGGCACGGCCTGGCCGCGCATGAGCTTGGTCTTGATGGTCTCGATGTCGACGGCCTGGTACAGCGCGCGGCGCACGCGCACGTCCTTGAATGGGTTCTTGCCCTTGGCGTTGCCGTACAGCAGTTCGTCGCGGGCCTGGTCCATGCCAATCATGATGATGCGGTTTTCCGGACCATCAATGACCTTGACCCCAGCCGTGCCGCGCAAGCGCGTCACGTCCTGCGGCGCCGGGTCCAGCACCAGGTCGACCTCGCCGGAAATCAACGCCGCCACGCGGGTGGCGTCGCTCTTGATCGGCGTGTAGACCACGTCCTGCACATTGCCCTCGAACTTGCCCCACCAGGCCGGGTTGCGCTTGAACACTGTCTTCACGTCCGGCGCGCGCGACACCAGCACAAAGGGCCCGGTGCCGTTCGCATTGAACGCGGTGTAGGCCTCTTCCTTGTTCTTGAAGTCCTGGGGCCGGGTGGCCTTGTTCTTCTCGCACCAGGCCTTGCTCATCACCGGGATGGTGGTCAGGTGCTGCAGAAAGATCGGGTTCGGGTCCTTCAGGTTGAATTCCACCGTCAGGGCGTCGATCTTTTTCGGCTCGCCCAGCGCGTTGGCGTAGGCCTTCAGGTCGGACGTGCCCTCGCGCGCGCGCTGCACCGAGAACACCACGTCGTCGGCGGTGAAGGCGCTGCCGTCGTGGAACTTGACGTTGGGGCGCAGCTTCATGCGCCACTGCGTCGGGCTGGTCTGTTGCCACTCGGTGGCCAACACCGGCTCGATGCCCAGTTGCTTGTCGCGGTTGACCAGGGTCTCATAGACCTGGCCGTTGACCGAGTTGGTCAGCAGCTCGTTCTGGGAGTGCGGGTCCATGGTTTGCGGGTCGCCTTGCGACGTCCAGCGCAGGGTCTGCGCCTGCGTCGCCGGGGCGGCCAGCATCAGGCACAGGCCGAACAGGCCCAGGCCATGGCGCAGTCGGGGCGTGATCGAGGTCGGGGTGCGACGGCTCATCGGTACTCCTCACGGTGAATCAGGACGACGGCCAGGTCCGGCGCGCGGCGGGCACCGCGGGGGGATCGGCCGAATGGCAGCCGTCAGTATCGCCGCTGATTCACGCCCGGCCCAGGCGCCGCAGCGCTTCCGGACCGGCCCACAGGGTCTCGAGGTGGGTGAACTTCCAGTCCCGGTTCGACTCGCGGCCGACGATGCGGTCGGTGCAGCGCGGGTTGGCCAGGTCGACCACCTCCACGGCGATCGGCATCTGGCTGCGCAGCGAGAAGAACACCTTGACCTTCGGCGCGGTGATCGCACCCTCGTTCTGGTCCACCACCACCGCCAGCCGTTCGGACTGCATGCGGACCAGCGCCCCGACTGGGTAGATGCCCAGGCTCTTGACGAAGGCCTGGAACACGGTTTCGTCGAAGTGCCCGTGACGCCACGAGGCCATCTTGCCGATGGACTCGGACGGGTCCCAGGCCTCCTTGTAGGGCCGGGTCGAGGTGATCGCGTCGTAGACGTCGCAGACCGCGCCCATCTTGGCCAGCATCGAGATCTCGTCGCCCTTCAGGCGGTGCGGGTAGCCGCTGCCGTCGACCTTTTCATGGTGGTGCAGGCAAACGTCCAGCACACCGGCGGTGACGGCGTCGACCGGGGCGCCCGTGTCCACCGCCCGGTTGAGCAGCATGGCGTGACCGCGCTCCGGGTGGGCGCGCATCAGCGCGAATTCGGCGTCGGTCAGCTTGCCGGGCTTGGTCAACACCTCCAGCGGCATCGCCGCCTTGCCCATGTCGTGCATCAGCCCGGCCATGCCGGCCTCGCGGGCCTGGGCCTCGTCGAAGCCGAGCTGGCGGCCCAGCGCCACCATCAGCGCGCAGACCGCCACCGAATGCATGTAGGTGTAGTCGTCGTGGGATTTGAGGCGCGCCAGGCTCAGCATGGCGCCCGGGTTGCGCCACACCGACGAGGTGACGTCGTTGACCAGGTCGACGCAGCCGCTGGTGTCCAGCGCGTTGCCCATGCGGGCCTCGGAAAACAGCGACACCACCGCCTCGCGGGATTTGTTGACGAGGCTGGCAGCGCGCTGAACTTCTTCGGCCAGGTCGCTCGTGGGCGGGGCCAGCGGGCGGCGCGCCGGGGGGCTGGCCTGGGCGGCGACGGCCGCGGCGGGCGCCGCCGGGGTGCCGCGCAGGCTGGTTGGGGCGGTCGACACCGGCACCGGGGCCGGGGCCGACACGGTCGCTGGGCCACCCCCCCGCTTCGGCGCCACGCCACCGTCGGGCTCCGCCACGTCCAGGCCCTTGCTCACGTCGATCCAGCACTCGGCGACGCCACTGGCGCGCAGCTTGGCCAGGTCGGCGGGGTCCTTCAGCACGAACTGGGTTTTCCAGAACGGGTGGTTCATCCACGCGCCGCACAGGGACTGCAGGTGCATGCCCAGCCGAAGCTGGTCGACATGGACTTTTTTCAGCATGGTGGCGGTGTCAAGGGTCACACCGCGATATCGGCGCGGCAGGGACCAGTCTGAAGCGTCATTTCTGCTTCCAAGCATCAGCCGAGGTTTCGGCCCTTGGACGGGAACCGGCGTCAGGCGCCAAGTCGGGCGAAAAAAAACCGCTGCGGGGCAGCGGTTGGTCTGGCGGGTGGCCGGCGGCGCTCAGCGGAAGCGCGACTCGGGCACCGTCTTCAGCTCGCCCTGCAGCGAACCGATGTATTTGCTGATGAGCTTCAGCTCGGCCAAGGTGTACTGCTTGGCCATGCCGGCCATGATCGCGTTGTTGCGGCCCAGCTGCGGGTTCTTGTCGGTCTGGTAGGCCTTCAGTGCCACGTACAGGTAGTCGGCGTGCTGGCCGCCAATCTTCGGGTAGCTCGGGTCGATGGGCTTGCTGTAATTGGCGCCGTGGCAGGAACTGCAGTTGGCTTTCTTCAGCAGCTCGGCCACCTGGGGCGTCGGTTCGGGCTGGGCGTCGGGGGCGGGGGTGCCGCCGGCCTTCTTGGCTTGCTCTTCATAGAACGCGGCCAGGTCGGCCATGTCCTGGTCGCTCAGCGAGGTCGCGATCGCGCGCATGGTGGGGTGCTTGCGGTCGCCCTTCTTGTAGGCGGCCAGCGAGGCGGCGATGTACTTCGCGTTCTGGCCCGCGATCATCGGCACCTTGTGAATTTCAGGAAAGCTCGCCTGGTAGCCGGGGATGCCATGGCAGCCGATGCACATGGCGGCCTTTTTCTGGCCGGCAACGGCGTCCTGGGCGTGGGCCGCGGGGGCCAGCAGCTGAGACGACAACAGGGCGACAGCGGACAGGAGCAGTTTGTTCATGAAGGAAAGGACGGGCTGGCCTTGGATCAACCCGGCATTATAGGGGCCCCCTTTATACTGATCCGACCCCAACGGCACCGTCGCTCCCCATGAAGTTTCAAGGCTCGGACAACTACGTCGCCACCGACGACCTGATGCTCGCGGTCAACGCGTCCATCGCGCTGCAACGCCCCTTGCTCATCAAGGGCGAACCCGGCACTGGCAAGACGATGCTGGCCGAAGAGGTGGCCCACGCGCTCGGCATGCCGCTGCTGCAGTGGCACATCAAGAGCACCACGAAGGCGCAACAAGGCCTGTACGAATACGACGCGGTGAGCCGCCTGCGCGACAGCCAGCTGGCCGACCCGGAGAGCGCCGGCAAGGTGCGCGACATCCGCAACTACATTGTCAAGGGCACGCTCTGGCAGGCCTTCACGTCGGACAAGCCGGTGGCGCTGCTGATCGACGAGATCGACAAGGCGGACATCGAGTTTCCGAACGACCTGCTGCGTGAAATCGACCGGATGGAGTTTTACGTCTACGAGACGCGAGAACTGATCCGGGCCAAGCACCGCCCGCTGGTCTTCATCACCTCGAACAACGAAAAAGAGCTGCCGGACGCGTTCTTGCGCCGCTGCTTCTTCCACTACATCAAGTTCCCGGACGCGGAAACCATGCAGCGCATCGTCGGCGTGCACTTCCCGGGCCTGAAAAAGGAACTGTTGAGCGCGGCGCTGAAGAACTTCTACGACATCCGCAACCTGCCCGGCCTGAAAAAGAAGCCCAGCACCTCGGAGTTGCTGGACTGGCTGAAACTGCTGGTGGCCGAGGACATCCCCATCGAAGTGCTGCAAAGCAAGGACGAGAAGGTCGCCGTGCCGCCGCTGGTGGGCGCCCTGCTGAAAAACGAACAGGACCTGAGCCTGTTCGAGAAACTCGTCTTCATGCAGCGCCACAACCGCTGACGCCGCATGAATGCACCGGCGATGGCGTTGACCACGCCGCTCACGCTCCAGGGGACGCACGCGGCGCTGGTGCCACTGCACCCTGACCACGCCCCCGGTTTGACCGAGGCGGTTCGCGACGGCGAGCTGTGGCGCCTCTGGTACACCGCCGTGCCCACGCCCGAGGGCATGGCCGCCGAGATCGACCGCCGCCTGGCCCTTCACACGCGCGGCAGCATGCTGCCGTTCACCGTGCTGGACGCGCAAGGCGTGCCCTGCGGCATGACCACTTTCATGAACATCGACGCGGTGCACCGCCGCGTCGAGATCGGCAGCACCTGGTACGCCACCCGGGTGCAGCGCAGCCCGCTGAACACCGAGTGCAAGCTGATGCTGATGGGCCATGCCTTTGACACCCTGGGCTGCATCGCCGTTGAGTTCCGCACCCACTTCTTCAACCACGCCAGCCGGCGCGGCATCGAGCGGCTGGGTGCCAAGCTGGACGGCGTGCTGCGCTGCCACCAGCGCGCAGCCGACGGCACGCTGCGCGACACCTGCGTCTACAGCATCGTCCAGGCCGAGTGGCCGACGGTGAAGTCGCACCTTCGCTGGCAGCTTGACAAGCCGCGGCGACCGCCTTCCAACGACCCTTTGATGTCCTGACCGCATGACCCGCAGCACCGCCTTCACCATCGACGACTTGTGGAAGATCGAGCGCCTGGGCGGCGTGTCGATGTCGCCCGACGGCGCCCAGGCAGTGTGCAGCCTGAGCCGCCACGACATGGAGACCAACACGTCGGCCACGCGGCTGTGGCTGTTGTCGACGCTGGGCGGCGCGCCCAGGGCGCTGACCCAGTGCGGCGACAAGGACGGCCAGGCCCGCTGGTCGCCCAAGGGCGACCAGATTGCCTTCGTCGCCCGGCGCGAACAGGACGGCAAGAAGGACACCACACCGCAGCTGTACCTCATCGCCCCCGACGGCGGTGAATCGCGCCGCGTCAGCGACTGCGCCACCGGCGTCGAGGCGTTCAAGTGGCTGGCGGACGGCAAGCGCATCGCCTTCGTGTCCTGGGTGTGGCCCGAGCTGAAGGGCGCCAAGGCGCAGGCGCGACGCCACGCCGAATTCACGGCGCGCAAGGAAACCGCCTACGTCACCAGCGACGCCCAGTACCGCCACTGGGACCACCACATCCCGATGGGCCGCGTGGCCCACCTGCACGTGCTGGACCTCGCCAGCGGCCGCGTCACCGACCTGATGGAAGGCAGCCCCTACCAGCTGCCACGCGCCGAGCCCGACGGCAACACCTTCGACGTCTCGCCGGACGGCAAGCATGTGGTGTTCGCCTGCGACATCGAGCCTGAGCAACGACCGGACCACTGCAAGGTGCTGGTCGAGCTGAGCCTGCGCGACAAGCGCTTCCACGTGGTGGCACAGGCCAAGGGCTGGGACTTCAACGCCCCGGTCTACCGGCCCGACGGCGGCGCACTGGCGCTGCTGGCCAGCCACCAGGGCAAGAAGCACACCGAGCCTGAGCTGCTGGCGGTGCTGCCACGCGGGGCGGCGTGGTCGCCCAAGCACCTGGTGACGCCCGAGTGGGACCACGCGCCGCACGCACCGGTCACCTGGTCGGCCGACGGGCGGGCGCTGTGGTTCACCGCCGAGGAACGCGGCCGCCACCACCTGTGGCGCCACATCTTGGGCGAAGCGGCGCCCGCGCTGATGGCCCGCGGCGGCTGGGTGCAGGGCTACGCCATCGGCCCCGACGGCGCCGGCCAGGAGCTGGCGCTGGTGGTGGCCGACGCCATGGCCCACCCGGCCCGCGCCCACGTTCACCGCGAAGGCGCGGCGCCGCAGCGGGTGGAGGCCTTCAACGACGCCTTGCTGTCGGGCTTCCGCTTCGGCGCGCACGAGGAGGTCACCGTGACCGGCGCCCAGGGCGACCCGGTGCAGATGTGGGTGGTCTACCCGCCCGGCTTCGACCCGAAGAAGAAGCACCCGGTGCTGCACAGCATCCACGGCGGCCCGCACGCGGCCAGCGGCGACACCTTCCACTACCGCTGGAACAACCAGGTCTTTGCCGCCCAGGGCTACGTGGTGGCCTGCGTGAACTACCACGGCTCCAGCGGCTTCGGCCAGGCCTTCCTGGACAGCATCACCCACCGCTGGGGCGAACTGGAACTGCAGGACGTTGAAGCCGGCACCGACTGGTTGCTGAAGCAGCGCTGGTGCGACCCCAAGCGGGTGTTCGCCACCGGCGGCAGCTACGGCGGCTACATGGTGGCCTGGATGAACGGCCACGTGGCCCCGGGTCGTTACCAGGCGTATGTTTGCCATGCCGGATGTTTCGACTGGACGGCCATGTTCAGCGACGACGCCTACACCTGGCACGCCCGCGAATTGGGCGCCTGGTACTGGGACGACCCGGCCAAGGTGGCCGCGCAAAGCCCGCACAGCTTCGCCCAGCACATGCGCACGCCCACGCTGGTGATCCACGGGGCGCTGGATTACCGCGTGCCCGACCAGCAAGGCCTGGCCTACTACAACACGCTGAAAGCCCGCGGCGTGGCGTCGCGGCTGGTGTGGTTCCCGGACGAGAACCATTGGATTTTGAAACCTCGCAATTCGCGGCTCTGGTACGGTGAGTTTTTCGACTGGCTGAAACAGCACGACCCGGCCCGGTCCCAGCCGGCCAAGCGCCCGCGCAAGCGCTCGACCGCGTCGGCCTGACCACCAGCCCCGCCCGCCTGGAGCACCCCATGCTGATCGACTTCTTCTTCACCTTGCGCGCCGCCAAGCTCAAGGTCTCCGTCAAGGAGTACCTGATGCTGCTGGAAGCCCTGAAAGCCGGCGTCATCGACGACGACGGCGGCCCGTCGGTCGACAAGTTCTACGTGCTGGCCCGCACCACGCTGGTCAAGGACGAGGCCAACTTCGACAAGTTCGACCGCGCCTTCGCGGCCTACTTCAAGGGTGTGGAACTGCTGACCGACTTCAGCCAGGACATTCCCTTGGAATGGCTCCAGAAGCGGCTGGAACTGGAACTGAGCCCCGAGGAGAAGGCCGCCATCGAGAAGATGGGCTGGGACGAGCTGATGGCCACGCTGAAGAAGCGCTTCGAGGAACAGAAAGAACGCCACGAAGGCGGCAACCGCATGATCGGCACCGGCGGCACCAGCCCCTTCGGCGCCTACGGCTACAACCCCCAGGGCATCCGCATCGGCCAGGACAAGAGCCGCAACAAGAGCGCCGTGAAGGTGTGGGACCAGCGTCAGTTCAAGGACTACGACGACACCCTGGAGCTGGGCACCCGCAACATCAAGGTCGCGTTGCGCCGCCTGCGCCGCTTCGCCCGCGAAGGGTCCGAGGAAGAACTGGACCTGGACGACACCATCCGCAGCACCGCCGCCAACGCGGGCTACCTCGACATCAAGATGGTGCCCGAGCGCCACAACAAGGTGAAGGTGCTGCTGCTGATGGACGTGGGTGGCACGATGGACGAGCACATCCACCGCGTGGAAGAACTGTTCAGCGCCGCCAAGAACGAGTTCAAGCACCTGGAGTTCTATTACTTCCACAACTGCGTCTACGACTTCATGTGGAAGAACAACCGCCGCCGCTACAGCGAGAAGTTCAGCACCTGGGACGTGATCCGCAAGTACAACAAGGATTACAAGCTGATCTTCATCGGCGACGCCACGATGAGCCCGTATGAAATCCTTCAGCCGGGCGGCAGCGTCGAATACAACAACGAAGAGGCCGGCGCCGAATGGCTGCAGCGCCTGACACACGCCTTCCCGCACTTTGCCTGGATCAACCCCGAGCCCCAGGGCGTGTGGGGCTACCGGCAAAGCATTGCCGTGATTCAGCAGCTGATGAACCAGCGCATGTTCCCGCTGACCTTGCAGGGCCTGGAAGGGGCCATGCGCCTGCTGAGCAAATGACCGCCCGCGCCACCGGGCGATGGCGCACCGGTCTGTTGCTCGCCGTTTGGGTAGCCGCGCTGGGCCTGTCGGGTTGCGGGCTGCTGAAGCAGCGTGACGACCAGGCCGCGGCCAAGGCCGCCGAGCCGCTGCGCGACATGTACCTGCTGCAGATCAAGGCGCCGGACGAGCTCGCGCCGCTGCTCAACACCTACCTGGACCTGGCGCGCTTCCAACGTGCCCCCGAGTCCGACCGCATCACCTCGGCGGAGCTGGACCGCCTGGTGGCCGCCGCCCGCACCCAGGCGCGCACGCTGGTCGAGACGCAGGGCTACTTCAACCCCGAAGTCGACGTGCGGCGCCTGCCGGACAACGGCGCCGGCCTGCCGGTGGTGGCGCTCACCCTGAGCGCCGGCCCGCGCACCGTCATCGCGCAAGCGACGCTCGCGCTGCGCGGACCGCTGCAAGACCGCGCCGCGGCCGGCGACGCGGCGGCGCGCGCCGAGGTCGAGGCGCTGCGCCGCCGCTGGCCATTGCGCAGCGGCCGGCCGTTCACCCAATCGGCCTGGGCCGATGGCAAGGACAGCGCGGTGGCCCCGTTGCGCGCCGACGGCCATGCCGCCGCCGAGCTGGCCGACAGCGCGGCCAAGGTGGACGCCACGGCGAACACGGCGTCGCTGTACGTGCTGGTCGACAGCGGGCCGCTGTTTCGCTACGGCGAGCTGAAGATCGAAGGGCTGGCGCGCTACCGCGCCCAGGCCGTGCGCAACCTGGCCACCTTTTCGCCGGGCGACCGCTACACCGAGAAGGCCCTGCTCGACACCCAGGAGCGGCTGCAACGCAGCGGCCTGTTCGAGGGCGCGGTGGTGGAACTGGACCCGGACCCGGCCACCGCCGCAGCGGCCCCGGTCACGGTGCGCCTGCGCGAGCTGCCACTGCAGCAGGCCACCGTCGGCGTGGGCTACAGCGACGCCACCGGGCAACGCCTGTCGCTGGAACACACGCACCGCATGGTCTTCGGCCGCAGCTTCTTCGGCACCGACCTGACCAGCAAGAACAAGTTCGAGTTGGGCCGAGACCAGCAGTTGTGGGAAGGCGACCTGAGCACGCACCCGCTCAGCGGTGGTTGGCGCAACCTGGTGGGCGTCAAGCTGTTGCGCCAGGCGAGCGTGGGCACCACGGTCGGGTCGGCACGGCTGCGCGTGGGGCGCTCGCAGGAAAGCGAGCGCCTGGAACGCATCGTGTTTGCCGAGTACGAACAGGCGTCCACGCGCAGCGACGTGCTCAACGAGTTCAGCCGCGCGCTGTCGCTGAACGTCGGCACCGTGCGGCGCGACGTCGACAACGCGCTGCTGCCCACACGGGGCCTCAGCTTCAACGCGCAGGCGGGCGCCGGCTACGCCTGGTCGGGGAGTGCACCAAACGGTCCCTTCGCCCGCCTGTACGGCAAGGCCGTGGCCTACCGGCCACTGGGCGACCGCTGGTACGCGACCGGGCGCGTGGAGGTGGGGCAGCTGCTGAGCCGCAGCGTGGTGGCGGTGCCGGACACCCTGCTGTTCCGCGCCGGCGGCGACGACTCGGTGCGCGGCTACGACTACCGCAGCCTCGGGCCCCAGGTGGGCGGCATCACCACCAGCGGGCGCGTGCTGCTGACCACCAGCGCCGAAGTGGCGCGGCCCATCAGCAACCGGCTGCCGTCGGTGTGGTGGGCGGTGTTCGCTGATGCCGGCAACGCCGCCACCGGTTGGCGCGAGCTGAAGCCGGTGCTGGGCTATGGCGCCGGGGTGCGCTGGCGCAGCCCGGTGGGCCCGCTGCGCCTGGACCTGGCGTACGCGGACGAGCTGCGCAAATTCCGCTTTCACTTGAGCGTGGGGATTGCGCTGTGACGCCGCCGGACACCCCGCCCGCGCCCCAGGCTCCCCTCACGCCGTCCACGGCCAGCGCACAGGCCGCCGCTCGGCGCCCGCGCCGCGTCTGGCCGTGGCTGCTGGCCGGTGGCGCCCTGGTGGCCGTGACCCTGGTGGCGGCACCGATCGCGCTGCTGCGCACCGAAGGCGGCAGCCGCTGGCTGTTGAGCCAGGTGCCGGGGCTGGGCGTGACCGGCCTGCAAGGCCGACTCGCTGGCGACCTCGACATCGAACAGCTCACCTGGCGCGACGCCAGCGGGGCCACCGCGCTGACGGTGGACGGGCTGTCGTGGCGCGGCATGGCGCTGTCACTGGGCTCACGCGGCGAAGGACCACCCCGCGGCGGCCCGCCCAGCGTGGACCCGCCAAGCCCTCGCCCGACGGGCCCATGGGCATGGTTGCGGCTCACCAGCGTGTCCGCCCGAACGGTGACTTGGTCGCCCGGGCCCAGCGCCAGCGCGGCGCCAGCCCCTCAACCACCGGCCCACCTGCGTTTGCCCGTGGCCGTGCAAGTCGACACGGTGAGCGTCGGCGAGATCCGCGCGGCGGCCTTGGGCGACCAGGCGCTGCGCCAGTTCACAGCGCGCGTGACCTTGGGCGCGGACGAGGGTGCGCGTCACCGCATCGACCAATGGGCCATGGGCTTTGACCGCTGGCAAGCCAGCGGCAGCCTGAGCATCGGCGCCGACGCACCGATGCCGGTGCAAGCCCAGGTTCAACTCCACACCGCACCCGGGGCCACCGGTGCGTGGGCGGGTTGGCGCGCCCAGGCCGACCTGACCGGCCCGCTGAGCGGCCCCGACGCCACCGTCAGCATCGACCAGCCCAGCGGCCGGCTGCTCGACGCCCGCGCCCAATTGCGCCCATTCGCCCCCTGGCCGTTGGGCGACCTGAGCCTGCGCACCGACGGGCTGGACCTGGCGGGCCTCGTGGCCAGCGCGCCCCGCACAGCCTTGAGCGGCACCGCAACCGTGCGCAGCAGCGGCCTCGACGCCGACGCGCAACTGGACCTGCAACTGGACAACGCCGCCGCCGGCCGCTGGAACGAAGGCCGCGTGCCCGTGCGCCGCCTGCAGGCCCAGGCCAGCCTGCGCCCCGACACGCTGGACCGCCTGACGCTGCATCAACTGGACGCCGAACTGGGCAGCGCCGACGCGGCGGCGGGGCGCTTGGGTGGCAAGGCCCAGCTGGCCGATGGGCGCTGGTCGGTGCAAGCCCAGCTCACCGGTGTTCAACCCCAGCGCCTGGACGCCCGCGCTCCCGCGATGACACTCACCGGCCCGGTCACGGCCAGCGGCACGCGACCCGGGGGCACGCCAGCCTCGCCTGGCCTGGCCAGACCGCCGTTCACCGCGCAGCTGAAGGCCCAGATCGACGGCGTGGTCGACGACCTGCCGGGGCGCGGCAAACGCCCGGTTCAACTGGCGGTGGACGGCGGGCTGAGCCTGGCCGATGGGGGCCGGCTGCAGGTCGACCTGCGCGACGCCACCGCGCGCGCCGGCGCCCAAAGCGCGCGCCTGAGCGGCCGACTCGGGCGCGCATCCGCCAGCACCGCCTGGCAGGTGCTGGCCGAGGGCCGCTGGGACGACATCGACCCAGCCACCTGGTGGCCCGGCGCGGCCACCATCCCGGCCTCCGGCCCTGGCACGGCCCGCCGCGCAGCGCAGCGCCTGAGCGGCGAGGTGAAGGCCGACCTGAGCTGGCTGGACAGCGATCCCACCACCCCGCGGCCGGCCGACCGCGGTGCAAAGGGGCCGTCAAGCGCCCCGCGGTCTGCCAGCCCCGCCGTCCCGGCCGCGGACCCATGGCAGTCCCTTGGCCAGGCTTTGGCCCCGTTGCGCGGCAGCGCCAGCTTCACGCTGGCACCCAGCACGCTGGCGGGCCTGGCCTTGTCCGGGGACGGTCGGCTGGACGCCCGAGGCCCACGCCCTGGCGCCGTGGCGCTGGAGGCGCGGTTGGCGGTCAAGGCCGGCGTGAACCGGGTCGACGCCACGCTGACCAGCCAAGGCAACCGCCCCGCGGACGACCGCGCCGACGTGACGCTCGACGCCACCGACCTGCGCGCGCTGGCGCCGCTGCTCGGCATGGCCAACGGCCTGGGCATGGCGCCGGGCGGCGGTGGCAAGCCGGTCGCCCTGTCGGGGCGGGTGGTCGGGCGCGCCGGCCTGCGCGGGCGCTGGCCGCAGGTTGAGGTGGACGGTCGGCTGGAGGCGCGCGGTCTGCAGGTGGCCGGGCTGTCGCTGCAGCAAGGCGACCTGCGCTGGCAGGCCGGCAGCAGCGCCAGCGCGCCGGTCGACGTCAAAGCCGATTTGACAGGCTTGGTCGCGTCGGGCCAGACCGCCGACCGGGTGAGCTTGCTGCTGACCGGCACCGCCCGCGCCCACACGCTGAGCCTGGACGCCGACAGCGCCGCCCTGCCCCCGGCCTGGCTGGCCACGCTGGACGGGCCCGCGGCGGCCGGGGCCTCGGGCAGCGCAAGCCGTTCGGGCACTGCGGGCAACGGAGGCACCGCCGGAGGCGCCGGGGGTGTGGTCGGCCAGACCAGCGCGCCCGCGTTCGCAGCGGGCACGGGGTCACCATCACCATCACCTGCGCCCAGCCAGATCCGCCTGAAGGCCCAAGGAGGCTTGCAGTTCGACGGTGGCAACGCGGGCACGGCCGGCAGCGTCAGGAGCAGCAGCAACAGCGACACCCGCGACCGTGCCCCCGCCGCACTGGCCGCCACCGGCTGGCGCGGCCAGTTGCAGGTGCTGCAGGTGCGCAGCGGCCGCCAAGGTGAGGGCCAGGTGGCGCTGTCGGCGCGCGACATCCCAGTGACCGCGGGCTGGGGGTCGGCCGGCACGTCGGTGAGCGCCGAGCCTGGCCGGGTGGACCTTCAGGCCGGCACCACCCGCGCGGCGCTGCGCTGGACCCGCCTGGGCTGGCGAGCGGCCACGCCGGCCGCCGGCGGACAGGCCGCGCGGGCCATGCAGGTCGACGTGGACGCCGACCTGGAACCGCTGGCGGTGGCGCCGCTGCTGGCGCGTTTCCAGCCCGAGTTCGGCTGGGGTGGCGACCTCAGCATCGGCGGGCGGCTGCAGGTGCGCAGCACGCCCGCGCTGAGTGCCGACATCGTGATCGAGCGCCGCGCCGGCGACCTGAAGGTGACCGACGAAGTGGGCACCCAGGTGCTCGGCCTGACCGACCTGCGCCTGGCCCTGACGGCCAACAACGGCGTGTGGAGCTTCACCCAGGCGCTGGCCGGCACCTCGGTGGGCGTGGCCGCCGGCGCGGTGGTCGCGCGCACCGGCTCGCCCACGGCCTGGCCCGACGCGTCGACCCCGATCCAGGGCGTGGTGGAACTGCGCGTGGCCAAGCTGGGCACCTGGAGCCCCTGGGTGCCCGCCGGCTGGCGCCTGGGCGGCGCGCTGACCACCAGCGCCAACCTGGGTGGCCGCCTCGGCGCGCCCGAATACACCGGCTCGCTGCGCGGCAGCGACATCAGCGTGCGCAATTTCGCCGAGGGCGTGAACGTCACCGACGGCGACATCGACATCCGGCTGCAAGGCGCCACGGCGCGCATCGAGCGCTTCACCGCCAAGGTCGGGGACGGCACCGTGGCGCTGAGCGGCAACGCCACTTTCGGCACCGCGCCGGAGGCCCGGCTGGCGCTGGTGGCCAAGCGCTTCCAGCTGCTGGGCCGTGTCGACCGGCGCATCGTGGCCAGCGGCGAAGGCGAGCTGCAACTGGGCGCCAACAAGGTGGCGTTGAACGGCCGCTTCGGGGTCGACGAAGGCCTGATCGACTTCACCCGCGGCGACGCGCCCAGCCTGGCCAGCGACGTCGAAGTGGTGCGCGCCCCGGCCGGCCGCAAGGCGGACGCCGCGACGCCCGCCGAAGCCCGCGCCGCCGGGCGCTTCGACCCCAAGGCCGACGGGACCAAGCCCCGCCCAGGCGAGGCTGGCGGTGGCGGTGGCGGTGGCGGTGGCGGGGCTGGATCAAGCAACGGCAACGGTCAAGGCGCCAACGCCGCCACCGCGCCCGCCAGGCCACCGTCACGCGCGGTGGCGCTGAACCTGGTCGTGCAGCTGGGCGACCGCCTGCGCCTGCGCGGCCGCGGGCTGGACACCGGCCTGCAAGGCGAGCTGCGCATCACCTCGCCCGGCGGGCGCATGGCGGTCAATGGCACGGTGTCGACGGTGGGCGGCAACTTCGCCGCCTACGGCCAGAAGCTCAGCATCGACCGCGGCTCGGTCATCTTCACCGGCGCGGTGGAGAACCCGCGGCTGGACATCGAAGCCACCCGGCCGAACACCGACGTGCGCGTGGGCGTGGTCATCGGCGGCACGGCCAGCAACCCGCGCATCCGGCTGTTTTCCGAGCCGGAGCTGGCGGAGGTGGACAAGCTGTCGTGGCTGGTGCTGGGCCGCGCCAGCGACGGCCTGGGCCGCACCGACACCGCGCTGCTGCAGCGCGCGGCGCTGGCGCTGCTGGCCGGCGACGGCAGCGGCGGCGGTGGCGTGACCGACCAGCTCACCAAAGCGATCGGCCTCGACGACGTGGCCGTGCGCCAGACCGAAGGCGAGGTGCGCGAAACCGTGGTCAGCCTGGGCAAGCAGCTGTCGCGGCGCTGGTATGTGGGCTATGAGCGCGGGCTCAACGCCACGGCCGGCAACTGGCAGCTGATCTACCGCATCGCCCAGCGCTTCACGCTGCGCGCGCAGTCGGGCACGGAAAACTCGCTGGACGTGATCTGGACCTGGCGCTGGCAGTGAGCTGTGGCGGGCGGTGGTGACCCCCGGGCCATGCCAGAATTCAAGCCGTGCCGCCGTAGTTCAATGGATAGAACGGGGACCTCCTAAGTCTCAGATGCAGGTTCGATTCCTGCCGGGGGCGCCAGCCCGCTGCCCCATCACCGATCACCCACCCCGATCACCGATCCGCCCTTCCCCGTGGACGAGTCCTTTGGCCAGTTGTTGCGGCGGTGGCGCGTGGCGCGCGGCTTCAGTCAACTGGGCCTGGCAGGGCATGCGGACACGTCCACGCGGCACCTGAGCTTCATGGAAACCGGGCGCGCCTTGCCGTCGCGCGCGCTGCTGCTGCGCCTGGCCGAGCGCCTGAGCCTGCCGCTGCGCGAGCGCAACGCCTGGCTGGTGGCCGCGG
Source organism: Hydrogenophaga intermedia (assembly GCA_943370175.1). Taxonomy (GTDB): domain Bacteria; phylum Pseudomonadota; class Gammaproteobacteria; order Burkholderiales; family Burkholderiaceae_C; genus Ideonella_A; species Ideonella_A intermedia_A. Next base: position 52,793 of record CALRPU020000016.1, on the reverse strand, counting down.
GCTACGCACCGATGTACCCCGCACGCCGGCTGGACGACCCCGCGCTGGTCGCCGCCAAGGGGGCGGTGCAGCGGGTGTTGGCAGCGCACGAGCCCTTTCCAGCGCTGGCCGTGGATCGGCACTGGCACCTGGTGCTGGCCAACCGCGCGGTGGACGCGCTGCTGGCGGGCATCGACCCGGCCGTGCTCGCCCCGCCGCTGAACGTGCTGCGGCTGAGCCTGCACCCCCAGGGCCTGGCCCCGCACATCGTCAACTTCGCGGCCTGGCGGCACCACCTGCTGGCGCGTCTGGAGGCCCAGGCCCTGGCCACCGCCGACCCGGTGCTGGCCGATCTGCTGCACGAGTTGCAGCATCTGCCGCCGCCCGGCAAGGCGCCCGTCGGCGCCGCCGACGGCAACCCCGCCACGGCGGCCCGGTCCACCGCAGGACCAACCGCCGAGCACCCCAGCGACCCCGCCGCCGACGACCCGCCCGGCCTCGCCCTGCCCCTGGTGCTGGACACGCCGATGGGCCGGCTGAGCTTCATCACCACCATCACCGTGTTCGGCACGCCCACCGAGGTCAGCCTGCAGGAACTGGCCATCGAAACCCTGCTGCCGGCCGACGAGTTCACCGCCCAGGCCTTGCGCGCGCTGGCCAGCGCGCCCGCCACGCCGTCCGCGGCGACTTGACCTGCCACGTCATGGACGCCGGGCCGCCCGGCCCCGAGGATGCGCCCGTGGACTGCCTCGGCAGCCACCTTCCTCAACACGACTGGAGCAAGCCCATGAGCGGCGTCGACCTTCTTCCCCTTGGGGTGTCCCTGTTGATCGGCCTGGCCGCGGTGGGCTCGTGCATCGGCATCGGCCTGTCGGGCATGAAGCTGCTGGAAAGCTCGGCGCGCCAGCCCGAGCTGATGACCGAGCTGCAAGGCAAGTTCTTCCTGATCGCCGGGGTGACCGACGGTGCGTTCATCATCGCCACCGGCATCGGCCTGTGGTTTGCCACGGTCAACCCGTTCAAGTGAGGCCGCGGCCTGAGCGGCGCGGGCCGCGGCGGAATCAGGCAAAGCGGCCGTGCAGGAACCAGACCGGGTGGCTGGCGTCCGCCGGCGGCAGGCGGGTGCGGTAGACCCACACCAGCGCGCCATCGGCGGCCTGGGCGATGAAGTAATCGCGCTCGACCAGGCCGGCGTCCCACCAGCCACTTTCGATCCGTTCGGGGCCGCACAGCAGGTGCAGCGGCTCGCCGTCCAGCAGCGGGCACAGTTGCCGCTCGGCCAGGGGTTCGGGCTGCGGCAGCAGCCACACCGGTTGCTGCCGCTGCGGCACGGTGCTGGGCGGGGTCACCGTGGTGCGTGGCGCGGCGGGCCAGCGGTCGTCCAGCGGCAGGCAGCGGCTGGCGCGCTCGGGGCGGTGGTCTTCCAGCTGCACCAGGCGCTGCACCTGGTCGCCGCCCAGCCGCGCGCGCAGCCGCTCGATGAGACGGACCAGGCCTTCGCGTTCGTTCTGCCGGGTCGGGAACAGTTCGGCGTTGGGCGGCGGCTTGTGCACGGCCTCGTCGCAGCGCAGCTGCAGTTCCAGCGTGGGCGCCGGCAGGCGCACCTGGGCCAGGCGCTCGCGCAGCAGCACGTGGAGGTGGTCGGCGTCGGCCGAGGGCTCGGTCAGGGCCACGGCCAGCTCGGTCGCCGGGGGCGTCAGCAGGTCGCTGCGGTGGCGGGCCTCATGGTGCATCACCAGCTCGAAGCGACCGATGCGCGACTGCTGCGCCGCGGCCCAGGCCACCAGGCGGGCCAGCAGCACGCGCGCGCCGTGCAGCACCTGGTCGGTGGTGTCGGCGCGGGCCAGCAGTTCGAGGCGGCTGCGAAAGCGCTCGGGCAGCGTCACCCACGGGCGCGGGTCGGGGCGCTGACCGAGTGCGGCGTCCAGCTCGGCCAGCAGGCTTTCGCCAAAGCGGCGGGCCACGCCGCCGCGCGGCAGCCGGCGCAGGTCGCCCAGGCGGCGCAGGCCCATGCCCTGCAAGGCCTCCCAGTGCTCACGGCCGGGGCCCAGCAGCCACACCGGGGCGGCGTCGAGCCGGTGGGTGAGGCTGACCAGGTCAGGGCAGTGCAGCGCCGCACCCAGCCCATGCGGCGTGGGTGGCGTGGGTGGCGTGGGCGGCGGTGACGTGCGGTCGTTGGTCGCCGCCACCGCGGCCTCGCTGCCCTGCAACCCGGCCAGCCGGCACAGCAGTGCCGCCCCCTGGGCCGTCGGCGCCGACGACATCCACAGCCGGTGCCCCAGCGGCACCAGCGCCTCGCCCAGGCGCTGCCAAAGCCGCTCGAAGCCGCCGAAGTAGCGCAGGCTGGCGCGCACCTCCAGCAGCACCGTCTGCGGCGGCGCCAGGCTGACCGACGGCGTGAAGGCCAGCGCCGCATGGGCCAGGGCCTGCAGCGCCCGCGCGTCACGCGCCGGGTCGGCCTGGGTCAGCAGCAGGCTGGGCGCCAGCGCCAGGGCGGTGGCGCGCTTCAGGCCGGCGTGCACGCCCATCGCCTGGGCGGCAGCATTGGCGTGGGTGATCTGCTGGGCGTCGTGCAGCGCCAGGGGCACGTCGGGCAGCAGCGCGCCGGCCACGGTTTCCAGTGACAACAGCGGGGCGTGCAGACCGATCCACAGCGGCGATTCCACGGCACGGGCGAGTGGCCGGTCAGCGCGGCGGCGCTTCCAGGTTGACGAAAGTGGCCGCGGGCAGCGGGGCCTCGGCCGGGCGCGCGGCGCTGGCATGGCGTTCGGCGTAGGCGCGTTCGCGGGCGGCGGCCAGCGCCGCGCCGGTGCCCGGCACGCCCATCTGCGCCCGCTGGGTGGCCACGGTGGACAAGACCGGCGGCAGGTCCAGGGTGAGCAGCGCGTCCAGCGGCGGGCCGCGGCGCTTGAGCAGGCGCAGCTGCAGCACGTCGCCACCGCCGGGGCGCAAGGCCAGGCGCAACGGCGCCGCGGTGGGGCGGTGGCGGGCGTCCAGTTCGCGCAGCACGAAGGCGGGGCCCTCGTGGGCTTGGGCGGCCAGTTGCAGGCGGCGCAGGCGTTCGGCCCGCAGCCGGGGCGGCAGCCAGGCCACGATGGCGCCGACGTGGCCGCTTTTGAGCGCCTGTTCCAACGCCCACAGGCTGTCGGCGCCGGGCACCACGCGGGTTCGGGTGGTGATGACCAGCAGCTGCGCCACGTCCAGGCCGAGCTGGGTCAGCGCCGGCGCTGACAGCTGCGCCGGCGGGTCGAACAGCATCACCGGTTTTTCACCGCCCTGGGCGGCGGCCAGACCGCGGGCCAGCAAGCGCACCTCGCCAATGCCGGGATGGTCCAGCAGCAGTTCGGTCAGGGCGCGGTGGGGCCAGCCGCCACCGGGCAGTTCGGTGTCCAGCACGGGGAAGCCGCTGGGGCTGGTGTGGGCGGCATGGCGGCCCAGCTGGTGGCCCAGCCACAGTGCGGGGTGCAGTTGCTCAGGCGCGACGCGCTCGCCCTGGCGCGCGGCGTCGGCCACGGCGTTCAGAACGACAGGGGGCATCGGGTCCATTGGAAGACTGTATTTTTATACAGTCTTTTGCGCAAGTCCGAAATCCAAAACCCCCCATGGCTGGCAAGATGCCGGCATGCCCAAGGCGCCCTCCACCCCCGCCCCCACCCCGCCACGCGCCTCACCCCCGCACACGGCCGAGCCTTGCCCCTGCGGCTCGGGCGCGGGCTACGCCGGGTGTTGCGGCCGCTATCACGCCGGCGAACAAGCCCTGCAGGCCCCCACGGCCGAGGCCCTGATGCGCTCGCGCTACAGCGCCTACGTGCGCGGCCTGCGCGATTACCTGCTGGCCACCTGGCACCCCAGCACCCGCCCGGCCCACCTCGACCCCGACCCGCCCGGCCTGCGCTGGCTGGGCTTGGAGGTCAAATCCCACCGGCAACAGGACGACGACCACGCCACCGTGCACTTTGTGGCCCGCCACAAGCAGGGCGGGCGGGCCGAGCGGCTGCAGGAAACCAGCCGCTTCGTGCGGGAGAACGGGCGCTGGATTTATGTGGATGGCGACGTGGGCTGATCAACCGATCAGGCAAATTCCTGACGCACCGCCGGCGCACGCAGCGCCAGCATCACCCCAGCGCAGGCGGCGCTGACCAGCCCGGCCAGCACCAGCGCCACACCGGCCGCCACCACGCCCGGCCCGCCCAGGGCCTGCCAGGCCGCCGTTGGCAGCCAGGCCAGCACCACCGCCTGCACCACCCATTCATGCACCAGCTGGTACTGCAGCGCGCCACCGGCCAGCTGCGCCAGCACCGCCACGCCCAGCACGGCGATGAAGCTGCGGCGCGCCCAGTCCAGGCGCAGCAGCAGGCCCACGGCCGAGGCCAGCGTGACCAGCGACAACACCAGACCAATGCCCAGCACCCATGGCAGCGTGGTGCGCAGGGCCTGTGCGGCGCGCGGGCTCAGGGGCAGGTCGCCCGCCAGCTGCAGGCCGGGCAGCAACGACGCCGCCTCGGCGCTGCGCAGCACCGCCACCACGCTGAACAACGCGGCCAGCACGATGAACACCCAGGCCGTGGCGGTCACGAACACCGACGGCGCGCCCACCCGGAAGGTCTGCGGCAGGCCACTGCGCCGTCGCCCGACCGAAGCGTTGCGGTGTGCACGGCGGGACGGCAGGTCGGCCCAGTGAGGCCAGCGGCAGTGGGGGCATTTGACGGAAGGCATGCCCGAATTTTGTGCAGGCCTGTGTGACAACTCATACATCCACTGATGGGTGCGGTGCACGCACAGTCGCCCAACGTGCAATTTGTCGCGGCGGTGTCGCGCCGCGGAGACAACTGGGGCGGCGTCAGGCGTCAGGCGCCTTCAACCCCAGCAGGTCCAGCGTGCGCCGGTGCAAGGGCGCGCCGGTGTCCACCAGCTCGTGCAGCACCGTGAAGTGGTCGGCGTCGGGCACCAGGTCCTCGTGCGGCACCACGGCGGCGCCCCAGGCCGCGCGCATCAGCGTGTTCTGGCGCAGAAATTCCTCGCTCTCGCGGGCCCCCACCGCCACGGCCAAAGTGGCCGGCGGCGCCGGGTAGCGGGTCGGGCTCAGGCGCTCCACCAGCGCCGGCGTCAGCTTCAGGTCGGGCTGCACGAAGGGGATGTGCTGCACCGGGTCCAGGTCGTACAGGCCGGAGATGGACAGGCCGGTGCGCACCAGGTCGGCCGGCAGGTCGGCGGCCACCGCCGGCCAGTCGCAGGCCAGCATCATCGTGGCCAGGTGGCCGCCGGCCGAATGGCCCGCCACCACGATGCGCGACGGGTCGCCGCCAAAGCGCTCGGCGTGGCGCCAGGTCCAGGCCAGGGCCTGCGTCATCTGCAGCACGATGGTGTCGATGCCCACGGCCGGGCACAGCGTGTAGTTGGGCACCACCACCGCGGCCCCGGCGTTGACAAAGGCGGGAGCGATGAAGGAATGGTCCCGCTTGTCCAGCGTGCGCCACCAGCCGCCGTGGATGAACACCAGCACCGGCGCACCAGGGGCCTTGGCCGGAAACACGTCCAGCCGCTCCAGCGGCGTGTCGCCGTAGGGGATGTCCAGCTCGCAGGTCATCTTCTCGCGCGCCAATGCCGAGGCTTGCTCCCACCGCGCAAAGATCGCCGGGTGCTCGGGCACCCGCGCGCGGTTGTTGTATTGCTGTTCCAGCCAGCCGATGTCCCAACGGGTGGCGGGCGACGGCGCGGCAGACGACGGCGGCCGGGACGACGGGCGGGGGCGCGGTGCAGTGCTCATGGGGCGGCAAAGGCAGTGACAACGCCGCAGTTCTACCCCGTGCCCGCCCCGCGCGCCAGTGGCCCGCGCGGATTTGCTAAACTCCGCGACAACGTGGGGGGGTAGCTCAGCTGGGAGAGCGTCGCGTTCGCAATGCGAAGGTCGGGAGTTCGATCCTCCTCCTCTCCACCAAACGTTTCCTAAGGCCTTGATCTTCAAGGCCTTTTCTTTTTGGCGCGGTCAACTTAGACGGGATGTCCAACTCCTTGTCCAAGTTCGTGCGCCAAGATGTACGTCCAAGCTCCTTCAGACTCCCTCCCAAAAGCCGCCGTCGCATCTGCCAGCGACATCACTGACCGGCCTGGTCCGCGATCTGAGCGCTCCAACGGTCGATCAAGCCGGGCAATGTGGCGGCCACGCATCGGTGCCAGCCATCTGATGAAGGGGCCGCACGGGATTTATTACCTGCGGCTCGCGATCCCTGAGTGCGTCAGGGCGCTGAACCCCGGCCTACCGAAGGAGCTGAAACGCTCAACTTTGCAGGCCGAAAAACGCGCCGCGCTCGCCCAAGCGAAGCAAATGTGCGTGGATTTCCTCACAACCACCACTTCTCTTTGGCAAATGCACATCAACGTTCCGACCTTCGTGCCCGTCGCGGGCGAGCCGGCAGCAGAGGGTCGGCCGCCCTGCCCGATCCTCGCCGACCTATCGCGGTTACGTGCAGCGCGATGCTTGCCGCTATGAGCGTCCACGTATAACGTCATCGCATCCGAAACGGACATCCGGTTCGGTGTGCGTTTCCGACCTGTCAGATGACTCATGCCAATCGGCTAAGTCTTTGAGCTGAAAGGCCACGGGATACAAGCGGTTTGAGAGATGGACGTTCCTCCTCCTCTCCACCACCCTGTCACAGGGCCCGCCAATGAGCGGGCCCTGATTTTTTCAGGGTCCAGGCAAACCCGGGAAGTTGCTGGTCCACGTCCTCCATCGGTGTGATGCCCGGGCGACGCGTTCGGCCTACCATCGCTCGCTGTCTCCCGAAGGCCTCGACCCCTGGCTGGCCGGGTTGGTTCTGCTGGCGTTGGAGTGACGCCGTTGAAATCTGCTGACCAGCGCCCGCCCGTCGCTCGGCCTCAAGGTTCCGTTCCTCCGGTAAGGACTCGATACCACCCCTGATCAGCTTTCGATACAGTTGCTTGGCTTGCCAGAGGACGTGAATGGTCCGTCTGAGTGAACGGCTCAAAGCAGGAGCCATGAGGAAAAACGGATGCGCAGAGCAATGATCGTCCTGGTGCTGGTACTGATGTCCTCGTGCGTTGGCTCGGGTGGCGATCACGAGGCCCATTGGGACAATGCTGACTGGGACCAAACATCGTGGAAATGACAATGCGAAAGTGGACACCGTGGTTCCTCACCCTGGCCCTTGGCATTGGAATAGGTGCCTCCGTCGCCAGCGAACTGAAAAACGGCCTCTACGTCTTCAAATTCGGCGACCCGATCTTGGCGAGCGAGGTGAACGCGAATTTCGAATTGCTGCACACCAAGATTGCTGCGCTCGAAACAAAGGTCGCGCGGTATGAAGCCACTGGCGTTCTGGATCCCATCGTGGGCGCTTGGTCTTGCACGCCGGAGGAGGCAGGCTTGGCCGGATTCGTCGTGTTCAGGGCCGATGGTGGCATGGCGTCCAGCGGCGTGCGGCTGTACAACGGCATTCCTTTGTCCTGGGCCAGGGTCAGCGCAAACCTGTACCTCACGACGGGCAACGGTGAGGGGAATCGATTGAACGTCACGTTCAGCGAGGCCAACAGCAAGATGCGTGTGGTGCATGTGAATTTCGCTACCGGTGCAGCCGTCGGTGCATTCAATTGCGTTCGTGCCTGAGCCAGGTCCTCACGACCCGGAAGTACCAAGCTCTGCAGGTCGACAGCGTCGACGTTCCTCTCCCCACCCCACCCGTCAAGGCAGCCCCATCGTCCGCACTTTCCCCGTCCCGGCCGTCACCCCCACCAGCACCGCCTGAATCGACGCCACGACATCGTCGAGTTTCTACTGCGCGATCACCGCATCGACCGCCGCCTGGATGGAGGCGGCGTTGCCGGTCACGCTGATCTGGTCGGGCTGCGTTCGGGACCGACCCGAAGTCGGTCTCCTGCAGCGACCGCAGCACGGCGCGGGTGCTGGCGTCGGTGACGGCGGCGAGCAGCTCGGCCTCGCTGCGGCTCACGTCTTCGACGTTGCCGCCGGTCGACTGCTTGTTTCGGCTGAAGACCTCGCTGCCATTGACCTTCGCGTTCGCAATGCGAAGGTCGGGAGTTCGATCCTCCTCCTCTCCACCACCGTCTTGGCAGTGCAGCCACCGACCATCGGCTGCACACCACCGCCAGAACCCAATTTCAACGGCCCCTCAGGGGCCGTTTTTCTTGGTGGCGGCCCGGGCGCCGCGGGTCACCCCCATGCGCTCGCCCTCGCCGGATGCCCCGTTGGACGCATGCCGACATCGGCCCAGCGCGCGCACCTCGCAGGCCCATGGACGCCCTCGCGGCAAGGCGAATGCGAAAACAAAGGCAAAGGCGAAGGCAAGCGCAACCGATCGGGCCTGTCGAATGGCATGTCGAATCGCATGTCGAATCCCGCGCGCTTCACCCGTCGTGACAGCAACGAGGCCGCTCGCCGCCTTGGGCGCATGCCACTCGCCCACCCCACCCTGCCCATGCCCACCACGCCCGCCACGCCCCCAAGGAGCCGCCCGATGACGCCGACCCATGCCCCCGTCAACCGCCCTGTCGGCGCCACACCGCGGCTGTGGTCCTGCTGGTCGCCACCCGAAAAGGCGCCTGGCTGTTCCACAGCGACGCCGAGCGCCAGCGCTGGGCCGTGGACGGGCCGCACTTTCTGGGGCACAGCGTCAGCCACCTGGTGCTCGACCCCCGCGATGGGCGCACGCTGCTGGCCGCGGCGCGCACCGGTCACCTCGGGCCGACCGTGTTCCGCTCGCACGACCTGGGCGCCACTTGGGCCGAGGCAGCGCAACCGCCCGCGTTCGCCAACGCCAACCCGGCCTTGCCGGCGCGGTCGGTGGACCACACCTTCTGGCTGACCCCGGGTCACGCCGACGCGCCCGGCGCCTGGTGGGCGGGCACCTCGCCGCATGGCCTGTTCAAGTCGCAGGACGGGGGCAACACCTGGGCGCCGGTCGCCTCGGTCAACGACGACGCCACATTCCGCGCCTGGATGGGCACCGCGCAGGACGGCACGCCGGACGGCCCGAAGCTGCATTCCATCGTGCTCGACCCGCGCGATCCGATGCACCTGTGCTTCGGGATGTTGGGCGGCGGGGTGCATGAGTCGCACGATGGGGGCCTGCACTGGGCGCCGATGATCGACGGCCTGGAGGTGGTGGAGGGCTTCGACGCCGCGAACATCAGCTTCCACGACCCCCACTGCCTGCGCCGGTGCCCCACCCGGCAGGACCGCCTGTACCAGCAGAACCACTGCGGCATTTACCGGCGCGACGGGCCCGGCGAGCCGTGGCGGCGCATTGGGCGGATGATGCCGGCCGACGTGGGCGACATCGGCTTTCCGTGGGTGGTGCACCCGGGCGACCCCGACACAGCCTGGGTGCTGCCCATGGACGGCACCACGGTGTGGCCACGCACCAGCCCCCAGGGCCGCCCGACCGCCTACGTGACCCGCGACGCCGGCGCGCACTGGCAGCGGTTGGACCAGGGCCTGCCCGCGTCTGAGGCCTGGTGGACCGTCAAGCGCCAGGCGATGACGGTCGACGCCCTGCCCCGCCCTGCGCTGTACCTGGGGACCACCAGCGGCGAACTGTGGATCGGCCACGACGAGGGCGCGCACTGGGCACCATTGGCCCGCCACCTGCCCGAGGTCTGCGCCGTCGAGGTGGCGGTGGCCGCCAGCGCGCCATGAACGTGCTGATCCCGCCGGCGCTGCACCCCTACACCCAGGCGGCCCGGGTGCAGGCCGACGGGGCCACGCTGGGCGAGTTGTTCGACGACCTGGACCGCCGCCATCCCGGGCTGCGCTTCCGCGTGGTCGACGAGCGCGGCCTGCTGCGCGCCAACCTGCGCGTGTTCGTCAACGGGCTGGGCGTGCGCGCGATGAATCACCGCCTGCAGCCAACCGACGACGTGGCGGTGGTGCTGGCACTCAGCGGGGGGTGAATCGGCTGGTGACGGTGACGGCGGCGGTGCAGCAGGTGAAGGGCATCGCGGCGAGCGGCGGCGAGGGGCGACCGGAGGCGTGCAAGGGCGAGGCGCAGCGAGACATGCGCGCCGCTGGCGGCAGCCAGGCCGCACTTCGCGCCGCACGCCGACGGCTCGTCGCGCGGCAGGTGCGCGGGGCGGGGCCGGTTCACAGAATGGCCCCATCCCGTCACCCAACACCCTCTGGAGGCCCCATGACCACTGACCGCTCAGGCAACCAAGCCACCGCCAACGCCAACGCCACCACTCCCGCCAACACCAACACCGCCGCCGCGCCCAACGCCACCCCCGCGCTCCGCACCCGGCACGCCGCACACCCCACCACGCCGACCGTGGCCAAGGCCACCACGGCGCCCACGCTGAACCTCACGCTGACCTCGGGGCCGATCTCGGGGCTGATCCCTGCGCTGATCGCCGCGCTCGCCACCCCGTTGGCGCCCGCCACCGCCCACGCCGCCGACGGCTGCGTCACCGTGGAAGTGCACCACGTGCGCCCCCAGCAAGGCATGCTGATGGCCGCGGCCTTTGCCGACGCCGAGGGCTTCGGCAAGCGCCCGGTGGCGCAGGTCCGCGTGCCGGCCGGCGACGCGGTCACCCGCTTTGCGCTGTGCGGCCTCACGGGCGACACCGTGGCCATCTCGATGTTTCAGGACCTGGACAGCGACAACGCGATGGGCCGCAGCCTGGTCGGCCTGCCCACCGAACCCTGGGGCTCGTCCGGCAGCCCGGGCCCCTTCGGCCCCAGCTGGGACACCGGCAAGGTGGCGGTCGACGGCAAGCCCATCGTGGTGAAGCTCTCTCAGTGAGCCACCGCGGCCACGGCCGACCCGCCGCCGCGGCCTTGGCCCCCACCTCAAGCGACCCAGCGACCCACTCCACCTCAACCCCAGCCCAGGACGCCACCATGCAACGCCGCTCACTGATCCTTGCCAGCGCCGCCGGCCTCGCCGCCAGCCTGGCCCCGTCCGTCCACGCCAAGCCCGCCTCGGCTGCGGTGTTTGCGCGCAACGTGGCCGACCAGCCGCTGCTCACGCCATTCCGTGGCGTGAGCGACGCCACCGGCGACCTCGACAGCGGGCCCTTGGCACTGCGCGGCCGCTGGCCCGATGCGCTGCGGGGGCGCTTTTACCGCAACGGGCCCGCCCTGTTCGAGCGGGCCGGTGAGCGCTACCACCACTGGTTCGACGGCGACGGCATGGTGCAGCAATTCCGCCTTGGCGACGGCCGGGTGGTGCACCGCGGCCGCCTGGTGCGCACCCGCAAGCTGCAGCTCGAACAGCAGGCCGGGCGCTTCGTGATGTCGGCCCTGGGCACGCAGATCGACGGTGGCCCGCCGGCCAACGGGCCGGACGCCTTCAACGTGGCCAACACCAACGCCATCGAGCACGCCGGCCGCGTGCTGGCCCTGTGGGAAGGCGGGTCGGCCTACGCGATGGACCCGGCCGACCTGTCCACCCAAGGCCCCGTGACCTGGGGCAAGGACCTGCAGCAGGTGCCGTTTTCTGCCCACCCCAAGGTCGATCCCCAGGGGCACCTGTGGAACATCGGCACCTCGGGCCCATTGATCGTGGCCTGGCACATCGACCCGCAGGGTGCGCTGGCCCGCGTGCAGGTGGGGCCGTCGCCGTTCCCAGGGGGCATGGTGCACGACATGGCGGTCACCGAACGCCACCTCGTGGTGCCGCTGCCGCCCGTCACGCTGGACATCATGCGGCCGGTGCAGGGCGACGGCCCGCGCCGCTTCGCGCTGCAGCCCGGCGAACCACTGCGGGTGCTGGTGATGGACAAGAACGACATCGCCCGGCGCCGCGTGTTCGAGCTGCCGGCGCAGATGGTGTTCCACGTCGGCCATGCCTTCGACGCCGGAGACGGCCGCATCGAGCTGAGCTTCGTGGCCTCGGCCGACGCGCGCTTTCTGGACCAGGGCGCGGTCGACCTGATGGCCGGCCGGCAGCCGGCCACCTCCCGCGTGGGCCTGCAGGTGGCCACGCTGGACATGGGCACCGGGCGCGCCACCGTCCGCGAGTTGCCCGGGGCCATGGAATTTCCACGCATGGACCCGCGTCGCATCGGCCTGCGCAGCCGGCACCTCGTCACCGCGGCGAGCTGGCGCGACATCGGCCAGCGCAGCAGCGGCCTGCTGCACGGTGTGCAGGTGCTGGACCTGGCCAGCGGCCGCACCCGCCGCCACGACTACGGCGACCACGCCGTGGCCGAAGAGCACGTGCTGATCCCCAAGCCCGGCAAGACCGGCGAGCTGGACGCGTGGCTGCTGGGCACCACCTTCGACGCCCGCCGCCAGGCCACCGTGTTGAACCTGCTGGACGCCGCCCATGTGGAGGACGGGCCCATCGCCGAGGCCACGCTGCCATGCGTGCTGCCGCTGGGCTTTCATGGCAATTTCACGGCGGCTTGAGGCGCCAGGCCGGGCCGATGGGCCGACTGGCCAAGGCGCGCCGCGGGGGCCAGTGGCGCGCTTGCCTAGAATCCGGGCAACGCGCTGACCTGGCGCGTCATCACTGAACCCCTATTCAACACGACATGCCCACAGCCAAGAAGTCCGCCCCCACCAAGTCCGCCGCCCCGGCCAAGACCGCCGCCAAGGCCGCGCCCGCGCCGCTCAAGCCCCTGAAGACCGTGCTCAACAAGACCGGTCTGGTGGCCCACGTCGCCGAAACCTCGGGCGTCGAAGCCAAGACCGTCAAGGCCGTGCTCGCCGCGCTGGAAAGCACGGTGCTGGCCTCGGTTCACAAGAAGGGCGCGGGCGAGTTCACGATGCCCGGCCTGTTCAAGGTGGGCGTGGTCAACGTGCCGGCCAAGAAGAAGCGCGTCGGCATCGACCCCTTCACGAAGCAAGAACGCACCTTCGCCGCCAAGCCCGCCAGCGTGAAGATCAAGCTGCGCGCGCTGAAGAAGCTGAAGGACGCGGCCCTCTGAAGCCCCCCGGTGCGGCGACGTCGCCGCACCGCCCCACCGGGCTGCGGCCACCGGCCGCGGTCAACGGTGGGCCCAGCCGCCACTGACCGGGAACACCTGCCCGACAAAACACGCGGCGGCGTCACTGCACAGGTAGGCCGCGAAGCTCGCGTCCTCCTCGGCACTGACCAGGCGGCCCAGCGGCACCTCGCGCTTCAGACGCTCCTGAAAGCGTGGGTTGGCTTGCACTTGCGGTCCGTAGTAGGTTGGGTTGTCCACAAAGTTCTGCGCGATCGCGTTGAACTGCACGCCCAACGGCGCCAACTCCAGCCCCACCGATTGCACATAGGCCAGTTGCGCGCCACGCGCCGCGCTGTAGGTGCCGGTGCGCTTCTGGCCGCGCAGCGCGCCCGCGCTGCCCATCAACAGGATGCGACCCTGGCCGCGCGCGACCATCTGCGGCAGCACGCTGGCCACCAGGCGCGGCATCGGATCCACGAGGTGAGCAAAGCCCTCGCGCCATTCGGCGTCGCGGATGTCTGCGGCCGGCGTGCTGGGCGCGGGCCAGGCCAGGTGCAGCAGCAGCACGTCCACCGGCCCGGCGGCGTCCACGATGGCCTGGGGCAGCAAGGGCTCATGGGCCAGCGGGCGGGCATCGCCGATGACGGTGGCCCCCAGCCGCTGGAACACCTCGGTGAGGGCCGGGCCCATGAAATCCTCGCACTGCGTGAGCAGCACGCGCTTGCCGTCGAGTCGGGTCGAGACCATGGTCAGACAGCGCCCGCGCTCAGCGGAAGCTGACGATGGTCACGCGGCGGTTTTCCGGGGCGTCGACGCGCGCGGTGTTCATCGGCTCGCTCGCGCCCTTGCCCACCGGCTTCAGGCGGTCGGCGACGATGCCGTGACGCGTGGCCAGGTAGCGGGCCACCGCGTCGGCGCGGGCCTGCGACAAGTTGAGGTTGTCGCCCGGGTTGCCGCGGGCATCGGCATGGCCTTCGATGCGGAAGGACACGCCCGCCAAGGTGTCCGACTGCATGGCGCGCGCCAGCGTGTCCAGCACGGCCATGGACTCCGGTGTGGGCTCGACCGAGGCGGTGTTGAAGGTCACCAGCAGGCTGGCCTTGCCTTGTTCATAGCGCTTGGGGGCCTCGCCGGAGCGCGCCGGGCGGAAACCCCGGGTCTCGCCGGGCGGTGCGGCGGGATCGGGAATGGCCAGCGCGTCGACCAGCCGACTTTCATTGAGCTGCTGGCCGCTGATCACCGGCGCGGCCTTCGCGGCATCGCCCGCAGCCGGCTGGGCCTGGCCCGGCACCACCCCCACCAGCCCCAGCAGCACCACCCCGGCGGCCAGCAGGTGGCCGCGGCACCAACGACAAATCGATCGCATGGCAGACCCCTCGTGACAGAACGCAACGAAGTTTATGCGGCCGTTCGGGGCCTGGTCGACCCCCGCCCGCGGTTGGGCAGTGCGCATTTCACGCTGGCGGCGCCGACGGGTCAGAAACGGGTTTGCAGTTGATCAAGTCCACACTTCAAGCACTTGTAGCGCTTGCGACTGGGAAACAGCAGTTTGGCCCACCATGGGCGTTTGACGGCCATCAGGTGCGCCCGACCGCATTGGCATTGACCGAGCTTCAATGGAACCCCTCAAGACAAGAACGTTCGGGGGATGCTGCGCCGCAACACACCACGACACAAGCCCAAGCCCCCCGAATGGGTGACAGACGGTGACGCACCCCAGGCCGCAGGCCGATGTCACCGGGCAATCGCCGCGGCGCGCCCGGGGGCGCGCAACCCTCGGTTGTATGATGACTTCAGCGCTCGCCCCTCGCCCCTCGCCCTTTCGCCCCCTGGTCCTTGCGACCCCGACCGCCCATGACGGAGCTGACCCTTCCCCGCCACCGCTCGCGAACGCTGGCCCAGGAGCTGGTGGCGGCGATGGAGGCCCGCATCCGCGACGGGCGCTGGCCAGCCGGTGAAAAACTGCCCACCGAGGCGGCTGTGATGAACGAGTACGGCGTGAGCCGCACCGTGGTGCGCGAGGCCATTTCTCGCCTGCAGGCCGCAGGCCTGGTGCACACGCGGCATGGCGTGGGCACCTTCGTGGCCGAGCGCATCGACGACACGGCATTCCGCATTGCGCCCGCGCAGCTGGGCACGCTGCAGGAGGTCATCGCGCTGCTGGAGTTGCGCATTGGTGTGGAGACCGAGGCCGCCGCGCTGGCCGCCACGCGCCGCACTGCGGCTCAGTTGCAAGCCATGCGCGGGGCGCTGGCGCAGATGGACGGCGCCATTGAGCGCGGCGACGACGCCGTCGCGCCCGACTTTCTGTTTCACCTGGAAATCGCCCGGGCCACGCACAACGCCCACTTCGCGCAACTGCTGAGCACCTTGGGCAGCCAGGTGATCCCGCGGGCGCGGCTGGACGGTTCATCGGGCGCGCTGGCCCAGCGGCAGGCGTTCCTGCGGCGTGTCAACGCAGAACACCACGCCATCCTCGACGCGGTCGCCGCCGGCGACCCCGACGCCGCCCGGGCCGCCATGCGCACCCATTTGGGCAACAGCCGCGAACGCCGACAGCGCAGCTTGGTGACCCGCTAGCGCGGCGACCCGGCGGCGGCGGGCGGGTCACCGCGCGCTGGGGTGACGCCTTGGTCCGCGCGTGGTGAGTCGGGTCCGTCGCCATGGGGCGGATGAACGTGCACCAGGTAAGTCTCGGGCAAGCCGGCTTCGCGGATGAGGTGGTTGCAGCCTTGGGCATTGATGTCGTACCACCGCGCCAGGTCGGCGCCAATGGCCTCGGCAACACGGTCCACGCGGCAGATGAGCGGTCGGTCGGGATAGACCGCACACCGCCGGTCCCGGTATTGGCTGCAAGCGCCGTCGGCCGTGACCTCGAAGGGAAAGTTCAGCAGCGCGTCGTGCAACAGCGGGTGCCCCCGAAAGTCATCCGCCCGGGCCAAACCGTTGCGGATGGACCCGCAGCACAGGCCGCAGCCAGAGCAAGGAAAGGCCATGAGCGGTCTCGGGCAGTGACGATGCCACGATCCTGTGGCCACCGCGTCGGACCCTGCACCGACATCGGAAGCGCTGTGGCGACATCCGCAATGGCGGCATGCGCAGCACGCCCAACGCGCCGACTCGGACGCTGGCGATGGGCCGGCCAAGCGCGCGTGGCCACGCCGTTCACCCCCTGTCGTTGGCCCGTGGCAGCGGCGCGCGGGTCGCTGCCACGGTGGTGCGCCCCCGCGCCTCAGGTGCCGCAAAAGGTTTGGTAAGCCGCGGTGACCGCGTGCGGTGCCGGTTCGGCAAAGTCGGCGAAGGCGGGGCGTTCGTCGAAGGGCTGGGCCAGGGCGCCGAGCAGGCGCTGGAACGGGGCGAGGTCGTCGTCGTTGGTGGCGGCGGCCAGGGCCGCTTCCACCAGGTGGTTGCGCGGAATGATCCAGGGGCTGGCTCGGCGCATGCGCGCAGCGCGGTCCGCCGAGGGCGCAGCACGGTGCGCGGAGTGCGGTGCGGTGCCAGACGCCGCTTGCGCGGCATCGTCGAGGGCCAGCCGGGCGCGCCAGCGGTCGAGCCAGCCGTCCAGCGCGGCCCGGTCGGCAAACTGGTCGCGCAGCGGCTCGGCCTGGCCCTCGGCGGCGTCGGCCAGGCGGCGCCAGGCCAGCGTGAAGTCCACAGACTGCTGCTGCAGCATCGCCAGCCAGTCGGCCACCAGCGCGGTGTCGCCTTCGGCGTGCACGTCGTCGGGCGCGTCGAGGTCAGACGCGGCAGACGCGGCAGACGCGGGCGGCGTGCTCAAGCCCAGCTTGGCGCGCTGGCCGCGCAGCAAGGCCCGGGCGTGCGTGGGCACGAAATCGTCGATCACCGCCGTGGCCTGCGCCACCGCGGCCTCGATGGCCGCTTCATCGTCGGACGCTGCCATCAGCGGCATCAGCGCCTCGGCCAGCCGCGCCAGGTTCCACCGCGCGATCAGCGGCTGATTGGCGTAGGCGTAGCGTCCGCCGTGGTCGATGCTGCTGAAGACGGCAGCGGGGTCGTAGGCTTCCATGAAGGCGCAGGGACCGTAATCGATGGTCTCGCCGGAAATGGTCATGTTGTCGGTGTTCATCACGCCATGGATGAAGCCGACGTTCAGCCACTGCGCCAGCAGCACCGCTTGGCGGTCGGCCACCGCGCGCAACAGGCCCAGACAACGGGCCGGGCCAGCGGTGTCGAGCAGCGCCGGGTCGTGGCGGGCGACGGCATGGTCCACCAACTGACGCAAGCGCACGAGGTCGCCTTGCGCGGCCAGGTACTGGAAGCTGCCCACGCGCAAGTGGCTGGCCGCCACGCGGGTCAGCACGGCGCCGGGCATGGGCCGCTCACGCACGACCACCTCGCCCGTGGCCGCCACGGCCAGCGCGCGGGTGGTCGGGATGCCCAGCGCGTGCATGGCCTCGCCGATCAGCACCTCGCGCAGCATCGGGCCGACGGCGGCGCGGCCGTCGCCCCCGCGCGAGAACGGCGTGCGGCCCGAGCCTTTGAAGGCGATGTCGCGGCGCCGGCCATGGCGGTCGATCACCTCGCCCAGCAGCAGCGCCCGCCCGTCGCCCAGCCGCGGCGAGAAGTGCCCGAATTGGTGGCCGGCGTAGGCCTGGGCGATCGGCTGGGCATCGTCGGGCAGGGTGTTGCCCGCCCACAGCGCTGCGCCCGACGGACCCTGCAAGGTGGCGACATCCAGCCGCAGCTCGTCGGCCAACGGCTCGTTCAGGTACAGCAGCCGCGGCGCGCGCGCGGGCGCGGGTTGGGCCGGGGCGTAGGTGCCTGGCACGTCGCGGGCATAGGTGTGTTCGAAATTGAAGCGGGGCATGGTGGGCAGTGGGCCGGCAGGACCTGGAGTGTGCCGGGGTGGCGGCGCTTTTGCATGGCGGCCCGGCCGGGCCGGGATCGGCGCAGGGCGGCGGCGCGGTCACCCGGCGTTCATGGCCCGTTCATCTTCGGTTCATCCGCCCGGCCCGTCGCTGAGCACAATGGCGCATGTTCCGACAACGCTTGCAGATCGCGCTCGGCAGTTTGGCACTGGCCGCGCTGGTTCAAGGCGCGGTGGCCTGGTGGGCGGTTGACGTGGCCACCGCGCAGGTCAACCGCGGGCGCATCGCCAGCGACGTGCTGACCTCCTTCCTCGACCTGTCGAACGCCAAGCAGCGCTTGCGCACCTGGTACCTGCAGTCGTTGCTGCAAGCCGGCAGCACCGATTTGCAGCTGCGCGACAGCTTGTCCACCGACATGACGGCCGCCATGGCCCGGCTGCTGGCGCTGTCCAAGCTGGCCGAGCAGATGGACGCCAACACCACCGCCAGCCAGGTGGAGAACGTGCAGCGCAGCGAGTCGCTGCGCGTGCTCGAACAAAGCGTGCTCGACCTGCAGCAGGCCCTGACCACTGCGCCGCTGCCCGCGCCCGGCGGCGACGTGCTGGGCGCCTGGGAACGCATGAGCCGCCCGTTCGACGTGTCCCAAGGCCGCGAACTGCGCACCTTGATCGCCGAAAGCATCGCGCGCGAACAGGTGGCCGTGGCCCGCGAGCGCGCTGCCGCCGACCGCTCGCTCAGCCTGGCCCGCGGCCTGGCCCTGGGCGCCACACTGGCCCTGGTGGTCGCCACCGCAGCCCTGGCCCTGTACTTTGCGCAGGCCCTGCGCCGGCCGCTGGACGAACTGCGCAGCGGCGCCGAGGCCCTGGGCCGCGGCGACCTGGACCACCGCATCCCCACGCTGCGCGCCGACGAATTTGGCCAACTGGCGCACACCGTCAACCAGATGGCCCACGAACTGGGTCAGCACCGGCACCGCGAGGCCGATGCGCGCCAGCGCCTGGAGGCCCTGGTCGACGCCCGCACCGCCGAGCTGCAACAGGCCCTGCACACCGTGCAGCTGCTGGACGCCCGGCGTCGCCAGCTGTTCGCCGACATCAGCCACGAGCTGCGCACGCCCACCACCGTGATCCGCGGCGAGGCCGAGGTGGCCCTGCGCGGCCGAGCCAAGCCGGCCGACGACTACCGCGAAGCGCTGCAACGCATCGGCGACGCCTCGCGCCAGCTCGGCAGCGTCATCGACGACCTGCTGACGCTGGCCCGCCACGACATCGACGCGCTGGCCATGAACCGTGAGCCGGTGCGGCCCAACGACGCGCTGCAGCGGGCGGTGCGCCAGGCGCGGGCCATTGGCCAGGCGCGCGAGGTGAGCATCACCGTGGACCTTCACGACGACCCGCCGGCCCAGGTGCGCGGCGACGCGCAGCGCCTGTGTCAGCTGTTTGCGCTGCTGCTGGACAACGCGGTGCGCTACTCCCGGCCCGGCGGCACGGTGAAAGTGCGCGCCACCGTCAACGCGGCCGGCAACGCCTGGCAGCTGTCGGTGCAGGACCACGGCATTGGCATCACCCCCAGCGCGCTGGCGCAGGTGTTCGAGCGCCGTTTCCGCAGCGACGAGGCCCGCGCCCATTGGCCCGACGGGACGGGCCTGGGCCTGCCGATCGCCGCGGCGATCGTGCGTGCCCATGCCGGCCAGATCGACCTGCGCAGCGAGCCCGGCCGCGGCACCGAGGCGAGCCTGAGCCTGCCCACGCTGAAGCCCGTCGGCCACGCCGCGGCCGGCTGGCGCCCGGCAGCGCTGGAGGCCCTGTCGTGAAGGTGCTGGTGATCGAGGACGACCCGCGCGTGGCCGACTTCCTGCGCCGGGGCCTGAGCGCCGAAGGGCATGTGGTGGAGGTCTGCCGCGACGGCACCGACGGCCTGGCCCTGGCCCGTGCGCTGGACCGCGGCCTGCGCGAGGGCGATGGCCCGGCCGTGCTGGTGCTGGACCTGATGCTGCCCGGCCTGAGCGGGCTGGAAATCTGCCAGGCGCTGCGCAGCGCTTCGGCCACCCTGCCGATCCTGATGCTCACCGCCATGGGCACGGTGGACGACCGCGTGGCCGGCCTGCGCCTGGGCGCGGACGACTACCTGACCAAGCCCTTCGCCTTTGAAGAACTGCTGGCCCGCATCGACGCGCTGGGCCGCCGCGGGCGCGAGCTGCGGGTCGCCCAGGCCGCGCGGCTGCAGGTGGCCGACCTGGTGCTCGATCGCGACACGATGAAAGCCAGCCGCGCGGGCACGGCCATCGCCATGACGGCCCGCGAGCTGGCGCTGCTGGAACTGCTGATGTCCGCGCCGGGCCGGTTGTTCAGTCGCGAGCGCATCCTGGCCAACGTGTGGGGCGTGAGCCAGGACCCGCTGACCAATGTGGTGGACGTGTACATCCGGCGCCTGCGCGCCAAGGTGGACGACCCCTTCGACCCGCCGCTGATCCACACCGTGCGCGGCATGGGGTACCGACTGGAGTCCCCGGGCACCGCGCCCGGGTGACCAAGCCAACGACCGGGCCAACGACCAAGCCAGCGGTCGGCGGCCCGCGGTCGGCCTCAGTTCTGGTACGGCAGCGACGAGTGGTGCACCACGATGCGCAGCTGGCCCTTGTCGTCCTTCTTGAACGTCCAGGTCTTGTCGACCGTGGTGCGTTTGCCGTTCTTGTCGGTCATCGTGACGTTGCCCATGGTCGTGGCGGTGTCGCCGTTGATCAGCACGCCGGTGTTGTTCACGTCCACCTGGCGCCAGCCCTTCAGCGCGAAGCCGGTGTCGGACGGGTAGCGGCTGTCGCCACCCACAAAGTAGGCGAGCGCACCGTCCTTGGTGGTGCGGAAGGTTTGCGGCGACACCGTCAACGTCGGCTTGAACAACACCGGGCCTTGCTGGTAGCCGTAGGCGCCGTCGAGCACCTTGTCGGCCAGTTGACGGGCCTTGTCGATGCCGCCCTCGTCGTAGGCCTTGCTGATGTTGACCAGGGCGTCGCCCCAGGCCTTCTGGGCGGCCAGCACCTCGGCCTCGGTGATGCGCGCACCGGAAGTCGCCGATGCGGCACCGGCGAACGCCAGGCCCAGGGCCAGCACAACACCCGTTTTGCGGGCAATGGTGAAGGGGTGGGTCATGTTGCAACTCCTGTGTGGTTGGGACCCACCCATTGCAACGCGACCCGATGAACACCCGCGCGCCGCGGCGTGAGCGGCGCATGAAGGCGAGATGAACGCGGCATGACAGCCGCAGCCCCCGTCGTGCGGCGCCACGCCATGCCCCACCCTGCGCAGCAGGCCTCAGGCCGTGCGGGCCGGCAGCTTCCAATCGGGACGCACGTGGTGGCAGGTGTAGCCGTTCGGGTAGCGTTCCAGGTAGTCCTGGTGCTCGGGTTCGGCTTCCCAGAAGGGACCGGCCGGGGCCAGCTCGGTCACGACCTTGCCCGGCCACAGGCCGGAGGCGTTGACGTCGGCGATGGTGTCCAGCGCCACCTGCTTTTGCGCATCGTCCAGGTAATAGATGCCCGAGCGGTAGGACAAGCCACGGTCGTTGCCCTGTCGGTTCAGCGTGGTCGGGTCATGGATCTGGAAGAAGAACTCCAGGATGGTCCGGTAGCTGATGCGGGCCGGGTCGAAGACGATTTCGATGGCCTCGGCGTGGGTGCCGTGGTGGCGGTAGGTGGCGTTGGGCACGTCGCCGCCGGTGTAGCCGACGCGGGTGGACACGACGCCCTCGCGGCGGCGGATCAGGTCCTGCATGCCCCAGAAGCATCCTCCGGCGAGGATGGCGCGTTGTTCAGCCATGGCGTTTCTCCAATGTGGCGCTGATGTCAGGACGCGATTGTCCGCGCGCGGTCCAAGGCGGGCGCCCAGCAGGGTGATCGGCGGTGTAAGAACCCACCACGCCGCACGACTTTGCCGCAGACAGGCGTCAGCCTGCCGCCCGGGGTGCTCAAATCTTCGCGTCGAGACTGCAACCAAATCGGTGGCCGGCGCGTAGTGCCCTGGGTCGGGCCAGGCGTCGACTGGCTTGCTTCGACCCCCAAACCACCACGAGGATCCAAGAATGAACACTGTCGCTACCACGTCCGGGCTGTTGTTGACGGCCATCGCCTGCGCCGCCACCACCTTCAGCGCGCCCGCGTTCTCGCAGGTCGACCCCAACAAGTTCGTCAACACCTTCGAGAGCACCTTCGGCAAGTTCGAGGGCTTCCGCCGCTCGGGCGCCAAGGGCGTGTGCGCCACGGCCGAATTCGTCGGCAGCGCCGAGGGCCGGGCCCTGTCCACCTCGACCGCCTTCAGTGGCAAGCCGGTGCCGGTGATCGCGCGCTTCTCGGTGGGCGGCGCCAACCCCAAGGCCCCGGACAACGCCAAGAGCCAGCGCAACCTGGCGCTGCAGTTCGATCTGCCGGGTGGTGAGGTCTGGCAGATGGGCAACATCTCCGCGCCGGTGTTCGGCGCGGCCACGCCGGAACAGTTCCTGGGCCGCCTGGAATCCCTGGGCCCGGACCCCGAGACCAAGAAGCCGAACCCGGACAAGATCAAGGCCTTCGCCGACGCGAACCCCGAGGTGCTGCTGCAGGGCAAGTACTTCGCCAGCCAGCCGGTGCCGGCCAGCTTCGGCAAGGTCAACTACTGGGGCGTGCACGCCTTCGCCTTCGTGGACGCCAGCGGCAAGAAGCAGTTCGGCAAGTGGATTTTCGAGCCGGTGGGTGGCACGCAAGGTCTGAGCGACGACGAAGCCAAAGCCAAGGGCCCCGACTTCCTGCTCGCCGACCTGCGTGAGCGCGTGGCCGCTGGCGGCGTGGCCTTCGACTTCAACCTGCAACTGGCTCAAGCCGGCGACAAGATCGACAGCGCCGTCGTGCCGCTGCCCGACGACCGCAAGAAGGTCAACCTCGGCCGCTTGACGGTGAAGTCGGTGGCCGCCGATTCGACCGGCCCGTGCGTGACGATCACCTACAACCCGATGGCGCTGCCCAAGGGCGTGGAACCGTCGACCGACCCGATGCTGGCCGCCCGCGCCGCCCCGTACGCCGTCGGCCTGGGCCGTCGCCTGACCGAAGGCGCCAAGCAGTAAGGCTGGATGGCCCGCCTGGCGGAACGAAAGTTGTTCCGCCAAACTGTGGACAACTGCGTACACAAGGCGGGGATGGACAGCGCAAGCCCTTGATTCCACTGGCGTTTCGACAGACTGCTCTCGAAATGACCAGTGGGACATCTTGGGCCTGCAGCCCCGGTGGTTCACACCGGCTTCAGGTGAACGGGGTATGGTGACGCCCCATGAGCCTGCCCGCCCGCCCCAACGTTCTGGACGACCCCGACGACGGCCCGATCCGCCCGGCCGAGCGCGCCGCCGCGGCGTCGCGCAGCACCTGGGTCAGCGTGGCCGTCAACGTGCTGCTGACCACGGTGCAGATCACGGTCGGGGTGTTGTCGAAATCGCAGGCACTGGTGGCCGACGGCCTGCACTCGCTGTCCGACCTGGTGTCGGACTTCGTGGTGCTGGTGGCCAACCACTTCAGCCAGAAAGACGCGGACGAGGACCACCCCTACGGCCACCAACGCTACGAGACCGCGGCCTCGCTGGTGCTGGGCTTGATCCTGCTGGGCGTGGGCACCGGCATGCTGATCGCCGCCGCGCAAAAGCTTCAGTCGCCGGACACCGTGCCCACGGTGCACTCGGTGGCGCTGTGGGTGGCGGGCGCGGCCCTGGTCAGCAAGGAGCTGCTGTTTCGCTACATGTTGAGCGTGGCCAAGCGGGTCAAGTCCAGCATGCTGGTGGCCAACGCCTGGCATGCGCGCTCGGACGCGGCCTCGTCGCTCGTGGTGGGCATTGGCATCGTCGGCAACCTGGCCGGCTACCCGATCCTCGACCCCATCGCGGCGCTGATCGTCGGCTTCATGGTGTGCAAGATGGGCTGGCAATTCGGCTGGGACGCGATGCACGACCTGATGGACCGCGCGGTGGACGAAGAAGAGCAGGCCGCCATCCGCCAGACCGTGCTGCAGACCGCCGGCGTGCGCGCCGCCCACGACCTGCGCACCCGCAAGATGGGCGACATGGTGATCGTCGACGCCCACATCGAGGTCGACGCCACGCTGAGCGTGGAACAGGGCCACGACATCGCCGTGGACGTGCGCAACCGCGTGATGCAGCGCCACCGCGTGCTCAACGTGATGACCCACGTGGACCCCTGGCGCCGCCCCGACCGCGACCACGACCCGGCCACCGCAAGCACCCCACCCCACCCGAACCCCCACCCCACATGAGCACGCCGCTGACGATGGACCGCCTGCCCGAGGGCTACCGCGCGCTGGTGATCGGTGCCAGCGGGGCCATCGGCGAAGCCTTCTGCGCCCACTTGCGCGCCGACCCGCGCTGCGCCGCCGTCACCGGCCTGCACCGCGGCTCCACCCCCGCCATCGACTACGCCGACGAAGCCAGCGTGGCCGAGGCCGCGCAGGCGCTGCGCGACCAGGCGCCCTGGCACCTGGTGCTGGTGGCCACCGGCGTGCTGCACGGCCCGGGCCTGAGCCCCGAAAAACGCCTGGCCGACCTGGCCGCGCCGTCGCTGGAGGCGCTGTTCCGCGTCAACGCCATCGGCCCCGCGCTGGTGCTGCGCCACCTGGCCCCGCAACTGGACCGCCAGCGCAGCGTGCTGGCCGTGTTGTCGGCCAAGGTGGGCAGCATCGGCGACAACCGCCTGGGCGGCTGGTACGGCTACCGCGCCTCGAAGGCGGCGCTGAACATGCTGCTGCGCACGGCGGCCATCGAGCTGCGGCGCACCCACCCCGGCGCGTCGCTGGTGGCGCTGCACCCGGGCACGGTGCGCTCGGGCTTGTCGCGCCCTTTCCGCGGCGACGAGATCGGCCGCGACCCCGCGCAGGCCACCGCCGAAATGCTGGCCGCGCTGAACGCGCTGCCGGCCGACGACACCGGAGTGTTCCTGGCTTACGACGGCGCGCGCCTGCCCTGGTGAGCGCAGCGCCACTGGCGTGCCCGCCTCGGCCGGCCGCGGCCCCTGGTGGCACAATGCGCCCCGTTTCATGTTGCCACCGGCTTTCCCCAAGGCCACCCGACCGCGTCCGTTCATGTCAAGCCCCGCCCTGCTCCGCCTGACCCGCCTGGCCCCGCGCCAGCGCGCGGCGGTCATGTGGTGCCTGGCGCTGGTGCTGCTGCTGAAGGCGGCCGTGCCGCTGTTGGCCACCGCAGCGGCGCACAGCCAGGGCAAGACGCTGGTCGAGGTCTGCACGGTGTACGGCGTGGCCACCGTCGAGGTGGACAGCGGCGACACCGCCCCCGTGCCCGCCGACCACGGCACGACCCACGGCGCCGAGCACTGCGTGCTGGCCGCCGTGCTGGCCCTGAACGCCGCCGAGCCAACGCCCAGCCCGTGGCCGAGCGTGCAGCAAGGCCAGGCGCCCCCGGCGCGCGCCAGCGCCTCGACCGCCTCCCCGGACGCCACCACCCAGTGGGTGGCGCGCCTCAAGCAGGGCCCCCCGCCCGCGGCCTGATCCGCCGTCGCCGACCGCCCGCACGCGCCCCGCGCTGCGCCGGTCTCCCCCCACGCGCACCCGCCCCGCCCCCGGCCCGACGCCCGTCGCGCCGGGCCGCGCGCCCGCCGTCGACATCGGCGGGCCCGCCGTGTGGCCGCGCCACCGATCGACCACGACATGACTTCACGCCCCTTCCGGCGCCACGCCCTGCGCCGCGCGGCCGCCGCCAGCCTGTGCGGCCTGGCCGCCGCCCCCACCCTGGCCCAGACCGACACGGCCGCGGCCACCGCCACCGCCACTGCCGCCACGGCCACCACCGCCACCCCGCGCGACCTGGAGCGCGTCACCGTCACCGCCACCCGCCCCACCAGCCTGCCGGTGGAAATTCCCACCACCACCGAGGGCATGGGCCGCCAGCAGCTGGAGCGGTCCATCAACGCCACCGATGCGCAGGACGCGCTGAAGTACTTCCCCAGCCTGCTGGTGCGCAAGCGCTACATCGGCGACTACGACCATGCGGTGCTGGCCACGCGCGCCTCGGGCACCGGCAACAGCGCGCGCTCGCTGGTCTACGCCGACGGCGTGCTGCTGAGCAACCTGCTGGGCAACGGCGCCAGCTTCACCCCCCGCTGGGGCCTGGTGACGCCAGAGGAAATCGAACGGGTGGACGTGCTGTACGGCCCGTTCTCGGCCGCGTACTCGGGCAACTCCGCCGGCGCCATCGTCGACTACGTGACCCGCATGCCCACGCGCTTCGAGGCCCACGTCAAGCTGCAGGCCTTCACCCAAAACTACGCCCTGTACGGCACCAACGAGCGCTTCTCCGGCCACCAGTTCAGCGCCTCGCTGGGCGACCGGGCCGGCGCGCTGTCGTGGTTCCTGAACCTGAACCGGCTGGACAGCGACGCCCAACCCATCGCCTTCACGACCAAGCTGGTGTCGCAGGGCGTGGTGAGCACCCAGGGCACGCCGGTCACCGGCGCCGTGGCCGGTCAGAACCCGCGCAACCAGGACTGGCTGCTGTTCGCCGCCACCAGCCAGACGCACACCGTGCAGGACCACCTGAAGCTCAAGCTGGCCTATGACTTCACCCCCACCCTGCGCGCCACCTACACGCTGGCCACCTGGCGCAACGAAGCCGAGCGCCCCGCGCAGAGCTTCATCGCCAACGCGGCGGGCACGCCGGTCTACAGCGGCGACGTGAACGTCAACGGCCGGCGCTACACCCTGGCCGCCACCGACATCTCGGCCAGCCAGGCCGACCTGTCGCACGTGACCCACGGCCTGAGCCTGAAAACCCACACCCGCGGCGTGTTCGACTGGGAGGCCGCCGCCAGCGTCGTCGACTACCGGCGCGACCAGGTGCGCGCGCCCACCGTGGCGCTGCCCGCGGCGCTCAACGGCGGCGCCGGGCGCCTCACCGACCTGAACGGCACCGGCTGGAGCACGCTGGCCTTGAAGGGCATCTGGCGCCCTCAAGGCACGGGGCTGGCCGCTGGCCACACGGTGGAAGGCGGCCTGCAGCGCGACGCCTTCGCCCTGCGCAGCCGGGTGCTGAACACCGCCGACTGGATCGCCGGGGCGCCCACCACCGAGGCGTCCAGCTTCACCGGCAACACGCGCCTGAGCAGCGCCTGGCTTCAGGACACCTGGCGCTTTGCGCCGCAGTGGCGCAGCGTGCTGGGCGCGCGCCTGGAGCGGTGGGAGGCCTACAACGGCAGCTTGTCCGGCGCCCGCCTGGGCGAGCGCAGCGAAAGCCACCTGTCGCCCAAGGCGGCGCTGGCCTTCCAGGCCAATGCAGACTGGACCTTCAAGGCCTCGCTGGGCCGCGCGGTGCGCTTCCCCACGGTGTCGGAGCTGTACCAAGGGTCGGTGTCGGCCAACCAGGTCATCAACAACGACCCGAACCTGAAGCCGGAACGCTCGTGGACCAGCGAACTCAGCGCCGAGCGCGCGCTGGGCGAGCACGGCGTGCTGCGCAGCACCCTGTTCATCGAACGCACCCGCGACGCGCTGTATTCGCAGACCAACGTCACGGTGACCCCCAACGTCACCAACATCCAGAACGTGGACGCCATCCGCACGCGCGGCCTGGAACTGGCCCTGACCACCAGCGACTGGGGCCTGCGCGGCCTGGACCTGGCGGCCAGCCTGACCTATGCCGACTCGAAGATCACCCGCAACGACAAGTTCCCGGCCAGCGTGGGCAAGTGGCAGCCGCGCGTGCCCGACTGGCGGGCCAGCGCGGTGGCCACGTACGCGCTGAACGAGCGCTGGTCGGCCACGCTGGGCGCGCGCTACAGCGGCAAGCAGTACGGGCAACTGGACAACAGCGACCCGAACGGCGCGTCCTACACCGGCTTCAGCGACTACCTGGTGGCCGACCTGCGGGTGAGGCTGCGCATCAACCGACAGTGGTCCGCCGCCTTCGGCATCGACAACCTGAACAACCGCACCTACTGGGCCTTCCACCCCTACCCGCAACGCACCTTCAACGCCGAGCTGCGCTTCGACCTGTGAGGCGAGGCATTGCCAGGTTGGCCGCGTTGCCAACCGGCTTCCACGCCTGCTTTCCACCCCGGCCCACCCCCCACCCCCATTGACAGGACTCACCATGACGCGCTCCGCCTCGATCGCCACCCACCTCGTCCACACCGCACGCCGGTGCCTGCTGCTGTCGGCCACCGCCCTCGGCCTGTTGACCGCCACCGCCGGCGCGCTGGCCCACGGCTACACCGCCGGCGACCTGCGCATTGGCCACCCCTGGGCGCGCCCCACGGCCAACGGCCAGTCGGTCGGCGGCGGCTACTTGAAGCTGACCAGCCAGGGCGGCGCCGACCGACTGGTGTCGGCCACCACGCCGTTGGCGGCGAGCGTGGAGCTGCACCGCATGAGCATGGACGGCGACGTGATGCGCATGCGCCGCGTCGACGCCATCGAGGTGCCGGCCGGCCAGACGGTCGAACTGAAGCCTGGCGGCCTGCACCTGATGCTGATGGGCCTGAAGCAGCCCTTGCAACTGGGCGAGAAGATCCCGTTGACGCTGCAGTTTGAGAAGGCCGGCGCCGTCAACGTCGAGCTGAAGATCGAGCACCCCAAGTCGGGCACCGACGGCGCCCCTGCCGCCGGCGGCGCGCACGACAAGCACCACTGACCCCGCGCGCGGCGGGCCGGGCCAGCGCCCTGGCCGCGCCGGTTCAACGCGCAGCGGTGCGCGCCACCTTGTGCAGCAGCTCGGCCAGGATGGCCCGCTCGCCCGGGCTCAGCTCGGCCAGCGCGGCGGCCTCGCCCGCGTGCAGCCGGTCGGTGGCGGTGCGCGCCAGCGCGGCCCCGGCCTCGGTGGGGCGCAGCTCTTGCACCCGCTTGTCGCTCTGGCTGGGGCTGCGCTGCACCAGGCCGCGGCCGACCAGGCGGTCGACCCACATCGTGATGTTGGGCTTGGTGACCGACAAGGCCTTGGCCAATTGCACCGGCGAACACGCCGGGTTTTCGCAGATCAGCTGCAGCACGGTGTACTCGACCGTGCGCAGGTCTTGCGGGCCACCCACCTCAGCCATGAACACCCGGTTGGCGAAGACCGAGGCCTGCGCCAGCTGGTAGCCCAGCACGTCGCGCAGGCCCGCGGCCCGCAGGTGGCCGGCGGGCGTGTGGTCGTCGTCGAGCTTCTTGGGGCGGGGCGCCATGGCCGGATTATCCGAGGGCCCTGCCCACCGGCGACCACCGGGTCACGGCCGGCATTCGAAGTTGGCCGCGTCTTCCAGGCTGCCGGAACCGACATAGCGGGCCACCTTGGGCGAGGCGCACAGCGGGCGCGTGCGCCCGGGCGACCAGCCGGCCGGCAGCTCCGCGTTGACGCCGCCGGCGTTGCCGGCGCCGCGCGCGGTGGCGATCAGGCGCTCTGGTGCCACGCCTTGCTCGACCCAGGCCACCAGCGGCGACACCAGGTCCACCTGGTCGGTGGCCGGCCCACCCGAGCAGTGGCCCATGCCGGGCACCGGGAAGTAGCGGGTGAACTGGTCCGCGTCGGCGAAGCGCGCCGCCACGCCGTTCATCCAGGCCTGGGTGTCGGTGGACGAAAAGATGGCGTCGCTGAGCCCGTGGTACAGCATCACCTTGCCGCCCCGGCCGCGCAGGGTGTCGAGCTGGAAGGGGTTGGGCGGCGTCATGAACGACAGGCCGGACTCGGTGTACGTGGCGTTGGTGGCGGAGATGCTGGCCACCAGCGCGTCGATGGACGCCCCCAGCGCGAAGGCCGGGCCGTTGAACCCGGCCAGCGTCTGCGGTGGCGTGCCCATCACAAAGCCCAGGGCGCCGGAGTCGAGCGCCAGCGGTGCGGTGAACTCCCAGAAGGCCGTGCCGCCGGTGCCGTGGCCGCTGTCGTACGGGAAGCTGGCGTACACGGCCGCCCCACTGCTGGTGGTGGCGCCGCTGAAGATGGCACCGATGGCGGTTTTCTGGGCGGCGCTCAGGCAGCTGCCGTTGCGCGCGCCGGTGCAGGTGGGCACGTCGCTGGCCAGATTGAAGCGCGCCTGGCAGGCCACGCTGTCTTGCACCAACCCGTCGGTCGCCCCGTCCAGCGCGTCACAGCGGGCCAGCACCGCGTTGGACAAGGTGGTGCGCTCGGCCGCCGTGAAACCGGTGGCAATGTCGTTGGGGTTGGTGGCCACGCTGGCATAACGCTGAGCGCCGAAGACATTGGCCACCGCCGCCTTGGGCAGCTGCCAGCCCGGCGCGCCCGCCAGGATGCCGTCGTACTGGTCAGCTTGGCGCACGGCCGCGACCAGCGCGTGGCGCCCGCCGTTGCTGCAACCCGCAAAGTACGAGCGGTCGGGCCCGCGCCCGTAGGCGGCGCGCACCAGGTCCTTGGCCACGGGTGTCAGCTTGGCCACGGCCTGGTAGCCGAAGTCCAGGCGCGCCTGCGGGTCAAGGCCGAAGCCGGGGTTCTGCGCCGCGGTGTGGCCGGCGTCGGAACTGATGACGGCGAACGACTGCTTCAGCGCGTGGGTGATCGGCCCACCGCCGAAGGCCCCGAGCGCGGGCGAGACGTTGCCGTCCAGACCGCCATTGGCCTGGTACATGAAGCGGCCGTTCCAGTCCTGCGGCAGGCGCATCTCGAAGCGGATGGCATAGGTCTGGCCATCAACCGCGCTGACGCGCTGACCCAGCGTGCCCAGCACCGCGCAATGGGCCGCCACCGGCTGGCCACCCACCGTCAAGGCGCCGGCGGCCACGCGCGCGGCCGAGTTGATGACGAGGCCCGGGACGGTGACACTGGCCGCCAGCGACTCGCAATTGGCGAGCGTGCCCGGGGTGGCAGGGCTCAGGCGGGTCAGGGCGTCGTCGCCATTGCCGCAGGCGGCCAGCAGGGCCAGGGTGGCCGCGCTGGCGGTGGCGCGCAGTGGGCGCAAGCGGGGCAGATCGGTGGGTCGCGGGGCGTGCATTGGGGTCATCGTGCGTCTCCTGTGGGGCTGTGATTGGTGATTCACCGCGTGAATGAAGTGAGGTGCTGCTTTCGGCCCCTCATTCGCTCGTTCACGCAAAAATGATCGCAGCATGGGCTCGACAGCGCACGTCGGGTAAACCATCATCTGGTTCATTCATTGAACCATTAGGATCTTTCAGATGGACGTCCATACCCTCCCCGACTTCAGCCCCGCCACCGGCCTGCTCGCCTCGCTCAACCTGCTGCAGGTGGGCGTGGCCGGGCCGGTGGTGCACCTGCAGCTGGCCCGCCCGGCCAAGCGCAATGCGCTGAACGACACGCTCGTGCAGCAGCTGCACACCGCCGTGCTGAACCTGCCCGACACCGCCCGCGCCGTGGTGATCAGCGGCGCCGGCGACCACTTCTGCGCCGGTCTGGACCTCAGCGAGCTCGCCGAGCGCAGCACCTTCGAGGGCGTGGCCCATTCGCGCGGCTGGCACGCCGCGATGGACGCGGTTCAGTTCTGCCGCGTGCCGGTGGTGGCGGTGCTGCACGGCGCGGTGGTGGGCGGCGGGCTGGAACTGGCCTCCAGCGCCCACATCCGCGTGGCCGAGGACAGCACCTTCTACGGCCTGCCCGAGGGCCAGCGCGGCCTGTTCGTGGGCGGCGGCGGGTCGGTGCGCGTGCCGCGCTTGATCGGCTTTTCCCGCATGACCGACATGATGCTGACCGGCCGCGTGATGGACGCCGACGAGGGCCAGGCCACCGGCCTGAGCCATTACCGCGTGAAGGCCGGCGAAGGCCTGGCCAAGGGCATGGCGCTGGCGCAGCGCATCGCGGCCAACGCGCCGTTGTCCAACTTTGCCGTGGTGCAGGCGCTGCCGCGAATTGCCGACATGTCGGCGTCCGACGGCCTGTTCACCGAGTCCCTGATGGCCGCCATCGCCCAGGGCGACGACGCCGCCAAGCAACGCATGCGTGCCTTCCTCGAGGGCAAGGCCGGAAAGGTAGGCAAGACCCCATGAGCACCGCCACGTCGACCCACGCGCCGGTCCCCGAGGCCCGCTTCGGCGGCTGCCTGAGTGCGCATCTGCACACGCACGAGGACGGCACGGTGCGGCTGCGGTCCACCGAGCCCCTGGCGCCGCACCCTGAGCGCCTGAGCGACCGCTTGATCGAGCACGCCGCTCGCCGGCCGGACCAGGTCTTCGTGGCCCAGCGCGCGGGCGGCAGCGGGCCCTGGCAAGCCCTCACCTACGCGCAGATGCTGCAGCGCGTGCGCGCGGTCGGACAGTGGCTGCTGAACCAGAACCTGTCGGTGGACCGCCCGGTGGCCATCTTGTCCGACAACGGCCTGGACCACCTGACGCTGGCCCTGGCCGCGATGTGGGTGGGCGTGCCGCATGTTCCGGTGTCACCGGCGTACTCGCTGCTGTCGCAGGACTTCGCCAAGTTGAGGCACATCCTGGCGGTGACCACGCCGGGGCTGGTGTTCGCGTCCTCGCCGGCCTTCCTGCGCGCCATCACCACGGTGACGGCGCCGGACCTGCCGGTGGTGCTCAGCGACGAGGCCTGTCAGGCCCTCGGCGCGGACCACGTCGATGGCCGGCCGCTGACGGCCTTTTCCACGCTGCTCGGCACCGCCGCCACGGCGCAGGCCGACGCCGCGCAGGCGGCCACCCACGCCGACACCGTCGTCAAGCTGCTGTTCACCTCCGGGTCGACCAAGGACCCGAAGGGCGTGGTCAACACCCACCGCATGCTGTGCGCCAACCAGCAGATGCTGCAGCAGACCATGGCCTTCATCGCCGACGAGCCGCCGGTGCTGGTCGACTGGCTGCCCTGGAACCACACCTTCGGCGGCAACCACAACGTCGGCCTGGTTCTCTACAACGGCGGCACGCTGTACATCGACGACGGCAAGCCCACGCCGAAGGGCATGGCGCAGACGCTGGCCAACCTGCGCGAGATCGCGCCGACGATGTACTTCAACGTGCCCAAGGGCTTTGAGGAGCTGGCCACGGCCATGGTCGACGACCTGCCGCTGCGCCAAAGCCTGTTCCGCCGGGTGCGCTGCTTCATGTACGCCGGCGCGGGGCTGTCGCAGGCCGTGTGGGACCGGCTGGACCAGCTGGCCGTGGCCACCCGCGGCGCGCCGGTGCCTATCATCACCGGCCTGGGCATGACCGAAACCGCACCGTCGTGCATGTTCGCCGTGGGCCCGCAGGTGCGGTCCGGTCACATCGGCCTGCCCTGCCCCGGCGTCGAAGCCAAGCTGGTGCCCAACGCCGAAGGCAGCGGCAAGACCGAGGTGCGTTTTCGCGGCCCGAACGTCATGCCCGGCTACTGGCGGGCCCCGCAGCAAACCGCCGAAGCCTTTGACGACGAAGGCTTCTACCGCACCGGCGACGCCGTGGCCTGGGTGGACCCGCAGGACCCGCAGCGCGGGCTGCTGTTCGACGGCCGCATCGCCGAGGACTTCAAGCTCAGCAGCGGCACCTTCGTCAGCGTGGGGCCGCTGCGCGCCGCCGTCATCGCCGCGGGTCACCCGCTGGTGCAGGACGTGGTGGTGGCCGGCATCAACCGCGACGACCTGGGGCTGATGGTGTTCCCGCGGGTGGACGAGGCGCGGCTGAAGTTCGGCCTGGGCACCGACCTGGACGCGGCGGCGGTGCTTGGCGCCGCGCCGGTGGTGGCCTTTTTTCAGGACCTGCTGAACCGGCTTTGGGCGGCGGGCACTGGCAGCGCCAACCGCCCGGCGCGCCTGCTGATGCTGAGCGAGCCCCCGCACATCGACCGCGGCGAGGTGACCGACAAGGGCAGCATCAACCAGCGCGCCGTGCTCGCGCACCGCGCGCGCCTGGTGGCGCACCTCTGGGGCGAGGCCACGCCCGCCGACGGCGACAGTTTGCCGCTGGTGCTCAGGCCCGAGCGCGCGGCTTGAATCGGCGGTGAGCCCGCGGGCCTGACGGCCAACGGCGCACCGACCCAGCGCGGCCGCCGGGCTGGCAAGGCATTTGCTCAGCGAACCGGGTGTGCACAAACAGTTTTTGTTTGTGCACAATGACAGGGCGAGTTGCCCTGAAATCGGTTTGCAGGAGCCACTCATGCCCATCCCGTTCCTTCGTCGACGCCCGTTCATGGTGCTTGGTGCGGCCGCGCTGGCCGCCTGGGGCCTCGGCGGCCCGGTGCCCGCGGCGGCCCAGCTGCCCGCGGCCAACACCCGCATCGTCGTGCCCTTCGCCGCCGGCGGCGCCGCGGACGCCTACGCCCGCCTGATCGCGCAGAAGCTGCAGGAGGGCACGCCCGGCAGCCAGGTGGTGGTGGACAACAAGCCCGGGGCCGGTGGCGTGATCGGCAGCGACGCGGTGGCCAAGGCGGCCCCCGACGGCGCCACGCTGCTGATCGTGACCGTGGGCCACGCGGTCAACCCGTTCATCATGGCCAAGCTGCCCTACGACACCGTGCGCGACTTTGTCCCGGTGGGCATGGTGGCGCAAGTGCCCAGCCTGGTGGTGACCGGCCCGGGCTTCCGCGGCAAGACGCTGCGCGAGCTGATTGCCCAGGCCAAACAGAACCCCGGCAAGCTGGAGTTCGCCAGCTCGGGCACGGGCAGCACCAGCCACGTGGCCGCGGCGCAGCTGGAGTCGATGGCCGGCATCGACCTGCTGCACGTGCCCTACAAGGGCGCCGCCCCAGCCATCCAGGACGTGATGGGCGGGCGCATCGCGATGAGCGTGGACATCATCACCTCGTCGGTGCAGATGGTGAAGGCGGGCAAGTTGCAGGCGCTGGCCATCACCGGCGCGCGGCGTTCGCCGCTGCTGCCCGACGTGCCCACGATGGCCGAAGCCGGCCTGCCGGGCTACGAGTTCACCGCCTGGTACCTGCTGCTGGCCCCGGCGAAAACGCCGCCCGCGGTGGTCGAGCGCCTGAACGCCGAGCTGCGCCGCATCGAGGCCCTGCCCGACTTCCAGGCGCGGCTTCGCGACTCCGGCGCCGAAGGCATGAGCCTGGACACCCAACAGACCGCCGCCTTCCTGGACCGCGAATTCAGCAAGTGGGCGAAAGTGGTCAAGGAACGCAACATCAAGGCCGAATGAACACCGCATGAGCGCCACCGCACCGCCCCCGCCGCCCCACCCTGACCTGCCTCGCGCGGTCCCATTGCCGCGCGACTTCCGTGGCCATGGCCCCCGTCCGCCCGATGTGCGCTGGCCCCTGAACAAGCCCGTGGCGGTGTCGTTCGTGGTCAACTTCGAGGAGGGTGGCGAGTTCTCGATGGCCGACGGCGACGACCACAACGAGGCCGTCTACGAGGTGATCGACCGCCAGGTCACGGTGGACCCGTGCATCGACAGCCACTTCGAGTTCGGCACCCGGGTGGGCTGGTGGCGCGTGGCCGACCTGTTCGCGCAGCACGGGTTGCCCTTCACGTTGAGCGCCTGCGGCCGGGCGGTGGAGCGCTCGCCCTGGCTGGCCCGCGATGCCGCCGACCGCGGCCACGAGGTGGCCGGCCACGGCTGGCGCTGGCAGACCGCTGCCGGGCAGCCCACCGACACCGAACGCGAGGTGATCCGCCGCACCGCTCGCGCCATCGAGGCTGCCACCGGCCGCCGCCCCGTGGGCTGGCACACCCGCAGCGTGAGCACGCCCAACACCCGGCTGCTGCTGGTCGACAACGGTTTTCTGTACGACAGCGACGCCTACAACGACGACACGCCCTACTTCGTCAACGTGGCAGGCCGCCGCCACGTGGTGCTGCCCTACGCCTTCGACACCAACGACATGCAGTTTCAGCACACCCAGCGCTTCGCCACCGGGCGCGAATTCGCGACCTACGTCTGCGACGCCGTGGACTGGCTGGCGCGCGAGGGCCAGCGCTGGCCGCGCATGCTGTCGGTGGGGCTGCACCTGCGCATGATCGGTCGGGCGGGCCGCATCGGCGCACTGGAGCAGATCCTGCAGCACCTGCAGCGCACCGGCGTGGCCTGGGTGGCCACGCGCGAGCAGATTGCAAGGCATTGGATCGAGCACGCCCGTTGAGGCGGCCCGCGCACTTAGGATGTGCGCATGACCGCCGATGAAGACACGATCCACCGGGTGATCTCCACCGCCTTGTTGTCGGCCCGCATCCTGCCCGGGGCGGCGCTGCGGGAGGTGGCGCTGGCCGAGGTGTTCGGCGTCAGCCGCGAGCGGGTGCGCAAGGTGCTGCAGCGCCTGGGCACCGAACGCCTGCTGGAGCTGATCCCCAACCGGGGCGCCTTCGCCGCCTCGCCCACGCTCGACCAGGCGCGCGAGATCTATGAGGCGCGTCGCATCCTGGAAGGTGGCATCGTGGGCCACCTCGCGCAGTCGCTGGACAGCCAGGCCGCGCGCGAGCTGCAGGCCCACCTGGACGCCGAGGAAGCGGCGGTCGCGCGCGGCGACCGGGCGGCGTCGATTCGCCTGTCCGGCGAATTCCACCTGAAGCTGGCGGCCGCCACCGGGAGCGGGCTGATCCAGCAGGACCTGCTGCACCTGGTCAGCCGCACCTCGATGCTGGTGGCGCTGTTCGAGCCGGCGCGCGCGATGCGCTGCGCCTGCGACGAACACCGCAACATCCTGACCGCCCTGCTCGACGGTGACAGCAACCGCGCCATGAAGGCCATGCAGCAGCACCTGGCCCTGATCGAAACCCGCCTGCGGCCAGCGCGCGAACTGCCGTTGAGCGACGCCATCGCGGTGATCCAGGCCGACTGGGCCGCGCTGCAAGGCCAGCGCGAGGCGCAGGCACCGGCACCGGCACTGCGCCAGCAACGGCGGCGCGGCCAGGCCGAATGAGCGGCGGCCCCACCGCGTCGGGTGCGGGTGCGGGGACCGACGCCGTGGGGCCTTCGGGCCCGCCTCCCCCACGCCAGCGCGCGCTGATCGTGCTCAACCCGAACGCCAGCGACTGGATGACGCAACGCGTGGTGCAGCAGATTCGGCGGCGGCTGAGCGGCCAGGCCGAGGTCGTGGCCATCACCGCGGCCAGCGGCCCACCGGTGATCGACGACGACGCCAGCTTCGCGGCCGGCGCGGCGGCCGCGCACCAGGCCCTGCCAGCGGCCCTGGCCCGACACCCCGAGGCCGGCGCGGTGCTGCTGGCCTGCTTTGGCGACCCCGGGCTGGAAGCGCTGCGCCAAGCCGCCGGCGGCTTGCCGGTGCACGGTCTGGCGGAGTTGGCCATGCGCGAGGCGGCCGCCGGGGGCCGGCGGTTCGCGGTGCTGACCTGCGGCCCGGCCTGGGGGCCGCTGCTGACTCAGCGCGCAGGCGACTTCGGCGTGGGCGCGGCGCTGGCGGGCGTGTGGACTTTGCCGGTGAACGGCCGGGCGCTGGCCCTGGACCCGGACCCGTGGCGCCCGGCCTTGCAGCAGGCGGCGGACGCGGCGATCGCCGCCGGCGCGCAGGCTTTGGTGCTGGGCGGCGCTGCCTTTGCCGGCCTGGGCCCGCTGGTGCAATGCGGCGTGCCCGTGATCGACAGCGTGGACGCCGCGGCGGCCTGGTGCGCCCGCTGCCCGCCGTGAACGCCCGCCCGTCGCTGTTGACACCGAGGGCGGCGGAGCGAGGCCACTCAAGCCCGCGGCGGCTCGGCCGATATCGACGCACCCCTGTGACGCCCGACCATCGACCCACCCCCAGGCACGGCACGCGGTCGACCGTGCCCATGAGGACCCCTTGCCGCCACCAGCCCTGAGCCTGTCCGCCGCGCCCGAGCCCCACGGTCGACCCGTGTGCGCCGCCGTGCTGGCCGGGCTGCGCGCGCTGCTGGCCGGCGCGGTGGTGGCCGGCGGCCTGCTGCTGGCCGGGGTGCCGCAGGCCTTTGACGCCCAGCGCCTGGCCGCGGCGGCTGCGCCGCTGGGCGCCCGCGCGGTCAACGGCGCCAAGGCGCTGCAGGAACTGATCAGCCGCGGCGCCCGCGCCACCGAGGAGTCCCGGGTGCAGGCGACCAACCAATTTTTCAACGACGCCATCGAGTTCGTCGACGACATCGACAACTACGGCATGGTCGACTACTGGGCCACGCCCCTGGAGTCGCTGGCCCGTGGGCGCGGCGACTGCGAGGACTACGCCATCGCCAAATACTTCGCGCTGAGCGCCATGGGCGTGTCCACCAGCAAATTGCGCATGGTGTACGTTCGCGCTGCACTGAACGGGCCGGGCGCGCCGGGCGTGGCCCACATGGTGCTTGCCTACTACCCGACGCCGGGCGCCGAGCCGCTGATCCTGGACAACCTGGTGGCCGACATCCGACCCGCCTCACGCCGACCCGACCTGTCACCGGTGTTCAGCTTCAACACCGACGGCCTGTGGCAAGGTGTCGGGGGCACGGCCGCCGGCGACCCCACCGCGCGCCTGTCGCGCTGGCGCGAGCTGCTGACCAAGATCCGCGCCGAAGGCTTCTGACTGGAACCGACATGTCCCTGATCCGACAAATCCGCCTGCTGTTGCTCGCCACCTTGCTGCTGGCCTTCCTGGGTGCGGTGGGCCTGACGATCCAATCGGCCCGCGACACCCTGGCCACCCAGCTGAAGTTGAAGAACAGCGACAACGCGACCTCGCTGGCCATGGTGCTGGGCCAGCAAAAGGGCGACGCCGAACTGATGAACCTCGTGATCTCGGCCCAGTTCGACACCGGCTTCTACCAGTCGATCAAACTGACCCGCGCCGACGGCCAGCCCGCCACCGTGCTGACCGCCAACGCCGCGCCTGCGCAGGCGCCGCGCTGGTTCACCGCGCTGCTGCCCATCGGCTCGGAGCCCGGCCTGGCCCAGGTGTCCGATGGCTGGCGGGCGCTGGGCGCGGTCGAGGTGGTCAGCCAATCTGCGTTCGCCTACGACGACCTGTGGAAGGCCAGCCTGAAATCGGCCGCCGCGCTGGGCGTGCTGGGCCTGGTCGTGGCGCTGGTGGCGGGCCGGGTGGTGCGCGGCATCGAGGCACCGCTGGAGCGCACCGTGCAGCAGGCGCAGGCCCTGGTCAACAGCGAATTCGTCACCGTGCCCGAGCCGGGCATCCCCGAGCTGCAGCGGCTGACGCGGGCCATGAACACCATGGTGGCTCGGCTGAAGTCGATCTTCGAGGCGCAGACCGCG
The DNA here is from genome assembly GCA_943370175.1 of Hydrogenophaga intermedia. Classification (GTDB taxonomy): domain Bacteria; phylum Pseudomonadota; class Gammaproteobacteria; order Burkholderiales; family Burkholderiaceae_C; genus Ideonella_A; species Ideonella_A intermedia_A. The sequence goes on along the minus strand of CALRPU020000016.1, from coordinate 14,029 downwards.
CAGCTGGATTCGCTGCGCCAGCTGGCCTATGCCGACCCGGCCACCGGCGTGTCCAACCGCAGCCACTTCATGAGCCAGCTCAGCGCCGCGCGCGCGGCCGACCACGAGTCCAGGGACGCCGGCCTGCTGCTGCTGCGCCTGCTGGACCTCGCCGAGGTCAACCGCGCGCTGGGCCGGGTGCCCACCGACCGGCTGATCGCCCGGGTCGCCCAGGTCATGAAGGACCGCGTCGAAGGTGTCGAGCACGGGCGCGTGGGCCGCCTGAACGGCTCGGACTTTGCGCTGTACCTGCCAGAGGGCGGCATCGCGCTGGAAACGGCCCAACGCATCATCGAGGCGTTGAAGCCTGAGTTGCAGGCCAGCACAGGGCACGCGGCGGTGGCCATCGGCGCCGTGGAGATCGAAGGCGACGAGGCGCTCGGCCAGCTGCTGGGGGCCGCCGACGGCGCACTCGCGCGGGCCGAGACCCGTGGGCCGTTCTCGGTGGAGCTGGTGGCGCGCGGCGACGCCGCCACGCTGTCGGCGGGCATGAAGGGCGAGGCCACCTGGCGCGAAAACCTGTTGAACGCGGTGTCCGCCCGGCGCGCGCACCTGGTGCGCTTTCCCGTGCTTGACGCCGCACAGCACGTGGTGCACCTGGAGTGCCCGCTGCGCCTGCAGCTCGACCCCGAGGGCCCTTACGAAACCGCGGCCCGCTGGTTGCCACTGGCCCTGCGCAGCCGGCTCACCGCGTCCATCGACGAGCTGGCCGTGGCGCTGGCCATGGACGAGATCGCCACCGATGGCCAGCCGCGGTGCGTGAACCTGTCGGTGTCGTCGCTGCAGGACGGCGGCTTCGCGGCCCGCCTGCGCAAGATCCTGCAGCAGCGCCCGCTGATCGCCAATCAGATGTGGCTGGAGGTGCCCGAGGTGGCAGCGATCGACCACTTCGAGATGGTGCAGGACGTGGCGCGCCAACTGCGCCCGATGGGCGTGCATTTTGGGCTGGAGCACGCCGGCCAACGGCTGGGCGAGGTGGATCGCCTGTTCGAGGCCGGCTTCAGCTACGTCAAGCTGGACGGCGCGGTGGTGAACGGTGCCGACCGCGACGCCACCCGCGCGGCCTTCCTGCGCAGCCTGGTGCTGATGCTCAAGGGCCTGAAGCTGCAGGTGATCGCCGAGGGCGTGACCACCGAGGCGGAAGCCCAGGCCGCCTGGGCGGCCGGCGTGGACGCGCAGACCGGCCCATGGACCAGCACCCAGCGCCCCGACCTGGTCGGTTGATGGCGCCCCCTCCCGCCGAGCCCCTGCGGGCAACGCCAGTGGACCCGGCGCCGCAGGCAGTGCCTGCACCGCCCCCGCTGGAGGTGCTGCATCTCGGTGCCCACCTGGTGGCCATCCAGAAGCCCGGCGGGCTGCTGGTGCACCGCACGGCGCTGGACGCCCACGACGACCGCAACGCGCTGGACCTGCTGCGCGCGCAGCTGGCGCAGCCCCTGTGGCCGGTGCACCGGCTGGACAAGGCCACGTCCGGCCTGCTGCTGATGGCGCGCAGCGCCGACGCGGCCCGCGCGGTGGGCGCTGCCTTCGACGCCGGCCTGGTGCACAAGCGCTACCTGGCCTTGGTGCGCGGCTGGCCACCCGAGGCCGGCGAAATCGATCAGCCGCTGGCGCGCGACCCCGAACGGCCGTCCGCCGGCCAGCCTCGGCTGCCGGCCACCACCCGCTTTCGCCGGCTGGTGTGCCACGACTGGCCGTTGGCCGACGACCGCCACCCGACGAGCCGCTTCGCGCTGGTCGAAGTGACCCCGCTCAGCGGTCGCCGCCACCAGATCCGCCGCCACTTCAAGCACATCGCCCACCCGCTGGTGGGCGACAGCACCCACGGCAAGGGCCCGCTGAACCGCCGCGTGGCCGAGTGGCTCGGTGTGCAGCGGCTGTGGCTGCATGCGCAAACGCTGACGGTGCCGCCACTGCTGGGCGAGCCCGGCGTGACGCTGCACTGTCCCCCTGGCCGGGAGTGGCTGCGGGTGGGCTGGGTGGAGGTCGCCGGGGCCTGAACCGCGGCGCGGCGCCGGTCACGCGCCACACGCGCCGGTCACGCCTTCAGCCGCGCCCTCAGCACCGTTTTCAGCACCTTGCCATAGTGGTTCTTCGGCAAGTCGTCGACAAAAACATAGCGCTTGGGTCGTTTGAAGCGGGCAATGTGACTCAGGCAATGGGCGTCCAGGCCGTCCGCGCTGACGGTGGCACCGGGGGCGGCCACGACGAAGGCCACGACCTGCTCGCCCCACTCGGCGTGCGGCGCGCCCACCACCGCCACTTCCGCGACGCCCGGGGCGGTCAGCAGCACCTCCTCCACCTCGCGGGGGTAAATGTTGCTGCCGCCGCTGATCACCAGGTCCTTGCTGCGGTCCTTCAGCGTCAGCAGGCCGTCGTCGTCCAGGCAGCCCAGATCGCCGGTCCACAGCCAGCCACCGCGCAGAGCGGCGGCGCTGGCGGCGCTCTGGCGCCAGTAGCCGGCCATCACGGTGTCGCCGCGCACCAGCACCTCGCCCACGGTGCCCGCGGGCAAGCTGCGGCCTGCTTCGTCGGCCACGCGCACCTGCACGGGCGTCTGGGCGTAGCCCACCGAGGCCAGGCGTTGCCCAAAGCGCGGGTGGTCGGCGTCCGCCAGGTGCCGGCGCTGGAGCGCGGTGGCCACCATCGGCGTTTCGCCCTGGCCGTAGATCTGCACGAAGCACGGGCCCATCACGCGCAGCGCCCGCTGGAGGTCGGCCACGTACATCGGCGCACCACCGAAGACGATGGTCTTGAAGGACCGCGCCACGTCGCCGTGCCCCAGGCCCGCGGCCTCGGCGTGGTCGACCAGCCGGTTGACGATGGTGGGCGCGGCGAACGTGGACAAGGGACCCAGCGCGCGCCCCAGTGCGAACAGCTCGGCCGCATCGACCCCGCCCGACGCGGGCACCACGTGGCGCGCACCGGCCATCAGGTGAGGCACGGCGTACAGACCGCAGCCGTGCGACATTGGCGCGGCGTAGGCCATGACGTCGGTGGGCGCGACCGGATCGACGTCGACGGCATAGCCCAGGCCCATGGTCTGCAGGTTGCGGTGCGTGAGCATCACGCCCTTGGGCCGGCCGGTGGTGCCGCTGGTGTAGAACAGCCAGGCGAGGTCATCGGGCGCGCGGGTCGCGGGTGCGTCAGACGGCAAGTCGCCCATCGGGCTCAACAAGGCGTCCGCCTCGGCCGATGCCACGTCGACCTGGCGCGCCACCCCGGCCAGCGGCGCGCTCGCCACGTCGCGGCTCACAAAAGCCCAGCGCGCCTGCGCGTCGCCGGCGATCCATTCAACCTCCGCCGGGTGCAGCTTGGCATTGACCGGCACCACCACCAGCCCGGCCCACCAGGCGCCCCACAGCAGCTCGAGGTAGCGCGGGTGGTTGCGCATGAACAGCAGCACCCGGTCGCCGGGCTGAAGGCCGGCGGCCTGAAGGCGCTGCGCCAGCGCGGCGCTGCGGGCAGCCCATTGGCCGTGCGTGGCCCAAGGCCGGGTGCCGAAGAAGATGGCCGGCCGCTCGGGCGCCATCTGCGCCTGGCGCCACAGCAGGTGAGCAAGTGACATGGGTCGGTCCGGGTCACGTTGGGTGACGGTGGGTGTCGGCCGGGTGGGTGCTGGGGCCCCGCGCCGTCACTCCCCCCGCGGTGGCGACCTCAAGCCGATGGGGTGTGGTGTCGTCTGGTGAAGTGCAGCGCCGCAGCGGCGCTCAGCCGCCCAGGCCCAGCTGGCGCGCGTGGAACCTCAGGTGGTCTTCCATGAAGCTGGCGATGAAGTAGTAGCCGTGGTCGTGACCAGCGTGCTGGCGCAGCGTCAGTGGCTGGCCCACGGCCTCGCAGGCGGCGGCCAGGTGCTCGGGCAGCAGCTGCGACGCGTGCAGAAACTTGTCCGCCAGGCCCTGGTCGACCAGCAGGCCGCCTGGGTAGGGGGCGGTGGTGGCGCGGCGCATCAGTTCGCTGGCGTCGTGGTCGGCCCAGGCGGCGCGTTCGTCGCCCAGGTAGCCGCTGAAGGCCTTCTCGCCCCAGGGGCAGCGCGTCGGTGACGCGATGGGTGCAAAGGCCGACAGGGAGCGGAACATGCCCGGGTGCTTCAAGGCCAAGGTCAGCGCCCCATGCCCGCCCATCGAGTGACCGAAGATGCCCAGCCGCGCGGCGTCGGCCGCGAAATGCTGCTGCACCAGGCCAAGCAGCTCGTCGACCACATAGGCTTCCATGCGGAAGTGGCGCGACCACGGCGCGCGCGTGGCGTTGAGGTAGAAGCCCGCGCCAGCGCCGAAGTCCCAGGCCGCGGTCTCGCCCTCGATGCCGGTCTGGCGCGGGCTGGTGTCGGGCGACACCAGCATCAGCCCCAGCTCGGCCGCCACCCGCTGGGCACCGGCCTTGATCGGAAAGGTCTCTTCGGTGCAGGTGAGACCGGCCAGGTAGATCAGCGTGGGCACCGGGCCCTGCGCGGCCTGCGGGGGCCGGAACACCGAAAAGCGCATCGGCAGCCCGATGGTCTGGGCATCGTGCTGGTAGAAGCCCTGCACGCCGCCAAAGCAGGCGTGCTCGCTCAGCGTGGTCAGGCCGGCGGGGGTGGGAGCGCTCATGGCCGGGCCCCGCTCAGTAAATGACCACCGAGCGGATCGACTCGCCCCGCTTCATCAGCTCGAAGCCCTCGTTGATGTCGTCCAGCTTCAAGCGGTGGGTGATCAAGTCGTCGATGTTGATCTTGCCGTCCATGTACCAGTCGACGATCTTCGGCACGTCGGTGCGGCCCCGCGCACCGCCGAAGGCCGAGCCCAGCCACACGCGGCCGGTGACCAGCTGGAATGGGCGCGTGCTGATCTCCTTGCCCGATTCGGCCACGCCGATGATCACGCTCTTGCCCCAGCCGCGGTGGGTGCACTCCAGCGCCTGCCGCATGGTGGTGGTGTTGCCGATGCACTCGAAGCTGTAGTCGGCGCCGCCGTCGGTGAGCTGCACCAGCGTGTCCACCAGGTTTTCGTGGTCCTTCGGGTTGACGAAGTGGGTCATGCCGAACTGGCGGGCCATCTGCTCGCGCGCGGGGTTGATGTCCACGCCGATGATCTTGTTGGCGCCCACCATCTTCGCGCCCTGGATCACGTTCAGGCCGATGCCACCCAACCCGAACACCACCACGTTGGCCCCGGCCTCCACTTCGGCGGTGAACAGCACGGCGCCCACGCCGGTGGTCACGCCGCAGCCGATGTAGCAAACCTTGTCGAAGGGCGCGTCGCTGCGGATCTTGGCCAGCGCGATCTCCGGCACCACGATGTGGTTGGCGAAGGTGGAGGTGCCCATGTAATGAAACACCGGCTTGCCGTCGATCGAAAAGCGGCTCGTCATGTCGGGCATCAGGCCCTTGCCCTGCGTGGCGCGGATCGCGGTGCACAGGTTGGTCTTGCGCGACAGGCAGCTCTTGCACTGCCGGCACTCGGGTGTGTACAGGGGGATGACATGGTCGCCCGGGCGCAGCGACGTCACCCCCGGCCCGACGTCCACCACCACGCCGGCACCCTCGTGGCCGAGGATGCTGGGAAACACGCCCTCCGAGTCCGCACCGGACAGGGTGTAGTAGTCGGTGTGGCAGATGCCGGTGGCCTTGATTTCAACCAGCACCTCGCCGGCTTTCGGGCCCGCCAGGTCCACCGTTTCAATGGTCAGGGGGGCGTTGGCTTTCCAGGCGACGGCGGCTTTGGTCTTCATGGGCGGACTTTCTGGTCGGGAGACTCGTTGGAGGTCCCGCCAGTATCGTTGAAGCCCTGTGCCGTGGCGGCGTCCGTCGGGCCGTCAAGCGCCGGTGCGCTCATCTTTTCGCCGTCCCACTGCTGGCCGCACCAGCAGCGGCCCGCGGGGTCGATGATGCAGGTGCCGCTGCCGCAGCAGCGTGGGTCGTCGGTCATGGTGACGTCCTCAGGCGGCGGCGAGCAGCTTGCCCTTGAGGTGGCCGAACTCGACCGCGTCCAGCACCCCACGGTCGCGCAGCACCGCCGCTTCGCGCAGCATCACCACCGCGTTGACGGCCGGGCTGTGGGCGGCAGGCCGCAGGCGGGCGCGCGCTTCGGCCACCCATTCGCTGGCGGCAGCCGACTCGCTGGTGCGCAGTGCCTTCAGCGTTGACGTCAGCGGTGCCGGGCAGGCGGCCTGCAAGGCCCGCATGAAGTGGCTGGCCAACATCGGGTCGGCGGCAAACAGGCTGATGCGGCGGCCCGACACGAACAGGGCCAGCGTCGCGCCATAACGGCCGCGCTGGGCGTCCACCTCGCTGAGGTCGCTCAACGCCACCTGCTGCGTCACCGAACGCTTGCCGCGGGCCAGGGCCATCACACGGGCGTCGGTCAACACCCACAGCACCGCGCCGGCGCCAACCTCGCGCCCACGCACCGCGCCCAGCACTTCTTCGCCCGCGGCCATGGTCGAACGCACTGCAAAGACTTCAGCGTCGTCCAGCGCTGCGCAGGCATGAGGATCCCGACCTTCCAGCAGGATTTCGATCTGATCAAACACGAGGGACTCCCAGAGTGACTTCTCGGTACCAATTCGTACCGCGCGCGGATTCTGGTGGGAGTCGGCAATCGGCGCCGGTGCACGCCGCGCAGACCTGCGTGGCCAGGGGTCTTTCTGCGGGTGCGCTCAGGCCGACGCGGACGGTGCGTCAGGGTCGTTTGCCGCGGGCAACGCAGCGTCGCTGCCCGGCCGCGACGGGCGCGGCGAGCGCGGCACGGCGGGCACCGGAGGCGCCGGCGGCAACACCTGCACCACCGCGGTCTGCAGCACCGTGCGCGCCAACTCGGCCACCACGCTCAGGCGCACGCCACGGGACCAGCGCAAGCACTCATCGAGCTCTTGCACCGTCATCGTGGACGGCGACAAGGCGCGTTCGGCGCCCAGTTCCCGGCCCAGGTTCGGGCGGTCGCGCAGGGCCATGCCGCCGATGAAGATCGACACGGTGTTCGGGTTGGCCGCGCGGCGCACCGCAGCCACCAGTTCACCCGCCGCCGCAACGCGTTGTTCGTCGACGACCAGCTCGCTCAGGGCGAGGTGCAGCACATCGGGCCGGTGCTTGACGACCAGGGCCTCCAGCGCGGCCAGCGTCATCGGAAACTCGCAGCTGACCGGGCAGCCCAGGCGGTCATAGGCCAATGCGGCCATGGTCGCGCCGGCCAGGTGTTCCTCGGCCGGTGATGCCACGACCAGCACGTGGCCGGCATTGCGCTCGCCCACGCCCAGGGCCGGGCTCATGCGGTGAGCCAGGGCCATCAAGCGACCCTGTGCCACCACCAGGTCGGCCGCGGTGCAGCGGCCGTCGCGCCACCAGCGGCCCAGGATGCGGCACATCGGGGTGATCAGCTGAGCGTCGAGCATCGGCAGCGGCATCCAGCCGCCGTTCAAGGGCTCCAGCGCGGCTTCCATGCGCAGGTCCCCGGGCGTGAACAGCGAGCGGGCGGTGTCTTCGAGCGAGGGCAGGCGCGTCAGCGCTGCCAGCGCGGGAAAACCACCCACCGACCCGCTTTGCTGCTGCATCACGTATTCGAGCGCCGCAGCCCCCAACGGCCACACGTCGGGCACCGTGGGCAGCGGCTCGCCACTGGCCAGTTGCATCTGCCAATCGGCAAAAAGACGGCGCTCGCTGAAGGGCGTGGTGAGCCGCTCGATGTCGGTGTGGCGCGGGTCGCGCAGCAGGCTGGCCCAGACCGCGTCCAGCGACGACTGCGGGCCTTCCAGCCATTGAACGAAGCGTCGACCGTCCCAGACCAGCAGGCCGGTCAAGCCCAGCTGGGCATTGCGCGCGCGCGACTGCGCGAGCAGCGCGGCCAGGTCGTGGGCCGTGGGCTCGCCCACCGCGACACTGCGGTACGCCAGTTGGTTCAAAGGCCCCTCTTCCAGGGGACCTGCGCGAACAAGGAAGTGGTCCATCGTCGTTGCTACTGCGGGGCCCGCGGCATCTTCAGCGTTGCCATCAACGCGCAGCCGGGCCGTGGCCAGCGGGATCTCAATGTTGGTATGGATTCACATCATAGGCAAGCGGGACAATGCCGATCCCGTGCCCCGTCAACTTCCAAGCCCATGATGACCCTTGACCCGATGGAATCCATCGACCGCCGGCTGGAGGCGCTGGAAACCAAGCTTTTGTTCAGCGAAGACCTGGTCGACCGCCTGAACGAGGTGGTGACCCGCCAGCAGGATCAGATCGACGCCTTGCAGCGCCACGTGCAGGCGCTGCGCCGGCAGGTGGCCACGCTGGAGCCAAGCACCTTCACCAGCCTGCGCGACGAGTTGCCGCCGCACTATTAAGCCCCGAGGCCGGCGACGCGGGTCAGGCCAGCCGCTCCATGCGCCACATCTGGTAGCGCAGCGCCAGCACCGCGCCACCCACAATGCCGGCCAGCGCGATGAAGCTGCCCAGCGCCAGCGTCGACACCCCGGACAAACCCTGGCCAATGGTGCAGCCGATGGCGGTCACGCCACCCACGCCCATCAACGTGGCGCCGATCAGGTGGTTGGCCACGTCCTCGGTGCCGCGAAAGCCTTCCCAGCGAAAGCTGCGGGTGGCCAGCGAGACCGCGAGCGACCCCACCACCAGCCCCAACGCCGACACGACGCCCAGGGTCAACACCTTGGCAGCGTCGCTGTAGAACATCAACCAGTCCAGGGCGTAACCCACGGGGGCGACCATGCTCAGCGACTCCATGCGGCGCGAGTTGGTGGCCAGGAACGCCGCCTCCAGGGTGCGCGGGTCTTCCGGCACGTGGCCCAGTCGGCCCGAGGTCCACCACAGCGCCACGATGACGACGCCCACGCCGATGCCACCGAACAACACCTCGGCCTGGCGTCCTTCCGGGCGCCTGAGCACCCAGGCCACCAACAGCGTTGAGACCAGGCCGCCCAGCACCAGCGCCAACTGGGGCACGGCCAGGCCGGTGGCGGCGGCAAACATCGACGGCAGGTCCTGGCCCGTGGGCAGGGTCAAGTGCACGGCATCCACCGTGGCGGCGCGCCACACCGCCGTCAGGCCGCGCAAGGTGATCAGGGCCGACAGCCCGAGCACCAGCACCACGACCAGCGACTTGAGGTTGCCACTGCCCACGCGCATCAGGCTCTTGCTGCCACAGCCCGACGCCAGCACCATGCCAAAGCCGAACAGCAACCCGCCAACGACGGCCGACAGCCAATTCAACCGGGGCGCTGCGTAGACGGTGTTCTTGGCCTCGACCCAGCCCGCGGCCACCATCGCGTTGAAGCCCAGCGTCGCCACGGCGATGGCCAGCACCCACATGCGAGCGCGGGTCCAGTCGCCCATGTTGACCACGTCGGCGATGGCGCCCATCGTGCAGAAATGGGTGCGCTGGGCAATGGCGCCAAACATCACGGACAGGCCAAAGCCCACCCACAACACCCGCGTGGCCAACGCGGCAACTTCGGTATCGGTCATCGGACGGGCAAGGGCGTTGGTGAACGGGTCAGGGTCGAAGGCAAGAACGTCGGGCGGCTCACAGCGGCCGGCGCATCGCCGGCAGCAGTCGGTCCGCAGCGGGCACGCCATCGCCGGACTCCAGTTCGACGGCCACCTGGGTGCAAACGGCACGGCACAGCGTGGCCACCCGTTCACTGAGCAGCCGGTAGTAGATCTGCGTGCCATCGCGACGCCGCCCGAGCACCCCGGCACGGTACAGCGTGGCCAGGTGCTGCGACATGTTGGGCTGGGTGGTGTCGATCATCGACAGCAGCTCCGACACATTGCGTTCGCCCTGGCACACCGCGCTGATGATGCGCAGCCGGATCGGCGTGGACAGCAAAGAAAACAGCTCGGCCGCCGACTCGAAGACCTGGTCTTCTTCGCTGGCCGGGTTCGCCGCACGGACCGAATCGGCCTCCATCGACGCCCCAGGCGACGGGGGCGCGGCAAACAATTCGGGCAAAGGTTTGGAGGACTCGGCGGCCATGCTTCAGTCTATCAGCACGGGCGGATGCATGGCCCGCCCGCCCGGCGCGGGCCGCGTGCGCGCGCCTCGGTGCAAACCCTTGTGGCGTGCAAGCGGTGCGGCGGCGGGCAAAATCCGCGTTGACGACTCCCAGGATTCACCATGATGGACCGCAGAACCCTCCTCACCCACTCGGCCCGTGTCGCCACCCTGTTGGCGGCGGCCGGCGCGCTGCCGCAACTCGCCTGGGCCGCCTACCCCAGCACCGCCTTCGACGCGAAGACGCTGGCCGAGGTGGCCAAGGCCCTGGGCGGCTCGGCGCCGGTTGAGAGCAAGGACATTGCCCTCAGCGCGCCCGACATCGCCGAGAACGGCGCGGTGGTCCCGCTGGGGGTGTCCACCAGCCTGCCGGGCGTCAAGCGCCTGCTGGTGCTGGTCGAAAAGAACCCCAGCGTGCTGTCGGCGGTGTTCGAGGTCAACGACCTGGTGGAAGCCAGTTTCTCGACCCGGGTCAAGATGGGCCAGACCTCCAACGTCTACGCCGTGGCCATGATGGGCGATGGCAAGGTCTTGTTCGCACAGAAGGACGTGAAGGTCACGATGGGTGGCTGCGGCGGGTGACGACACCCACCCCATGGCGCCCTCGGCGCCCCCCTCCAGAAGGCGCCACCAGCGGCCCGGCCGAGCCGGTTCCGAGGTGACCAATTGATCAACCACATTGTTTGAACTGAGGAGATTGACCATGGCAGACCCGATGCGCATCCGGGCCCAGGCGGCAGGCGACAAGACCACTGTGCGCATCCTGATGAGCCACGAAATGGAAAGCGGCCAGCGCAAGGACGCTGCCGGCAAGACCATCCCCGCCTGGTTCATCCAGGAGGTCAGCGCCACCTGGAACGGCAAGGCCGTGCTGAACACCGTCTGGGGCCCGTCGGTGTCAAAGAACCCCTTCCTGCAGTTCGTCATCAAGGGTGGCAAGGCCGGCGACAAGATTGCCGTGACCTGGAAAGACAACAAGGGCGACACCCGCAGCGACGAAGCGACCGTGATCTGAGGGGCCCTGCCCCATGAAGCGCAGAGACTTCCTGCAAGCCGGTGGTGCCGCGGCGACCACCGCGTCGGCCGCTGCGGCCGCGAGCCCCGCCGTCGCGCGCGCCAGCGGGCCCGCCGCGGCCGCAACGGGATTCGCCTGGGCCGAGGCCACCGTCGACGGCCTGCAGCAGGCCATGGCGCAGGGGCGGGTCACCAGCGCGGCGCTGTGCCAGGCTTACATCGACCGCATCGCCGCCGTCGACCAGGCCGGACCGCGGCTGGCGAGCGTGCTGGAAAACAACCCCGACGCCCTGGCGATCGCCCGTCAACGGGACGACGAGCGCCGGGCAGGGCGGCTGCGCGGGCCACTGCACGGCGTGCCGGTGCTGCTCAAGGACAACATCGCCACGGCCGACCGCATGCAAACCAGCGCCGGGTCGCCCGCACTGGTGGGCATTGCGCCGCCCCGCGACGCGGCGCTGGTCGAACGGCTGCGCGCCGCGGGCGCGGTGCTGCTGGGCAAGACCAACCTGTCGGAGTGGGCCAACTTCCGCGGCCAGCACTCGGTCAGCGGCTGGAGCACCCGCGGCGGCCAGACCCGCAACCCTTATGCGCTGGACCGATCGCCCAGCGGCTCGTCGTCCGGCACGGGGGTGGCCCTGGCCGCCAATCTGGCCGCGCTTGGCGTCGGCACGGAAACCGATGGCTCGATCACCTCACCGGCCTCGGCCAACGGGCTGGTGGGGGTGAAGCCGACGGTGGGGTTGGTGAGCCGCGATGGCATCGTGCCGATCTCGTTTTCCCAGGACACCGCGGGCCCGATGTGCCGCAGCGTGCGCGACGCCGCGCTGCTGCTGTCGGTGATGGCGGGCACGGACCGGCGCGACAAGGCCACTGCGGCCCAATCTGGCCGGATCGACCCGACCGCGTTGACCACCCTGGCGCCCGACGCGCTGCGCGGTGCCCGCCTGGGCGTGGCCAGCAACCTGGTGGCAGGGCATGGTCGCGGCACGGTCGCCTTGTTCGAGGCCGCCGTGAAGGTGCTTGAACAAGCCGGGGCCACGGTGATCACCGCGCCTTTGCCCAACCTGGACAAGATGGGCAGCGGCGAGCTGGAGGTGCTGCTGTTCGAAATTCGCCACGCGATGGCCGCCTACCTGGTCGAATTTGCCGCCGCCGGACCGCACCGCAGCCTGGCCGACCTGATCGCCTACCACCGCAACCAGGCGCAGACGCTCGCGCTGTTCGGCCAGGAGTGGTTCGAGGCGGCCCAGGCGCGGGGGCCGCTTGACCACCCGACCTACCGCCAGGCATTGGCCAGCGGCCGACGGCTGTCGCGCACCTACGGCATCGACGCGATGCTGCGCAAGCACCGGCTCGACGCGGTGATCGCACCGACGATGGGGCCGGCCTGGCTGATCGACCCAGTCAATGGCGACAGCGGCTCCGGGCCCTCGGCCACGACGCCCGCCGCGGTGGCGGGCTACCCGCATGTCACGGTGCCGATGGGACAGGTGCAGGGATTGCCCGTGGGCTTGAGCCTGTTCGGCGGCGCCTGGCAGGAGCCAAGGCTGCTGGCCCTGGCCCTGCATTTCGAGCAGCTGACCCACCACCGCAGTGAACCCGGTTTCCGCGCGCGCAGCGCGTGAGGGCTGACGCCCCATTCCCCATGGACCCCTTTCGCCAGCTGCCGGGCCACACGCGCGCCCCCCATGGCCTGGAGCACCGCATCTGGCGCCGGCTGCCCGCGGTGTTGGTGTGGGGCACGTTGCTGCCGGCCGTGGTCGCGCTGCTGCGGCGGCTGGCGTCTTCGGTCAGTGAACACCCGGTCAGCGACAGTGCCCTCGACCTGGGCGAGTACGCGCTGATCGGTGTGGTGGTGCTGCACTGGACGCTGGTGTTCACCGTGGCGCTCGGGTGCTGGGTCGTGCGCATCATGAAGGGGCCGGCCTACGTGGCCGACGCCTACCCGCCGCCGGGCCGCGACACGGGCGCGGACTGAGCCGACAGGGCGGGTGGCCCAGCGTGGCCCGCCGACGGCGGCACGTCGTCGGTGCGGCGCATCGGAACGCTGGCGTCGATCGGGTCTGGCGCGGCAGGTTCGTCCAGCATCAGGCGGTCGCGTCCGAGTGCTTTGGCACGGTAAAGCGCGCGGTCGGCGCGGGCCACGATGGCCTCGGGACGCTGCCCCGCGTCGGTCGCCAGGCCCGCGGAAAAGCTCACGCGCAGGTGCGGGTGGTCCGCCCAAGCCGCCGCCGCAGCCACTTTGTGGCGCATGCGGCTGAGGACCGTCACCGCCGTGCTCGCCGTCATGCCGGGCAGCCACAACAAGAACTCCTCGCCGCCCCAACGGCCCAGCACCTGCCCCGGCACCAGGGCCGCCCGCGCCAGCGCGGCGAAGCGGCGCAGCGCCAGGTCGCCTTGCGCATGGCCGTGGGCGTCGTTCAGACGCTTGAAGTGATCGATGTCGATCACGGCAACGCAATAGCCAGGCCCGCCCTGGGCGCGCGCCAGCGCGGCCAGGGCCAGCAAGTGGCCCAGGTGGCGGCGGTTGGGCAGCTGGGTCAGCTCGTCGGTGGCGGACACCCGCTCAATCGACGCCATCGCCTGCCGCAGTTGATCGCGCTGCCGCGCCAGCCGCAGGCGCCAGCGGTCGACGAGGCTCAGCACCATGCCCATGGCCGCCATGCAGATGCTCAAGGTCATCAGGTTGAGCAGTTCGATGAAGGGTGGGAAGTTCACGGGGTCGAGCGCCGTGGCCGCGCCGATCGGCACGGCGAACACCACCACGCCATACAGGCACAGCCGCCACGTGGCCCGGCCACCCAGCGCATTCGAGGCGAACACCGGCGGCAGCATGGCCACGGTCAGCGCGATGCCCCGGGTCTCCCCAACGACCAGGTAAGCCGCGGCCAACGTGGTCAGCGACGCCACCGCCTGCGGCATGACGAGGCCGGGATCGGCCCAGCGGCGGCTGATGCCGCTGCGCAGCAGCACCACGAACACCAGCGACGTGGCCGCGATGACAAGGG